>NZ_LDTF01000001.1 GCF_001477495.1 Sphingomonas yabuuchiae
CTCGGCCGCCTCGACCCGCCAGTCGGCGACGGCGGCGACCATGACGGCGGCATCGGCGGGCAGTGCGTCCGTGACGGCTTGGGCCATGTCGCGCGCAGTTTCGACATTCACGCGGGTAACACCCGGCGGCGTGGGCAACGTCACCGGCCCGGCGACCAGCGTCACCCGCGCCCCCAAGGCCGCCAGCGCGCCCGCGACCGCAAAGCCCTGTCGCCCCGAGGAGCGATTGGCGATGTAGCGGACCGGATCGATCGGCTCGTGGGTCGGACCCGCCGTCACGAGCACATGCCGCCCCGCCAGCGGGCGATGGGCAGGCGTCAGCTTCGCCTCGATCGCGGCGAGGATCGCGGGCGGCTCGGGCAGGCGGCCGGGGCCGAACTCGCCGCACGCCATCGCGCCTTCATCGGGTGCCATCACCTCGACCCCATCGGCGCGCAACTGCGCCACGTTACGCTGGGTGGCGGGGTGCAACCACATGCGGACGTTCATGGCAGGGGCGACCAGCACCGGCGTGTCGGTGGCGAGCAGCAGGGTCGTGGCCAGATCATCGGCATGGCCGTTCGCCATGCGCGCCATCAGGTCGGCGGTGGCCGGCGCGACGACGACCAGATCGGCCTCGCGGCTCAGCTGGATATGGCCCATCTCCGCCTCGTCCTTCAGGTCCCAGAGCGTGGTGAAGACCTGATTTTCCGACAGCGCGGCCAGCGTCATCGGCGTGACGAAATGGCTGCCCCCCTCGGTCAGGACGCAGCGCACGCTGTGCCCGGCCTTGCGGAGCAGGCGGATCAGCTCGCAAGCCTTGTAGGCGGCGATCCCGCCCCCGACGATCAACAGGATATGGCTCATCGCACGACTCGCGTCACGGTAATGCGTCGCCGGTCTCGCGCGGCGGCGATCAACTCGCGGACCGCATCGGGAGCGAAGACGACGCCGAGGAAGATAAGCGGCGCGACCGCCAGCGCAAAGGCGGGCGCGCCGGTCAGAAGGCCGAGCAGCGCATAGGCGGCCAGCGTGATCCCCGCCCGCCGCGCCACCGGCTGCCGCCAATGCGCCCAGCCCAGCGCGGCGAGTACCGCCAGCGGCAGCGCGATCACCATGGGCAGCACCCCGACTCCGCTCGCCGATGCGATCGCCGCCAGCCACGCACCCGGCGACTGGAACGCGATGGGGGAGGCGATGGCGGGGTCGATCGGGCCGACCATAGCATTCAGCCTATGGGCGTGGGCGGCATAGAGGATCATCGCGATGGCGGTCGCCGCGATCCATCCGGTCGCCTCACGCTCCGCCCCCGCACGCCAGGCGAGAAACGCCATCAGCAGCGCATGGAGAAGCGCCACGGGGCTGAGGATCATCGCGGCCAGCCCCAGCGCGATCGCAGTCGGCATGGCATCGGGCCGCCGCTGAACCAGCGACAGCGCGATGAGCAGCGCGGCCCAGACCTCGGGCACCGACACCATCGCCCGGTCGAATGCCGGATAAAGTCCCGCGACGAGCAGGATGATTACCAATGCGCGGGGGCCGCGCCCCTCGATCAGCGGCCAACAGCGCCGCGCCCAGCCCGCGATAACGGCCAGGCCCAGCAGGACGAGCAGCAACTGACCGACCAGCGGCGGCATCAGCGCCAGCGTCACGGGTAGCGCGGGTAGCGGCACCGCCAGCAGCACCGGGCGCAACGGTCGCCCATTTTCGCGCAAGGCGTCGATCGCGGCCGAGTAGAAATCCTGCCCGTGCCGTACATGGTCGAGGATCGCGGCCGACACCGGTGTCAGGCGGTCGGCCACCGGATCGGCATCGCCGCCGGTCCAGAGCAGCCCCGCGATCAGAACCAGCAGCAACGCCAGCGTCCCGATCGCGACCGATGGCGTCATGGCCGACAACCGGCCCGGCTGGTTCAGCCAGATCGGCCGCGAGATGCGGCGCGGGGGAACGGGGGGCGCGCTGCCCGGCATGCCTATCCCAGCATCCTACCGAAGCACGGCGATGGTGGCCGCGACTCCGGCGGCGGCCGACAGCATCGAGATCAGCGCATAACGCCAGCCGCCACCGATCCGCACGACCTCAATCTGCTTGAGGGGCGGCGCGGGCGGCTCGCCACCCGGCGCAGGGTAACGCGCCTCGATCCGGCGGACGAGTTCGGGCAGGCGGGCCAGCGTCTGCACATCCTCGATCAGCCGGTCGGCGATCTTGGCCTCGGGACCGAGTTCGGTCCTGATCCATTCGCGCACGAACGGCGCGGCCGAGTCCCACAGGTTGATGTCGGGGTCCAGGCTGGTCGCCACGCCTTCGACCATCACCATGGTCTTTTGCAGCAGCAAGAGGTGCGGCTGCGTCACCATGTCGAAATCGCGGGTGATCGAGAACAGGCCGTCCAGCATCATGCCGATCGACATGTCCTTGACCGGCAGCCCCCGCATCGGCTCGCCCACCGCCCGCAGCGCGGTGGCGAACTCGGCGACATTATGATGGGCGGGGACATAACCCGCCTCGAAATGGATCTCGGCAACGCGCTTATAATTGCCGGTGATCAGGCCATAAAGGATTTCGGCCAGCCACACCCGCGCGCGCCGATCGATCCGGCCCATAATGCCGAAGTCGATCGCGGCGATCTTGTTGCCGGGCAGGGCGAACAGATTGCCCTGGTGCATGTCGGCGTGGAAGAAGCCCTCCGCGATCGCCTGGCGCAGGAAGGCGCGCACCAGCGTCTGGGCGAGGTGCGGCAGGTCATAGCCTGCCTCGACCAGCGCCTGCCGGTTGGACAGCTTGATCCCGTCGATCCACTCGACCGTCAGCACCTTGGCGGTGGATCGTGCCCAGTCGATCTGCGGCACCATGAAGTCGGGCTCGGCGGTCATCGCCTCGGCGAGTTCGGAGGCCGAGGCCGCCTCGCGCCGGAAGTTCAGTTCGCGCAGCGTCCAGCGGCGGAAATTCTCGACCGTCAGACGCGGGCGCAGGCGGGCGGCCTCGCCGCTCATCCCCTCGACCTGGGCTGCGGCCCATTGATAGGTGTCGATGGCGCGGGCGAAATCTTCCTCGACGCCGGGGCGCAGCACCTTGACCGCGACGGTGCGGCCATCGGTCGTCACCGCACGGTGCACCTGCGCGATCGAGGCGGCACCGACTGGCGCCTCCTCGATCGAGGAAAAGAAGTGCGAGGGGGGACGGCCCATGCTGGCCTCCATCGCGGCGCAGATCGTCGCGAAGGGCACGGGGGGCAGCTGGTCCTGCAGCCGCAACAGGTCGTGCGCGGCATCGTCGCCGACCAGATCGGGTCGGGTCGCCAGCGTCTGGCCCAGCTTGATCGCTGCCGGGCCGATCGCCTGGAACGCGTCGGCATAGGCGGGCTTGGCGGGCACGCGCGCGCCGAAGCGGGCGACACGCGCCAGCCGCCGCACAGGCGCGGGCGTGTTGGGATCGCGCTCGATGCCCTTCAGCGCGCCATGCCGCGCCAGCGTCCGCCCCCATTTGAGCAGACGCCACAAATGCACCACCGGCTGGGTCACAGGGCGTGTCCGCCCAGGCGTCCTCGCATCAAATCTTCCAGCCCGAATGGATCGCGACCAGACCGCCCATGATCGGCTCGACCTTGGTCTCGACGAAGCCCGCCTCGCGGATCATGCCTTCAAAGGCCGGCATGTCGGGGAAGCGGCGGATCGATTCGATCAGATAGCGATAGCTGTCCGCATCGCCCGCCAGCATCTGGCCCAGCTTGGGCACCAGCTTGTGCGAATAGGCGTCGTACACCTCCGAGAAGCCCGGCCAGACGGTGGTCGAGAATTCCAGGCAGAAGAACCGCCCGCCGCGCCGCAGGACCCGATGCGCTTCCTTGAGCGCGGCCGGGATGTCGGTGACGTTCCGGATGCCGAACGCGATCGTATAGGCGTCGAAGAATTTGTCCGGGAAGGTCAGCTGCTCGGCATTGGCCTCGGTCCAGACCAGCCCGTCGAGGCCACGCTCGGCCGCGCGCTTCATGCCGACCTCCAGCATCGCCGGATTGATGTCGGCGACCGTGATGCTCGCACCCGACTCGGCCAGGCGGAAGGCGATGTCGCCGGTGCCGCCCGCCATGTCGAGGATCTGGTCGCTGGCGCGGGGCTTTACCCGGCGCACGAAGCGATCCTTCCACAGCCGGTGCATGCCGCCCGACATGGCGTCGTTCATCAGGTCATATTTGGCGGCGACATTCGTAAACACGCTGCCGACACGGGCGACCTTTTCGTCGCGGGGCACATCTTCATAGCCGAAGGAGACGGTATCGCTCATGGGGATGCCCTAGCCCGGCCTTGCTGGCGGGGCAAACGCTACCTAGCTGTTTGCCTAAGGAAACCCAGACAGAGAAACGATGCCCGAACTTCCCGAGGTCGAAACCACGGTCCGCGGCCTGACCCCGGTGCTGGCGGACGCGCGGCTGACCCTGGTCGAGCCGCGCCGCCCCGACCTGCGCCATCCCTTTCCGGCCGATCTGCGTCAGCGGATGACGGGGGCGACCGTCACGGCCCTCGATCGTCGTGCGAAATACGGCCTGATCGACACCGATCGCGGCGACACCATGGTCTTCCATCTCGGCATGTCGGGGCGCTGGCGGATCGATCCGGGCGAGCCGCAGACGCATGACCATCTGCTCTTGGAGACGGCGGCGGGGCGGCGGCTGGCGCTGAACGATCCCCGGCGATTCGGTTTCGTCGATCTGTGGCCGACCGCCGAACTGGCCAGCTACCCGCCGTTCCTCACCATGGGGCCGGAGCCGCTGGGGCCGGACTTCACCGCCGCCTATCTGGCAGAGGCGCTGGAAGGGCGGGCGGCGCCCATCAAGGCGATGCTGCTCGACCAGCGGATCGTGGCGGGCTTGGGCAATATCTATGTGTGCGAGGCGCTGCACATGGCGAGGATCACGCCGGGCCGCGCGGGCGGGCAGATATCGAAAGCGCGACTCGCGCGGCTCGTCGAATCGATCCGCGCCGTGCTGGAGGCTGCGATCCTGGCGGGCGGTTCGTCGCTCCGCGATTATGTGCGGCCGGACGGCGAACTGGGCTATTTCTCCAAGGAATGGCGCGTCTATGGCCGCGAGGGCGAGCCGTGCGAATGCGGCACGATCGTCCGGCGGCGAACCGATTCGGGGCGCTCGACTTTCTGGTGCGCGACCTGCCAGCGTGGTTGACGCCAAGGCCGTCAGCCGGTAAGGGCGGCGGCTTCAAAGCTGGTGCGTCGCGCCGCTATCCCTTTTGATCGAGATTTAGAGGTTTTCATGGCGAACACGCCGCAGGCCAAAAAGCGTATCCGTCGCAACGAGCGTCGCGCCGTCATCAACGGCAACCGCGTCAGCCGCATCCGTACCTTCGTGAAGAAGGTCGAAGCCGCCCTGGCCGCCGGCGACAAGGAAACCGCGACGGTCGCTCTGGCCGCGGCGCAGCCGGAAATGGCCCGTGGCGTCGCCAAGGGCGTGCTGCACAAGAACACCGTCTCGCGCAAGTTCTCGCGCCTGACCAAGCGTATCGCCGCACTGGCCTAAGCCTCTCGGTTTCGCGACGAATGAAACCCGCCGGGGGCGGTCCCCCGGCGGGTTTTTTCGTGCGTTCGTCATCCGTTCATTAACGCTTCGCGGAACGTGATCCGTGGGAACAATCCTGCGTTTCGCGCAACGCCAGCTTTGCCCGCGATTCGAGGGATTCGACTTGCGGGGCGATGGCGCGCGCCTTGGTTAATATTCAACGATTTCATGTACTTGTGAGATAGTTGGACGGGTTTCTGCGGGCTTTTGGCTGTCAATCCGGTTTATTTCAGATTTATGGCCGGACATGGTCTTGATCAGACCCCGTCATCGCTCATAATCGGTTTCCCAGCGGCGGTGCTTCGTGCCCCGCGTCATGGACATCGCGAAGTGACAGACCGGGTCGAATCCGTTTGATTCGCCGATGGGCTACGTGTCGCCAAGTGGAATAGGGGCTCGACCGCCCATCACGGGGGTCGGCAGAAGTGGAGTGCGCGGGTGACGAATTGGCAGGCAACGCGACCGACGACGGACCAGGCCCGTGCCTGGGCGCGCGTCCGCGCGAACCTGCGCGAATCGGCAGGCGCCCGGCTGTTCGATCAATGGCTGAAGCCGATGGAGCTGATCGAGGGCGACGAGCCCGATACGGTCCGTCTGGCGCTCCCCTCGGCCTTTGCGACCAACTGGGTGCGCAGCCACTATGCCGACCGCCTGCACCTGGAATTCAAGGCGGTTCTGCCCGAGGTCCGCTCGGTCGTTATCGAAACCCGTGCGCCCAGCAAGGTCGCGCGCCTGACCAGCGTCGAGACCTTCGATGCGGCGCCCGCCCCGCGTGCCGTGGCCGCGACTCCGGTCCAGCCGGTCGAGGTCGATGAGCAGCCCTCGCTGTTCGGGGCACCTGCGCCGACTCCGGCCCCCGCACCGCGTCAGACGCGTGCCAAGGCTGCGCCTGCCGCGCCGGTCGTGGCCGCTCCGGCGCCCGCGATGCGCGTTCCCGCCGACCGGCCACCGCTCGATCCGCGCCTGACCTTCGACCGGTACGTGGTCGATTCGTCGAATCGCGTCGCGTTCAACGCCGCGCTCTCGTTGGCCGAGCCTGGTCCGCCGCGTTTCAGCCCATTGTTCCTTCATGGCGGCACCGGGCAGGGCAAGACCCACCTGATGCACGCCATCGCCCATGCCTTTCTCGAATCGCACCCCGAAGCGGTCGTGCTGTGCATGTCGGCCGAGCGGTTCATGTTCGATTTCGTCGCCGCGATGCGCGCGCGCGACACGCACAGCTTCAAGTCGCGGCTGCGTTCGGCCGATCTGCTGCTGATCGACGATCTTCAGTTCATCGCGGGCAAGGATTCGACTCAGGAGGAATTCTTCCACACGGTCAACGAACTGGTCGGCGCGGGCAAGCGGCTGGTCATCTCGGCCGACCGCTCGCCCCAGTCGCTGGACGGCGTGGAGCCGCGTATCATCGGTCGTCTCGGCGCTGGGCTGGTGGCCGATATCAAGGCGCCCGACCTGACGCTGCGCCGGACGATCCTGAACCGCAAGGTCGCCGACCTGCCCGAGATCCATGTGCCGACCGACGTGCTCGACCTGCTGGCGTCGCGGATTCGCGGCAATATCCGCGAGCTGGAGGGCGCGCTGAATCGCGTCGTCGCCTATGCGCAGCTGACCGGCGACAAGATCGACATGGAATTCGCCGTCGCCACGCTGGGCGAGGTGCTGCGCGGCGCCCAGCGTCGAATCACCATCGACGAAATCCAGAAGCTGGTCAGCCGCCATTTCGAGCTGAAGCCGCTCGACCTGGTCTCGGCTCGCCGTGCCCGTGCCATCGCGCGCCCGCGTCAGATCGCCATGTACCTCGCCAAGCGCCTGACCACCCGCTCGCTGCCCGAGATCGGCCGCAAATTCGGTGGGCGCGACCACTCGACCGTCATCTATGCGGTGCGCAAGATCGAGGAACTGCGCGATACCGACCGCGATATCGACAATGCGGTGCGGGTGCTGATGAAGGAACTGGAGGGCTGAGGTCCTTAGGCGGGGTTCGGAGCGTGGGCTTCGACTTCGCTCAGCCCGAACGGCCGTTGAGCCCAAGTCCCAAAGCGCGGTTCAGCCTGAGCGAAGTCGAAGGCCATGGGCTGGCTTACGGGACGGCCAGCCGAGCGCCTCTCGACGGCCGTTCAATCGGTGCGATTGTAGCTTGCCCAACCTTCATCAATCATGATGCGAGTTCAGCTTTATGCGCTGGCGGTGAGCGCATGGCGTGGCCTTCGACTGCGCTCAGGCTGAACGGGGCCGGGGTAGAGCCCTTCCGGCTGCTATCGGGCTAAGCCTGGCTTTGGATAAACGTTGGCGCTGTGAGACCAAGTGGAAGGCCACGGGAGTCGGCAGCCAAAACCCCGTCCCCCGCATCGGGTGACGGGGCCGGGGTTCATCAGATCTGCAGGCCCATGGTCCGCTGCACGTCGAGCAGCAGCGGCGCAGCCAAATCGCGGGCCTTCTCCGCGCCGCGCTCCAGGATACGGCCGACTTCGCCGCGATCGTCGAGAAGCCGGGTCAGCCGCTCGCGGATCGGGCCCAGCGTGGCGACGGCCAGGTCGGCCAGTTCGGGCTTGAACGCGCCGAAGCCCTGGCCCGCAAACTGCGCCAGCACATCACCGGGCGTGCGGTCGGCCAGCGCGGCGAAGATGGTGATCAGGTTGCGCGCCTCGGCGCGGCCTTCCAGCCCCTCCATCGTGTCGGGCAGGACGTCCGCGTCGGTCTTGGCCTTGCGGAATTTCTCGGCGATCTGATCATCGGTATCGATCAGCTTGACCAGCGACATTTCCGACGGGTTCGACTTGGACATCTTGGCCGAGCCGTCGCGCAAGCTCATGATGCGCGGGGCCGCCTTGCTGATGAACGGTTCGGGCAGGGTGAACAGCTCGCGATCATAGTCGTTATTGAACTTGGTCGCGATGTCGCGCGCCAGCTCCAGATGCTGCTTCTGATCCTCGCCGACGGGGACGTGCGTGGCGTTGTAGAGCAGCACATCGGCGGCCATCAGCACCGGATAGTCGTACAGCCCGACGCTGGCGCCCTCGCGGTTCTTGCCCGCCTTGTCCTTGAACTGGGTCATGCGGTTCAGCCAGCCGACCCGCGCGACATTGTTCAGCAGCCAGCCGAGCTCGCTATGCTGCGGCACGCGGGTCTGGTTGAACAGGATCGAGCGTTCGGGGTCGATCCCGGCCGCGATCAGCGTCGCGGTCATCTCGATGGTGTTGGCCGCCATCGCCTCGGGCGCGATCCATTCGGTCAGGCCGTGCAGGTCGGCGATGAAGTACATCGTCTCGCCGCCCTGGGCTTGGATGTCGTCCTGCATCGCCACCCACTGCTTCACGGCGCCCAGATAATTGCCGAGATGAAGGTTGCCCGTGGGCTTGATGCCGGAAACGACGCGCATGATGGTCCTCAACTGTTGCGGCGAACGAGCCGCTTGATATCTCCGAGACGGAAGGCGCCCGTCGCGAAGGTGGCGACCGCATAGACCAGCATCCCCGTCACGACCAGCGTGATGAGCGCGCCCCAGCGCTCCAGGTTGGTGCCGGTGACATAGGGCTGGAACCGCGCGTTGAGCAGCGCCATCGCCCCGCCCATCAGGATCGCGGCAAGCAGCATCCGCCAGCTGCGCCGCCGCAACTGTGCATCCGCCACGAAATGCCCGCGCCGCGCCAGCGTGCGATAGAGCAGCACGACATTGACCGTGGAGGCGATGGCGGTCGCCAGCGGCGGCCCCATATGGCCCAGCCACCAGATGAAGATCAGGTTCAGCCCCAGATTGACCAGCATCGACCAGGTCGCATAGCGCACCGGCGTCCGCGTATCGGCGCGGGCATAATAGCCGGGCGTCAGCACCTTCACGAGGATATAGCTGGGCAGCCCGATCGAGAAGGCGGCGAGCGCCTGTGCGGTGTAATAGCTGTTGGTCGCGGTGAACTTGCCATGCTCGAACAGCGCGGCGACGATCGGCTGGCCACAGACGATCAGTGCGACCGTGGCGGGCAGGGTGAGCAGCAGCGCCAGCTCCATGCCCCGGTTCTGCGTCTCCATCGCCTCCACCTCCTTGCCCGCCCCCAGCAGACGCGAGACGGTAGGCAGGAGAACGGTGCCGAGGCCGATGCCGATCAACCCGAGCGGCAACTGGTTCAGTCGGTCGGCGGCATAGATATAGGATACCGACCCTTCGGGCAGGAAGCGGGCGGCCAGCGCGGTCGAGATGACGAGGTTGATCTGCACCGCGCCCGCACCGGCGGCGGCGGGCAGGATCAGCTTCATCAAGCGCTTGACGTCATCGTTGATGACCGGCCGCTTCAGCCGAAGCCGCACGCCCGCACGGCGGCACGCCCACCAGAGCCAGACAAATTGAAGGATGCCCGCGACCGTGACCGCGATCGCCTGGTTCCGAGCGGTCGCCATAGGCTCGTGCGTGTGGAAGAACAGCAGGGCGACGATCAGCGTCAGGTTGAGCAGAATCGGCGCGGCCGCATTCACCCAGAAACGGTGCAGTGAATTGAGGATGCCGCCCAATAGCGACACCAGGCTGATGAACAGCAGATAGGGGAAGGTCAGCCGGTTGAGCAGAACGATATAGTCGAACTGCGCCGGCGTGCCCTTGCCGTAACCGAAGGTCTGGACCCAAGTGACGGGCCAGGCGGCCAGCTCGACGATCGCGGTCATGACGATCAGCACGGGCAGCAAGACCGACAGCGCGTTCTCGGCAAAGGCCAGGCCATGCGCCAGGCCTGAGCCTTCCGCCGCCTTATCCCCTTCCGCCACCTTGCGGTTGAACATCGGGATGAAGGCGGCGGAAAAGGCGCCCTCCGCAAAGAGGGCGCGAAACATATTGGGGAGGCGAAACGCGATCTGGAACGCGTCGGAGGCGAAGTTCGCGCCCACGAAGCGGAAGAACAGCGAGTCGCGAACCAGACCAAGCACGCGGCTGGCCAGAGTCAGCCCGCCGACCGAGCCCAGCGCCTTGGTCAGGTTCATCTGTCAGGCCGGATCAGGCGTGGCCGGTTTCCGGGGTGTTGGGCTGCGCCCCCGCCTGGGCGTCCGCCTGCTGCAGGTACAGCTGCGCGAAGTCGATCGGCTCCAGCATCAGGGGCGGGAAGCCGCCGTCGCGCACCGCATCGGCCAGCACGCGGCGGGCGAAGGGGAAAAGCAAGCGCGGCGCTTCGCCCAGCATGAAGGGCTGGATCTGGTCGGCGGGCACGTTGCGGAAACCGAAGAGACCGGCATAGCTGAGGTCGACGATGAAGGCGGTCTTGCCCTCGGACTCGGCGCGAACCTCGATCTTCAGGGTCAGCTCATGGACTTCCTCGCCGACCTGCGCCGCCGAGATGTTGAACTGCACGTCGATGCCCGGCGCGGTCTGTGCCTGGTAGATGGCGGGCGCGTTCGGGTTTTCGAACGACAGATCCTTCACATATTGCGAGATCATACCGGCGGCGGGGCCGGCATCGTCGCCGTTCGGCGCTTCAAAACCCTGCGGCAAACCCTGTTCGTCCATCGTCGATACCTTCTTGCGTGAGATCAAAGGAGATTAGGAACCGAAAGGGCGGGTTCGCGCGTTCGGCCTTATAGCCGTTGCGCGTAGCAGCGGGTCGGCATGGTTTCAACCTTGCCCGCTTCGTCGGAGGGCCGGGTTTTCATTGTCGGCTGCTGCGCCTATATCGGTCACGATAGTGAAAGGCGCCTGTGTTGTTATTCTACGTCGTTCTTCTCGCGATGGTCGCGCTCTTCCTCGCACTGCGGCTATACAGCGTGCTGGGCAAGCGCACCGGCCATGAACAGCAGCCGCTGGCGCGCAGCGCCGACGACCGGCCGTTGCCCGTCACGCTGCCTCGCGCGACCGAGGCGGCGCAGGCGTCCGCGCCCGTCGCCAACCGGAACATCGATCCGCGCGCCGAACAGGGCCTTCGCGCGGTGATCGCGGGCGAGGCGGGCTTCGACGTGGCGCAATTCCTGAACGGCGCGCAGGCCGCCTATCGCATGACGTTGGAAGCCTTTTGGAAGGGCGACGAGGACGTACTGGCCGATCTGGTCGAGCGCGACGTGCTCGCCGCTTTCGCCGAGGCGATCGAACAGCGGCGCGAGGCGGGCCAGACGCTCGACAACCGCCTGATCCGGGTCGAGAGCGCGAAGATCGTCGATGCCCAGGTCGAGGGTCGCGAGGCGCGCATCACGGTCCGCTTCGATGCGGACATCGCCGCTGTCACGCGCGATGCCGAGGGGCATGTCATCGCCGGTTCGCTGAGCGATGCGGTCGAGACGCATGATGTCTGGACCTTCGCCCGGACGCTGAAGAGCGGCGATCCGAACTGGAAGCTCGTTGACACCGACGAAGCCTGATCCGGCCTGACGGGGGAATGATCGCGTTGAGGGGGTATCGCGTCGCGACCATGGTCGCGCTTTCGGTCAGCCTGTCGGCCTGTGCGGGTCGGATTGTGCCGCCGGGTGCGTCGGCATCCTATCCGTCGCGAGGCGAAGCGCAGCCCCAGCCCAGGCCACAACCCCGCCCGCGGCCGGGCGGCTCGTCCGTTCAGCCCAGCGGCCCCAGCGTCTCACGCGTGCCCGATGGCCCGGTGCGGATCGTCGGCGCGACGCCGCTGCCAGCGACCCCGGTCGTGGCGATTCCCGGTGCGGCCACGGCGGCGCAGGCCGGTGTGCTGGCGGGGCCGCCGGTCGCCTCTCTGCCGATCACCGAACCGCAGGCCGAGGCGGCGCGTGCCGCCTTCCTGCTGTCCTGCCCCGGCCTGATGCGCCGCACCGACGCCAGCGGCTTGACGCAAGGCGCGGACTGGCAAGCGGCCTGCCAGGCCGCCGCCAGCGTGCCGCGCGGGCAAGCCCGCAATTTCTTTGCCCGCTATTTCGAGGCGGTGCAGGTCGGCGATGGCCGGTCGCTGGCGACGGGCTATTACGAGCCGGAGATTGCGGGCTCGCGCGATCGGCGCTCGGGCTATGAGGTGCCGATCTATGCCCGTCCGCGCGACCTGATCGATGTCGATCTGGGAGCGTTCAGCACCGACCTGAAGGGCAAGAAGGTGCGCGGCAAGGTTCAGGGCACCAACCTCGTCCCCTATGACGATCGAACTGCGATCGAGCAGGGCTCGCTGGAGGGGCGTGCGCCGATCCTCGCCTGGGGTGCCGACCCGGTCGAAGTGTTCTTCCTCCAGATCCAGGGTTCGGGACGGCTTCGGCTGCCCGATGGCGGGATCATGCGGATCGGTTATGATACGCAGAATGGCCGCGACTATACCGGCATCGGCGCGCTGATGAAGGCGCGCGGGCTGCTGGGGCCGGGGCAGACCTCGATGCAGGGGATAGTCGCCTGGCTGCATGACCATCCCGAGGAAGGTCGCGCGATCATGCGCGAGAACAAGAGCTTCGTCTTCTTCCGCGAGTTGAACGGCGCGCCGCAGGGGGCGATGGGCTATGCGGTGATCGGACAGGTCAGCGTGGCGGCGGACCCGAAGTTCGTGCCCTTGGGCGCACCGGTGTTCCTGTCGATGGACCGGCAGGATGCGACCGGACTGTGGGTGGCGCAGGATACGGGTGGCGCGATCAAGGGCTCCAACCGCTTCGACACCTTCTGGGGCGCGGGCGATACGGCGCGGGCTGTCGCGGGCGGCATGTCGGCGCGGGGTACGGCCTTCCTGATGCTGCCCATCGGAACGCTGGCGCGGGCCGGGATCACGGCTCCTGTCGGGACGGTCGGTGCGATCCCTCAACCCTGACGAGGCGCATCTCTGGGCGCGGGTGATGGAAACGGTGCGTCCCTTACGCGCCGCCATCGTGCCCGCTCGACCCGCGCCGCCACCGCCGACCATGGAGGCGGTGTTCCAGGAAACGCCCGGCGCGCCCAAGGTGCGGGTGAAGGGCCGTGTGCCGCCGCTCCGCCAGCCCGCGCCGCCGCCTGTCGCCGTGAAGAAGGGGCCGGGCGAGACGCTCGACGGCGGCTGGGACAAGCGCCTGTCGCGGGGTAGCGTCATGCCCGACAGTTCGCTCGACCTGCATGGCCATACGCTCGCCTCGGCGCACGCGCTGCTCGACCAGGGGCTGGGCCGCGCGATCGCGCGCGGCGACCGGGTGCTGCTGCTGGTGACGGGCAAGCCGCCGCGTCCCGAAAGCGAACGGCCCCATGCACGCGGCGCAATCCGCGCGGCGATCAGCGACTGGCTGGGCGCCTCACGCCATGCCGATTCAATCGCAGCGATCCGGGGTGCCCATCCACGCCATGGCGGGCAGGGCGCGCTCTATATCGTGTTCAGGCGCCCGCGCGAGCGATGACGCCCGCATAGATGCGGGTCAGCGCGTAAAGGTCATCGACCGCCACTGCTTCGTCCACCTTGTGCATCGTCGCGTTGAGCAGGCCGAACTCGACCGTCGGGCACAGTTTCGACAGGAAGCGCGCGTCGGAGGTGCCGCCGGTGGTCGAGAGCTCGGGCTCGATCCCCGTCTCGGCACGGATGGCGTCGGCGATCATGGCGGAGAAGGCACCCGGCTGGGTCAGGAACGCCTCGCCCGAGATGCGGCCCGTCACCTGGGCGGCGGGGGCATGGGTGCGGGCGATCGCGGTGATCCGCTCGACCAGCGCCGCGCCGTTCTGTTCGTCGTTGAAGCGGATCGACAGCCGCGCCTGCGCCGCCCCCGGAATGACGTTGGTCGCCGGGTTGCCGACATGCAGGTCGGTGATCTCGATATTGGACGGCTGGAACCAGGCATTGCCGGTGTCGAGCGTGATCCCCTCGATCTCGGCCAGCATCGCGATCAGTGGGGTGATCGGATTGTCGGCCAGATGCGGATAGGCGACATGGCCCTGCCGCCCCGGCACGGTGATCCAGATATTGACCGAGCCGCGCCGTCCGATCTTCATCATGTCGCCCAGCCGCTGCGCCGAGGTCGGCTCGCCGACCAGGCACAGGTCGGGGGCCACCCCTCGCTCGGCCATCCGATCGATCAGCGCGCGGGTGCCATAGACGGCGGGACCTTCCTCGTCGCCGGTGATGATCAGCGAGAGCGGGATGGTCGGATCGGTCGGGATGGCGGCCACGAAGGCGGCGATCGCACCCTTCATGTCCACCGCGCCGCGCCCGAACAGCAGCCCGTCGCGCACGTCGCCGGAAAAGGGCGAACCCTGCCAGCCGTCCCCGGCGGGTACCACATCGACATGGCCCGCAAAGGCCAGATGCGTGCCCGTCCCGCCCCGCATGGCCAGCAGATTCTCGACCGGACCATCGGGTTCCTCGCCGACCGTGAAACGATCCACGGTAAAGCCCAGCGGCACCAGCGCGGCCTCCAGCACGTCGAACACGGAGCCACGCGCGGGCGTGACGCTGTCGGCCCGGATCAGGGACTGGGCGAGGGTTAGGGCATCGGTCATGCCGCGCGGCATAGGCAGCGCGCGCGCGGACGGCAATCATGCGATTGACGACGCTTACGGAGCCGATGTGCCCCGACATCGTTCCAGCCCCTGCGTAACAGGAGTGATGTGATGAACAACCCCGATCCCAACGGCCACAAGGCCGGCAAGCGGCTGCTGCTCTGGTTGCTGATCGCGCTCGGGATCGCCGGGGTGCTGCTCTACACCTTCACGTCGCGCGTCGCCGAACCGGCGGGCGAGCAGCGGGCGCCCTTGAACGACGTTCCTCCGGCCGCGCGGTAAGCGGGCGGGGGCGTGGCCTCACCCCACGGGCTGTTCGAATCGCTCGATCACCCATTCTTCTTCCTGCGCGGCGGCGATCCAGTCCTGCATGAAGGGGTGGCGCAGGACCGCGTCCATATAGGGCACGGCAAAGCGAGCGACGGGCAGTTGATAGGTGACGATCCGCGTCACCACCGGCGCGAACATGATGTCCGCCGCGCCGAACTCTCCGAACAGGAAATTGCCGCCTCCGCCGAAGCGCGCCCGCGCCTGCGCCCACAACTCCATCATCCGCTTCAGATCGACGATCACGTCGTCATCGGGCATCCGGGCGGGATAGACCTGACGGATGTTCATGCTGTGCTTGCGGCGCAGCGCGACGAAGCTGGAGTGCATCTCGGCCGCCATCGACCGGGCCATGGCGCGCGCGGCATCGTCGGCGGGCCAGAAGCGGTCGCGTCCGACCTTGTCGGCGAGGAAGTCGATGATCGCCAGGCTGTCCCAGACCACCGCCTCGCCGTCCCACAGGATCGGCACCTTGCCCGACGACGGCGCGAACTCCGCGCCCTCACGCCGCTTGTCCCAGTCTGCGTCGTAAAGCGGCACGACCACCTCCTCGAACGAAAGTCCCGACTGCCGACAGGCGAGCCAGCCGCGCAGGGACCAGGAGGAATAGGCCTTGTTGCCGATGATGAGCTTCATAGACCAAGGGGTAACGGCCCCGCCGGGCGGCCGCAACCGAACAAAAAAAGGCCCGCCCGGGGAACCGGACGGGCCTTTCGCTTCCAACGGACGCCGGATCAGAAGCGGGCGGTGGCCGCAACGCGGAAGAAGCGACCGATCAGACCCGAGAAATAGGGCTGGGTGCCACCCGGCACCGCCGTGGCGGGGAAGGGGGCGGTCGCGTTGAAGACATTGTCGACGATGAAGCGCAGGTTGAACTGGTCGTTCACCTTCACGCCTACCGTGGTGTTGAACACCACCCAGTCGGTCAGGCCGCTGATGTTGCGGGCATTGGGGGCTTCGTCCAGGTTGAACTTCACCTTGCCGGTATACTGACCCTGGAACAGGACATTGAAGGTGTCGCCCTCATAGGTCAGGTTCGCGGTGCCCGAATGGCGCGGATAGCCGATCTCGCCCGCGTCATGGTTGATGTCGCCCACACCCACCTGGGTCTGCAGTTTGTCGCGGTAGAAATAATTGACCGACAGGCCGACCGTACCGGCATTCTCCAGTCCGACGCGGCTGAGCGGCAGGCGGTAGGCAATGGTCGATTGCAGACCGGCCATCTCATAGGATGCGGCGTTGTAATAGCCCTGGCGGATCGTGGTCAGCTGACCATCGGCGCCGCGTGTGAACAGCCCGCAGAACTGGTTGGGATAGTTGCTCGAATCATAGCAGGCATTCAGGATGTCGGTGCCGTCCAGCGAGCGGATGGCATCGTTCAGCTTGATGTTGACCCAATCGACAGCGACCGACAGGCCAGGGATGAAGCGTGGCTGCGCGATGGCGCCTACGGTCCAGCTATTGGCCTTTTCGTTGCGCAGATCGGGGTTGCCCGCGATCGTCACCGGAATGGTGAAGTTGCTGAAGTTCGAATCGAACGTTGCAGGGTTGATCCCGGCCGCGACGCAATTGGCACGACGCGTCGCGGGATTGGGGCCATTGCCGACATAGCGTGCGTCGCACGGATCGAGGCCCGAATTGAACGCCCGCGACGTCGGGTTGAACACCTCGGTGATCGCGGGCGAACGGATCGAGCGGGTGAAGTTGCCGCGGAAGGTCAGCCCCTGGAAGAAGCCGACCCGGCCGCCCGCCGTCCAGGTCACGTCGCCGCCCGACAGCGAGTTGTCGACGTAACGCGCCGCGCCGTCGAATTCGAGCGTCTTGAGCCAGCTCAGCTCGTTCTTGCTCGACACGAACGGCACGACGACTTCGCCGAACACCTCGTTGGTGTGGAACTTGCCCCGGATCGGGTCGATCGGGATCGTGCGGCCATATTGCACGCGGCTGCCGTCCGCCTGGGGTTCGCCGAAATAATAGGCGCCGGGATCGAACTGCGTCTTCTCCTCGCGATGCTCGTAACCCAGCGACAGCGACACGTCGTTGCCGAAAAGCTGGAAGACGGGGCCGTTGATGTTGGCGTTGAACACCAGCTGCTCATTGGCCGAACGCGGGGTGGCGACCGTGAAGATGTAATCGCGGGCCGCCTGGCTGGCCTGGCCGATGCCGAAGATGTTGAGCGGGGCGCAAGCGCCGCCGCCGATCGACGGGATGGTGGCGTTCACCACGCCCGGACGGCAGGTGATGTTGCCCGAAGCGTCGCGCACCGCATCGATCGCGTTGGCGAAATTCTGCTGGATCAGCTCGAAGTTGCGGCCATTGGTGATCGACTTGCCATAGACGGCTGAGGCCTCCCACTTGAAGTCGCGACCCAGCAGCGGCACCGTGCCGTCGAAGCCGCCGACGAAACGGTACGTCTCGACCGTGGCTTCGGCGCGGCCCGTGGTCAGGTCGGCCAGTGCGCGGCCCAGATAGAACTGGTTCTGACCCGCAGGCAGGTTGGCCGCGATGGTCGCGCGGTCGGTGGCCGACAGATACGGGTTGTCGAGGCTGAGCAGCAGGTTGCCGTCCGGTCGCCCGGCATCGTCGAACAGCGCGGTATTGTAGTTCGGCTGGTCGATCAGGTTCGTGCCCTTGCTGCGGACATACCATGCCTCACCGAAGAAGCGGATGCGGTCGCTGAACTGATAGCTGGCCTGCGCGCTGGCGATATAGCGTTCGGAGGTTGTCAGCAGGTTCGACTGGAGCGGCAGGTTATAGCTGTTGCCGCCGCTGCTGATGTAACCCTGACGCATCGGCGTACCGAGGTCGAGCGGAGTCAGGGTGCCGTTCGCGCCGAACTGCAGCAGCTGGCCCGCGGCGTTGCGGATGCCCGAGCGGCTGGCGAGGAAGTCGTCCGCACTGAACGGCACGCCGCCGATGGTGAAGGCGCTGTAACGCTGGTTGGGATAGAGGACTCGCTGGAACGCGCCGGCGGTGGCGGGCGTGCCGAAGAAGTAACCGGCGGCGGTGATGTCGCGGTCGGCGGCGGTCAGGCCGGTGACGCGGTTATACTCACCCGAGATGGTGATGTTGCCACGCCCGTCGGCGAAGTTCTTGCCCGCCAGCAGGCTGAGGCGCTGATCGGGGGCATCGCCCTTTTGCGACACACCCGCCTGCGCCTGGAGCTGAAGCCCCTCGAAATTGCGCTTCAGGATGATGTTGACGGTGCCCGCGATCGCGTCGGAGCCATAGATCGGCGCGCCGCCGATGGCGACGGTCTCGACGCGTTCGACCAGGCTGGTCGGAATATTGTTCAGGTCGACCTGGGTACCCGCCGACACGGGGCCGAAGATGCTGGCGGTGTTCGACGATACGAAGCGGCGGCCATTGACCAGCACCAGCGTGCGCTGCGTGCCGAGGCCGAAAAAGTCGACAAAGGTCTGGGCCGGGCCAAAGGACGACTGGGCGCCGACGCCGCTATTGCCCGGAGGACCGAAGGCCGGAATTTCGCTCAGCACCTGGCCGACATTGGTATAGCCGCGATTGGCGATCTGCGCCGCGCCGACGACCTGGGTCGGCTGCAGCGTCTCGAACTCAGGCCGGGCAATGCGCGAGCCGGTGACGACCACGTCCTGGCCGCCCGCCGTGCTCTGGTCCGCCGGGGTGGCCTGCGCGGTGCTATCCGGCGCGGTCGCATTTTCCGGTGACGTGGGGGGCAGGGTCTGGGCCGCGACCGGGGCCGCGAGCAGAGTGAGCAGCGCAACGGCGCTGACGTCGCGCAGCGCGCGCGAGCGGATATTCCGGGACATGATACGCTTTCCCCAATTTTATCTGTTTGTATTAATGGGGCTATTCCTGAGCATGTCAGGACGTCAACAAAAGCGTCATATTTGCTGACGTTTGCAAGGTACTGCGGCCTTTATGCAACAGCATCAGTTAGTTGGCGGTAAATCTGTCGCGTATGGGAAAGGCGCGAGCGACACTGGTGTGCCTTCGCCGCAACCGCGTTTCTGAGATGCGAAAACCCGCACGGATTGCGCAGGTTCCTGAACATCTTGTCGAAAATTCGACGACGGGTTGTCACGCGAATCGGGGAAGGGGGGACCCGGCGCATGACGCCCGAGCCCCCGCCGCAGCGGCTCAGCCGATGGCTTCGAGCACGGCGGCGCGAAGGTCGGCAATCCCCATGCCGCCTTCGCTAGAGGTGGCGAGGATTTCCGGATGAGCGGCGGCGCGCTTGCGGGCCTCTACCTCGGTGCGGGCGATGACGTCGGCCAGTTCGCTGGCCTTCACCTTGTCCGCCTTGGTCAGGATGATACGATAGCTGACCGCCGCGCGGTCGAGCATCTCCAGGATCTCACGATCCACTTCCTTGATCCCGTGACGCGAGTCGATCAGCACCAGCGCGCGCTTGAGCGCCTGCCGTCCGCGCAGGAAGTCGTTCACCAGGAAACGCCACTGCTTGACCATGTCTTTGGGCGCCTTGGCAAAGCCATAGCCCGGCATGTCGACGAGGCGCAGCAGCGGGGGCGTGCCCACGTCGAAGAAGTTCAGCTCCTGAGTGCGGCCCGGCGTGTTCGAGGTGCGCGCCAGCCCATTGCGGTTGGTCAGCGCGTTGAGCAGCGACGACTTGCCAACATTGGACCGCCCCGCCACCGCGACTTCCGGCACGATCGGATCGGGCAGGAATTTCAGCGCGGGCGCGGACTTCAGGAAGGTGACCGGCCCGGCGAACAGCTTGCGCGCCGACTCGACCAACTCCTCCGAAAAGCCTTTCGACTCCTCGGAGGGGGCAGGGGTGGGAAGCTCGCTCACTTGGCGACCGGCTGCTTCAGGCCCGGATGGCGGGCGTAGAGCAGGCGCTGCTGCAGGATCGAGATGCAGTTGGTCGTGATCCAGTAGACCTGCAGGCCGACCGCGAACGGTGCCATCACGAACATCAGCACCCAGGGCAGGATCGCGAAGATCTGCTTCTGCGCATCGTCCATCGGCTGCGGGTTCATCTTGAACTGGAAGTACATCGAGATGCCCAGCAGGATCGGCACGACGCCGATCGCGATGAAGTGCGGCGGCACGAAGGGCAGCAGGCCGAACAGGTTGACCGGGGTCAGCGGGTCGGGCGCGGACAGGTCCTTGATCCACAGCACGAAGGGCTGGTGCCGCATTTCGATCGTCAGCATCAGCACCTTGTAGAGCGAATAGAAGATCGGAATCTGGATCAGGGTCGGCAGACAGCCCGCCAGCGGATTGACCTTCTCCTGCTTGTAGAGGGCCATGACCTCCTGCTGCATACGGACCTTGTCGTCCTTGTAGCGTTCCTGGAGAGCCTTCATCTTGGGCTGCACCGCGCGCATCGCCGCCATCGAGGCGAACTGGCGCTGCGCGATCGGGAACATCAGCGCGCGGATGGTGACGGTCAGCAGGATGATCGCGACGCCGAAATTGCCGACCATGCGGAACAGCCAGTCGAGATAATAGAAGATCGGCTTTTCGATGACGCGCAGATAACCCCAGTCCAGCGCGTAATCGAGCTTCGTCGCGCCTTCCTTGTCGGTATAGCGATCGAGCAGCGCCACTTCCTTGGCACCCGCGAAGAAGCGCGTGGTCTGGGTCAGCTGCTTGCCCGGTGCCAGCGTCTGCGGCTGAAGCGTATAGTCGGCCTGATAGGTCTGGCCCGCACCCGCACGGAACTGGCCGTCGAACGCCTTCGCCTGATCGGGGATCAGCGTCGCCAGCCAATATTTATCGGTGAAGCCCAGCCAGCCGCCGGTCGTGGTGAACCGGGTCGGGGCCTTGTCCAGGTCCTTCCAGTTCGGGCCGTAATTGGCCGAGCCGTTGTTGACCGACATCGGACCGACATGGATCGTCCAGGTATCAGGATCGGCGGAGATGCCGCGATTGACATAGCCGTAAGCTGCGACCGGCACGGCCGCGTTGCCACCATTGGCCACCGTCTGCTGGACGGTGAACATGTAATCCTTGTCGACCGACAGGGTGATACGGAACTGCTGGCCCGTCGCATTCGCAGCGGTCAGCGTGACCGGCTGGCCGGGACGCAGCACGGGGGCGCTGGCGGTCCAGACGGCATCGGCGGCGGGCGGGTTCAGCCCGTCGGTGCGCCAGCCGAAGCCCGCGAAATAGGCGCCCTCGGCACCCGCCGGAGACAGCAGCCGGATCGGCGGCGAATTCTTGTCGACGGTCTGCTTATAGTCGAGCAGGACGAGGTCATCGATCCGCGCGCCCTTCAGGTTGATCGACCCCTTCAGACGCGGCGTGTCGATCGCCACGCGCGGCGTTTCGGCCAGCACGACCTTGCGGTCGCGAATCGCGGTGGGCGTCGTCGCGGTCGGGTTGGCCGAGCTGTTGGTCACCGGCACCTGCTTGCCGTCGACGATCTTGGTCGCGGGCGGATTGCTCGGGAAGAACTTGTTCTGGATGAGCGGCCATCCGAACAGGATCAGCGCCGCGATCACCGCGAACACGACGAAATTCTTGCGGTCTTGGTTCACGTGGAAACCCCGTTAGTGTCAGGGGACCGGGTCGGGTCCGTGCCCGCCCCAGGGATGGCACCGCGCAATGCGCTTGAGCGCCAACCAGCCCCCTTTGACCGCGCCATAGCGGTCAATGGCCTGTATTGCATAGGCCGAACAGGAGGGTTGATAGCGACAAGTGGGCGGCAGAATCAGCGAAGGGCCGAGTTGCCAGCCCCGCGCGATCAGGATCAAGGCCCGCGCGAACAGGGTCACGCGGGCTCTTGGGTCGGCGATACGGGCTGGCGGTGCGCGCCGCCACGGGGGCTGCGACCCTTGCCACGGCCATGATGCACGCGCGGTTCGCGGGGCCTGTCATGGCTACCGGTATCGGGAGAGGCGGCGCGGGTCAGCGCCTTGGCCAGCTCGGCGGTGAGCGCTTGATAGTCGCGCTCGATCCCGCCTTGCCGTCCGATCAGGACATGGTCGGCGCCCGCTATGCCCTTTTCCGGCAACAGATCACGCGCGAGCGCTCGCAACCGGCGCTTCATCCGGTTGCGAACGACCGCGTTTCCGATCTTCTTGGTGACGGTGAAGCCGACGCGAATCGCAGCGTCACCGTCATCCCGCGGGCGGACCTGCAGCACGAAGCCGGGCATCGCCACGCGTCGCCCGCCATTGGCCGCGAGGAAATCGCGGCGGCGGGTCAGCGTCGTGATTACGCCGACAGCTTCTTGCGGCCGCGTGCACGACGCGCGCGGATCACGGCACGGCCGCCCGGCGTGGCCATCCGCGAACGGAAGCCGTGACGGCGAGCGCGCACCAGATTGCTCGGCTGAAAGGTACGCTTCATCGTTCATTCCTTGGATACGTCTGAATAAAAACGGCCGCCACGAGGACGGCCTTGGTGGCAAGCCGCTTACGCAAAGCGGGCTTTCAAGTCAATCCGCTGTGCGCGCTCGCCATGCACCTATGCCCCTTGCGGTCGGGCGGCATCCTTTGCAGGAAGTATAAGCGGGCAGGGGAGCGCCCGTGCAGGGGGATTTGCATGGCGACGATCGTCTCGACAGTGGCCTATCTGGGGCTGGAGGCGCGTGCCGTCGAGGTGCAGGTCCAGTTGATCGCCGGGCTGCCCGCCTTCAATCTGGTCGGGCTGGCCGACAAGGCGGTGGGGGAGAGCAGGGAACGGGTGCGCGCCGCCATCGCCGCCATGGGCCTGGCCTTGCCGCCCAAGCGGATCGCGGTGAACCTGTCGCCCGCCGACCTGCCCAAGGAAGGATCGCATTTCGACCTGCCCATCGCGCTCGCGCTGCTGGCGGCGATGGGGGTGGTCGATGCCGAACTGCTCGCGGATCACGTCGTGGTCGGCGAACTGGCGCTCGACGGGCGGATCGGCCCGTCGCCGGGCGTGCTGCTGGCGGCGATCCATGCCGGATCGGTCAACAAGGGGCTGATCTGTCCCGCCGCCCAAGGAGCGGAGGCGAGCTGGGCGGGCGGCGGCGCGGTGATCGCCGCGCCCGACCTGCTCTCGCTGATCAACCATCTGAAGGGGCATTCCGTCCTGCCGACCGCCGAGGGCGGGCTGGTGGAAGAGGGCGTGCCCGGCCCCGACCTGTCGCAGGTGAAGGGGCAGGAAAATGCCCGCCGCGCGTTGGAGATCGCGGCGGCGGGCGGGCACAATCTGTTGATGAGCGGCCCGCCGGGATCGGGCAAGTCGCTGATGGCCGCCTGCCTGCCAGGCATCCTGCCCCCGCTGGATGCAGCCGAGGCGCTGGAGGTGTCGATGGTCCAGTCGGTCGCGGGAACGCTGGCCGGGGGGCGGCTGACCCGCGCACGGCCGTTCCGTGCACCGCATCACTCGGCGTCGATGGCCGCGTTGACCGGCGGCGGGCTGAAGGCAAAGCCGGGCGAGGTCAGCCTCGCGCATCTCGGCGTCCTGTTCCTCGACGAATTGCCCGAATTCCAGCGCGCGGTGCTCGATTCGCTGCGCCAGCCGCTGGAGACCGGCACGGTCAGCATCGCGCGCGCCAATGCGCATGTGACCTTTCCGGCGCGGGTACAGCTGGTCGCGGCGATGAACCCATGCCGCTGCGGCCACTTGGGCGACGCGGCGCTCGCCTGTGCCCGTGCGCCGCGCTGTGCGGCGGATTATCAGGCGAAGATATCCGGGCCGCTGCTCGACCGAATCGATTTGTCCGTGGAAGTCCAGCCGGTCCGTGCCGTCGACCTGTTCGCGCCCGCCGCCGCCGAATCATCCGCGACGGTTGCCGCGCGGGTGGCGGCGGCCCGCGCGCGCCAGGCCGAACGCTATCGCGACGCCGCCGTGACGGTCCGCACCAATGCCGAAGCGGACGGGGCATGGCTGGAGCGCTTCGCGACCCCGGACGATGCGGGCCGTACCCTGCTGGTCGAGGCGGCCGAGCGGATGCGCCTGACCGCGCGCGGCTATATCCGTGTCCTGAGGGTCGCGCGGACCATCGCCGATCTGGCGGGCGCGGATGAGGTCGGGCGTATCCATGTCGCCGAAGCGCTGAGCTATCGCCAGCGGCCGCCGGTGAATTGAGGCATGTCGGACCCCATCGGCAAATTCGTCGCCGCCACCTTGGTCACCGCCGCGGCTGCCTATACGCTGGTCATCGGCTGGCTGGTTCTCTTCACCATCGCTTTTTTCGGTATCGAAGGTCTCGGCTCCCATCTGCTGGGCTTGTCCGTCCTGTTCGTCATGGCGATCTCGCCGTTGCCGATATGGTGGTATTGCCTGAAGCGCGCCGCGGCATGGCTTCGTGGCGAGCGGCCCCGCCTCTGACCGATGCTTGTGACGGGCAGGGATTGTCCATTGCCTCACGCAATCGGTACTTGCACCGCGGATCACCCTCGTCTAGCAGCGCCTCTTCGCTGCCCCTGTGGCGAAATTGGTAGACGCATTCGACTCAAAATCGAACGCCGCAAGGCATGCTGGTTCGAGTCCGGCCAGGGGCACCACTCCCGGTCAAAGATGGGCACCGCGCCCTCTTTGACGGGAAGTCCAACCGAGACGCCATTTTCCAGGCTCGAAACAGAGCCCGAAATGACTATCTCATGGTCCGACACGCTGACGTTCGAGACGAACATCTTGAGGTAGGACGAACGAAGCGAACTGTCGTCGCTTCGCATTTTCTTACGAAGCATGTCGCCGAAACGGTCGATCGTTTGTTCGTCGATCCTGCGCTTGCCCTTCGCCAGTTGCGCTTCCAGCACATCGATCCGGCTTGATACCGCCGCCAGTGCCGCCCGGTTGGTCGCCATGCGCTCGACAAACGCCGGATCTCGCGCGCTCATCGTCCCTTCTTCGATCAGGATCAGCAGATTGCTGATCGCAGTGTTGAGCCGCGTCCGCTCCGAACGGCTTCGGGCAAGGTCCGCCTCACGTTCCGCCTGTCGACTTTGTGAGACATCGAGAACGCCAGCGAGCAATGTGCGCAACCGGTCTCTCCCCAGCAATCTCGCCTCGATCGCATCCAGAACCAGGCTATCCAGCTTTTCGCGCCGGATACTCGGACAGGCACAGGCGCCGCCACGGTTCACCCGGTCGTTGCAGACGTAGTAGGTATAGCGGCCACCTTTTCCGGTGCGGATCGTCATGCCGCTCGAACAGCCGGGCATACCGCAGCGGGCGACGCCGGTGAGTAGCGTGGTGCCGGCGGCGACATGCGGCGCCATTCGCCTGGGATTGCGTGTTGCCCGCATGGCGGCCACGCGATCGAACTGATCCCGAGCGATGATCGGGGGACAGGTGACCGCGATAGCATCTTCCACGTCCGGGGTGATCCCATCGTCGTCGGCGGTACGATCGTGATAGACGCCGGTATAGACCTCGCGAGCCAGAATGCCGGCAACATTGCTGTTGGCGAACCTCGCACCTCGGAGGGTCCGCCCCGCTTCGTTCAACTGCTTTACGATCCAGCGCCCGCCACGCCCGACATCGGCCCAATCGAAGATCTGGCGTACGATCGCCGCTTCGGCTTCGACGATCGCCAGCTTTCGCCGTTCCTTCTCGCCGTCCTGCCGAGCGACATAGGTTTGGTAGCCATACGGCACCGGACCGCCATTGTAAAAGCCTTGCCGCGCATTCTCCCTGCGGCTCTTCCGCGTGAGGATCGCCGAATCGCGCGCCTGCTCCTCGTCCATCATCGCTGTTATCGTCCGGGCGATCCGCTGACCGCGGCCCCGGCCGAAATCCTGTGTGATCGACCGGACCTCGACACCTGCGTCCTCCAGCCTTCCCACTACATCGAAGAACAACCGCATGTTTCTGGCCATACGGCTGAATATGAACATCAGGACCAGATCCACAGGATGATCGGGCGCGGTGGCCCTTTGCACCAGCCGTTGAAATTCAGGGCGCTTGTCGGTCTGGCCGCTACGGCCAGCGTCGGCAAACTCCTCGACGATCATGATGTCATGCTTGGCCGCGTAGGCCTGAATAGCGCTGCGCTGGGCCTCGATGCTCTGAGGCGTACCGCCCTCCTTGTCGACCGACAGGCGCATATACGCGAAAGCCCTGGTCCGGCTGCGGGCAGCTTTTGCCATTTTTCCTGTCCCTATTTGTGTTCGAACAGCAAATCGAACTCACTGGCGAGTGCGTCGAGCACGAGCATGCATTCCCGCCGGGTGACGGCGGGTTGGCCAAGCCAGGACGGCACGTCGAGGTAGCCTCGAAGCTGCGCTTCGACGTTCGCTACCTCTCGTTGTTCGTGATCGCTTTCGCCTGCCATCGGCTAGCGATGGCGGATCCCAGGATTTCAAGCGTCAACTCAGCCAGCCAAAAAATTGGTCCCGCTCGCACCCGTGTACGACGTCTAAACGGCACGACCTTATCTAGGTGAGAAGGACCCAGTGTCGGTCGTTCGGCGCCGGTTGAAGGCGTCTCGAAAGCGGTCGCTCGTTCAGGTGAAACGGTGCGGCAGGAAATAGGCCGGTTGCGGACTGGCAGGTTTCAAAGGCCAACTCGGGAAAGCTGCCGCGGCAACCGACTGACAACGCACGACGGCTTGCGGCCTCAATCCGACACTCAGCGGGCAGATTCGCTACTCAGGTGAAGACCGTCTGGTATTCTGGCGGCTCCTGACTAGATCTGGCCGTCAGATCTTTTCCGGAAATTATCCGCTTGTACCGATACAAGCAGGGAGTTCATGTGGCGAAGTTTTCCGAACGCGATGTTCATCAGTTCGTTCATGGGCGCGGGTTGGAAGCGCTCGTCAAAGATTGTCCGCAGCTCGACGTCGATCTCTCGGAGCGAGAGGCAACTGAAGCGCTTGACGGCGATGAGGAGGATTTTGCGCTCTGGCGCATCATCAAAGCGCGCGCACTCGGAAAGCTCGAGCGAATACACAACTCGGTCCGCTACGGCACGTTCATCGGTAGCAATGTTAAACTGCCAACCGACCACACGACGCCGATGGAGCTCGACCTGCTTGGCCTTCACGAGGATGGCCATTTCGTCCTCGAACTAAAAGTGGATCGTGCGGCCGAACGAAATGCGTTTTCCGAGCTGTTTGCTTATAGCAACTATATCGCCGGCATCTTCGCGCTATCGGGGCACAAGGACATAACTAATGTCCTTGTGGCCGGTCTCGACAATAAGATCACCAAGCAGGCTTTCCTCTACGACCTGCTGATCGCCGACCGCGATATAGTCGTGTACCTTCCCGTCTTCGCGGACGGAACGCTTGAGAGCCTGCACCTCGATCTGTTTCTGCCATCAGACGACGATTTCCGTCACTTCACCAACGAGCTCCTGTCGCATGATGCCATGGCCTGCGTGGTTATCTCGTTCGACGATATGGACGGCTGGTTCGATAGCGAAGAGAGTGAAGGTGGCAGCCTCAACGATTGGACGAAGAAGCATCTCGCAGCACTCAGCGGCTATACTGCACAACTGATGGAAGCCGAACGGCTCCACGGCTTTTGCTTCATTCGTAAACCTTGGAAGTCGATTCCTCGATATTATCGAAACAGCCTGTTCGTCTGCGCTCTCAATCCATTTCGCATTGCGCAACCCGAGCCGGCAGAGGCGATACTCTCCCAGTTGAAGGTTGAGGATCGCGGCGCGTTCCGGGAACAGGCCGAAATGGCGTTTGACGGCCGATTGATCCGTTTGGCGCAGCTGGCGGTGGAAGATTGCCTCACACACCGTCATTCCGCAGAGGTCGAAACTGCTTATTGGGGTGCGATCGTCAACAACATGCAAGAGGTCGTCTTCACGCACAACTTTGGCTTTAGGCCGACCGGCATGATGCGCGAAGCGTATGTCGCGTACCTTAACGCGATATACGCGCAAAATGCGTCTGGAGCAGAGTGTGCCGAGGATCTGTCGCTACTCAAGAGCAACGAAGTGAACAACTGGATGCGGGCTTGGATGTTCATGGAGTCATGTGGCTTCAAAGAAGGCGGTGAACCTTCCGAGGATGATAACGTGTGATGCCTCGCGCTAGAGCTCGTGAACGATTAGCGCGCAGCCTGAGCTCGCCAATAGGGACTGCAATCGCGATGCACGACTTTTGGGAATCGCAATCACGAGTAGGCGCTGGGCCCTTGAGGCGGCGACGTATATCTTTCGCGCGTCTTCGGCGGAGGTTCCGCCTTCGGTCCCCTCAAGATGCGAAAGAATGTCTCCCGTTTTCTGGCTGGTCAGCACTACGCAGACAGCCGGAAACTCGAGCCCCTTCGCCGAATGTATTGTCCGGGCGGGGTGGGATTCCGCTGGTGGGACGGCTAAGGCGGTTGCGAGATCGGAACTCAATCTCAGGCGCTGACCGATCGTGCTGGTTCCCGAAAGCCCCTGTGCGAGAAGGGTCCTCGCGCCGTCGAGCCATTTCGCAGCGTCCATACCGGCATTAAAGCGAAGTGCCGCCGCGATCTCGATGATTTCCGGTCGCCACCGGCCATCATCGAGGCCTTTAGCCGCAATGTAACTGTGATAATCGCCTGCGGTGTCGATGTGCCCTTGGAGCAGTAGTATCGTCCTGTGGAGAGCGACCAGCGCCTCGCGTCGATTCCCGATACCGAATGAGAAATGGTAACTCGTGGCCGCTTGAGCGAGGACCAACGTCATGTGCTCGGTTGGGCCAAGCGTCGGACGTCCGATCGCTTTGGCGGCGCTCGCCAAGGTCGATGCCAATATTGGCGCGTTCGCCGGGAGAATGCCAAGTGATTTGGCGAGTTCGGTGAACTTCGCGCCGATCGTAGACGGAACGCCAGAGCCGCCATAGGACATGATATGCACCGGCGTCAGATCGGCCTTGTAGCGGCCCAGCGCTTCGTCGGGACGGTCACGCAGCGATGGAGGTCGAAGGGCGACGATCGCCGAGCAGATTGCGGGTGTGGAGCGGAAATTGCCGCTCATTGGGAGGCGATCACTCGGGGAAAAACAATCGCCGAAGGCGGTCAACTCGTCGGCAACTCCCCCGCGAAACTGATAGATTGACTGGTTCGG
Organism: Sphingomonas yabuuchiae; assembly: GCF_001477495.1. Lineage (GTDB taxonomy): Bacteria > Pseudomonadota > Alphaproteobacteria > Sphingomonadales > Sphingomonadaceae > Sphingomonas > Sphingomonas yabuuchiae_A. The sequence goes on from NZ_LDTF01000001.1 coordinate 29,154, forward strand.
ATCGCAGATCACTTTCACGATCGGACCGGAGTTTCGGAGCCATTGCACGATTTCAAGGTCGGCGGGGTTACAGTCCTGCGCCTCGTCTACCACGATTTCACGGAAACGCGCCGCGAGGGCCTGCCCCAGCCGCTTGGCGAAACCCGTGTCGTTCAGCCGCTCTTTCACGCATTCCCGCACATCTTCGAAATCGACCTGACCTCGTTTTCGCGCGGCTGCGAGGATATTGCGAGCGCGGGTCTCGTGGCGGGTGGCATCACGATTGGCCGGAAACCCGACATCAGCAGCGAGCCGCCGATCCAATGCGCTCGTCTTTCTATCGAAGGCGCTGAGGGGTAAGGCCTGCGCGCCTGGGAATGGCTGAACGGTCCAGGCTGGCTTGTCGGGAATGAGGCGGGGCGTCTCGTCACATCCGGGTATGCCAAAGGGGGCTATAAAGAATTGCCAGAGGAACCGGTCAAACGTGCCGATAAAGCTCGGGAAGAGCGGTGAAGGCAAAACTCCGAAAGCTCTCAGCCGCATTTCCAATTCATCTATCGCGGCGTTGGTAAACGACAGGAAGGCGATGCCCCGCCGATCCGTGCGATCCGCAAGGACGTGACGTGCGCGCTCCACCATGGTGCGCGTTTTGCCCGCGCCGGGACAGGCGGTCACGAACGCGGGGCCATCATGGTTGACGATCGCAGACTGCTCGTCCGTTGGCGAATAGGTGTCGGTCACGTCTCGACCAACCGTTCGATCGTGGTCGCGATATAGGTAGGCACTGTGAACGCCTCCCCGTCCTCGATGAGGCGCGCGAGCACCTGCGCGAAGTCGCCCTTGCGGGCGGCCTTGAAGATCTTGTGGATCGCGCGGGCGCGGTCGTCGCCCGCTTTCGCTACGGCGTTTTGCCACTTTTTCTTTGAGCGCGGGTGGAGCTCGAGATAGGCCTTTTCGAGGATTGCAGCATTGCCTGCCTCGATCAGCTCAGTCTCGAGGGAATAGGTGCTGGTGATGGCGACGAACATGTCGCTCGCGCCCATGGCCTTAGTGAGCTTCTCAAGCGTCGCCTTGCGCCGTTCGCCAGGGATGATCGCTTCATCATCCTCGATGGAAGGCGCACCATTGTCATCTTCAGAGGTCTCCGTCACCTCATCAGCGGCATCGGCATTGGCATCGGCATCGGCATCGGCTTCCACCTCGTCGTCGTAGATCTTGAGGCCCTTGTCGCCGTCGGTGACAACCACGACACGGTCGGCGATCCGCGCACCTTCAAGTTCGGTAAGCAGGAGCGTGACGTAGGGCGCGAAATCGACGCCATCGATCGGGATGAAAACGGCTGATCGGAACAGCCGCAGCTTATCGGGATGACCTTTGAGCACATGATGTTTGGCGATCGCGGGTAGGAGAAGCGCCTCCGCGATCCCTTCGACGAGCAATGCTCGTCCACCAAACAGCAGGGCCGCCTTGGTGACGTCGAGATATCGATCAACCTTTCGACGGTCGCCGTCCACCAGGGGCATGTTCGCGAGTGGCATGCAGCGCGTGGCCCGGCGCGGCACGGCCGCCGATATGGCTTCCGCCACCGACTCAGCACCGGCTTCCGGATCAGCCGGCGTATCGGAGGAAAGGACATTTTCAATGATGCCAGCGTCAAGCGAGGCAGGTTTGGTCTGCTCTTCGCCCGCCGCGCTTTGGCTTGAGGACGTAACCACGGACTTGAACACGACGAGTCGATCGCTGCTGACCCACGCTGATAGATTGGGCGAGTGGGTGGCGACGACGACTTGCAATTCGCCAGCAGGTCCATGATCGGTCGGCGGGGATTCTCGCGACTGTTTCGCCTGGTCGCGTAAGAAGGACAGGACCGCCGCTTGAAGCTGAGGGTGGAGATGCGCCTCTGGCTCCTCGACAAGGAAGACGGTCAGGTCGGCCGTGCGAACCTTTTCCAGTTCGACCGCGATGATCGCCATGTACAGGAGGTTCGCATAGCCATGCCCGGAGTAACGCAGATCCTCGGGATCAACGCCGTGATCGGCGAGCTTGAACCGTAAGTCGCGGGCGATGTCGATGAGGGCTTCGTCCGCGGCGAAGCCGAGCGACGCCGTCTGGCGACGGACGCCGCCGGTCAGTGCCGCGAGCCCTTTCTCGACGGCGGTGTCGACCTTCGTGAGAACGTCGTGGGAGTGCGAGCGGCCAAGTTCCTTAGCGAGTTCGTTGGCGGTCGTACCTTCGAGAAAGTGATGGAGGAGCGCAAGGATGCGCGTGGGGTTTCCCGATGCGAGGGCGCGTTTCGCATCCCGTAGCGTTGGCAGATAGACGTGCCGAACCATGTCGTGACAGTTCGCTTCGGGCGGATTGCCTTCCTTGCCCGCCCAAAGGACCGGCTTGGCGCCGACCTGCGAGCCGCCATAGCGTAGCCCGAAACAAGCGCTGGTCATGCTCGCATCGGTGACGGCCGAGAGAAGTCGCCCCTGCTGGCCCGCCGAAAGTCCAGAAAAATGGGCCTCGAGTTCAAAATGGGACGCACCGCATTGGAAGCGGACATCTGTCGGTTCGCAATACAGTTCGCGACGCCCACTCAGCGGCGCCGTCAAAAGTCTGATTGCGTCGATCGCGTTGCTCTTGCCGCCGTTATTCTCGCCAACGAAGACCGTCAGATCCTTCTGCAACTCGAGCCGGGCGGTATCGAACGATCGAAAGTTTCCAAGCTGAACGCGCTGTAGATACATGGTGCCCCCATCTTCTCCCCGGAACATAGAGCAGGCGATGGATAGGATCGATAGTTGATCATGAACCGATCTGGCGCGTATTTTGCGAGCGTATCGAATAGGATGGCGGACGCTCGCGCTCAGCTGGCGGTCGGGGAAAGGGGAAAGCCACGACGGTGGACGGACAGCTGCTCAAGAAAATCTGGGAACAGCGCTATATCCCGGTCATTTTGCGACGCACAGGAAAGGGTGAGCTTCTGCGCGCCAGGCTTCCCTATTCCGACGACAATCGCTCGTGGCTTCAGAACGGACGGCGCACCACCCCAGCGTGGATCTCCGGCCCACGCTATTGGGAGATCCCGAAAGCGTGGTTCAACGATTTTGTGGAGCGCGCCCTCACTACGTTCGGGCGAGTTTATGTGATCCAGCCCTATCGCGAGCAGGAGAAATGCTCGCCCGCCTGTCTGAATGCCGTTGGCCACGAATGCCAATGCTCATGCATGGGTGGGAATCACGGCGCAGGCAATGACGGAAGCTGGTTCGAGATTTCGGAAACCTTCGCGACACGCTGGGGCGATCAGATGCTCGCATGCCGACTTATGACTAGAAGAGCGGGTCAGCGAGACTGGCAGATTTGATGGGGGATGCCGTGCAGTCCAGTAGTCAGCATTCAACTAGCGCTTGTGCGTTTCTGTTCGACGGGAGTGTTGAAGGGCTACCTGATCCGCAGCTGGCCTACTTCACGAGCGAAGTGCTGGCCGCGCTCGGAACGGCCGATCCTTCGGGGCGCACACGGTCGCAATTTCGGGTGGGATTGCCGACCTTGTCCGGATTCGCCGAGCGAACGACCGGGGTCCATGGCTTCGAGCGCGGGAGTGGCCGCACGGTGTCACACGACAAGGACATCTATAAATATGTGATCTGGGAGTGGCTCGATTCAATGGAAGCGGATTGGCACAGCGTCGATCGCCAGTCGGGGTTGGACATCTTCAGGCTGCATACTGGTGAGTGCGTCGCGCTCTCCGCGATCGATTCCGATATCCGTGATGCGATCGATATCAGCTTGCGCGCGATCCCCGGCTATGTCGGCGCCTTCGTGATCGATCCTGGCAATCCCGTCCATCGCGGCGGCTTCTTCGACAATCTAATCTACGCGGCCGCGATCGAGGGCGGGACAATCGTGCAGGAGCTTAGCTACGAGGGTGAGCAGGATTGGCCTCTGGAGGGGTCAGCCACCTTCAAACCCGGCGGTCCGGTCTGGCAACCTTCTGGTTGGCTGGCGAGCTCCGGGCCGGAGGGGTTGCCGCGCGGTTCGGTCTCCGAACGCGGTAAGAAAGCTGCTGAGGGTGTGGCGCGCAAACAGGCGGGGACTGTCGAACAGCGGGTTCTCGAAGAGATGAGCCGGGCCTTCTTCTTGAACGCCGGACGCAAGACTTTCGAGTTCAAGGCGGTCGCGGAATCGTCCGACATCCTCCAGGCGATCATGCCGGAAGGCAAGTTCACCAAATATCTGTTCGACCGTGCCAGCAAGGATGGGAAGTCGAAGGCGGCCTTCCTGATCGATGATCTCGGTATCGATCCCGAGGACTGGCGATATCTGGCCGCGCAATTCTACTCGGGTCTGCTGATAGCCGAACCCAATGCGGTGAAGCTCAATGAGTGGAAGACCGGATATGGCGCCCGCTTCGATGTGCCGATGCGCATCCGCAACCGCGCGGGGAAGACGGCTGTGATCGTTACTGGATGGAATATGAACCCCGGTGCGCTGCCGTCACTTTCCACCGCATATCCCGGTCCGCGCGACGCGGAGGCAATCGAGCCGGGCGAGCCGCCGATCCTACCGCCGGGCGCGCGCGGCGATGCTGAGTGGTCGCAGCTCTGGGGGTGGGCGACCGCGGCGGGCGTCCAGGCTGGCGAGAGCCACGTGCCGACGCCCATGTTTCTTTCCGGAATCGCGGCGATTTCAGAAGGCGAATGCGGGACTGCGTTGGTGCGTGTGTTTGACGCCAGGCGTGGGCTCGCGCGTTGGCTGAAAAGGGAAGGCCTCGGCGATACGGACGGCTATGGTGGGGTGGTCGCGTTCAGTCCCATTCCCAGTCAATCGATCGACCGCGCAAAAGTTTGGGCGCAGACCGTGGCGTCCATTCTCCGCCTCAATGGTATCGAGGCCGACGTTCAGTCGTTCGACAGCTAAGACGTCCGATCTCGTCTGCTGAATGGCCCATATCGCGGCACCCTAGTGGTCAAAACATCCCGTGATCTTCCCACTCATCGAACTCGACATGTATTGGGTGAGTAACATAGCGAATACCATCGACCCGCATCCGCCACACATCATGGTCACCAATGCGCAAAGCAGGACCAGGATCGGGAACGGCGTTTATCGGCTCCCATAGGTCGGCCAGCCAATTATCCTCGTCATTCGGATCATGGGCTGGGGCGTTCGCATTGTCGGCGGCTGGTGCTTCGAAGGTGACCATGTCGCGGTCGTGCTGCTCGTCCTCGTCGGCATCCTCGTCAGTACGCGCTGGGCGATGATGGAAGTAGCGGATCTTCCGCTCGGTCTCCTCGTCTGCGCCTTCGACCGAAGCCGCGTTCGGGAACAGCACGACATTGTTGGCGGAATCGGTGATCTGCGCAGAGCCGAACACGATGCCGTCGATCCCCGGCTCGGCGCGCGACCAGAGGTATTCGGCGATGACTTGGGTAGGCAGATAGTCGAGCGTCTCACGTCCGGGAATGACCGCGCGCCTGATCTCGGCATGGAAGCCGCGCATGAATGCCGAATAGGCCATGCGTTGAGCATAATGCTCGTCGAAATAGCTCATTCGCTCGGGATCGGCTTCGAGGCGGGTCAGGTCGAGCACACGCAACGGTCTGAGGATCTCGAACCGGCCGACGATCGCGAACCCGCCGACCGGGGTGCGCAGTTCGGCAACACAGGTATCTCGGTCGAACGAGCCGTAGAACACGCTGATCCCCGTAGCATTCATCCGCCCCGACCCGGCAACGCCGGGTGGTGGGGCACCGAGCTGGCGGCGCCGCTGGCGGTAGATCTTCTCCTGCTCGCCGCGCTCATTGGCGTCGCGGGCACGGAAGATGTGCGTGTGGTCGGTGTCGGGGCCGATAGTGCGGATCGCGCTGCCCGGCGGCCATTCTTCTCGCAGGATCGGTCCAAAGATCTCGTCGAGCACATGCGCGCTCTGGTCGAGGAAGAAGCGCCGCTGATGCTTCAGCTCGTCGCAGAAACTCTCCCAGTCGCGTCCGAACCAGTCATCTTCAGCGCCGAGGATGGTGTAGATGTCGGAGGTATCGTCATAATAGTCGAACCCGCCATCGTTGACGTGAAAGCGGTGGCGTTCGGCAAGGGCGGAGACGAGGTCGCGGCCGATCTCGTCGGTGTCGGCCTCGAGGATCTCGGTCATGATCTGGCTGGGGTATTCGCCATTCGGCGCCCAGTCGGGATTGCCATCGCGCACCACGAACCCGGCCTCGGCTTCGCCGACAATGTTCTGGAACACCGGATCGACCCGGCGAGCGAGATCGCCGATGCGGATCGCCGCCCTGCGCGTCCGGCAATAGCTGCAGGTGCGTCGCGGTTGATCGGCCCGGATTTCGGCGCTGACGATATCTTCGCTGATACATTGCCAGCATACGTTCAGCGGTGCTTGGCGGTTATGGTGGATCGGGCGGCGCATCGTTTCAATTCATCATCGCGGTGATGCAATCGCAAGACAATTCACAAGCGCTACTTGTCATCGGGCAAGACGAACCAATCTCCTATTTGAGGCATCGCAGCTGCAAGCGACGCCAGCGGGGGAGGCGCGGGTCTGAGCAAGATTACATCGGCAGTCCGGTTCTCGCGGCATTTCGGTATCGATCCGGCGCGGCTTGCTGCAGCCGGCGTGCTCGATCCGACCCTCAACGTCGATACTGCCTTGTTCATCGACCCGATGCTGCTCGAGCACAGCAGCCATGCCGAAATCCGGGAGGGCGCGCGCGGCTCGTATGAGAAGCATTTCTCTATGGCGATCAAATTGCTCGCTGCAGCCAAGGCAAAGGGCGACGTGGCCTGGCGTAATGCCGAGCGCCTCCTGTCCTTCCCCGAGATCAACGGCACGTGCCTCGGCTATGGCACCACCTCGGTCGCGGGGAGCGGATCGGGACCGCAGGCGACCGCAAGCCTGATCGAAACAGCCCGCGACATCGTCGCGCTCGGCATCACCGATCCTGACCTTTTTGCCGCCATGGCGTTGTTCGAGGAAGGCTTCGGACCCGACCGCATCAGCGACATGACCACCAACGTTATATTCGAGGATCTGCTGGGGTTTAACACGCGCGTCCTCGCGACGCTCGACGTGCCTCTCCAAGTACACATGCTACGTTTGAAGAATGGCAAAAGCTATTCCGCGAAGCTGCCCGCCAACCCGTTCATCCGCGGCAATGGCCCCGTCATCTTGGTGCCGGCAGACATCCTGCGGGCGCTGCCGATCGCCAAAGACTGGGCCGACATTAGCACAGCCGCCTCACACAATGCTGAGTTGCGCTCGCGGGTGAATGATCACGTCGCCGCACTTTGGCAGGCCAAGACGCTCAAGGACAAGGAAGAACTCAAGCGCTGGGCGATGTCGGGCACCAGCGCTTTCAAGACCGTGCTCGAGATGCTGCGCGGGGCAAATCCGAAGCCGTATGACATGGCGGGCGATCCATTTGGCGAGCTTGTCTGGCGCAGGATCGCCGAGGAGATCGCCGCCAGCGAACCGCGATCGATCACCCCGCTGCGGTCGGCGGACGCGCCCGGCGTCTGCGCGGTCGTCGAGGACATCATCGCCCAGTTTCGCTTCCTGATCGAGGACCGCCGCTTGTCGGAAGAACTCTATTACCAGGGCAAGCCGCGCCCGGAGAAATCGGCCCAGCGCCTCTTCTTCGCGATCGCCTACGCCTATTGCAAAGCGAACAATATCGACGTGACGCCCGAAGCCGATACCGGCAACGGTCCGGTCGATTTCAAACTCTCGACCGGATTCACCTCACGCGTGCTCGTCGAGATCAAGCTATCGACCAACACCAAGCTGGTCTCGGGCTACACCAAGCAGCTCGAACGATACTTGGACGCTGAGGAAACTGCTGCGGGCTATTATGTCGTGCTCGACGTCGGCCAGATGGGCCAGAAACACGAACGGCTGATTGCGGCGCGCAACGATGCCATGTTGGCCGGACAGAAAGTGTCGCCGATTAAGTTAATTGATGGAACGCGCAGACAGTCGGCGAGCAAGCTATGACCGCGCCGCCTCGTTTTGATGCATGAACGAATAGCAGCTTTCGGTATAAATCCGAAGGGTTCGGAATGACCGATATTGGGCCGCGTAGCTGCCGTCGCGAGCTTTATGAACAAGCGTCCGCCTACGTTGTTTGCGCGCCCGAAAGCGGACCGGCAGCTCTCCACCATGAATGCCGATCAACTTCCTATCGGTATGTCCTGTAGCTTACCCTGATACTATGCCACCACGATAACATGTATGGTTCGACCGCATACCATCACGTGGTTGGTTTGGAATGCTTGCGCGTCTTTGGCGCCTTGGCCCAAAAACCATCGCTGTGCTGGCACGGCGAACGCGACATTCGGATGAGGCAATCCACATCGATCGGCCGTCACGCTCATGCCTGGTGGATTCGACCGGACGAACCAACGATGGTTCAGGGCGGCTGACCGTCTGAACCATCGGCGCCCGTCCGCTTCTTCGACGACAAGGGCGAATGCCGCAGGATGAACATCGGCAAGCCGCAAGGCGGCAGCCATCGCGCTGACGCCGAACGTGCTGGCAACTTGATAAACGAGACCGAATGACATCGGGATGCCAGCGACCAATGGTTCCAGCATGAAGCGGGGCATGAGCAGGTCGGCAGCATACCCGTCCGCCTCGCGTTCACAGCCTGCCGCTCCGTCTTGCTGTTCGGCAACATGGCAGATCAGCCGCCGGCCGCGATGATGGTGCCAATGACCGAGCTCATGCGCGACGGAGAAACGCTGCCGGACGCGGCTGGCACGGTCGTCGACCGTGATGATTGCCCGGTCGCCCAGACCGACGATCCGCGCATCGCCAACGCCAAGACGACGATAGCGCACCGTCACGCCGACGGCACAGGCGATGACCTCGACATCGATCTCGCCCGGTTTGGTGATGCCGAGGTCATGCAGCAGACGCTCGGCAGGCGGTACGACTTTTGCCGTCACGCAGGGCGGTCGCCTGCTTCGTGGTCAAGTTCGGCCAGGTCGTCGATCAGGTCGTCGATGTCGTGGTCGTCGTTGCCACGGGCAGCGAGGGTCAGGCGGAGGTCGGCATCGCCCGACATGGCTTGCTGCAATTGCGCCCGGAGACGCGCCCGATCGATCGGGACGACCCGGGCATCAGAGCCGGCATCGAGTTTAGCGCGGATTGCGCGCAGGTTCGCCTTCTTTACTGCCAGCTGTGCCTGCGCGATCTCCGCCTGCAGGTCGGCCAGATCCGGTTCAACGTCCTCACCGTCGAGGAAGTCGTCCAGCAGTCGCAGCTGCGCCAGTTCGTCCACATCGGCGGTCATGGTATGCTCCTGTCCTTGGCGGCGGCCGCCAACTTGCGCTGCAATTGCTTGCGCAACGATGCGAGGCCCTTGGCGTCGAGCCCCAGCCGGTTCTGCAAGGCGATGCCCTTCTCACCGTCGAGCACCGCATCCAGCAGCGTGACCAGTTGCGGGTCGTTCCCCATCGACTGCTGGATCGCGGCGAGGGTCCGCCGGTAATGCAGCGCATCATGGCCGACCTGCTCCGGACTGGGCGCCAACGAGGCCATCGCCAGCGTATCGTCGTCGAGGTCGAGCGAGACCGGGTGCAGGCCGTCGCGTTCGGCTTCGCGTTCCTGCGAGGTCAGGCTGCGCATGATTCCGATCAGGAAGCTCACGATGTCGTAGCCGCGCCGACATTGGCGACGACCATCGAGCGCCCGGACGAACGCCTCCTGCCGCAGGTCACCGGCAAGCATGTAGTGCCCCTGCGCCAGATAGCGCGATCGCCGCAGCAGACGCTGATGGTCGGTTGTCGTCAGTGCCCCCAGCATCGCGTTGACCTCGGCAGTCGAATAGACATCGGCGGGCGGCTGAACCGGTGTTGCTGTCGGCGTGACGGCTGAGATGACGGCCTCCCTTACTCTATAAAGCGGACGGCTCGGCATTCTCGGACAGAAGCATGAAATATTTATTGGCCGCTGTCCGAATTCGTGAGGTCGTCCGCTTTATAGGTAGAGAGGTTCTGTCACCGGGATGTTGAGCCGTCATGATCGGTCGACGCGATGATCGACCGACCGTGTCAGCCAGTTTGGATCAGGCTGCCAGCGGCCGGGTCCGGACGGCGGCGTGATCGGCGAAGGCCGCACCGCGAGCGACCAGCTTAGCGAGCCGCGCCTCGGCGCGGGCGATGCCATCGTCACGGTCAGCCGGCTGGTTGGCCAGTTGGATCAGTTCGCCAGGTGCGAGCCGGTACGCCTTGCGGATGCCGGGCTGCGGCAGGATGATCGCCCGTGATCCATTGCGGCTCAGATACAGGCGGCAGTCGGTCTGCAGGTGGCAGATGCTGTCACGTACCGCGCACAGCGTGATGCCGGTCAACTGGTAGCCGTCTTCGGCATCGGCAAAATCCAGATACACCAGATCGTTGCCGCTGCTGTGCGCGATGGCGCCCATCCGCAGCCGCCCTTCGGCTCCGCCCATTTCGCCGGCGAGGATCGCCGCGCCGGGCTTCATCGTGCGGCTGCCGACCAGCATCTGGGCGACGGCCTCGGTGTGGCGGCGGATGATCGCGGTCTTGTCGGTCGTCATTATCGTCTTCTCCATTTTCATCCCCGGATCGGGGACCATCCTCCTTCCTTCGTATCTTGCCCCCGGCAGGCGGGCGGGACCGCTGCGGATCCCGCCCGTCATGCTCAACCGTCCCGGTAGCGCGGCACCCAGACGTCGTAGAAACCCT
>NZ_LDTF01000010.1 GCF_001477495.1 Sphingomonas yabuuchiae
ATCTCACACCTGGATGTCGCAGTTGCTCTTCTTCGGCAGCGTCAGATGGGTGTGAGAGACAGGCAGGGGGCGGGGCCTGTGCCGCGCCGCGCGGGCGAAAGGCGGGGTACGCCATTGTCGGGCTGGGCCGCTATGCCGAGCTGATCATGTCGAAATTCGCCGAATGCGAACAGTCGCGGCTGGTCGCGCTGGTCAGCGGCACGCCGGAAAAGCTGGCGCGCTTCGGCGAGAAATATGGCGTGCCCGAGACTCACCGCTATTCCTATGCCGATTTCGACCGCATCCGCGACAACCCGGATGTCGATATCGTCTATGTGATTCTGCCCAATTCCATGCACGCCGAATATGCGGTGCGCGCGGCCAAGGCGGGCAAGCATGTCATGTGCGAAAAGCCGATGGCGGTGTCGGTCGCGGAATGCCGCACGATGATCGCGGCGTGCCGGGCGGCGGGGCGCAAGCTGATGATCGGATACCGATCGCGGTTCGAACCGCACAACCGGCTGGCGATCGACATGGCGCGGAAGGGTTTCGTCGGGCCGACGCGGATCATCACGGCCGACCATGGCTTCAACGCGCAGCCCAACCAGTGGCGGCTGGACCGCAAGTTGTCCGGCGGCGGATCGCTGATGGACATCGGCATCTACAGCCTGAACGCGACCCGCTATCTGACCGGCGAGGAGCCCATGGAGGTCAGCGCGATCGAATCCACCGACCGCAGCGACCCGCGTTTCCGCACCGTCGAGGACAGGATCAGCTTCCTGCTGCGCTTCCCCTCCGGCATCGAGGCGACCTGCGTGTCGAGCTACAGCTCCAACCACAATATGTACCGCGTGTCGGGCACCGATGGCTGGATCGAACTGGAGCCCGCCACTTCTTATGAGGGGCAGAAGATGTGGGTCCGCCGCAATGGCCGGACCGAGGAGCAGCAGGTGCCCGCCGGCAAGGGCCAGCATGCCGGACAGCTCGACCATTTCGCCGAGTGCATCGCCAACGGCACCGATCCGCTGGTGCCCGGCGAGGAGGGGCTGGCCGATATGCGGGTGATCGAGGCGATCTATCGCTCGGCGCGGGAGGGACGGCGGATCACCCTGGCCTGACCGTCGCCACGGAGCCATGCGACGGATTTCGGCCCGAAATCCGTCGCATGGCACGGGGATTTGCTCTAACGTCGCTCCGCCGCCCGGCTTCGTCGGTCGCGGCCCTGGAGGATTGCACCCACTCATGACGACCGCCCCCGGCTTTCGCGACAGCCTGTACAGCGGCGGGATGTGCGGCGCGCTGATCGCCGAGCGTGACTGGTCGCAAACGGCGCTGGGGCCGATTACGGGCTGGAGCGCGCCGCTGCGCACCGCCACGCTGATCCTGTTGCGCTCGCCCGTGCCGATGGTGATGCTGTGGGGCGAGGGCGGCGTCATGCTCTATAACGACGCCTATGCGGTCTTTGCGGGCAAGCGGCATCCCCAGTTGCTCGGATCGCGGGTGCGCGAGGGCTGGCCCGAAGTCGCCGACTTCAACGACCATGTCATGCGCGTCGGCCTGGCGGGGGGCACGCTGCGCTATCAGGATCAGGAACTGACCCTGTACCGCAACGACGTACCCGAACAGGTATGGATGAACCTGGATTATTCGCCGGTCATCGATGACGATGGGCGGCCCGGCGGCGTGCTGTGTGTGCTGGCCGAGACGACCGGCCATGTCACCGCCAGGGCCGCGCTGGCCGAAAGCGAGGCGCGGTTCCGGCTGATGGTCGATACCGTGCCGCAGATCATCTGGATCGCCGATGCCGAGGGGCGGATGGAGTTCCTGAACCGGCAATTCTCCGATTATACCGGCGCCGCCTTCCAATCGCTGTCCCCGGCGGAGATTGCGGGGGCCTTCATCCATCCCGGCGACGGCCCGCATGTCGTCGCGGCGTTCCAGGCGGCCCGCGACAGCGAGGGCGTGCACCGGTCCGAGCACCGCATCCGATCGGCCGCGGGAGACTATCGCTGGTTCCTGGACCTCGCCCATCCCTATCGCGACCCGCGCACCGGCGAGATCGTCCGCTGGTTCGGATCGTCGGTCGATATCGATGACCGCAAGGTAGCCGAGGACCGGCTGCGCGAGCTGAACGCCACCCTGGAGCAGCGGGTGGCCGAGCGGACCGCCGAGCGCAACATGCTGGCCAAGCTGGTCGAACACACCGACATCATGGTCATGGCGATCGACCTGGATTTCAATATCCTGGCGCTGAACGCCGCCAATGCCGCCGAGTTCGAGCGGGTGTTCGGCGTACGCCCGCACACCGGCGACAATATGCTGGCGCTGCTCGACGACCGGCCGGTGTTCCGCGAGGAAGTGCGCACGGCCTGGACGCGGGCCATGGACGGCGGGCGCCTGACCGTCGTTCAGGAGTTCGGCGATCCCGATCGTGACCGGCCCTGTTACGAGATCAGCTTCCACCCCCTGTTCGACGAGGCGGGCGTGCAGGTCGGCCTGTACCAGTTCGTCACCGACGTGACCGAGCGCCTGCGCCGCGAGGCGCAGCTGGTCGAGGCGCAGGAGGCGCTGCGTCAGGCGCAGAAGATGGAGGCGATGGGCCAGCTGACCGGCGGCGTCGCGCACGACTTCAACAATTTGCTGACCCCGATCGTCGGGACGCTCGACCTGTTGCAGCACAAGCAGCTGGGCGGCGCGCGCGAACAGCGGCTGATCGCGGGCGCGGCGCAATCCGCCGAGCGCGCGCGGACCCTTGTCCAGCGGTTGCTCGCCTTTGCGCGGCGCCAGCCGCTTCAGCTGATCCCGGTCGACATGGCTCAACTGGTGGCGGGCATGCACGATCTGGTCGTCAGCACAACGGGGCCGCAGATCGCGGTCCAGGTCGATATCGCCCCCGGCCTGCCGCCCGCCGATGCCGATCCCAACCAGTTGGAGATGGCGCTGCTCAACCTGTCGGTGAATGCGCGCGATGCGATGCCGGAGGGCGGCACGCTGCGCATTACGGCGTCACGGCGCGACGCGGGCACCGATGGCGCGCCGGGCGACTATATCTGCCTGTCGGTCGCCGATACGGGCAGCGGCATGGACGCCGCCACGCTGGCGCGCGCGATCGAGCCGTTCTTCTCGACCAAGGGCGTGGGCAAGGGCACGGGCCTTGGCCTGTCGATGGTCCATGGCCTGGCCTCGCAGCTCGGCGGAGCGCTCGATATCCAGAGCGTGCCGGGGCAGGGGACGCGGGTCGCGCTGTTCCTGCCGGTCAGCGGATCGGCGCCGCCGGTCGCCGCAGCCGGACCGGCCTGTGCGGGGCCGACGAAGCGCAGCGGCCGCGTGTTGCTGGTCGATGACGAGGAACTGGTCCGCCACAGCACCGCCGACATGCTAGGCGATCTGGGCTATGCGGTGATCGAGGCGGGCTCGGCCGAGGAAGCGGTCCGGCTGGTCGAGGCCGACACGGCGTTCGACCTGCTCGTCACCGATCATCTGATGCCCGGCATGTCGGGCACCGACCTGGCCCGGCTCGTCCAGGCGCGGCGGCCGGGCGTCGCGATCCTGCTGGTCTCGGGCTATGCCGAGGCGGAGGGGGTGGAGCCTTCCATGCCGCGCCTCACCAAGCCGTTCCGCAAACAGGAGCTGGCGCAGATGCTCGCGCAATTCGCCAACGGGCCGGAGGCGATGGCCTGACGCTCTTCCGGGCTTCGGCATTTCGAGAATGTCAGCCGCGCGTCATCTTGTCCCGCGCTCCCCGCTGATATGCTCGTCCCCTATAGCTGGCATGGGGATGGTGGCATGGTGATAGGGGTGGGGACCGGGCGGATCGCGATCGCGGCGCTGTTGGTCGGGGCAGCGGCAAGTCCGGCCATGGCGCAGACGTGCAAGGTCGGCCAGATGGCGGCGATCCCGGTCACGATGCAGGGCCTGCGCCCGGTGGTCGAGACCCGGATCAACGGCAAGCCCGCCCCCTTCATCCTCGACAGCGGGGCCTTTTACAGCAACATCTCGCCTCCCGTCGCACGCGAACTGGGCCTGCCGGAACAGCCCTTGCCCTTCGGCTTCCGGGTGAACGGGATCGGCGGCAGCTCGGACGCCACCGTCGCCACGGTCAAGCACTTCACGCTGGCCGGGGCCGACATCCCGAACATTCAGTTCATCGTCAGCGGCAGCGATGTCGGACAGACCGGCTTGCTCGGGCAGAATGTCCTGGGTCTGAGCGATGTCGAATACGACCTGCCCGGCGGCATGGTCCGCCTGTTCAGGCCCAGCGGCTGCGCGCACGCCTCCATGGCCTATTGGACCGGCGGCAAGGGCTATTTTGAAATCCCGATCGAGACCAGGGATCAGGCGCACAGCCACACCGTCGGCACGGTCGAGCTGGACGGTGCGAAGCTGAACGCGACCTTCGACACCGGGGCGGCGCAGACCGTCCTGAGCTTGCACGCCGCCGCCCGGGCGGGCGTCCATCCCGGCGATCCGGGCGTCGAGGTGGCGGGATGGGAGCGTGGCCTCGGCCGCCATGTCGTCCAGGGTTGGACCGCGCGGTTCAAGCTGCTGAAGATCGGCAATGAGGAACTACACAATGTGCGGCTCCACATCGCCGATCTAGGGCCGCTGGAAACCGACATGCTGCTGGGCGCGGACTTCTTCGTGTCGCACCGGCTCTATGTCTCCAACCTCCAGCACCGCATCTATTTCACCTATAGCGGCGGGCGGCTGTTCGACGCGGTGGCCCATGCCGATCCAGCCACGGCGGCGGTCGTCGCGCCAGCCACCCCCGAGGCCGCGCCGCCGAGCGATGCGGAAGGCTATAGCCGTCGTGGCGCGATGTTCGTTACCCAGCACGACCTGCCCCATGCGATCGATGCCTTTACGCAGGCGATCGCGATGGCGCCCAGGGACCCGCGCTTTCCCCGCCAGCGCGCACTCGCCTATCTGGACCAGCATCGCCCGGTGCTGGCGATCGACGATCTGAACACCACGCTGACGCTCGACCCGACCGATACGCAGGCGCGGCTGATCCGCGCCGAGTTGCGGCTGCGCGCGGGCAATCCGGCGGGGACGATCACCGATCTCGACCTGCTGAACGGGCAGTTGCCGCGCGAGGACGCGGTACGGTTGCAGATGGCGCGGCTCTATTCGGGGGCGGACGCCTTCGATGCGGCGATCGCGCAATATGATCTGTGGATGGCCGCGCACCGTG
Organism: Sphingomonas yabuuchiae; assembly: GCF_001477495.1. Lineage (GTDB taxonomy): Bacteria > Pseudomonadota > Alphaproteobacteria > Sphingomonadales > Sphingomonadaceae > Sphingomonas > Sphingomonas yabuuchiae_A. Next base: position 5,174 of record NZ_LDTF01000010.1, read on the forward strand.
ACGATTCGCGTCGCAGCAGTGCGCAGAATGGTCGCTGCTGGTCGCGGATGCTGGCCGACAAGGATCTCGACAAGGCGCTTGGTGACTGCAACGCCGCCGTCCATGCGATCCCCAGCGATCCGAGCTTCCTCGACAGCCGGGCCTTCATCCATCTCCGCCAGAAGGACGACCGGGCCGCGCTCGCCGATTTCAACGCCGCGCTGACGATCGATCCGAAACGACCCTGGGCGTTGTACGGGCGCTCGATCGCCGAGACGCATCTGGGCATGACCACCGAGGCCGCACGCGACCGGACGCTGGCGACGGCGCTGGACAAACGCATGCCCGAGCGGATGAGGAAATACGGGATCGTCTAAGTTCATTCCTCCCCTGCAAGGGGAGGGGGACCATGCGAAGCATGGTGGAGGGGTGTCCCGCTCTCGATAGGGTGACACCCCTCCGTCAGGCCTGCGGCCTGCCACCTCCCCTTACAGGGGAGGAAGATGTGGCCTCAGAACGCCTTCGACACGCCGACGAAGAAGCCGCGACGCGGGCCGTATTGCGGCGCGCCGACACCCACGCCGGTCCCGTCGCGGATTTCGTATTTGTGGTCGAGCACGTTGATGACGTCGAACCGGATGTCGAGGTTCGGCCCCGCCAGATGCTGGCTCGCGGTCAGGTTGAATTGCGCATAGGGCGACAGCTTGGCGCCGTTGGGGATGGAATTGACGTCGTCGTCGCGGCGCAGGCCCGAACCATAGATCATGCTGCCGCCCAGCTTGGTGCCTTGCGCAAAGGCATAGGACAGGCCCGCCGATCCGGTGAACGTCTGGTCGTGATCCAGATAGATGTAATGCCGCGCGATGTAGTCGAGATCGTCCTGGCCGAAGCTGAACTGGCTGGATACGATGTTGCGCCCCTTGGCCTTGGCGGCGGCGAAATTGGCATAGGCGAGCAGACCACCGCGGGCATAGCTCATATTCGCCTCGATCCCGCCGATGCGCCCCTGCTTGTAGTTGAACGGGGTCAGGATGATCGGTGCGCCGAACTGCCCCTCGTCGATCAGGTTCTTCGAGATGCGGTAATAGGCGTCGATGCCATAGGTGAAGTAGCGGCTGGGCTTGGCCTGGAAGCCGACATCGAAATAATCCTGCCGCTCGGCATAGGGCACGTCGTTGACGGTGACGGACGGGTAGGCGCTGGTGCCGACGAACTTGGCGATGCTGGTATTGCCGACCAGTTCGAAGGGCGGCGGCACGAAGTAGCGCGAATAGCCCGCGTGCAGCGTGTAGATGTCGCCCGGCTGCCAGACCAGGTTGACGCGCGGCGACAACTGCCCCTCGCGCCGATAGCCGTTATAGAGGTCGTAGCGCGCGCCATAGTTGAGCGTCAGCTTGGGCAGCAGCTTCCACTCGTCCTGAAGATAGGCGCTGAAGCTGGTCGCGGTCTTGCCGCTATTGTCGACGATCGCAATCGGCTCGCCCGCCTGGGCGCCGCTGGCGTCGACGGGAAAGACATTGGTCGTGGTCGCACTGGTCGAGCGGTCGCGCGTCACCAGCAGGCCGCCGCGCAGCGTGTGGGCATCGCCGACATGATAGACCGCATCGACCTGTCCGCCGATCGCGAAGTCCTGCTTGTACGCCTGCTGCGCCTGCCCGTTATAGAGCAGCTCGCCCAAAATGTCGGGGCGATAGCGCAGCGAGGAATAACGCGCGAAGAGCGAGGCCTGCACGGTCAGCGGCTCGGCATCGTGGAGGAAGGCGACCTGGCCGAAGCCGGTCTTTTCCAGCTGCGTCTCGTTCAGCTGTTCGCTGGGAAAGGCGGTCTGGCCGTCGACGCTCCATCCGGCGCTCGGCTGCTGGCCGACGGGGTTGGGGATCTGGAACCACTGGTTGGAATAGCCGCCGACGAAGGACACGCGGTTCTGATCGTCCAGGATATGGTCGACATAGGCGAAGCCCTGATACTGGTCGGTATCGTCATGCACCGGGTTGGAGCGGCCATCGACGCTTTCGATGCCGAGCCCACTGTGCCGGTAATCGCCCGACACGAAGTAATTGGTGCTTCCCGAAGACCCGCCATAGGTCAGGCTCGGCTGGATGGTGTTGTGGCTGCCGCCATAGATGGAGGCGGTGCCGCCATTGTCGAACAGTCCGCTCTTGGTCGTGATGTCGATCACGCCCGCGGTGCGCAGGCCATATTGCGCGGGCAGCGCGCCGGTCAGGATGTTGACCTTGTCGACCAGGCGCGGCGACAGGGTCTGGCCGAACACCGCCAGCCCCTCGGGCAGGATGGTGCCGTTGATGCGATATTGCAGGCCGTTATGGTCGTCGCGGACATGGAACTGGCCGAAGCCGTCCTGCACGACGCCGGGCGCCTGGAGCAGGATCTGGTTGAACTGCTGGTTCTCGCCGCCGGGCAGCGCCTTGATCGTGGCGCTGGTGATTTCATAATTGGAGGCGCCCAGGCTGGGCTGGATATGCTCGCGCGCGGTGTCGAGCCGCTTGGCCGTGACGACGATGTCGGACGGCTGATTCGCCGTGGCCGCCGGGGTGGCGTCCGCATCGGGCGTCGGCACGCCGCGGGTCTGGGCGAGCGCGGGCAGGGCAATCGCGGACGACGCGACACAGCAGAGGAGAGCACAAAAACGCATTGACGACCCCAAATGTTATAACGTCTCCCGAGCGGGCTATCTTGCTGCACCGCGATGCGATGGCAAGGCGGGTCAGGGTTCATGACGCATTTGTAAGCGAGCCATCATGCGGGGCGCCGCCATGGCCAGGGGGCCGCGAGCGCGCTATAAGGGGCCATGGCCGAACGCTTCGAGAGACACCGCCAGCCCTGGCGCCAGGACGAGATTCAGAAACTCCACACGCTCGCTAAGAAGGGCATGGCGCTTAAGGCCATCGCCAAGGCGCTGACCCGCAGCGAGGAGTCGGTCAAGGCGCGGGCGAAGGAAGACGGGCTGTCGATCGCCAAGCTGCACTGAGGTTTCAGGGCGCGGTCCGTCCGCGCCCGGCCCGCGCTTCGATCGTCAGCGCAGGATGATGGCGGCCCCGTGCTTGTGCGCGCGGATTTCGTCCTCGGTCAGGCCGTTGATCTCGTGCGGGAAGATCAGCCAGTCATTCGTTTCATGGACGAAGAAGTCCGGCGTCAGGTCGGTCACGTTGCGGGACGGCTTGTAATAGACGGTCGCGACCTTGACCTCGTCGGGCATATTGTTCCGGCAGCGCTGCTTCAGTTCCTTCAGCAAGGCCCGGATCGAACGCCCGGAATCGAACACATCGTCGATCAGGAGCAGGCGATCCTCCGGGTTCAGGACGTCGACCAGATGTCCCAGCCCGTAAATGCGGACCTGCGGCTCCTGCTGGTCGATGCCGGTATAGGAGGCGGTGCGGATCGCGATATGGTCGCTCTGGACGCCACGATATTCGAGCAGTTCCTGGACCGCGATGCCGACCGGCGCACCGCCGCGCCAGATGCCGACGATATGGGTCGGGCGAAAGCCGGAGTCGAAGACCAGGTTGCCGAGACGGAAGGAGTCCTCCAGCAGGCGGTCGGCGGACAGGTAGATCTTGGTGGTCACGGCAATCGTCCATCATCATGGCGGAGCAGGGCGCGGAGCCTTCCGCGTCCGGAAAGATCGCCTATGTGATGCCGTCTGGCCGACAGGGCAAGCTGGCGGCGCTATTCCACGATCCGGCCGATCCGCACCAGCACCCCGCTCGGGTCGCTGACCGCGAATTCATAGGTGCCCCAAGGTTTGGCGTGCGGCGTGCCGGGCTCGATGATGCAGTCGCGGACCCGATCGGCGACCGCATCGACATCCTCGACATAAAGATAGAGGCCGAACGGATTGTCCTCCGTGCGCACCGGCCAGCCCGACATGTAGTTGAGGTGCAGATGCCAGCCACGTCCGTCTTCCAGGATGCGGTAATGACCGAAGTCTGCGGCGATCGAAAAGCCGAGCCGTTCGTAAAAGGCGGTGCTGGCATCGAGATTGTCGGCGGGGACGATGGCGACGCAGTGGTGATCCATGGTGATGCCTTCCTTGCGGCCGACCGGACGTGTTCACGGGGAAAGGTTCCGGCGGTTTCTCATGAAGTTATTGTCATGACATCTTGTGCGGTATTCGTGCCACCGGCAGGTTTGTCTTTGTTCTACAACGGGATAAGCTTGTCGCCAGTCCTGCGGCAAACATAAATCATACGATCGGCGGATATTTCAAACTATTGCTGGGTTAGGCCCCGCATCTCGCGGAGACCGATTATGGCCACAGCGGCACTATCCGATACTCGAACGTCCCCGTCGTCCGAAGGCGATCGCCGCCGTGCGACCCGCTGGTTGCAGGCGCTCAATTTCTTCATGGCCGATATGCAGGCGGGCATCGGCCCGTTCCTGGGGGTCTTCCTGCAGCAGCGCGGGTGGCAGACAGGGCCGATCGGCACCGTCATGACGCTGGGCGGCGTGGCGGGCATGGTAATGACCGTACCGGCGGGCGCGTTCATCGACCATACCGACAAGAAGCGCTGGGTGGTGGTCATCACCGGCATCTGCACGGTTCTGGCGTCGTTCCTGATCCTCTGGTCGCAGACCGGCATCGTCGTCGGGGTCAGCCAGGTGGCGACCGCCATTGCGGGCGCGGCGATCGGCCCTGCGGTGACCGGCATGACGCTGGGCGTCGTCCGGCAAAAGGGCTTCAACGCGCAGAACGGCCGCAACCAGGCCTGGAACCATGCGGGCAACATGGTCGGCGCGGGGCTTTCCGGCTTTCTGGGCTGGAAGTTCGGCATGCCCGCCATCTTCTTCCTGGCCGCTGCCTTCGGCGTGCTGGCGATCATCTCGGTCCTGTCGATTCCCGAACGCGCCATCGACCACCGCGCCGCGCGCGGGCTGGAAGACGAAGATGGCGACGATCAGGAAGGCGGACAGGCCGAGGGTTTCAAGGCGCTGCTCGCCAACAAGCCGATGCTGATCCTGGCGGGCGCGCTGGCCTGTTTCCATCTGGGCAATGGCGCGATGCTGCCGCTGTACGGCATGGCGGTCGTCGGGGCAGGGAAAGGCGACGCGGCGATGTTCACCGCGACCACCGTCATGGTGGCGCAGGCGGTGATGATCGTCGCCAGCCTGCTGGCGATGAAGGTCGCCGCCGGGCGCGGTTACTGGCTGGTCCTGCTGATCTCGTTCGCGGCCCTTCCCTTGCGTGGCTTTCTGGCGGGCACCTTCATCGAGCATTGGGGCGTGTGGCCGGTCCAGGCGCTCGACGGCATCGGCGCGGGGCTTCAGAGCGTGGCGGTGCCGGGCCTCGTCGCCTGCCTGCTCAGCGGCACCGGGCGTGTTAATGTCGGGCAGGGCGCGGTGATGACCATCCAGGGCGTCGGCGCCTCGCTGTCGCCCGCCATCGGCGGCTGGCTGGCGCAGGAACTGGGCTATCACATCGCCTTCTTCATTCTCGGCGGCTTCGCGGTGGCGAGCCTGGGGCTGTGGATCGGCTTTGCGGGCACGCTCCGCCCCGCCTGCGCCGGTGGCGCCAAGCCCGAGGAGGCCAAGGCATGAGCGGTATCGCTTGGGTCCATATCGGCGACCTGCATCTGGACGAAGCCGATGACTGGCAGGGGCTCGACCGGCTGAAGACCATCGTCGCGCAGGTGAACCGCCACATGGGCGAGGCGGACTTCGTCTTCGTGCCCGGTGACAACGCCAACCATGGCACGCCCGAGCAATATGCCCGGATGATCGATGCACTCGCGCCGCTGGCGCTGCCTTGGCGGATCATCCCCGGCGACCATGATTTCGAGCCGGGCGACTTGGTGAACTATGAGGCCGCGATCCCCAAGGCCAACCGGCCCGAGACGGACGTGATCGCCGGGCATCGCTGCCTGTTCCTCGACGTGGTGTCGGCCGGGGCGGGTGGTCCTGACTTCCGGCTGACCATGCATCACCGCAACAAGCTGGCCGAGGAGCTGGCGGGGGCCAAGGCGTCGGGCGAGGTGCCGCTGGTCTTCATGCACGCCTATCCCGGCGATCTGGCGGCAGACGGAGACCTCATCGCGCGCCAGTTCATCGACGGCGAGGTCGCCTTCGTCGATACCGGTCATACGCATTATAACGAGCTGCTGAATGACGGCCACGTAATCTATGGCGCGACCCGTTCGACCGCGCAGATCGAGGAGGATGGCGGCGCACCGGGCTTCACCATCGTCTGTGTTCAGGACCGGGTGGTCAGCTGGCGCTTCCGGCGGCTGGATGCGGCCTGGCCGCATGTCCAGATCGTGTCGCCGGGCGATGTCCGGCTCATCACCCGCCCGACCGACCCGCACCAGGTGCCCCGACCCGGTGCGGTCGAGGTGGTGGCGCGACTGTATGGGGCAGACACGCCGCCGGTCGCACGGGTGGGCGATACACATACGCCGATGACGCGGGGCGAGGATGGCCTGTGGCGCGCGACCGTGACGCTGGCCGAGGGATTGGGCGCGATCGAGGTCCGCTGCGGCGGAGGCTATGACCGGATAGACTGTCTCGTCCGCGACGGACATTCGATCCCGAAGCGTCGCCTGCCCGTTGCCCCCGGCGAGGATTGCCACGCGATCGGCGCCTGGCCTATCGCCGGGATCGACGGGGCCCGGCTCGGGCCCAACAAGAATGGGTGCGGATGGTGACGCTGGCTTACGGGGCCACCTGGGCGATTGCGGGGCTGTCGACGGCGGGCGTGATCGCGCGACCGATGCGGTGGCCCGAATGGATCTGGGCGGTGACGGGCGCGGTGCTGCTGATCGTGCTCGGCCTGATGCCGCTGGGCGAGGCGGGGCAGGCGGTGGCGAAGGGCACCGACGTCTATCTGTTCCTGATCGGCATGATGCTGCTCAGCGAGACGGCGCGCGAGCATGGCGCGTTCGACTGGATCGCCGCGACCGCCGTCAACATGGCGGGCCGGTCGCGCGCGAAGCTGTTCGCGCTGGTCTATGCGACGGGCGTGATCGTGACGACCTTCATGTCCAACGATGCGACCGCCGTCGTGCTGACGCCCGCCGTGTTCGTCGCAGCGAAGAAGGCGAAGGCCGATCCGCTGCCTTTGCTGTTCGCCTGTGCGTTGATCGCCAATGCGGCCAGCTTCGTTCTGCCCATTTCCAACCCGGCGAACCTCGTCCTCTATGGCGGGCACATGCCGCCGCTGGGGGCTTGGATGGCCGCGTTCGCGCTGCCCTCGCTGGCGTCGATCCTCGTCACCTTCGCGGTGCTGCGCTTCACCCAGCGGGCACGGATCGCGGGGGACTGCGAAAGCGATGTGACTCGCGACCCGCTGTCGACCGGCGGCAAGCTGGCGATGCTGGGAATCGGGCTGACCGCGCTGCTGCTGCTCGTCGTGTCGGCGCTGGACATCGAGCTGGGCCTGCCGACCGCATTGGCGGGAATCGCGACGGCGGTCATCGTATCGCTGCTGGCGGGGCGCTCGCCGCTGACGCTGGCCAAGTCGGTCAGCTGGGGCGTGCTGCCGCTGGTCGCGGGGCTGTTCGTGCTGGTCGAAGCGCTCGACCGAACGGGCGTGATCGCCTGGGTCGCGCAGGGGCTTCGCGACATGCTGGCCGATCCGACGCGGGCGGCGGCGGTGTCGGGTACGACGCTGGCTTTCGTCAGCAACGCGATGAACAACCTGCCCGCTGGCCTCGTCGCCAGCAGCGCCATCGCCCAGGCGCATCCGCCGCAGATCGTCACCGACGCGCTGCTGATCGGTGTCGATCTCGGCCCGAACCTGTCGGTGACGGGCTCGCTCGCGACGATCCTGTGGCTCCAGGCGATCCGGCGCGAGGGAGAGGATGTGAGCTTCCTGGCCTTCCTGAAGGTCGGCGCGGTCGCGATGCCGCTGGCCTTGCTGGCGGCGTTGGGGATTCGGTTGTTGATCGGGTGAGGGTGGAACGTGCACTTCGACTTCGCTCAGTGCGAACGGGGCTCAGTACCAACTTCCGTTCCGCCTGAGCGAAGTCGAAGGCCAAGGGATTACAACGCCCCCAGATCGATCGCCCCATTCTTGTCCAGCCACTGCCCCGCCTCGGGCATCGGGTATTTCAGCCCCGTCGCGCAGTTGAACAGCACCACGCGCTCGTCCTCATCGACCAGATTGTCGCGCACCGCCTGGTTGTACGCCGCCAGCGTCGCGCCGCCCTCGGGACAGAGCAGCAGCCCGTCCTTCTTCGCGCAGTCCTCGACCGCCTTCAGGATCGCCGGGTCGCCCACCGCCAGCGCCGCGCCGCCGGATTCGCGGACCGCGCGCAGGATCAGGAAGTCGCCGACCGCCTTCGGCACGCGGATGCCCGCCGCCACGGTCGCGGCATCCTCCCAGCGCTCGGCATGTTCCCCGCCCGCCTCGAACGCGCGGACGATGGGGGCGCAGCCGCTGGCCTGCACCGCATACATGCGCGGGCGTTTGCTGCCGATCCAGCCCAGCCGCTCCATCTCGTCGAATGCTTTCCACATGCCGATCAGGCCGGTGCCGCCGCCGGTCGGGTAGAAGATCGCATCGGGCAATTCCCACCCCAGTTGCGCGGCCAGTTCCAGTCCCATCGTCTTCTTGCCCTCGATCCGATAGGGCTCTTTCAGTGTCGAGAAGTCGAACCAGCGCCCCTCGGCCGCGCCGCGCCCGACGATCGCGCCGCACTCGTCGATCTGGCCGTTGACCCGCCAGACGCGCGCACCCTGGGCAGCGATCTCTCGAACGTTCACTTCGGGCGTTTCCTCCGGGCAGAGGATGACGGTCTCGATCCCGCAGCGCGCGGCATAGGCGGCCAGCGCCGCGCCCGCATTGCCGTTGGTCGGCATCGCGATCCGCGTCACGCCCAGTTCGCGTGCCATGGCCACTGCCATGACCAGCCCGCGCGCCTTGAACGAGCCGGTCGGCAGCCGCCCCTCGTCCTTGACCAGCACCGATCCGCCGCCCGAGCGGGGAATGGGGATCAGCGGCGTCTCGATCTCGCCCAGCGAGACGATGCTGTCGGTGCGGCGGACGGGCAGCAGCTCGCGCCAACGCCACAGATCGGTGTCGCGCGCCGCGATGGTGTCGCGCGACACCGCCCGGCCCAGCGCCTCCAGGTCGTAGCGGACCAGCAGCGGCCGTCCGGCGCGCGACAGGCCATGGAGCTGGTCGGCCTCATAGCGCTCGCCGGTCAGCGAGCATTCCAGATGGGTGACGAAGGTCGGGCGGTCTTCGGTGAGGTTGCGATTCATGGCCCCAGCCTATCGGCCGAAACCGCCCGACACCATAGGTTTAGCCCGGGCTGGCCGCCGACCCCGCTAGCAGCCCGCCGTCGATGGTGAACTCCGATCCGGTGATATAGGTCGCCTCGTCCGAGGCCAGCATGACCGCAATGGCCGCCACTTCGTCCGGCTCCCCGAAGCGTTTCAGCGGCGTATCGGCGACCAGCGCCGCCATCTTCGCCTCCCGGTCGGGACCGTCGCCCAGCATCGGTTCCCAGATCGGGGTCAGGATGGCGGCGGGGTGGATGGAGTTGCAGCGGATTTTCCATCCCGCTTGCGCGCAATAGAGCGCGACCGTCTTGCTGTGGTTGCGGATCGCCGCCTTGGACGAGGCATAGGCCGCCGCCCCCGGTATCCCGACCAGCCCCGAGCGCGACGAGATGTTGATGATCGATCCCGTTCCCGCCGCCTTCATCGCGCCGATGGCATAGCGGCACCCCAGGAAGGTGCCGTCCAGATTGACCCGGTGCACCGCGCGCCAGTCCGCCAGCGAGGCATGTTCGGGGTCGTGCGGGACATAACCGTCCTCGAACCCGGTGATCCCGGCATTGTTGACGACGACATCGGCGGCGGGGACGATATCGGCGAGGCGCGCCCAGTCGGCTTCGTCCGAAACGTCGAGCGGCTCGAAGCGACAGCCGATGCCCTCCGCCGCCGCGATGCCGATGTCGGAATCGCGGTCGGTCAGGATGACGGTCGCGCCTTCCTCATGAAAGCGGCGGGCGATGGCATGGCCGATCCCGCGCGCGGCGCCGGTGACGACGCACATCTTGTTCTGCAAGCGTGGCATAAATTTCTCGAAATGATGGGCCAGGGGGGGGCGGAGCGTGCCGCCGGATTTTACCTTTGCCGCGTCAACGGTGCCGCTGGATCATTTCGAAAACTCCCGGTTTTGGGTTGGCCCCTTCTACCATGCTTTGAGTCCCGGATCATCGTTTTTGTTCGCGCGGAGGCGCGGAGGTGTCTGTATGGGCCGCGCTGTCGCATGCTCTCTCAATCGGAAGACGAAGTCGGTTGGTTGTGAATGGAGGCAGCCTGCGGCTGGGCAAGACACCTCCGCGTCTCCGCGCCTCCGCGCGAACAAAATTACCGGTCCGCCATCCCCGCCATCTGCCGATCATGCACCCGCGACAGCGTCACCACCGCCACGACCGCGCCGATGAGGCACATCAGCATGTCCCATTGCGTGTCCCACGGATCGCCCTGAGTCCCCAGAAACTCGTCCGCGCCTTGGCCCAGCGCCATCGCCGCGCCGAACTCGATCAGTTCATACGCCGCGCTCACCGCCAGACAGCACGCGATGACGAGGAAGGTCAGCATCCCGCCGCGCACCAGCCCGCCCCGCCAGGTCAGCCATTCCCGGAACACGATGGCGGGCACGAAGCCCTGCGCGAAATGGCCCAGCCGGTCATAGGGGTTGCGCGCCAGATGCAGCCAGTCCTGCACCCAGAAACCGGCGGGCACCCGCGCATAGCTATACGCCCCGCCGAGCATCAGGATCAGGCCGTGGAGACCGATCAGGACCAGCGCCAGCCCGGTCAACGGAAAGCGCCGTCGCAGTGCCCAGAGCAAGGGCAGGGCGATTAGCACCGGCGCGACTTCCATCCACCAGGTCGTCCGGTCGAACGGATGACGCCCCGAGGCGATCAGCCCGACCATCCAGACCACGCTCAACAGCGCCAGTCGCATCCCGCTTCCCGACATGGCCCGACGATAGCGGCGGGGATGACGGGCGCAACCCGATTGCCCTGCCCCGAACGGGATGCGATGGGCGAGGCCATCAACCAGGACAGGCCCGCCATGATCATACGCAGCGACGAGACCCAGGATGTCGAGGTGCCCGGCAACGGCACGATGCGGATGCACCTGTTCCGCCCCGCGATCGAAGGGCGCTTTCCCGGCATCCTGCTGTTTTCCGAAATCTATCAGGTGACGGCGCCGATCCGGCGGCTGGCGGCCATGCTGGCGGGGCAGGGCTATGTCGTCGCGGTGCCCGAGGTCTATCACGAATATGAGCCCGCGGGCACGGTGCTGGCCTATGACAAGCCGGGCACGGACCGGGGCAACGACCTGAAGTTCACCAAGCCGGTCGCCGCCTATGACGCCGATGCGACCGCAGGGCTGACCGCACTGGCCGCGCATCCCGCGTGCAACGGGCGTCTCGGCACGTTCGGCGTCTGCCTGGGCGGGCATCTGGCCTATCGCGCCGCGCTCGACCCGCGCGTGGGGGCGGCGGCATGCTTCTACGCCACCGACATCCATTCGGGCACGCTGGGCGAGGGGCGTTCGGACGACAGCCTGGCGCGCATGGACGAACTGAAGGCCGAGGCGATGTTCGTCTGGGGACGGCAGGACCCGCACGTCCCCTATGCCGGGCGCGAGACGATCCGTGCGCGGCTGGAAGAGGTGGGCGCCTCCTATGAATGGCATGAGGTCGCGGGGCAGCATGCCTTTCTCCGCGATGAGGGGCCGCGTTACGATCCCGCGCTGTTCCTCCAGGCGATGAACTGGACCCTGGCGCTGTACGCCCGCGCGCTGCGCTGAGGCAGGAAGGGGCGGTTCGGTTGGTCCGTTACGAAGACGATATGTTTGCCGAAGTTTAACCGGTTCTGACCAATATGGGCAGGAAGGATATCCGCCGCCCATGTCAGCCCCCCTCCCCTCTCGCCATTCCGGCGACGTCACGCCCATGCTCCGGACCGATCGGCGGGGCGCGGTGATCGTCGAGTTCGCGCTGGTCGCCGCGCCGTTCATCGCGCTGCTGCTGGCGATCCTCCAGTCGAGCCTCGCCTATCTGGCGCAGGAGGCGCTGGAGAGTGCGGTCGAGGTCGCGGCGCGCGGTATCGTCACCGGCCAGACCCAGGCCGCCGATCTGCACGGCCTCGGCACCGGCCTGACCAAGGCGCAGCTGGCGGAGCGGTTCCGCAGCAAGGGGTGCCAGTCGCTGCCCAGCTTCCTCTCCTGCTCGCGGCTGTTCGTCGATGTGCAGAGCGTGGCGGCGGGGGCGACCATCCCGATCGGCGGCATGGGGGCGCTGAACTTCGATGCGGTGACCCGGAAGTTCACCGACCTGTCCTATGACGTGGGATCGCAGGGTTCGCTGGTCACGGTGCGCTTCATCTATCTCTGGCCGATGCCGATCGCGCCAGCCGCCGATCTGTCGCCGCTGAGCGGCAAGCCGACCATCCTGATCGCGACATCGGTGTCGAAGACCGAGGCCTATCTGTGACGGCGCGCGTGTTTCGGACCCTGCGCGGCGACACGCGCGGCGTCGCACTGGTCGAATTCGCGATCATCCTGCCGGTGATGCTGGTCCTGTATCTGGGCGGGGTGCAGTTGCAGGACACGATGGCGTGCAAGCGCAAGGTGACGATCACCGCCCGCGCCGCCGTCGACCTGATCGCCCAGAACGCGACCGGCAAGATGACGAAGGCCGAAATCCAGTCGAACCTGATCGCGGCCTCGCAGGTGATGCAGCCCTATGCCGCCGGTAGCGCGCAAATCCGGGTGAGTCAGGTTTTCACCGACCAGAATCGCAAGACGTCGGTCATCTGGAGCCGGGGTCAGAATATCCAGGGCTATCGCCGTGGCGCTCGCCCGCCCATTCCGACGGCGATGAGAGTTCCCGGCACGACGTTCCTCGTTGCCGAAATACGCTACCCCTATCGTCCCGTTGCGACCTTCGGCGGTGTCGGCGCGATGACGCTGAGCGATACCTTGTGGATGGTGCCGCGCAACACGGACCAGATCACCTGTTTGGATTGCTGAAAGTCATGATCCCCGCACTTCTCCGATCCACAAGCGACGCGCTGCGGAACCGCCGTGGTGCGGTGATGATGATGTTCGCCATGGCGCTGCCCATACTGATCTTCTCGATCGGAATGGGGATCGATTATGCGCGCGCGATGAAGGCGCAGACCAGGATGAACGCAGTCGCGGATTCGGCTGCGCTGTCGGCGGTCAGCAAGATCGCGATGAACATGACGGACGGCGATGCCGTGGCCTATGCCCGCAAGATCTTCGACGCCCAGGCCCAATCGCTCGTCACGGCGGGCGACATCCGTATTGCGGATGTCAGGATCGATGCGCCGACGGATAATACCGGTCGCCGCAGCGCCACGGTCAGCTACAAGGCGACATCCAACAATGTCTTTGCGAAGATCCTGGGGCTGAACACGCTGGCCATCGGAGGACGATCGCAAACGACCAACGCCCTGGCGCCCAACATCAACTTCTACATGCTGCTGGACGTTTCCAGTTCCATGGCGTTGCCGACGACCAGCGCAGGGCTGGCCAAGGTGGCGGCCAGCAACTCCAGCAACTGCCAGTTCGCCTGTCATTCGGTCAATGACCTGAAGGGGCGCAGCGCCAACGGAGCCACGACCGACTTGTACGGTGTGGCGCAATCCTATGGGCTGACGCTACGGATCGACGACGAGGGTACAGCGGTATCGCGGCTGACGACGAATGCCACCAACACCTCCAGCAAAACCGGGGCAAAGTACCAGATCGCCGTTGCGTTGTTCCGGGGGCGGGGGGGCTTTCTGCTTAAACAAAATCTTACGGATAAGATGTCGGACGTCATTGCGTCGACGAAAAATCTTGCGCCCTTCCAATATGATCGGAACGGTTGTCCGACGGCCGAATGCCAGTCGAGCGAAGTGGGTTACCTGGATACGGACACCGGTATCAGTGACGCGATGGAGCAGATCAACAACGTCATGCAAACGCCGGGCACCGGAATTAACAACGCTCAGCCTCAAACAGTGATGTTCTTGGTGACCGATGGCATGCGCGATGAATTGCGTGATGGCGGGCTTCCAGAGATCGCGATCGACACGGTGCCCTGCAATGCCATCAAGGCGCGTGGTATTCGGATCGCCGTTCTTTACACCGAATATCTGCCGGAATCGCTGACCGGCGACTGGTGGTCGGAAACCTATATCAAGCCCAATCTCTACAAGATCGAACCTGCGTTGCAGGCGTGTGCGTCGCCCGGTCTCTACACCAAGGTTTCGACCGATCAGGATATTTCGGCGGCCATGGCCGCGCTGTTCCAGAACGCCGTCGCGACCGCGCGGATCACGCAATAAGCTTAGGGGCGGGGTCTATCCCCGCCCCGATCACCCCGCCAGCGCCTCGACCTGCTCGGCCAGTTCCAGCCAGCGCATCTCGGCCTCGTCCTTTTCGTCGCGCGCCTTTTCGATCGCCTTCATCAGGCGGTCGAACTGGGCCGGGTCCTTGGCATAGAGATCGGGGTCCGCGAGCTTCGCCTCGTCGCGTGCGATGCCCGCCTCCAGCTCCTCGATCCGCTTGGGCAGCAGTTCATAGTCGCGCTGATCCTTGTAGCTCAGCTTGGTCTTCGCCTGCACCGGCGCGGCGGGCGAGGGGGCGGCCTTGGCCGGAGCCTTCTTCGCCTCGGACGGCTGCTTGCGCTTGGCGACCCAGTCGGCATAGCCGCCCGCCACCACGTCGACCGTACCCGACCCGTCGAGGCCGAGCGTCACCGTCACCGTGCGGTCCAGGAAGTCGCGGTCGTGGCTGACGATCAGGACGGTGCCTTCATAATCGCCAATCACCTCCTGCAAGAGGTCGAGCGTCTCCAGATCGAGGTCGTTGGTCGGTTCGTCGAGGACCAGCAGGTTGGATTCGCGGGCGAATTCGCGGGCGAGCAACAGGCGCGAACGCTCGCCGCCCGACAGCGTCCCGATCTTCGCCTCGGCCAGCGAAGGGTCGAACAGGAACTCCTTCAGATAGCCGTGGATATGCTTGCGGACCCCGCGCACGTCGATCCAGTCGCCGCCGTCCGCCAGCACCTCGCGCACGCGCTTTTCGGGGGCCATCAATTTCCGCTGCTGGTCGATGATAACGCCGTCCAGCGTCTTGGCGAGGAAGACGCTGCCCTCATCGGGCTGGGTCTCGCCGGTCAGCAGGCGCAGCAGCGTCGTCTTGCCCGCCCCGTTGGAGCCGACGATGCCGATCCGGTCGCCGCGGGTGACCTTCAGGCTCAGGTCCTTGATGATCGTGCGGTCGCCGTATCGCTTGGTGACATGCTCGGCCTTGATGACCTCCTTGGTCTTCACATCGTCCGACGCGATGCCGAGCTTGGCGGCCCCCTGCGGCCCGATCATCGCGGCGCGGGTGGCGCGCATCTGGACCAGCTTTTCCAGACGGCCCTGGTTGCGCTTGCGCCGCGCGGTGACGCCGCGATGGAGCCAATGCTCCTCGATCTTGAGTTTGGCGTCCAGCTTTTCGGCGGCGCGCTGTTCCTCGGCATAGACCTGTTCGGTCCAGGCGTCGAAGCCGCCGAAGCCGACCTCGTTGCGCCGCATCTGCCCGCGATCCAGCCACAGCGTCGATTTGGTCAGGCGGGTCAGGAAGGTACGGTCATGGCTGATGACGATGAACGCGCCGGTGAAGCGCTTCAGCCAGTCCTCCAGCCATTCGATGGCCGCGAGGTCGAGATGGTTGGTCGGCTCGTCGAGCAGCAGCACGTCCGGGTTCATCGCCAGCGCGCGCACGATCGCGGCGCGACGCCGTTCGCCGCCGCTGGCGGTCGATGCCTCGCGCGTTAGGTCGATGCCCAGCTGTCCGGCGATGGCATCGGCTTCATAGCTTTCCGGCGCGTCGTCGCCCGACAGGACATAGTCCCCCAGCGTCGCGCACCCGGCCAGATCGGGGTCCTGTTCCAGATAGACGACATGGGTGCCCGGCACGATCACGCGCCGCCCCTCGTCCGAATCGATGATCCCGGCCATCAGCTTCAGCAGAGTCGACTTGCCCGCCCCGTTGCGCCCGATCAGCGCGAGCCGATCGCGCGGACCGACATGGATATCAAGATGCCGGAAAAGCCAGCCCGAACCTTGTACAAGGCCCAGGTCTTCGTAGGAAAGAACGGGTGCTGCCATGATGGCCTTGCAGTTAGGGGCGGATGCGGAACCCGGCAAGCGGTCCATGCGCTGTCGCGCGGCTGCATGATCCATTCAGAGGCTGTTCAACGGTTGACCGCTATGCCAATTTCATGTCGATGACCGTCCTTCTGGCTCTGCTCGCCGCACCGCTGGGTTCACCGCCGATGATCGAGGCCCCGATGGGGATGGGCCCCGATCAACGTCGCGGCGACCAGATGCGCGCCTATCAGCAGCGCAAGGAAGGCAATCTGTCGCTGCGCGAGATCGAGGCGCGGGTCGTGCCGACCATGCGCGATTCGCAGTATATCGGTTTCGATTATGATGCGGGTGCGTCGGTTTACACGCTCAAATTCCTGCGCAATGGCACGGTGATCTGGGTGGAGGTGGACGGCCGTACCGGCAAGGTCATCGGCCGAACCGACGGCTGATGACCGGCTTGTCGGTCAACCCCATACAAATACAGGGAGTTTTGCGATGCGCGTTCTGATCGTCGAGGACGAGCCCAATCTCGGCCAGCAGTTGAAGGCCACGTTGGAAGGCGCGGGCTATGCCATCGACCTCGCCACCGATGGCGAGGAAGGGCATTTTCTGGGTTCGACCGAAAGCTATGACGCGATCGTGCTCGACCTGGGGTTGCCGGAAATCGACGGGCTGACCGTGCTCGACCGCTGGCGCAAGGAGGGCAAGACGACGCCCGTCCTCGTCCTGACCGCGCGCGACAGTTGGTCGGACAAGGTGGCGGGTCTGGACGCGGGCGCCGACGACTATGTCGCCAAGCCGTTCCAGACCGAGGAGCTGATCGCCCGTTTGCGCGCGCTGATCCGCCGCGCCAGCGGCAACGCCTCGTCCGAGCTGACCGCGGGCGATGTCCGTCTCGACACCCGTTCGGGCAAGGTCACGCGCGCGGGCGAGCCGGTGAAGCTGACCGCGCAGGAATATAAGCTGCTGTCCTATCTGCTCCATCACAAGGGCAAGGTGGTCAGCCGGACCGAGCTGATCGAGCATATCTACGACCAGGATTTCGACCGCGATTCGAACACGATCGAGGTGTTCGTGACGCGCATCCGCAAGAAGCTGGGCCAGGACGTGATCACGACCATCCGGGGCCTGGGTTACAGCTTGGACGATCCGGCGGCGGGGGCGGCGGCGGGTTCGGCGGCCTGATCCGGCTTTTTCCGTGACGGAGGGACATACACCGCGCCGGACGCTGCGCACGGGATCGCTGTCGCGCCGCATGATCCTGATCGCCGCGACTTGGATGCTGCTCCTGTTGACCGGCGGCGGTTTCGCGCTCGACCGGGTGCTGGTGTCCGCCGTCACGCAGAATTTCGACGACCGCCAGGCCTATGTGCTCCAGTCGCTATTGGTGTCGGCGGCGGTGGATTCGGAGGGCGAGGTCTGGTTCAACCGCGAGCCCGCCGACCAGGGCTTTCTGGAGCCGGGATCGGGCATCTACTGGCAGGTGTCGGGCAAGGGGCATGAGCCCTTTCCGTCACGCTCGCTCTGGGACCGGCGGCTGGCGTTCGGCTCGGCGCATAATGACGACACGATCCACGTCTATACCAGCACGCAATTCCCGGACGAGAAGCTGCGCGTCGTCGAACGCGATGTGAAGCTGCCCGGTTCGGACGTGCGCTGGCGGTTCCAGGTGGCGCAGCGGACGACCGGGTTGGACGCGCAGATCGGGGCGCTGCGACGGACGCTGGTGCGCAGCTTCGCGCTGCTGGGCGTCGGCCTGTTGCTGATGGCGGCGATGCAGACCTTTTACGGCCTCTATCCCTTGCGCCGCGTGCGCGAGGAGATCGCAGCGATGCGCGCCGGGAAAGCCGATCGCATCTCCGACGCGATGCCCAACGAGGTCGCGCCGATGGTCGAGGAGCTGAACGCGCTCATCGAGCATAACGAGAAACAGGCCGAGGAGGCGCGGCGGCACGCGGGCAATCTGGCGCATGCGCTGAAGACTCCGCTGACCGTCATCATGAACGCCGCGACCGCCCAGTCCGAGGATCTGGCAGAGACGGTGATCCGCGAGGCGCGCACGATGCGGCGGCAGGTCGACCATCATCTGGCGCGCGCGCGTGCGGTCGGGCGGCGCGGCTCGGCACATAGCCGCGCCGAGGTCTGGCCCAGCCTGCAATCGGTCGAGCGCGCCGTCGGCCGCCTCTACCGCCATGTCCGTATCGATGTGGACGGGCCGAAGGATCTGGTCGTCCATGTCGAGCGCCAGGACCTGGACGAGATGCTGGGCAACTTGGTCGAGAACGCCGCCAAATATGGCGGCGGCAGCGTCTTCGTGACGGTGGCGGCACAGGCCGGCTTCGTCGAGATCCTGGTCGAGGACGACGGCACCGGCATTCCGGAAGACCAGCGTGTCCGTATCTTCGATCGCGGCGTGCGGCTGGACACGGGCAAGCCGGGGACGGGCCTTGGCCTGGCGATCGTGCGTGACGTGGCGGAGATTTACGGCGGCACGGTCGGGCTGGAGGAAAGCGAGGACCTGGGCGGACTGCTCGTAAGGCTCAGGCTTCCGGCGGCGGTGGGGTGATATCGGGTCGTGCGAAGCCGCGATGGCGTGAACAGGATTATGTTCGCGCAGAGGCGCGGAGGACGCAGAGGTGTCTTGTGGGGCTGGGCCAAATCGCCCCGTCTTATGTCTTTGCTGGCGGCCTGACGGATTTCATTCCTCCCCTGTAAGGGGAGGGGGACCATCCGGAGGATGGTGGAGGGGTGTCCTCCTATCGACAGCGCGACACCCCTCCGTCAGCGCTTCGCGCTGCCACCTCCCCTTAAATGGGAGGAATGAGAGGGTCCGGTTCATTCAAGCCAAACCCCCTCCGCGTCCTCCGCGCCTCCGCGCGAACCATCTTTTCTTCGCGACATCGCGGTTTCGCGTGAACCCAAAAAGTTCAGGCCGCCACCATACCCAACGCATCCATGGCCCGCGCCGCGATCCCGATCGACCGCTTGCGCGAGTCATGGTCGAAGATCGAGCTGACCACCATCACCTCATCCACCTTGGTCCGCTCGACGAAGGCCGCCAACTGCCGCTCCACGGTCGCGGGCGAGCCGATCGCCGAGCAGGACAGGACATGGTCGAGGATCGCCGATCCCTGCACGCCCAGGCTCTCACGATAGCCGGGGACGGGCGGGGGCAGCTTGCCGGGGTTGCCGGTGCGCAGCGCGACGAAGGCCTGTTGCTGCGAACTGGCCAGCCATTCGGCCTCCTCATCCGTGTCGGCGGCGAATACGTTGAAGCCCGCCATCGCATAGGGCTTGTCGAGTACCGCCGACGGCCGGAAGTCGCGGCGATAAATCGCCAGCGCATCGTCCAGCGCATCGGGCGCGAAGTGCGAGGCGAAGGCATAGGGAAGGCCCAGTGCGGCGGCGAGTTGCGCGCCATAAAGGCTCGACCCCAATATCCACATTTGCGGTTTCGCGCCCGCGCCCGGCGTCGCGACGATGCCGGTCTGGCCGTCATCGGCGAAATAGCTTTGCAACTCCATCACGTCGCGCGGGAAGGCGTTGGGATCGCTGTCGAGCGTCCGGCGCAGCGCGCGGGCGACGCGCTGGTCCGATCCCGGCGCACGGCCCAGCCCCAGGTCGATTCGACCGGGGAACAGTGCATCGAGCGTCCCGAACTGCTCGGCGATGGTCAGCGGCGCATGGTTGGGCAGCATGATGCCGCCCGCGCCGATGCGAATGGTCTTCGTCGCCTGCCCGATATGGGCCAGTACGACGGCGGTCGCGGCCGACGCGATGCCCGCCATGCCGTGATGCTCGGCGGTCCAGTAACGGTGATAGCCGACTGCCTCGGCATGGGCGGCGAGGTCGGCGGCGTTGGCCAGCGCCTGGGCCACGGTGCCGCCTTCGACGACGGGCACCAGATCGAGCAGGGAATAGCGTGTCATGTGAAGGAGATGGGGACGATCCGCCGCCCCCGCCAGCCAAGACCGCGTATCAGAAGGTCAAGCCATACTTCACCGCCAGGCCCCGCTCGGGCGGCAGCCTCGCGATATTGCCGGGGTCGCGCCGCCAGAACAGATGCGTCGACCACTCGCCCCCGCCCAGCCGGATGCCGTGGCGCAGTTCGACCAGCGTTTCCTGCCCCGCCGGGGCCAGCGACAGCCGGTTCGTCGTCCAGCCATCGACTTGGCCGGTGGCATAATCCCAATGACCGGGCAGCCGCAGGTCCAGCCCGCCGCCACTGACCCGCAAGGGCCGCGACAGGCGCAGGTCGATCCGGTCGTGGCCGAACAGTCCGACCTTGCCCGCCTCGACCGACCAGGCCCGGCTGGCCAGCACCCCGCCACCCAGGCCGCCGACCGCGCGCGTCCAGCCGCTGCGCCAGCGCGCGCCCAGCGTCCAGCCGCCATCGTCCTGCCAGCGCGCCGCCCCGTCGGCGAACCAGCTGAGCCCGCGCGCCTGGCCCAGTGCGCCGCCGAACCAGCCGCCCAGCACGGTCGACTGCTCGTCCAGCCGGGTCACGCCCAAGGTCGCGGCGACTGGCCCGATCCTGCGGTCGAACGTCACCGTCATCTGGTCATAGCCCGGCGCGGCCATGCCCGGCATCGGCGCGGCGAAGCGGCCATTCTCCGCCGCGACGCTGACGCCCACCCGGCCCATGACATGATGCACGGCAGCCGCGGCGCGGGGCGCGCGGTCCATGCCCGCGCCGGGATCGGTCATCAGATAGGCGGGGCCGGACTGGCCGGTCCACCCGGACACCATCGCGTCGCCGGTGCTGGCAAAGCCGAATCCGATGGCCGTGTCGGGGGTGAGCGTCTGGGTGACGCTGCCGGCCACGATTCGCTGCACGGCGCCGGGGGCGTCCGTCGGGACGATCGCGCGCAGCCGCGCCTCGCCGGGTGACGTGATCGCGCGGGTCAGTGCGATCGAACGGGGGCCGTCGCTGACCACCATGCCCTCGATCCGGCCGAGCAGCGATGGCGCCAGCATCGGTCGCGGCGCGGCCTGCGCCACGGTGGCGGATATGTCGACATGGTAGGCGCGGGCATAGCTGTCGAGCGCGACCAGGGTCAGCCCCTCCGCCCGCGAATCGCCCATGGCCGGGGACAGCCGCGCATTGACCCCCATCGAGACGGCGGCGCCGGTCCCCGCCACACTGGTGCCGCCGACCGGTTGGAAGGCGGCGGTCAGGTCCAGCGTGCCGCGGCCATAGACATCGTCGGTGCCGCTCGTTCCCGCTTCGCGCGCGGTGCGCAGCAGCAGGTCGGCGATCTGCGCGCCGGTCAGGTTGGGAAAGGCCTGGGCAAGCAGGGCGACCGCGCCGCTGATCTGCGGCGCGGCAAAGGAAGTGCCCGACCAGAGGAACCGCTCGCCCTTGGCATCGGGGGCCTCCACCCGTTCGCCCAGCGCGGTCAGGTAATGGGCGGCCGACTGGCCCGCCCGGTTGCTGAACGACGAGATGGTGCCGCTGGCGTTCACCGATCCGGCGATGATGACCTGTCCGCGCGCGACCGCATCATTGTTGGCGATCTGCGCCATCAGCGTGGGGTTGGACTCGCCGTCATTGCCCGCCGAGATGACGATCACCATGCCCGCCGCCGTCGCCCGACCGATCGCGGCAAGCAGCGCGCCGGGCTGAGCCTCGTTGGAGCCGAGCGAGATGTTGACGACCCGCGCGCCCGCGCTGCGGGCGGTGTCCAGACCTCGGGCGATGGCGTCGGAGGAAAAGCTGCACGTCCCGCCCAGTCCGCCATTTTCGGTGGAGCCGCCGCAGCTGCCCGGCTGGTCCGCGCGCAGCACGACCAGCGTCGCGTCGAACGCCACGCCCTGCGCCCGGCTGCCGCTGCGTCCGCCCAGCGCGGTGAAGGCGACGGCGGTGCCGTGCCCGTCCAGATCGCCGGTGCCGCGCGTCCCCGCGACATCGGCAGAGGCGCTGGAGATCCGCCCGGTGAACGCGCCGGTGCGGTCGTCCACGCCCGAGTCGATAACGCCCACGGCAACACCCGTGCCGGTCGCCCCGCGCTGATAGGCGGCCAGCGCGTTCATCGCGACCGCGCCCGTCGTCGCACGATAGCCCGGCGTGTCGTAATTCTGGGTCGGTGCGGGGGTAGGGGTAGGGGTAGGGGTAGTCGGTGTCGGCGTCGGACTGGCGATCGGGGCGGGAATCGACTGGATGCCGTTGCCGCTGCCGCCACAGGCCGCGACCATCGTGCCCGCGCCGATCACCAGGCTCCAGACTGTCGCGATGCCCCCGGCACCGCGCGCTTTCCGCGCTCGCAAGCTCCGCCCCCTCATTCCATCATTCCGCCTGCCCAACCGACAGGGGTGAGCCCGGCGCTCAGGATAGCAAGATTTTCTTGCACCATGATTAAGGGGTGGCAGGAGATGGGCCACGGGCCGGCTTGCGGCCATGGGGCCTCGCGCCTACACGCTGCCGCCATGCTGCCCGCGCTTGCCCATATCGACGCCTGGATCTTCGATCTGGACAATACGCTCTATCCGGCGAGCGCCAATCTGTTCCAGCATATCGACCGGCGGATGACGCAGTTCGTCGGCGACCTGCTGGGCTTGGACCCGGCCGAGGCGTTCCGGGTGCAGAAGGACTATTTCCACGCGCACGGCACCACGCTGGCGGGCCTGATGGCCGAACATGACGTCGATCCCGCGGCCTTCTTGGCCTATGTTCACGATATCGAGATGGACGTGCTGGAACAGGACGCGCCGCTCGCCGCCGCGCTGGCCAAGCTGCCGGGGCGCAAGCTGGTCTTCACCAATGGCGACAAGCCCTATGCGCTGAAGGTCCTCGACCGGCTGGGGCTGGGCAGCCATTTCGAGGCGGTGCACGACATCACCGCCATGGGCCTCGTCCCCAAGCCGCAGCCGTCCGCCTATGCGGGCCTGTGCGCGGCGTTCGACATCGATCCGACCCGCGCCATCTTCTTCGAGGACATGGCCCGTAACCTGATCCCCGCCAAGGCGATCGGGATGACGACCGTGTGGGTCGACAACGGTTCCGAACAGGGACCGGAGGCGGCCCGCGACCATATCGACTATACCGTCCACGCGCTGACGCCGTGGCTGACGAGCATATTGGAGGACTGACGATGGCACATGAACTGGCCGCCACCATCGATGCCGCCTGGGAAAACCGGGCCGAGTTGAACTTCGCGACGCAGGGTGAGGAACGGATCGCCGTCGACCGTGCGCTGGCGCTGCTCGACCGGGGCGAGGCGCGCGTGGCCGAGCCGGACGGCCATGGCGGCTGGACCGTCAACCAGTGGCTGAAGAAGGCCGTGCTCCTGTCGTTCCGCCTGAACGACAATGTCCTGATCGACAATGGTCCGGGTGCGGGCCACTGGTTCGACAAGGTGCCGTCGAAGTTCAGCGGCTGGTCGGAGGCCGATTTCCGCGCCGCCGGGTTCCGCGCGGTGCCGGGCTCGGTCGTGCGGCGCGGCGCGCATGTCGCCAAGGGCGCGATCCTGATGCCGAGCTTCGTGAACATCGGCGCCTATGTCGGTGAGGGCACGATGGTCGACACCTGGGCGACCGTGGGCAGCTGTGCGCAGATCGGCAAGAACGTCCACCTGTCCGGCGGTGCCGGGATCGGCGGCGTGCTCGAGCCGCTCCAGGCCGATCCGGTCATCATCGAGGACGGTGCCTTCATCGGCGCGCGCGCCGAGGTGGCGGAGGGCGTGCGCGTCGGCGAGGGCGCGGTGCTGTCGATGGGTGTGTACCTCGGCGCGTCGACCAAGATCATCGACCGCGAGACGGGTGAAGTCTTCCGGGGCCATGTGCCGCCCTATTCGGTGGTGGTGCCCGGCACGACGCCGTCGGTCGACGGCAAGCCCGGCCTCTATTGCGCGGTGATCGTCAAGCGCGTCGACGCGCAGACGCGCTCGAAGACCAGCATCAACGACCTGCTGCGCGATTGATTTTTGGCGCGCCCCTCCCGCCTGCGGGAGGGGCTTTAAATTCACGCGAAGCCGCGAAGAAGGAGTTTCGCGCGGAGGCGCGGAGACGCGGAGGTGTCGGGCCCGGTGGCGGCCTTCATCCTGCATAACTAGCCCCTGAAAAAAAACAGAACGATCGCCCAGCGCGACCCCCCTCCGCGTTCTCCGCGCCTCCGCGCGAACAGAATCTTCCCTGCTTTGCGCCCTCGCGGCTTCGCGTGAACCGGAATCACAACCCGACCCGCTTGGCCAGCCACCGCGCCGCCGCCTCCGGGCTTTCCTTTGCCGCGTCGTCGCGGTCGACCCGGTAATTCGCCTCGCGCATCGCCTCCACCGGAATTCGGTTCAGCATCGGCCGCAGCGCCTGCACGAACGTCGCGTCCGCCGCTCGGTCCTTCGCCACCAACAGCACCGCATCGTAACCGGGGATCGCGCGTTTCGGATCGCTCAGCACGGTCAGCCGCTCCGCCGCGATCCGCCCGTCGGAGGAAAAGGCGGAGATGACATCCGCCCGCCCGCTTTCCAACGCGCGGTACATGAAGGTCGGGCTGTACGGCGTCATGCTGGCGAAGCGTAAGGCATAGGCATCGCGCACCGCCGCCCATTCGGGCCGGTCCAGAAACTCCAGGTCGCTGCCCAGCTTCAATCGCGGCGCGGCGGCGGACAGATCGGCGAGCGAACGCACGCCCAGTCGCTGCGCCAGCGGGGCCTTCATGGCAAAGGCATAGGCATTCTCGAACCCCAGCGGCCCCAGCATCGTGACATCACGCGTCGCCGCCCAGCCCTTCAGCGCACCCAACATCGCCGCACGGGGCGGGGAGTCATGCCGACGCATCGCGGTCGTCCACAAGGTCCCGGCATAATCGACATAGACGTCCACACGCCCGCCCGCCGTCGCCTCGAACGCCACGGTCGAGCCCAGCCCGTCGCGGTAGCTGACGTCATAGCCCGCACGGGTCAGCCGGTCGCCGATCAGCCGCGCCAGGATATATTGCTCGGAAAAGTTTTTCGCCCCGATCACCACCTGTCGCCGCGCGTCGTGTCCACGCGGCCAAAGCGGCTGCGTCGCCAGCGCGATCCCCAGCACCAGCGCGACCAGCCCGCCGATCCACATTTCCCGCCGCCGCGTCGCCAGCCCGCGCTCGATCAGCCCGATCAGCGCGTCGACCACCAGCGCCAGCGCGGCGGCGGCGAAGCATCCCGCCAGCACCAGCGCCCAGGCCTGGGTCTGGAGCCCCGCGAAGATCAGGTCGCCTAATGACGGCTGGCCCACCGTCGTCGACAGGGTGGCCGCGCCGATCGTCCAGACCGCCGCCGTGCGGATGCCCGCCGCCAGCACCGGCGCGACCAGCGGCACCTCGACCAATCGCAACTTCTGTGCCCGCGTCATCCCCACCGCATCGGCGGCCTGCAATACCGCCGGGTCGAGCCCGACCAACCCCGTCACGCCGTTGCGCAGGATCGGCAGCAGCGCATAAAGGGTCAGCGCCAGCAGCGACGGCAGGAAGCCGAGCGCCGGTATCCCGCCGCCGACCAGCCCCGACAGGCTGAGCAGCACCGGATAGAACAGCGCCAGCAGCGCCAGCGCCGGGATGGTCTGCACCAGGCTGGCGAAGCCCAGCGCCACGCGCGACAGCCCCGGCCGCCGCGCGCAGGCAAAGGCCAGCGGCACCGCGATCAGGATACCGAGCAGCAAAGCGGCCATGCTGACCAGCACATGCTGCGCCAGCAGCGGGGGCACGCGGGCGAGGGCGTCGAGAAAGGGGCTCATGCCTGGAGCGCCGCCAGCCGCTCGGCCTGATGGCGTGGCACCGCCATCAATCCTTGCGCTGCCGTCCCGCCTTCGCCGCGCACCAGTTGGGCGGGGGTGGCGTCGGCGACGATCCGGCCCTTCTCCATCACCAGCACACGGGTGGCGGTCAGCAGTGCCTCGGCCATATCATGCGTGACGAGGATCGTGGTCAGTCCCAGCCGTTGGTGCAGTTCGACCAGCCGCCCCGCCACCGCATCGCGGGTGACCGGATCGAGCGCGCCCAGCGCCTCGTCGAGCAGCAGGATCGGCGGCTCGGTGGCGAGGGCACGGGCGATGGCGACACGCTGGCGCTGACCACCCGACAGCGCATCGGGCATCCGCTCCGCCACGTCGCGCCGCAGGTCGACCAGATCGAGCAGTTCGTCCACCCGGTTGCCCACTTCGCGCCCGGCGATGCGCAGGCCGATGGCGATGTTCGCCGCCACCGTCATATGCGGGAACAGGCCATGTTGCTGAAAGACATAGCCGATCCGGCGGCGCAGCAGGGCCGGGGGCTTGGCGGTGACATCTTGTCCGTCGATCCGCACGGACCCCGTGTCGGGCTGTTCCAGCCGGTTGACCATGCGCAGCAGCGTCGACTTGCCCGATCCGGACGCACCGACCAGCGCGACAAAACCGCCCTTGGCGATGGTCAGCGATACGTCATCGACCGCCGCGACCGTGCCATAGCGGCGGCTGACATGGTCGAGTGCGATCATAGGAGGAGCGGGGGTCACCTGCCCCTAACGCTAAATAGGCGAATTCCGCCTCACCCTGTCATGATTCGGGGCTATGCCTTGCCCGCGCCAGCCGATAAGGCGCGTAAAACATGTTCAACAAGATGGCGGATACAGGCCATCAGGAGAGTAAGATGACCCAGACCGCCAGCCAGGTTCTCGACCGTGTCCTCGTCCTCGAAATGGTGCGGGTGACCGAGGCAGCGGCGATCGCGGCGTCGACGCTGGTCGGGCGCGGGGACGAGAAGGCGGCCGACGCGGCGGCGGTCGAGGCGATGCGCGCCGCGCTCAACGAACTCGACATGGACGGCACCGTCGTCATCGGCGAGGGCGAGCGCGACGAAGCCCCGATGCTGTTCATCGGCGAGAAGGTCGGCACCGGCAACGGCCCCGAGATCGACATCGCGCTCGATCCGCTGGAAGGCACGACCATCTGCGCCAAGGCGGGGCCGAACAGCCTGGCGGTGCTGGCCATCGCCGAGAAGGGGCATCTGCTCAACGCACCCGATGTCTATATGGACAAGATCGCGGTCGGCCCCGGCTATCCGGCGGGGGTGATCGACCTGGATCGCAGCCCCAGCGACAATATCCGCGCCATCGCCGAGGCCAAGGGCGTGGCGGCCAAGGATATCGTGGTCTGCGTGCTCGACCGGCCGCGTCACGAGGGGCTGATCGCCGAGCTTCGCGCGCTGGGTTGCGGCGTGGTGCTGATCGGAGACGGCGATGTCGCGGGGGTGATCGCGACGACCGATCCCGACACGACGATCGACGTCTATATGGGCTCGGGCGGCGCGCCCGAGGGCGTGCTGGCCTGCGCCGCGCTGCGGTGCGTCGGCGGGCAGTTCAAGGGGCGGCTGCTGTTCCGCAACGATGCCGAGCGGGCGCGGGCGCACAAATGGGGCGTGACCGACCTCGACAAGCAATATGACCTGACCGAACTGGCGCGCGGAGACTGCATCTTCGCGGCGACCGGCGTGACCGACGGCTCGCTGCTGGCCGGGGTGAAGCGCCGGCCCAAGGTGATGACGACCGAGAGCGTGGTCATGCGCGCCTCGTCGGGCACGGTGCGTTGGGTGAAGGGGCAGCATCGGCTTTGATCTGGGGGGATGAGGGCATCGTCTGGATCAAGCCCCTCCCCTTCAGGGAAGGGGTTGGGGTGGGGCCTTTCCACCAGCGTCCGGTTTGCGGAAGCGCCCCACCCCCGTCC
>NZ_LDTF01000100.1 GCF_001477495.1 Sphingomonas yabuuchiae
TCGAAGCCCACGCCCCGCCCCCCTCAATCATCCCCCTGCGGACGCGGCAGCAACAGCGCCAGCAGGATCATCCGGCACTCCGCAT
This sequence comes from Sphingomonas yabuuchiae, assembly GCF_001477495.1. Lineage (GTDB taxonomy): Bacteria > Pseudomonadota > Alphaproteobacteria > Sphingomonadales > Sphingomonadaceae > Sphingomonas > Sphingomonas yabuuchiae_A. The sequence continues at coordinate 86 of NZ_LDTF01000100.1, forward strand.
CGATCTCGCCATCGATCAACTCGGGCCGGAAGCGCCGCTGGAACGCCATGATCGCCGCCATCCGGTCGGTCACGTCATAGCCGAACCGCTCCAGCGCCAGGCAGAAGCCCGCCTCGGTCCACATCGGGTCCATCAGGTTCTTCGTCGGTCGCGGCAGGGCAAGACGACGCCGGGCCAGCGCGCCCCAGGGAAACAGCTCGCCCGGATCGCGCTTGCGGACGGGCGCGATGTCGGAATGGCCGACGATATTGCCCCGCGTGATGCCGTGCCGCTTCTGGATATCGGCGACCAGTTCCATCACCGCCGCGATCTGCTCGTCGGGAAACGGGCGATAACCCCAGTCATGGCCGGGATTGACGATCTCGATCCCGATGCTCGCCGAGTTCACATCCTCGATCGACCGCCAGTGCGAGCGCCCCGCATGCCAGGCGCGCTCCGCCTCGTCGACCATGCGCAGCACGGTGCCGTCCTCGGCGACGAGATAATGGCATGATACCTTGGCCTCCGGATCGCGCAGCCGTGCGATGGCCGACTCCGCATCCTGCATCCCCGTATAGTGCAATACGATCATGCTGATCGGCAGGCTACGCGCGTCGAAATTGGGTGACGGCGTGTCGACGATCGTCATGCAACCTCCTGAACGACCCCGGTTCGTCCGCCCCTGTTAGCGGGAAGCCTGGCGCAAGGATATGGCTTCATGCACCGATCGGTGGATCGACTGCGTCGCTTTTCTGGTACACGCCGCGTCCGGTCGAGGCGAGCTGGAACAGGTCGGTCTGGCCGATCACCGTTTCGCCCGCCCCCAGGACCAGCAGGCCGCTCGGCCGCATCGCCGACGCGATGGTGCGAAAGGCGCGCTTCTTCGGCTCGGGCGCGAAATAGAGCATGACGTTGCGGCACAGCACCAGATCGAACGATCCGCCAGGCGCCGGATCGATCGTCAGGTTCATCTGACGGAAGCAGATGTGACGCAGCAATTCGGGCCGGGCCACCCACTCGTTATTGGGGCGCCCGTCGAACCAGCGGACCATCTGGCGGATGGGCAGGCCGCGCTGCACCTCGAACTGGGTATAGCAGCCGCTTCGCGCGCGGGTGATGGCGGCTTCGGACACGTCGGTGGCGATGATCTCGGGCACCGGCGTGCCGTGTGCCAGTTGCCGCTCGGCGAACATCATCGCCAGCGACAGGGGTTCCTGGCCGGTCGAGCAGCCCGCGCTCCAGATGCGGGCGCGGCGCCCGTCGCGCTCCACCTCGGCGACCGTTTCGACGATATGGTCGAAGACATGCGGATCGCGGAAGAAGGAGGTTTCGCCGTTGACCAGCGCGTCGATCACGCGGCCCGCCAGCTGCGGATCGCGCCCGTCGAGGACGGCGCAGACCAGTTGGTCCAGCGTCTCCATCCGGCGCTCGCGCATCAGGGGCAGGAGTACCGTGTCGACACGGGTCGAGCGATGGCTGGCGATCTGCTGGCCGGTCCGCGCCTCCAGAAGCGCACTGAGCACGGCGAGCGACTGCCCCGACAGGGGGGACTGCGCCATCGCCATGCTCCCGGGTCGGACGGGGGTGGCTGGCGTCCAGCTTGAAGCCAGGACCATCAGCAGGCCCCTCCCGCCGCGATCATCGCGCCGACCGCGTCCGGAGTCATCACCAGATCGGCCAGACCGTCGGTCACGATCGCGCCGGGCATGCCCCAGACGACGGCGCTGTCCCGATCCTGTGCGATGATGGTTCCCCCTGCGGCCTTCAACATCCTGGCTCCCTCCAGTCCGTCACGCCCCATGCCCGTCAGTACGATACCCCAGGCCCGCTCGCCCCATAGCTCGGCCATCGAGGCGAACATCGGATCGACCGAAGGCAGGCAGCCGCTGCGGGCACGCTCATGCTTCAGCCGGATCGCCGCGCTGCCATCGGTCAGCCGGACGAAGGTGATATGTGCATCGCCGGGAGCGACAAGAATTTCGCCGGGCCGTACGCGCATCCGGTCCTGCGCCATGATGCACGGACGGTGCGCGACGGCGGTCAACTGCGCCGCGAAAAAGGGGATGAAGGTGGCGGGCAGATGCTGCGTCACCACGATCGGGACCGTCATCGTCGCCGGGATGGGCGCCAGCAGCTTGGCGAGCGCGTGGATGCCGCCGGTCGACGCACCGATGCCGATAATGTCGGGAAGCGCCCGCTGGACGGCCTTGCGCGTGCCGCTGCTCACCGGCGAGACGGGCGCAGGGGCCGCTCGCGCAGGGCGGTCCTGCGACTGGGCAAGCCCGTCGAGCTTCTGCAGCAGGATGTCGCCGAACTCGGTCAGCCCCTGCGGCCGCGGCTTGTCGAGCGTATCGGCCGCGCCGTGCGCCAGCGCCTGTACCGCCGCGGCGCCCCCCGCCGGGGTGGAAGCGGAGACGATGATGATACGGGCACCCCGTCCCGCCGCGATCAGCCGGGGGAGTGCGGTGATACCGTCGACCCCCGGCATCTCGACATCGAGCAGGATGATCTCGGCCGCCTGATCGTTCAGGAAGGCAAGCGCCGCCTCGACATGGGCGACGGCACCGACCACGCGAAACCGGTCATGCGGCTCGATCTGGCGCGCGATCAACGCCCGGGCGACTGCCGAATCGTCGACGATCAGCACCCGCGTCGGCCCATCCCCGCCTTGGGTGGACGGCGAAGCCTGGGGGGCAGTCGAGGGATAGGAGTTCATGGCGCGGTTCCGGGCGCTGGTCCTGCCGGATCAGATCATGCCGACGAGCTGGAGCTTGCTTTCCAGCGTGTCGCGGTCGAACGGCTTCATGATATATTCGTCGGCCCCGGCATCGATCGCCGCGCGGATATGGGCCATGCCGTTTTCGGTGGTGCAGAAGACGATCCGGGGCCGCCGTGCCAGATTGGCGTCGCGCAGCGCCCGCAGGAAATCCATGCCGCTCATCACCGGCATGTTCCAGTCGAGCAGGATGACGTCGGGAACCTCTTCCAGACAGGCTTCCAGCGCCTCGCGGCCATCTCCCGCCTCGCGCACCTGAAGGTCGAGCGTTTCCAATATGTGGCGCGCGACCTTTCGGATCACCTTGGAGTCATCGACGACGAGACAGGTTTTCATTCGGTACGCCCTATTCCTACCCGGATCCCAGCGGGACCTGCCGCGCAGGATAGTCCCGATAGGTAACGGCCGGGTTAATCGGTCAGGCGACCAGCGCGACCGGTTGCGGCACGAGCTTCGCCAGGTCGAGCACCAGCAAAGGTTCGCCATCGCGAAAGACCATGCCGTTGGCGGCCCGCGACCAGCGCCCGTCCTTGGGTGCGACATGCGGCATCGGGCGCATGTCGAACGTCTCGATATCCTCCAGCGCGTCGACCAGCATGGCATAATAATGCCCGTCCTGCCGGGTGATGACGGCGCGTCGGACATGCGGAGCGGTCGGCTCCAGCCCCAGCGCGCGGCGGGTATCGACGACGGTGATGACCCGGCTGCGCAGCGCGGTCAGCCCGCGCACCGACGGCTCGGCGCGCGGCACCGCCACGACCTCACCGATATCGACGACCGAATCGACCTGGTCGGCGTCGAAGACCACGCCCTGCCCGGCGATACAGGCGATCAGGAACAACGCCATCAGCGGCCTCCCCGGCGGGCATGACCGGCCACAGCCGCGATCAGGGCGGAGCGATCATAGCGATAGATGCTGTCGGGATCGGCCAGGCCCTCCCGGTCGCGGCGCAGGCGCACCACCGGGGCCTCCGACGGCGCGGCGCCGATCGCGTCCTCCTCCATCATCAGGCGGACGGAGGGGGGCTCCTCGCCATCGGGGGTAAGCGTGCAGCGATAGCCATGCGCCTCCAGCACGGGGCGCAGGAACCGGTCCATCCACGCCGCGCCCGCACCGTCGAGCAGACAGAGCGGCGCGACCGAGCCGGTATCCGCGACGCCGGAATCGAGGAAGAAGACCAGCGGGTCGAGGATCTCGAGCGCCCGGCCTTCCCACACGGCGATGCCCAGCACCGGGCCGCCGGTGGCGGCCGCGATCTCGGCGGGCAATTGGATGATCTCCAGCGCGCCGCCGATCGCATAGGCACATTCGGTCTCGCCATCAGTCAGGCGCAGCACCTCGACCTCGCCATGCGTCAGCGCTTCGTCGAGCGCAGCCGAACCGATATAATGAAGCGGCATGGTCGTCCCATCGACGATCAGGCGCGTATGGCCGCCCGAGCGATGGACGGCTTCGGCCGTCGCCTTCTCGACGCGGTCAATCGCGCCAAGCGGGATGGCGCGGCGCGCCCCGTCCAGATCCTCGAACAACAGCGCGGGATTGACAGCTTCCTGTGCGGTTGCTTCGTCGGCGGCGATGATATCCCGCTGGAAACGAAGCCCCGCCGCCTGCGCCAGACCCCCGCTGTCGAGCAGCAGCATCGGCAGGCCACTGTCGGGCAGGGTCTGCCCGGCATAGAGGCCGGAGCCCATCACCGCCGGTGCGGCGGGCTTGACCACCACTTCCTCGGTATCGAGCACATCGTCGACGCCCAGGGCATAATCCCCGTCACGGGTCGACACGATCACGAGCGTCGACGGATCGCCCTGCCCGATCTCCAGGAAGGACCCGAGCGGCAGCATGGGCAGGCGGCGGCCGCGCACGGTCGCGACCCGGATATCGCCGACCGGATCGATCCGCACCTGTTCGCCGCGCACCTTGACGATCTCCTCGACCGCTTGGCGGGCGATGGCGAAACGCTGGTCGGCGACCGCGACGATCAAGGTCGACATGATCGACAGCGTCAGCGGAACCTGGATGGTAATGACAAGGCCTCGGCCCGGCCGGTTGTCCAGTGCAATGCGGCCGCCGACATGCTCGATATTGGCGCGCACCACGTCCATGCCGACGCCGCGCCCCGACACTGCCGACACCGTATCACGGCTCGACAGGCCAGGCTCGAACACCAGCTTAAGCTTTTCGGCCGGGCTCATGCCAGCGACCTCGGCGGCGGAGCGGACATCGTTCTGGATCGCCTTGGCGGCGATGCGCGCGACATCGATACCGGCGCCGTCATCCTCGATCTCGATCAGGATCTGGTTGCCCGACTGGCGCGCGGTGATGCAGATCTGGCCGGTCGGCGGCTTGCCCAGGCTGCGGCGCCGGGCGGGTGGCTCGATGCCATGGTCGATCGCGTTGCGGATGATGTGGACCAGCGGGTCGCGCATCATCTCGATCATCTCGCGGTCGAGATCGACGTCCGAGCCCTCGATCCGCAGGGTGACCGCCTTGCCCAGCTCCACCGCCGTGTCGCGAACCATACGGGGCAGCGCGGAGAACAGGCCGTCGATCTTCTGCATCCGCGTCCGGGTCACGGTATCGCGCATATCGGCCACCGTCAGCGACAGCTGGTCCAGCGCGGCTTCGACACGCGGGTCGAGCACATCGTCGCGCAGCCGCCGGGCGAGTTCGTTGCGGGCCAGAACCATGTCGGACATGCCGCTCATCATCCGGTCGAGCAGATCGACGTTCAGCCGGATGCTGCGCGGCGCGGCGCGGGGGGCGGCCGCGACGCGCGCCGCCGGGGCGGGCACGACCGGCTCTTCCACCCGGGTCAGCGCGGCGATCAGCGCGTCGTCATCCGAATCGTCGAGCACGACGTCCGCGGCAATCCCCTCGACCACCGCGCCGATCCGGTCGACGATCGCCAGGACCGCATCGACGAGCGCCGTGTCGGGCATCCGCTGGCCGTCGCGCGCCGCGGCCAGCACATCCTCGGCAGCGTGGCTCAATTTGGCGAGGCGCGGCAGGTCCAGAAAGCCGCAGCTTCCCTTGACGGTGTGGACGAAGCGGAAAATCGCATCCAGCCGCGCGCGGTCGCCGGGCGCCGCTTCCCACGCGACGATCTCGCTGGACAATGCCTCCAGCGTCTCACGTGTCTCGGCAATGAATTCCTGTAGCAGGTCGTCCATAAATCCCCGAGGGAGCCCCAGCTTCCCCGCTGAAGTCCGCTCCCTCTTGCCGCCACAAGATTAAAAGGGTGTTTACCCCGCGCGGATCGCCGCGCCCAGGATCATGGTGTTGGGCGCGGGCTCCGTCACCAGCGTCATGCCGCCCAGTTCGGTGGTGAGCGTATGGATCAGGAAGGCGGGCGCGGTCCGCGACGCCAGCGGCTCGGCACCCTGCCCCTCCATCAGGGTGCGGCGGATTTCGGGATCGAGCAGGATGCGCGGCCCCTCGATCCGGATCGCGATCTCGATCGCCTCCCGGCCAGCTTCGGCACCGATGTCGATCGTGCCGCCGCGCGCCAGCGCCTCGGTCGCGATCAGCGCCAGGTTCATCAGGATGCGCACCGCAGGCTTGGGCAGCGCGGGCGATTCGACCAGCCAGCCCAGCGTGGTGCGGCGATTGTCGACCAGCAGTCCCTCGATCGCGGCCTTCGCCTCGCCCATGTCCACCCGGTCGGCGAAGCCGCCGCCCGCGCCGAACGCCAGGCGAAAGAATTTCAGCTTGTTGGCCGAGGCGCGCGCGCTGTCCGCCAGCAATTCCATGCAGCGTTCGCGCATCGCCGGGTCGGTCTCGTCGGCCAGCAGCTCCAGCCCGTTGTTGAGCGCCCCCACCGGCGACAAAAGATCGTGGCACAGTCGCGAACACAACAGGCTCGCGAAATCCACCGGGCTGACGGTCATGAAAAATCCCTCGACAAACTAGCCCTTTCTGACGCGGGGCTGCGTTCTGTGCAAGCAAGGGTGAGCGGATCGAAGCGCCCATGACGCTCACCCGCCGCCACCGCGCGCCAGGCGGTGACCGTTCCACCTCCCGCAATCAGCCAGATGCTGCCATCCGGTGCGGCATCGGCGGCATCGCGCGGCGAGGGTTCGGCCAGCCCCGTGGGATGCGAATGATAATGGCCGATCACCGCCGGACCACCATTCCGCGCGGCCCGGTGCGCGGCGATCAGCGCGGCGGGATCGATCTCAAAACGATGGCTCGGTTCGGCCGCGACATTGTCGCAGGGAACCGCCCGCGACACATGATCGCCCTCCCCCAGCAACAATCCGCACACCTCATAATCGGGTGAAGCAGCCGCGCTTTTGCAAATCAGGTCCAGCGCATCGCTTGAAATCGTTACGGTCATGCCCAATTTACTAGGCTATGGACCGGGGGGTTTCCATCATCGATGCGCGGATCGCGCCCACAGCGGATGGCTGGCGGTTGGACCGCGCGCTGGCCGATGCGGTGCCGACTCTGTCGCGCGAACGGCTGAAGGTCCTCATCAACAGCGGCGCGGTGACGCGCGACGGTGTGATGGCGCGCGATCCCGCCAAGCGGGCGACCGGCGGCGATCTGTTCCAGGTCGCGGTGCCTGCCCCCCTGCCCGCGCATAACGAAGCGCAGGATATTCCGCTCGTCATCGCCTATGAGGACGAACATCTGATCGTGCTCGACAAGCCTGCCGGACTGGTCGTGCATCCGGCGGCCGGGAATTTCGACGGCACGCTGGTCAATGCCTTGCTCCATCACTGCGGCGGGTCGCTGTCGGGCATCGGCGGCGTCGCGCGGCCGGGCATCGTCCATCGGATCGACAAGGACACGTCGGGCCTGATGGTCGCGGCCAAGACCGACCGCACGCATGAGGGGCTGGCCAAGCAGTTCGCCGCGCACTCGATCGACCGCCGATATCGCGCGATCACCGGCGGAATCCCCCGCCCCGCCGATGGAACGGTCGACGCGCCGCTCGCGCGCAGCCCGCAGAACCGCAAGAAGGTCGCGATCGTGCAGGGCGGCAAGCGCGCCGTGACGCATTACCGCACCATCGAGAAGCTGAACAACGCCGCGCTGGTCGAATGCCGTCTGGAAACCGGGCGGACGCACCAGGTACGCGTGCACATGCAGTCGCTGGGTCACGCCTTGCTGGGCGACCCGGTTTATGGTAGAACAAAGGGTGCTCAAAAAGCCTTGCTCGATGAACTCGAATTCCGGCGCCAAGCCCTGCACGCGGCGCATCTGGGCTTTATTCATCCCATAAGCGGCAACGCTTTGGCGTTTGAGAGCCCGATGCCGCCCGACATGCAGGAACTGTTCAGTCGGCTTCACGTATAGCAGAAGACCGCCTCGCGCCCGACGACGGGGCGAAACGGAATGACGCTCCAGAAAGGGAGATAAGGATCATGGCAAAAGGCAGCAACGTCCCGGCGACGATTCCTGCACTGGGCGGGGAGCAGTCGCTCAACCGCTATCTGGCCGAGATCAAGAAATTCCCGATCCTTGCCCCGGAGCAGGAATATATGCTCGCCAAGCGCTTCCAGGAGCATGGCGACCCCGAGGCGGCGGCCCAGCTCGTCACCTCGCACCTGCGTCTCGTGGCGAAGATCGCGATGGGTTATCGCGGCTATGGCCTGCCCACGTCCGAGCTGATCTCGGAGGGCAATATCGGCCTGATGCAGGGCGTGAAGAAGTTCGAGCCCGATCGCGGCTTCCGCTTGGCCACCTATGCGATGTGGTGGATCCGCGCTTCGATCCAGGAATATATCCTGCGCTCGTGGAGCCTGGTGAAGATGGGCACCACCGCCGCGCAGAAGAAGCTGTTCTTCAACCTGCGCCGGATGAAGTCGAAGCTCGACGCGTTCGAGGACGGCGACCTGCGCCCCGAGGACGTGACCAAGATCGCCACCGATCTGGGCGTCAACGAGGACGAGGTCATCAGCATGAACCGCCGCATGGCGATGGGGGGCGACACCTCGCTCAACGTCTCGATGCGCGAGGATGGCGAGGGCCAGTGGCAGGACTGGCTGGCCGATGACTCGCCGCTGCAGGACTCGGTCGTCGCCGAGCAGCAGGAGGCGGATGTCCGCCACGACATGCTGGTCAGCGCGATGGACGATCTGAACGACCGCGAAAAGCACATCCTGACCGAGCGTCGCCTGACCGACGATCCCAAGACGCTGGAAGAGCTGAGCCAGGTCTACGGCGTCAGCCGTGAGCGCGTCCGCCAGATCGAGGTACGCGCGTTCGAGAAGCTGCAAAAGGCGATGATGCGCATCGCCGGCGAAAAGCGGCTGCTGGCGGCGGCCTGAGCATGACCGGCCGCACCGTCGTCATCGGCGGCGGCGCGGCCGGAATCGCGGCGGCGCGGACGCTGCACGATGCGGGTCGCAACGTCCTGCTGATCGAGGCGGCGGACCGGCTTGGCGGGCGGGCGCACAGCGTTCGCCTGCCGACCGGGCATGTCGTCGATCATGGTTGCGGCTGGCTCCACTCGGCGAAGCGCAACCCCTGGACAGCCATTGCCGAGCAAGCGGGCTTCACGATCGACCGCCGCTCACCCAACTGGCAGGTCCAGTGGAACGACCTGGGCTTTCCCCCCGACGAAAAGCGCGCCTCGGGCGAGGCCTATGCCCGGTTCGAAGAGGCGGCGATGGCCGCGCTCGACGGACCGGATCGGCCCTTGTCTGACTTTGTCGACGCTCATGATCCCTGGCGGCCGATGATCGATGCGATTTCGGGCTATGCCAATGGCGCGTCACTGGCCGAAGTGTCGCTGCACGACTGGGCAACCTATGAGAATGCCGCGACCGACGACAATTGGGCGGTGGTCGAGGGTTACGGCACCGTCGTCGCCCATCATGCCGCCGGACTGAGCGTCCGTACCGGCGTCACCGCGACGCGGATCGACCATCGTGGCAAGACGATCCGCATCAAAACCTCGGCGGGGACGATCGAAGCCGATCAGGTGATCGTCGCAGTCCCCACCACGGTCCTGGCCGAGGGCAAGCTGACCTTCGACCCGCCTTTGCCCGCTAAACAAGAGGCCGCTTCAGCCCTGCCGCTCGGCATCGCCGACAAGGTCTTCCTGTCGGTCGAAGGCCCCCTACCTTGGCCCGCCCATGCCCATCTGACCGGCAATCCCCATGGTGCCTGCACTGCCAGCCATCGCCTTTCCCCCTTCGGCTGGCCGATCGTCGAGAGCTTCTTCGGCGGCCCCTGTGCGGAGGCGCTGGAGGAAGACGGCGCGGCGGCTGCCTTCGCGATCGACGAATTGGTGGCGCTGCTGGGTAGCGACTGGCGACGGCGTTTCACACCGCTCGACGCAACGCGCTGGCGGCATGTGCCGCTGATCGGCGGCAGCTATAGCCATGCTCGGATCGGCCATGTCGGAGCGCGCCGGACATTGGCCGAGCCGGTCGACGGCCGCTTGTTCTTCGCGGGCGAAGCGTGTTCGCGCGAGGATTTTTCGACCGCCCATGGGGCTTATCAAACGGGTGTCGAGGCTGCACGACGGATCATGCAGCCTACACACCCATAAGCTGACGGCGCTACTTCGCCCGGAATTTCAACCGATGGGGCGTCGCCGGAACACCCTCTTCACTCATGAAATTTTTGTAGTCCGGACTGTTGAACAAAACTTCGTAGCTTTTGCCGGACCGCACCGAGCAGGCCAACGTAAAGGTCCGACCATCCGCCGACTGAACCGGCACATGGTCGCCGCATTCGGGATAGGTGTCGGGCGACGCAGAGACGAACGAATAGCTTGCCCGCCGCATCGGGCGGTCAAACGTGACGGTCAGGCTTACCGGCCCGGCAGGCACCACCGCCCCCTCGGCCGGACGTGTCGACACCACATGCGGCGCGCCCGCAGGCTTTGCGGCCCAGCCTGAGCCGATATGCGCCGCCGCCAGGATCGTTACCGTCGTTGCCACAGAAATCATTACCGGTGCTCCCCATCGGCCCCAGAAATGGGGGCCATCCGACGCCCCATGGCGGGGCTGAACCAGGGGATGATCGACGATCGCAGCCATCGGCACCCCGGATTTTGGGGGTCCTGAAAAATTGGGAGCGGCCGCCTTGGTCAGAAGACGCGCTGCGCCGCGACTGCTGCTCGCGCCGGTCTTCCGTCGCGCTTCGCGAAGCCGCTCGTGAACGGTGTGGACCGACAGGCCGAGTTCGACCGCTGCGCTCTTCACGTCATGTCCCCGTGCCAGCAGGTGCAGGACGGCGACTTCCTTCTCGGTCAGGTCATAGGGCGTATCGGGCATGGCGGCATCATGTCCCAGCCGCTCCATACAAAAAAGGCCCCGGCTTTCGCCGAGGCCCTTTTGCATTCCACGACCGGGCGAAATCACCGGATCGGCGAGTTCGGGTCCAGCCGCATGTCCAGATACCGGTCCACCGACCCCATCAGCTCGGGCATCTCATGCTCGAAGAAGTGGTTGGCCTTGGGGATCGTGTCGTGATGGATGGTGATGTGCTTCTGGGTGCGCAGCTTGTCGACCAGCTTCTGGGTCGCCGCCGGGGTCGCGACCTCGTCGGCCTCGCCCTGGATGATGATGCCCGAGGAGGGGCACGGCGCCAGGAAGGTGAAGTCGTACATGTTGGCGGGCGGCGCGACCGAGATGAAGCCGCGGATTTCGGGGCGGCGCATTAGCAACTGCATGCCGATCCAAGCGCCGAAGCTGACGCCCGCGATCCAGGTGGTCGAGGCTTCGGGGTGGAAGCTCTGCACCCAGTCGAGCGCCGAGGCGGCGTCGGACAGTTCACCGATGCCGTTGTCGAACACGCCTTGGCTCTTGCCGACGCCGCGGAAGTTGAAGCGCAACGTGGCGAAGCCGCGCCGCTGGAAGGTCTTGTAGAGTTCCTGGACGATCCGGTTGTTCATCGTACCGCCCGCATTGGGATGCGGATGCAGGATCATGGCGACGGGCGCGCGCGGACGCGGAGCGGGAGCGAAACGGCCTTCGAGGCGGCCTTCGGGGCCAGGAAAAATGACTTCAGGCATCAAAACTCGCCGATCTGGATGCGCGCTGGTGGAGCGCCGGGAACGTTGCGCTATATAGGCCGACACGCCATTTTCGCAATTGTTCGATCATTTCAGCGACGGAACAAGCCCTGCCCCCGCTTATGCAACGCCTCTATCTCGACCACGCCGCCACGACCCCGATGACCGAGGCGGCGCGCGCGGCGCTGGCCGAGGGTTGCGCGATCTGGGCCAATCCTTCCTCCCCTCATGCCGAGGGGCGCGCCGCCAAGCGCGCGCTGGAGGATGCCCGCGCCGCCGTCGCGCGGACGCTCGGCTGGAACCACGAGATTCTGTTCACCAGCGGGGCCAGCGAATCGCTGGCCATCGCGCTGACCCGTGCCATGGCCGACCGACGCTTCGTCGGGGCCATCGACCATGACGCGGTGCTGCGCGCGGCCTCTGATGCCATCGTGATGCCGGTTGGGCCGGACGGCGTGCTGCGCCTGCCCGACCTGAGCGGCGCCCGCGCGATCGTGACGGTGCAATGGGCGAACAGCGAAACGGGCGTGCGCCAGCCCATCGCGCAACTGGCGGAGGCCATTCATGCCGCCGGACATGTCATGCTGGTCGACGCGGCGCAGATGCCCGCCGGTGCCGACCCGGAGGTGATCGAGCATGCCGATCTGGTCGCCCTGTCGGCGCACAAGCGCGGCGGGCCGCCGGGGATCGGCGCGCTGCTCGTCCGCGATCTGGCGCTGCTGGCGCCGACCGGCGGGCAGGAGCGCGGCTATCGCCCCGGCACCGAGAATATGCCGGGCGTGCTCGCCTACGCCGCCGCGCTGGCAGAGCCGGAGCCGGACCATGAAGGGCTGCGCGCGCATCTGGACGATGCGATCCGCCGCTCGGGCGGGACGGTGGTGGCGGATGGAAGCCGCCGCCATCCGGCGATCGCCAGCTATCACATGCCCGGCAAACCCTCCGCCGCGCAGTTGATCCAGTTCGACCTGGCGCAGATATCCGTCTCGGCGGGCAGCGCCTGCGCCAGCGGCAGCCTGAAGCCCAGCCATGTGCTGGCCGCGCTCGGCTGGGACGTGGAATCGGGGCGCGAGGTGGTGCGGGTCAGCTTCGGCCGCCGCACGACGCGAGAGAATATCGACCGCTTCGTCACCGCCTGGCGTGCGATCGCACGCGGCAAACGGGTGGAAGCGGCGTGATCTATCTCGACTATCAGGCGACAACCCCGCTCGCGCCGGAGGCGTTGAAGGCAATGCTCCCCTGGCTGGAACAGGGGCATGCCAACCCCCATTCCCCCCACCGCGCCGGGCGACAGGCACGCGCCGCCGTCGAAGTGGCCCGCGATCAGGTGGCGGCGCTGCTCCCCTCCAGCGGGCGGGTGGTGTTCACCAGCGGCGCGACCGAGGCGCTGAACTGGGCAATCAAGGGCACCGGCGGCGGCATCGTGACGACCGCGACCGAACATGCCGTCGTGCTCGACACCGCCGCCGCCACGGGGCGGCCGCTGACCGTGATGCCGGTCGATGGCGAAGGACAAGTGGTGCCCGGCCCCATTGCGGAAGGCACGGGCCTGGTTGCCGCGATGCTGGTCAACAACGAGATCGGCACCGTGCAGCCGGTCGCCGCGCTGGCCGAACAGGCCCATGGCGCGGGTGCCCTGATGCTGTGCGACGCCGTACAGGGCTATGGCCGGGTCGCCATTCCCGATACGGTCGATCTGGTCGCCATCTCCGCCCACAAGATCCACGGCCCCAAGGGTGTAGGCGCGCTGTGGCTCCGTGACGGCATCACCCTGCCCCCGCTGCTCCATGGCGGTGATCAGGAGGGCGGACGCTCGGGTACGCTCAGCCCGGCCCTGTGCGCGGGGTTCGGCGCGGCGGCGCGGCTGATGGCAGCACGGGCCGAGGAAGATGAAGCGCATGTCGGGCGGCTATGGTCGCTGGCCGTCGAAAGACTGGGTAGCGGCTGGACGCTCAACGGCTCGCCCGACCATCGCTATCACGGCAACCTCAATGTCCGTCGCGACGGGCTGGACGTCGCGCGGCTGATGTCCGACTGCCGCGACATCGCCTTCTCGGCCGGGAGCGCCTGCGCCAGCGGATCGGGGCGGCCCAGCCATGTCCTGACCGCGCTGGGCTTGAGCGATCGTGACGCCAAATCCTCGATCCGCATCGGCTTTGGCCGCTATACCACCGAGGCCGAACTGATGCAGGCGATCGACCGGATCAACACCGCAGCCAGGGCGCAGGGCCTGTGATCGCCCTGACCTTTCAGGCGCGCGACGGCAGGACGACCGATGCCACGGCCCAGCCGGGCGAAACGCTGCTTCGCGTCGGGCAACGCGTAGGACAACCGCTGGAGGGGACGTGCGGCGGACAGATGGCGTGCGCGACCTGCCATGTCCTGATCGATCCGCATTATCTTGACCATCTCCCTGCTCCGTCCGTGGAGGAAGAGGACATGCTCGACCTGGTCCCCGACGCGACGCGTTCCAGCCGCCTCGCCTGCCAGATCGTCGTGACCGAGCATCTCCGGGATATGATCGTCCGGCTTCCCTGAACCATTGATAACAAACAGGTTCAGGGATCGATCATCGGCGATTCGCCATTCTTCTCCCATGCTCGCCGACAGGCGGGATTACCGGGAGTAAAGCGTTATGAAACTTCTTGCTGTCTTGGGCGCCGGTCTGATCGCTGTATCGGGTGTCGCCGCTGCCGCCCCCGCCGAAGCCGCTCCGCATGATCGCTGGGGCCGGGGTCCGGGTTGGGATCGCGGGCCGGGTTGGCATCATCGCGGTCCGGGTTGGGACCGTGGTCCCGGCTGGCATCGCGGCGGTCCCCGCTGGGATCGTGGTCCCGGCTGGCGCGGTCCGCGTGGCCCCCGTTACGCCTATGGCTATGACCGTCCGCGCGTGACTTGCCGCTGGGTGCGCACCTGGAACGGGCCGCAGCGCCAGTGCTTCAACACCTATCGCTGAACGAAAAGTTCGTCACGGATGGGGCCGGTGGGATAAGGACTTGATCCCCCGGCCCCGTTTCGCCATATGCGCGGCGGGAGTCGGGCGGACGTAGTCGTCGCCAACCCGGTCAGGTCCTGACGGAAGCAGCCGTAACGATTTCGCTGCGGGTCGTTCCGGCTCCCACCCTCCGCACATTTCATGCATCGCCTCTCGGCAGCCAGTGTGTATCTACACACACGATTTAGCCTGACGCCGCGCGCCCGAGCGCCTATGTTGATCGGCGATGCTTTCCGACACCCCGACCATCCAGACCCGTCATGGCTGATTCGTTCGACCTGGGCGAACCGCCCCAACCCGCCAAGGCCGAGGCGTACCGCGTCCTTGCGCGCAAATACCGGCCGCAGACCTTCGATGCGCTGATCGGGCAGGACGCGATGGTCCAGACCCTGGGCAATGCGATCAAGCGCGACCGGCTGGCCCATGCGTTCCTGATGACCGGCGTGCGCGGGGTCGGCAAGACCTCGACCGCGCGGCTGATCGCCAAGGCGCTGAACTGTGTCGGCCCGGATGGGAATGGCGGCCCGACCATCAGCCCCTGCGGCGTCTGCGAACCCTGCCGCGCCATCGCGGAAGGCCGCCATATCGACGTGATCGAGATGGATGCCGCCAGCCATACCGGCGTCGACGACGTGCGCGAGATCATCGAGGCGTCGCGCTATGCGGCCGTCTCGGCGCGCTTCAAGATCTACATCGTCGACGAAGTGCACATGCTCTCCAAGAACGCCTTCAACGCGCTGTTGAAGACGCTGGAAGAGCCGCCTGCGCATGTGAAGTTCCTGTTCGCCACCACGGAAGTGAACAAGGTCCCGATCACCGTCCTGTCGCGCTGCCAGCGTTTCGACTTGCGGCGGATTACGGCGGACAAGCTGGCGGACCACTTCGCCAAAATCTGCAAGCTGGAGAATGTCACCGCCGAGGACGAGGCGCTGATGCTGGTCGCGCGTGCGGCGGAAGGATCGGCGCGCGACGGCCTGTCGATCCTGGACCAGGCGATCGCCCATGCCGATCTGGAGGGCGGCGGCGTCACCGCAGGCGCGGTGCGCGAGATGCTGGGTCTGTCGGATCGCGGTGCCGTGCGTGACCTGCTCGGCTTGGTCCTGAACGGCGACGGCGCGGGGGCGCTGGCCTCGCTGCGGCGGCAATATGATTATGGCGTCGATCCGCAATCGGTGCTCCGCTCGTTGCTGGAGACGGTGCACGGCATCACCCTGACCAAGGTCGGCACGCCGCCCGACGCGGCCCAGCCGCTGGAGGAGCGCGCCGCACGCGAGGAATGGGCGGGTTCGCTCAGCTTCCCTGCGCTGCACCGGCTGTGGCAGCTGTTCCTGAAGGGGCATGACGAGGTGGCCCGCGCCGCTCTGCCGATCGAGGCGGCGGAGATGGCGCTGCTCCGCGCGATCCATGCCTCGAGCCTGCCCGATCCGGGCGAGCTGGCGCGACAGATTCGCGACGGCGGCGTGTCGGCAACCGGTGCCCCGGCGGTGACGCATCAGGCGGCCCCCGCTGCCGCCCCGGTGGC
>NZ_LDTF01000101.1 GCF_001477495.1 Sphingomonas yabuuchiae
GCCCGGCCCCGCCCCCGCCATCCCCGCGACGGCGATCAGCGAGGCGCGGCGACGCTATGGCTGCGTGATCGACGATGGCAGTCCGTTCAGTGCCGACGCGCACCGGCTCGACCGACGCAGCACGCTGGTGCTGATGTCCTGCGGCGCGGGGGCGTATAATTATCTGGTGAAGCCGTTGATCTGGCGCGACGGGCGGTTGACCCCTGCAACCTTCGACTTCGCCTATCCCTTCGGCGAGACGCCCGAACCCGGCCAGCCCCAGATCCTGGTCAATGTCGAATGGTCGCGCGACGGCCGCCTGTCGAGCTGGGGCAAGGGCCGAGGGCTGGGCGATTGCGGCGATGCGCAGCAATTCGGCTGGGACGGCACCCGTTTCCGCCTGCTCCATGCCGCGCAGATGACCGAATGCCGGGGCGCGATCGACACGCTGACCGTCTGGCGCACGCGGGTCGTGCCCATGACGCCACGATAGAGGAGATAAGGATGCTCGAACATCTGCCCGCCTGGCTGGGTAAGGCGATGAGCGGCTGGCGCGCCGGGGTGGAATCAATCGCGGTCGTCCGGCCCGAACTGGCACCACCCGCCGTGATGGCGCTGCACAGCCCGGCCTTTGGCGACATGGCGCGCCTCCCCGAACGCTTCACCGCCGATGGCGAGGGCGTGTCGCCGCCGCTCTATTGGGGCAATCCGCCCGAGGGCACGGCGATGTTGGCGCTGATCGTCGAGGATGCCGACGCCCCGACACCGCAGCCGCTGGTCCATGCCATCGTCTGGAACCTGCCGCCCCGGGACGGCGAACTGGCCGAAGGCGCGATCGTCGCGGATGGCGCGGGCACGCCCGAGGGGGGCGATGTCGGACGCAATTCCTATTTGAGCGAGGGCTGGCTGCCGCCCGATCCGCCGCGCGGGCATGGCGAACATCGTTATGTCTTCCAGCTGTTCGCGCTGGATGCGGTGGTCGAGATCGGCGGACAGACGCCGGGTCGCGGTGCGATGGTCGAGGCGATGGTGGGACATGTGCTGGCCGCCGGGGTGCTGACGGGCACCTATTCGCGCGAGGAGGAAGCGCCGGTCGGCCCGGTGGGCGCTGGCGCGGTCGCCTGATACGGGAAAGAAGGACGGCCGGGCGTCAGAAGGGCATGGCCCGGCCGCCGGAGGGGTAAGGCACGATCACGCTCAGGCGATCGGAAAGATCGGCGCGGCGCTGGTGATGGCGAGACCGGCGAAGACGAAAGCGCCGAGGACCGAGACGAGGATCTGGCGGGTCTGGAACGAAGCGAACATGGTGAAAACTCCCTGATACCTGCCGGTCGGACCATCCGAGCGGCGATATCAGGGACATTGCAGAGAGCGTGCCAGTTTTAAAAATGGCCGATTTCCGGGGTTTTTGCGAAAGCTCCCCTTGGCTTTGGGAAATTCCGCCACGACCTGACGGGAATTGCCGCCATTCGATGGCGGAAAATCAGGCGTCGTTGCAGGCGCGGTCGCGACCTTCCTTTTTCGCGCGATACAGAAGCGCATCGGCCCGCGCGAACAGCGTCTCCTGCGTATCCCCGGGGTTCAGCGTGGTGATCCCGGCGGAGAAGGTGACCTCCCCGACCGGCTCGCCCGTCTCGCGCACGCGCATCCGGCGGTTGCGCACCGCATCGCGTGCCCGTTCGACCAGCGCCGCCGCCTGCCTGGCGGTCAGGCCGGACATCAGGATGGCGAATTCCTCGCCGCCATGACGACAGACGAGATGCCCCTGGCATTCCTCGGCCAGGATCTTGCCGATCGAATGCAACACCCGGTCGCCCGTGGCATGACCCAGCTCGTCATTGATCCGCTTGAACCGGTCGACATCGCACAGCGCCAGATGGCAGCTGTCCGACATCTGGAAACACTGGCCCAGCGCCTCGGAAAAGGCCAGCCGGTTGGCCAGTCCGGTCAGCGGGTCGCGTCGCGCCGTCGCCCGCGCCTCGGCCAGCTTCTCGCGCAGCGTGTCGGCCTCCGCCGTCGCCTGCTCCAGCCGCTGTTCGGTCGCGTGGATCCGCTCGAGCATCTCGCCGGTCAGCGTCGCCAGCGTCGGCAGGTCGATCTCTTCGCGATTCATCTCCGCCACGTTGCGCGCCAGATTGGCCCCGAAGGCCGACGTATCCTCCTGGAAGGTGCGCATCACCGACATGAACGCCGTAACCTGATTCTCGGTCTGTTCGGCCAGCGCGTCGGACCGCGCCTCCGCCTCGGGCGGCGCGACCCGGTCGGCCGCCGATTCGCGGACGGCCGGCTCGGTCGCGTCCGGTTCGGGCATGGGCCGCGACGCCCCCACCGGACCGCCCAGCCGGACGATATCGTCCTGGTGCAGCCGCACGCCGCCATCGATCAGCGACTCGACCGCGCGCGCCAGGCTACCCTTGGGATTGGTCAGGATCGCATGGACGAAGGCGTAATGCGCCGGATCGGGGGAAAGCCGGTGATCCTCCAGAAACTTGCCGATACGCTCATACAAACTGGCAGGCGTCGTCATGGCTCGCCGCGGCCCCGCGTCCGCCGTTTCGCCCCATCCCCTGTAAAGCCCCATGACACGCGCCTGTCAGCGATGATTTTGCAGTTCGCGTACCGCCGCCAGCGTCGTGGCGACATGCTCGGACGGGTTCATGTCGTCATGGACGAAGACGACGCGGCCATCGCGACCGATGACATAGCTGGTGCGCGAGGTGATATCGCGCCCTTCCATCTGGCGGCCGAGCGCGACGTCATAGCCCTTGACGATCGCCGGACCGGCGCTGGCGACCGGGAACTTGCCCGCGCATTCGGCCTTGGAAAAGGCGGCGAGCTTGTCGACCGGGTCGGCCGACATGCCGATCACGCGCGCGCCAGCGGCGCGAAAGGCGTCGATCTTCTCTGCAAAGGCGCGCGCCTCGGCGCTGCATCCGCTCGTGAAGGCGGCGGGGAAGAAATACAGGACGACCGGGCCGTGGCGCAGCTGTTCCTTGAGATGCAGCGTGAAGACCTTGCCCGCCACCGCGCCGCGTGTGGTGAAGTCGGGCGCGGGAGCACCGGGACGGAGGGCCGCTGCGGCCGGTACCGCTGCCATCGCCAGGAGAACGCCCAACACTGCCCTCATCGCCCCATTCCTTATATTAAGATAGTTAACGCCTATCCCGTCGCGATCATGGCGTCCATTGCTGATCGCGCAGTCCTATCCTATCCGGGTTAATATGTCCGTACACGCCGACGATATCAAACTGGCCCTTCGTCTTGCCGATGCTGCCGGAGCCGCCATCCGCCCTTATTTCCGCCGCGAAATGGGGCTGGAGATCAAGGAGGACCGGTCGCCCGTGACGCTGGCCGATCGCGAGGCGGAGGCGGCGATGCGCCGCATCCTGGAGGCGGAGCGTTCGGGCGACGGCATCCATGGCGAGGAATATGGCGTCAAGAACGGCGTGACGGGGCGCCAATGGGTGCTCGACCCGATCGACGGCACGCGCAGCTTCACCGTCGGGCGGCCGATCTTCGGCACGCTGATCGCGCTGGTCGAAAATGGCTGGCCGGTGCTGGGCATCATCGACCAGCCGATCGCGCGCGAGCGCTGGCTGGGCGTGGCGGGACGGCCGACCCTGTTCAACGGCCAGCCGACGCGCACCCGCACCTGCCGCGACCTGGACGGCGCGACCATCGCGACGACCAGCCCGCATCTGTTCGACGACGAGGACGTGCCGCACTTCATGGCGCTGGTCGCCGCGGTCAGCGGCCAGTCCCCCCGCCAGGGGCCGGTCTATGGCGGCGACTGCTATAATTACGGCCTGCTGGCGAGCGGCCATATCGATCTGGTCTGCGAATCGGGGCTGAAGCTGCACGACTTCGCCGCGCTGGTCCCGGTGGTCGAGGGTGCGGGCGGGCGGATGTGCGACTGGAACGGCGATCCGCTGACCGCCGACAGCGCAGGGCATGTGCTGGCGATCGGCGATCCCGCCCGCACGGACGAAGTGCTGGAGGCGCTGCGCAACGTGCCGCACGGGCACGGGCACGACCACTGATCCTCCCCGGCACGGGGAGGGATAGCTTAGATCGTGATGACATCGCATCAAACCAACGCAAGCCCCTCCCCTTCAGGGGAGGGGTTGGGGTGGGGCCTCGCCACAGGCCTCGCGCTTGCGGAAGCGCCCCACCCCCGGCCCCTCCCCTGAAGGGGAGGGGTGAGTTCATCTCACGTCATCTTGCTCTAGCCAGTCAGGCCCGCCGCCGTGGCGAGGCCCAGAAATGCCAGGAAGCCGATCGAATCGGTCGTCATCGTCACGAACACCGACGACGCCACTGCCGGATCGGCGTCGAACCGATCGAGCGTCACCGGCACCAGCACGCCCGCCAGCCCCGCGACCAGGATATTGGTCATCATCGCCGCCGCGATCACCAGCCCGAGCGCCGGGTTGCCGAAGACCAGGCTCACCCCGACCCCGATCACCGCCGCGACGGTCACGCCGTTCATCATCGCCACGCGAATCTCGCGCATGATCGCGCGCCCGGTGTTGGAGCGGGTCAGCTGGTTGGTCGCCAGCGCCCGGACCGTCACCGCCAGCGTCTGCGTGCCCGCATTGCCGCCGACGCCCGCGACGATAGGCATCAGCGTCGCCAGCGCCACCATCCGCGCGATCGTCCCCTCGAACGCCGCGATCACCGACGAAGCGACCATCGCGGTAATCAGATTGGCGAGCAGCCAGCGGACGCGGCTCTTATAGCTGTCGAGGATCGGCTCATTGATGTCGCCCTCGCCCGCACCCGACAGGCGCAGCACGTCCTCGCCCGCCTCCTGCTGGATGATGTGGACGATATCGTCGACGGTGATCATGCCGACCAGACGCCCGCTGCCATCCACCACGGCCGCCGAGATCAACGCATATTTCTGGAAGCGCAGCGCGACCTCTTCCTGGTCCATGTCGACCGGGATCAGCGTCTGTTCGCGCTTCATCACGTCGCCGATGACGATCTGCCCCGGCGCGCGCAGGATCCAGGACAGCTGGCAGGTGCCGATCGGCCGGTGGCCGGGATCGACGACGAAGATTTCCCAGAAATCGGTGGTCAGTTCCTCATCGTCGCGCAGGAACTGGATCGTCTCGGCCACCGTCCAATGTTCGGGCACCGCGATCAGCTCGCGCTGCATCAGGCGTCCGGCGGACTCCTCGGGGAAGGACAGGGCCTCCTCGATCGCGGCGCGGTCGTCAGGGTCGAGCGCGCGCAAGACCGCGCGCTGCTCGTCCTCGTCCATGTCTTCAATGATGGCAACCGCATCGTCGGTATCGAGTTCCGACGCGATGTCGGCGACTTCATGCGGTTCGAGCGCCTGGATCAGCTGCTCGCGCACATAATCGTTCATCTCGGCGAAGACGTCGCCGTTCAGCAGGTCCGCGACCGCACGCGCCAAATTGACGCGCTCCTCGTCCCCGACCAGCTCGAACAGGTCAGCGATGTCGGCGGGGTGGAGCGGCTCGACCAGCGCACGGGCGCCCTCGTCGTCGCCCGCCTCCAGCGCGTCGAGCACGGCCGTCACATATTCGGGCTTCAGCCGGTCGTCCTCGTCCAGCTGGGTTTCGGGCAACTGGGTCTCGGTGTCGAGTTCGGGGAGTTCGGTGTCGCTGATCTCGGCCTCCCTCGATCGATCATGAACGCTGTGTCACGCCTCTAAACTGCGACGGCGGCATTTGCCAGCGGGCGTGTGAACGCCTACCTGCGCACCATCAACCAAGGAAGAACCCTTATGGCCGAGACCTTTTCCAAGCTGACCCTGACGCTCGAGAGCGGCGATGTCGTCATCACTCTGCGCCCCGACCTGGCGCCCGAGCATGTCGCGCGCATCGGCGGCCTTGCCAATGAAGGCTTTTACGACGGCGTCGTGTTCCACCGCGTCATCCCCGGCTTCATGGCGCAGGGCGGCGACCCCACCGGCACCGGCATGTCGGGTTCGGACAAGCCCAATCTGAAGCAGGAATTCAACGCCGAGCCGCACGTCCGTGGCACCTGCTCGATGGCGCGGACCAACGATCCGAACTCGGCCAATTCGCAGTTCTTCATCTGCTTCGACGACGCGCGCTTCCTCGACCGCCAGTACACCGTCTGGGGCCAGGTCGAGAGCGGCATGGAGCATGTCGACGCGCTGCCCAAGGGCGAGCCGCCCCGTAACCCGGGCAAGATTTTGAAGGCGACCGCGGAGTAATTCTTCCGCGAGAGCTGAAGGAAGGGGAGTCTCGAAAGGGGCTCCCCCTTTTTGTTTGGCCCCTCCCTGCCCGCGGGCACACCCCTCCCGTAAACGGGAGGGGATGGGGGAGGGTATGGAGTCTCACAGAGGCCGACCTTTGCGGCTCTTACCCCTCCCCAACCCCTCCCCCTGCCGGGAGAGGGGCCATCGTGGCGGGAGATGGCGTGAACTCATCAAACGTCAGTGAACACCGGCCGCCGCCGCTCCAAATTCGCCCGCACCGCTTCCCGGTGGTTCGCGCCCTGCATCAGCGCCACTTGCTCCGCGCTCTCCATCGCCAGCATTTGCTCCGGTTCGCTTCCCATCGCCGCGAACAGCCGCTTGGCGCTCCGCACCGCATCGGGGCTTCGCCCGGCGATCGTCTGCGCCAGGGCCAGCGCCTCGCCGCGCGGATCGTCGGACAGCCGGGTGACGAATCCCGCCGCCTGTGCCTCGACCGCATCGAATTCGCGCGCGGTATAGACCCATTCGCGAAGCACATCCTGACGCACACCGCCCCACAGCGCGAAGCCGCCCATGTCGGGGACGATGCCCCAATGCACTTCGCGAATCGCAAAGCGGGTGGCGGGATGCGCCAGCCGGATGTCCGCGCCGCCCATGATCTGGGTCGCGCCGCCGAACACGACGCCGTGGACGGCCGCGATCACCGGCACCGGCAGCGTCCGCCAGCCCCAAGCGACCTGCTGCACCGGATTGGCCGGGCCATGGCTGCGCGTCGACAGGTCCAGCCCCGCCAGATCGCCCCCCGCCATCGCCGCCATGTCGAGGCCGGAGCAGAACCCCTCCCCCTCGCCCGACAGCACCACGGCGCGCAGGTCGGACCGCGACGACAGCGCGTCGATCGCCTCGGCCAGCGCATCGAACATCGCGCGGTCGATGGCGTTCAGCTTTTCCCCGCGCGCCAGACGGACATCGGCCACGCCGTCCGTCACCGCGATCGTCACCCGGCCGTCCATATCTCTCTCCTTTTGCGCCAGCGCATGGCTCGTGTAGAGCATCGCATCATGGGGTTCGATATGGAACGCTTCGTCGCGATGGGCGGCCTGGGCGGCGGGCATGGCCAGCATCTGGGCATCGCCTACCGCGCGCACGGGGAAGACTGGGCGGAGCTGGCGCTGCCTTACGACGCACGGCTGATCGGCGATCCGACCAGCGGCGTGATCGCCTCCGGACCGATCGTCGCGATGATGGACATGGCGACCAGCGTCGCCGTCTGGCTGAAGCGCGGCGCGTTCGAGCCGCATGTGACGCTGGACCTGCGGGTCGATTATCTCCGCCCCGCCGTCCCCGAACGCACCGTGATCGGACGTGGGGAGTGTTATCGCCTGACCCGCAGCATCGCCTTTGTCCGGGGCATCGCGCATGACGGCGACCCCGACGATCCGGTCGCGCATGTCGCGGGCACCTTTATCGGCATGACCGCATGAGCGCCCCCCGTACCGGCATCGGCCAAGCGATGGTGCTGCCCCCCTATGCGGAATGGCTCGGCTGCTCGATCGAATGGGTCGACGGGCTGCCGCACCTGATCATGCCGTTCGGCGAGCATGTGATGGGCTGGCCGGGCCTGCTTCAGGGCGGGGCGATCGCCGGGCTGCTGGAGGTGGCGGGGATCGCCGCGCTGACCCACCGCCTGTCGAACGAGGGGACGACGCGGATCAAGCCGGTGACGGTCACGACCGATTATCTGCGCACCGGTCGCGACCATCCCACCCGCGCGGTCGGCACCATCCTGCGCCTCGGCCAGCGGACCGCCAATGTCGAGGTGACCGCCTGGCAGGAGGATCGCGAAAAGCCGATCGCGACCGCGCGGTTGAATTACCGCATCCTGCGCGGCTGAGGTTTCGCCAAGGCCAGTTCGATCGCGGAATCGGCGACCGGCGCCATGGCGGCGTAGCCCTGTGCATTGGGATGCACCCCATCGGTGCCATAGGCCGGGTTCAGCGCGTCCCCGACATGCAGGACCGACCAGTAATCGGCATAGGTCGCCCCGACGCGCCTGGCGTAGTCCCTCAGCCAAGCATTCAGTGTCGCGATGCGCGGGGCGGTGGCCAGGCCCGGCTTCCACTCGAAATGATCGGCGGGCGGGATCGAGGCCAGGATCACCCGGATGCCATGCGCCTGGGCCAGCTCGACCATCGACATGATATTGCCCTGAACCTGCGCGTCGGTCGTCGGGCCGGTATTGCCCGCAATATCGTTGGTGCCCGCCATGATCTGCACCACCGCCGGATGCAGGTCGATCACGTCCTGGCGAAAGCGCAGCAGCATCTGCGAGGTCGTCTGGCCGCTGATCCCGCGCCCGATCCGACCGGGGGTGAAGAATTGCGGCATCTTGCCGACCCAACCCTCGGTGATCGAATCGCCCATGAAGACCACGCGCGGCTGCCCCGCCACCGGCGCAGGCAGCTTCGCGTTATCCTCGCGGTAGCGCGCCAGATAGGCGAAGTCGTTGTGCAACCGCTCCTCCCATTCGCGGGTCCAGCGCTGCGAGTCGGTTTCCTTCGGCGCGGTCTGCGCGGCGGCGGGTGCGGCAAGCGTCAGCGCCATCAGCGCGGTCAGGATCACCCGGCTCACGGACGCAGGTCCGTGGCGGTCGCGGTGACGTTCCAGCCGCGCAAGGCGACCATCGGCTTGTCCGCCTTGGCCGTGGGATAGCGAATCTCGATCACGCGGGTCTCTCCGGGCATCAGGGTGACGTAATTGTCGCTGAAATAGGCGGGCAACACCTGGCTGCCGTCGGCATTCATCACGGTCAGCTTGGTCTCGATCGCAGGGGTCGTGCCGCCATTGGTCAGGGTGACGCTGGCCAGCGTTTCCTCGCCTTGCGATTGCGTCGTCGCCGTCGCGGTGACGGGGGCCGCCCCCATGGCGGTCAGTGCGCGGTAACCCGCATCGTCCGCCGCTTCCCAATAGCTGTTGGTCGACAGGACCTGTCCGCCCGCATCGGTCGCCTCCAGCCGGACGAGCACCGGCCCGCGCTTCATGGCGGGCGCGAGGTCGAGGCTGAGCGCGGGCGTCACCCCCTCGGCACCCGCGACGATCTTCGCCTCCTGCTCGCTTTCGGTCCGGCCATCAAGCCCGACGACCTTCGCGCGCACCTGCACCCCCTTCAGCGCGTCGCGGGTGTTGTTGACCAGCACGACGCGGTGGTCGGGCAGGTTCATCTGGACATGGATCGGCTCGGCGGCCTTCTTGACGCCGTAGAAGGCGGCATGCGTGTCATAGTCGGACGAGAAGATCTGCCACGCCGAGGACGGCCAGGCGGGTTGCGTCATCCACAGCATCCGGCCGGAATTTTCGGTCCAGAGCCCGGCGTTCATCCCCTCGAAGATGGCACGATAGGATTCATACTCCATCATCTGCGCCTTGCGCTCGAAATCCTCCAGCCCGGTGGCGGGGCCGAAGCGGCGTTCGAGCACGTCCATATAGGTCTTCACCGCGCCGTTCCCGGTCTGGTGCCAGTCATGATAGGCCCAGACATCGCCGATCGGCCAGCGATCCGCCTCGGCCGGGATGGTCCGCTTCCACGATTCCAGCGTCGGCAGCGAGGGCGTGCCAACCTCGACCGAGAAGCCCTTGGCATGGGTGGTGAAATATTCGACCGGCGGCCGCCAGTTATAGGGGCCGGAGCCCTGGAGGTTCACTGCGTTGGACGAGGGCATATAGAGCCGCGTCCCGTCCTCCGCGCGCAGCAGATTGTCGAGCCCGCTATTCAGGATCGGCTGCGGCACGCCCTCGTTGCGGCCGAACCAGGCGACGATCGAGGGGTGGTTGCGATAGCGGCGCACCACGTCGGTCGCATTGGCCAGGAACAGCTGCGGGTCCTCGGCCTCCATATTGTAATCCTGGGTCGACTCCCAGAAGTCGGACAGGACCATCAGGCCATATTCATCGGCCAGGTCGAAGAAGCTGTCCTCGGTATTCTGGCCGACCCAGTTGCGCACGATGTTGAGATGCGCGTCGCGGTGCAGGCGGAAGAACGGCTCCAGATGCGCGCGGTCGACGCGCTTCATGAAATCGTCCATGCCGATATTGCCGCCCCGCGCCGCGATCCGCACGCCGTTGACACGCAGGACGAGGTACGGCGCGAGTCGCGGATCGTCGGTGACTTTGCTGACCGCCGCCGACTGGTCGCCGCCGGGCGTAAAGCTCATCGCCCAGCCACCCGCCGTCTTGCGGATGCCCGCATGGCCGGTGTCCACGATCCTGGGTCCGCCACGCACCCGGTTGAGGTCCAGCGTCACCCGCTCCAGATCGCCGTCACCGTCGAACAGCGACAGGTCATAGGTCACCTGCCGCATCCCGAAGCGCAAAACCTTGCTGTCCGACAGCGCGCCATCGACCGCCGCCGTCAGCGCGAGGTTATGCAGCGCGGGGTCGCCATAGCCATTGGGCCACCAGAGGCGGGGGTTCCTGACCGACAGCTGCGGGAATTCGGATGGCGACAGGACGGCGCGGATCGTCTGGCCCGGCGCGACCGTCACCGGCTTTTCGACGACCACATCGTCGAACACCGCGCGCACCGTCGTCGTCACCGGCGTCTGGCCGTTATTGGTGACGGGCACCGCGATCTCGACATCGGCGACGGAATTGTCGGGCTTGGGCAGCGTCGTCACCACCTGCGGATCGCCGATCACCGCCGGGCCGGTTGCGGCCAGCGTCACGCCCTGCCACAGCCCGGTATTGCGGTCGCGGACGGAGGGGATCCAGTCCCAGCCCTCGGTCGCGACGAAGGTCGGGCCGTCCATCATCTGGACGCCGCCATTCTCCCCGACGCCCGCCGTCATGGATTCCTCATGCGCAAGGCCCGGATGCGGCGGCGGCGACACCCGCACCGCGATCGCATTGCGCCCGGCGACCAGCGTCACGGGGAAGCGTCCCCGGATGAAGGCACCCTTCATCGTGCCCGTCATCCGGCCATTGACCCAGACCTCGGCGGAATAGTTTACGCCGTTGAAGGTGAGCCACATCGTCCGCCCGGCGGCCTCGGCGGGCGTGTCGAACTCGGTACGATACCAGTAATCCTGCCGCGCCAGCGTCTCGGGGATCGACAGGTTGTTCAGCCCGATCGCGGGATCGGGATAGACGCCGCGATCGACCAGCGTCGTCAGTACCGTGCCCGGCACGGTCGCGGCATACCATTTGCTGGCGTCGAAATTGCCCTGCGACAGGTCCCCACCGCCGGGGCCGACCTTGGCCGCCTCGATCAACCGCCAGCCATTGACCGCCCATTGGCCGGTCGCAGTCGAGACGAGCGCAGGCGCCTTGAATTCGGGCCTGGCCGTGCCGCTGGTCGGGATCGGCGCCCGGGACTGGGGCAGCGTCCAGGCGTCCTGCGGCGTGGTCTGCCCCTGCATCTGGCGGGTCTGATAGGGCCAGCTGGGGCTGCCGGTCTGGAGCGCGATTTTCGCCGGATCGGGTGCGCGACGCGCGGCGACCCGGATGGCCAGCGGATCGACCGCCTCGCGCACCATGCGGAAATCGACGACCTTGCCCGCAAAGACGGGCTGATAGCTGCGCGGTGCCAGCGTCGCCACGCCAGTCACGGGCTCCAGCGACAGGCCGCGCTGCACCACCTGGCGACCGTTCACGAACAGCCGGACGATCTTTCCGTCATAGCTGGCGGCAATATAGGTCCATTTGTTGCGATCGGCATCGCCGCCGCCTTGGACCACCCCCGCCTCGGTGACGAGCGCGGGCTGGCCGTCGACCAGCGCCAGATAGCGGCGCGGGCCCCCGGTGGGGTTGCCGAAGCCGCCGATCAGCATCGTCGTGCCCTTGCCCATGACGCTGCGCGGCTGGACCCAGGCGGACAGCGTCCAATTCGGAGCGACGACCGGCGACGTGACGATGGCCCGGGCGTAGGAATCGCCACCGGGCGGCAGATCGGCGTTGATCGGGCCCAGGGGTTGCGCGGGCACGGGCGCACTCGTCTGCGCCGAGCCCGCCAAGCTCCACATGAGCGCCGTCACTGATGCCAGAGCCCCCATCGCTCTTGCCGCCGCCACGCTCATGCCTGCTCCTTTTGAATCGCCGCGGGATAAAGCAAATGAAAAGCCCTAAAGTCAAAGGGCGTGCACTTAACGCCTGAAGCGGTCGATCGCCTCGTGAATTCCGGTCCAGACTTTACCGAGTTGCTCCACCGTGATCGAATAAGGCGGCATCACATAGATGGTGTTGCCCATCGGCCGGACGAGCAGGTCACGCTCCCTGAAGTGCGCCAGCAATCGGGGGGCCAGGTCGGAGAGATAATCCTGCCCCGCGCCCAGCTCGAACGCGGCGATGGTGCCGAGCTGACGGGGGCTGTGGACCGACGCTTCGCTTGCCACGGTCGCCAGATGCCGCGCTTGCGCCGCCGTCAGCGCGTCGATCCGCGCCTGGACCGGCTCCTCGCGCCAGATCGCCAGATTGGCCGCCGCCGCCGCGCAGGCGATGGGGTTGGCGGTGTAGCTGGACGAGTGGAAGAACTGTTTCGACCGGTCGGTCTCGGACCAGTGCGCCTGGAAGATCGGCTCGATCGCCAGCGTCACCGCCAGCGGCACCGCGCCGCCGGTCAGCCCCTTGGACAGGCAGAGAATGTCGGGCACCACGCCAGCCTGTTCGCAGGCGAACAGCGTGCCCGTGCGGCCCCAGCCGGTCATGATCTCGTCGGCGATGAACAGCACGCCGTGCGTTGCGCAAATGTCGCGCATCGCGGCCAGCGTCTCGGGCGCGTAGCGCAACATGCCCCCTGCCCCGAGCACCAAAGGCTCGACGATGAAGGCCGCCGCACCCGCCCGGCACTCCGCCTCCAGCGCGTCGAGCGTGGCCTGCACGTCCGTGGGAAAGGGAATGGTGCCGACATCGAAGAGCAGCGGCGCATAGGCGCGGTTATAGACCCCGCGCGCGCCGACCGACATCGCGCCGATCGTGTCGCCATGATAGCTGTGTTCGAGGACGAGGATGCGGGAGCGCGGCGCGCCCCGGTGGAGCCAGTATCCCAGCGCCATCTTCAGCGCGACCTCGACCGCCGTCGAGCCGGAGTCGGAGAAGAACACGCGTGTCAGCGCGGGCGGGGTGATCCGCACGAGTTCGGCGGCGACTTCCTCGGCGGGTTCGTGGGTCCAGCCCGCGAAGATGATCTGGTCGAGCTTGCCCGCTTGCTCCGCGATGGCGGCGCTGATGCGGGGGTGGTTGTGGCCGTGCGTCGTCACCCACCAGCTGGAGATGGCGTCGATCACCTGACGCCCGTCGACCGTGGTCAGCACCGCGCCGCTGGCGGTGGTGACCTTCGGAATCGGCTCGCCCAGGCCGTGCTGGGTGAAGGGATGCCAGACCGGCGAGGTCATCGAAAATCCTCGACGGCGAAATTCGCGGCGAACGCCTCCGCCAGCGTCTTGGCGGTCAGGTCGGCGAGGCGCGGCAGGCGGCCGAGCCGCTTCACCCCGCCGATCGCGGCGATGGTCGCTTCGCTGTCCTCCACCGCGTCCCCGACGAACGCCACGCCCAGCATCGGCACGCCGCGCGACCGCAGCGCCTCGATCGACAAGAGGCTGTGGTTGATCGTACCCAGCCCGGTCCGCGCGACCAGCACCACCGGGCGGCCCCAATGGGCGAACAGGTCGGCGAACAGCAACCGGCGGGTGACGGGCACCAGCACCCCGCCCGCCCCCTCGGCGACCAGCGGGCCATCGACCTGCGGCAGCGCCAGCCGGTCGCGATCGATCTCCACCCCGTCGATCTCGGCCGCACGATGCGGCGAGCAGGGTGTCTTCAACCGATAGGCGGAGGGCAGGACCGGACGGCCGCTGAGCCGCGCCACCGTCTCGGCATCGCCGTGGCCTTCGTCATCGGTGCCCGCCTGGACCGGCTTCCAATAGCTGGCCCCCAGCGCGCCGGTCAGCGCGGCGGAGAAGACGGTCTTGCCGATTTCGGTATCGGTGCCGGTGACGATGACGGCGCTCATGCCAGAACCTCTTGCAGTGCCTGGTCGAGGGCGAGGATATCCGCCTGCTCGACATTGAGGGTGATCGACAGCCGCAGCCGCGCCGCGCCCACCGGCACGGTCGGCGGCCGGATGCCGCGAATATCGAAACCGCGCAGCCGCAGCGCCTCGGCGGCGCGCATGGTGCGGCCATTGTCGTGCAGGATCAGCGGCATGATCGGCGTGCCGTTCGCCAGCGCGCCATGAGGTGCCAGTCGCTCGCCCGCCAGCGCGATCCGCTCATGGAGCGCGGTCCGCCGTTCCGGCTCGTCGGCAAGAATGCGCAGGGCCTCGCGTACCCCGCGCGCCATCAGCGGCGACGGCGCGGTGGAGAAGATGAAACCCCGCCCGCGATTGACCAGATAGTCGCGCACGATGGCGGGCCCGGCGACCAGCGCGCCCTCGCACCCCAGCGCCTTGCCACAGGTGTGGAGGGTGACGACCCGCTCGCCCGGCGTGGCGAGCCCCTGCCCCCGCTCGCCGAAAACGCCGGTCGCATGCGCCTCGTCGACGATCAGCATCGCGTCGTGCCGCTCGGCCACCGCCATCAGTTCGGCGAGCGGCGCGGTGTCGCCGTCCATCGAATAGAGGCTTTCCACCGCGATCCAGGCGGTGCCCTTGCCGCCTTCGGCCCGCCATCTCCGGATCGCGTCGTCGAACGCCGCCGGATCGTTATGCGCCGCCGATACGGCCTGCGCCCGCGACAGCTTCATCCCCTCATGCATGCTCGCATGGACCAGCGCGTCATGGACGATCAGGTCGCCGCGTTGCGGCAGCGTCGCCAAGAGCGTGGCGTTGGCGGTATAGCCCGACGAGAAATACAGGCTCGCCTCGGCCCCGAAAAAGGCGGCGGCTTCGGCCTCCAGCGCCTCATGTTCCGGGTGATTACCGCGCAGCAGCCGCGATCCGCCCGAGCCGATGGAGACGCCTTCGTCCACCGCGTTCACGATAGCGGCGGCGAGGCGCGGGTGACTCGCGATTCCAAGATAGTCGTTAGAGGCGAAGTCCCGGCCTGCCATCGGGGCCAGCCCCCGCAATCGATCCCGCGCGGCCAGTCGGGCCAGATCGGCGCGATGAAAGTCCAGCATGGGGGCTCCCTAGCCAGACGAACGGGGGAGCGGAACCGGAATTTGCAAGGGAATCCCTTGGCCTTCGTCAGACAGGCTCGGCGAGTGTCACGATCGAAACCCCCGGCGTCAGCGGCACCCGGCCGACCAAATGCCGCTCCAGCCGAAAGATCGCCTCGAATGCCTTGTTCAGCGGTGCGGGCGGCGGCGAGTCGTCGCTGTCGTCGCGCCCCGTGATCCGCCCCGCGATCCGTGCCGCCGCCGCCAGCGGGAAAAGCAGCGAGTTGAAATAGCCGAGCTTGCGGGGTTTCAGCCCCGCCTTCTCGATCGCCGACACCAGCGTCCCCTTGGAATAGCGGCGGTGATGATGGTTCACCACGTCATGCGCCGACCACATCCATTGATGCGCCGGGACGGCGATCAGGATCTTGCCGCCCGGCTTCAGGCAGGACTTCATCGCCGCCAACGCGGCGACATCGTCCTCGATATGCTCGACCACATCGAGCACCGCGATCAAGTCGTACGCCCCCCGCTCGATCCCCGGCAGTTCGGGGAGCGGCGCGGCCTGGACCGGCTTGCCCAGCCTTTGCGAGGCGATCTCGCGTGCGGCGGGATCGATCTCGATCGCGTCGACCGTGCCGAAGCTCGCCAGCATGGGCAGATTGTGCCCGGTGCCGCAGCCGATCTCCAAGATGCGGGCGCTGGCGGGCAGCTTGCCATAGCGGGTCAGATAGTCCGCCAGGATGTCGCGGCGCGCGCGATACCACCAATGGGTGGAATCATGCGCGGCCATGCGGTCGTAAACGATACGGTCCATGAACTTATCCGAAGACCCATTGGCGGTTGAGCGCGAAGGTCGCGATCGGCGTGATCGTGACCACCGGGATCAGCGCGACCCAGGGTTGTTGATGCAAGAGTCCGGTCGCGATCCAGGTGAAGAGCGCGTTCAACGCAAGGCCGAAGCCCTGCACCACCAGGAATTTCAGATGCTGCTTGCCGCTGGAATCGCGGGTGCCGTGTCCGCGAAAGCTCCACGCGCTGTGCAGGAAGAAACCGACGATCACCGCGACCAGAAAGGCGGGCGGCACCGCCAGCACCGCCCGGTCATGCGGCAGGACCCAGGCGGTCAGCGGCAGATAGACGGCCGAATAGACGACCGTCGACAGGCCCCCCGCAATTCCGAACCGGATGATCTGGCCCAGCATGCCGCTGGACCGCCATCGATCGATCTGGTGCTGAAGAGTCGCCATGCTCCCAATCTTGCCCTTTGCGCCGCCCGCGATAGAGCGGAACCCATGTCCCCGCGCCTTAGGCTGCGGGCGGGTATGAGGGAAGCGTCTTTGGAACGTCTGCAGCGTGAGATCGACCGCAACTGGCAACGCTGGGTGCTGGTGGCGTGGGCCGCGATCACCGCCTGGTACATGTACGATCGCTGGGGCCAGATACGCTGGTGGTCGCTGGGCGACACCGACGACAATATGCGGCTGATGCAGGTGCGCGCCTGGATGGCGGGGCAGGACTGGTATGATCTGCGCCAGTATCGGATGAACCCGCCGGTCGGCTTCGACATCCATTGGAGCCGCATCGTCGACCTGCCCATCGCCGGGTTGATCCTGGTCTTCCGCCTGTTCACCACCCCTGCCTGGGCCGAACGACTCGCCTGCGGCCTGGCGCCGCTGATCCCGCTGTCGATCACCATGACCGCGCTGGCGGTGACGCTGCGCCGCCTGGTCGGGGCGTTGAGCTGGCCGCTGGGTCTGGCGCTGCTGCTGTGCGCCAATGCCACGCTGCTGATGTATATGCCGATGCGCATCGACCATCACGGGTGGCAGCTCGCGATGCTGGCGGTCACCGTCGCCGGCTTGTGCGATCCGCAAGCACGGCGCGGCGGGGCGCTGGTCGGCCTGGCGAGCGCGGTGTCGCTGGCGATCGGGCTGGAGATGCTGCCCTATGCCGCGATGGCGGGCGCGATCCTGACCTTGCGCTGGGTCTGGGACCGGGCGGAGGCCGACCGGCTGGCCGTCTATGCCCTGACCCTGGGCGGGGGGAGCGCGGCGGGGTTCGCCGCCTTTGCCTCCAACGCCAATTACGCGATGCGCTGCGATGCGCTGACCCCGGTCTGGCTGTCGGTGACGGTCGCGGCGGGCGCGTTGCTGTTCGTGCTGGCGCGGATCAATCCGGCGTCGCGCGGTGCGCGGCTTAGCCTCGCGGTCGTCGCGGGGGCCGTCATCGCGGGCGGTTTCGCCAGCCTGTTCCCGCAATGCCTGACCCGCCCCGAACAGGTCAGCCCCGAGTTGCAGCGCAACTGGCTGAACAACGTCCGCGAGGCCAAGCCGATCTACAAGCACCCGCTTCGCGTCGCGCTGCCCATGGCGATCATGCCGGTGATCGGGATGATCGGGGCGATCGTCGCGGCGTGGCGGCGGCGGACGATCGGCTGGACCGCCGTGGCGCTGTTCACGACCTTCGCCTGCCTGATGCTGTTGTGGCAGGCGCGCGCGGCCCCGGCGGCGCAGATGCTGGCGGTGCCGGGCATCGCGGCGCTGCTGTGGATGGTCCTGCCCTGGCTGACGCGGCTGCGCTCGCCGTTGCTGCGCGTGCCCGCCATCGTGCTGGCGGTGCTGGTGCCGACGGGAATCGCGGCGAGCTGGGTCGTCACCTATCTGCCCGCGACCCAGCCGAGTGCCTATGCCAACCGGGTCAACCGTGCGACCGGGCAGTGCGTGCGCACCTCGGTGCTGACGCGGGTGAATGCCTATCCCCGGGCGACGGTGTTCACCTTCGTCGATCTGGGGCCGCGGCTGATCGTGACGACGCATCATGACGCGATCGCGGGCCCCTATCACCGCAATGGCAATGCGATCCTGGACGTGCAGCACGCTTTCCAGGGCAGCGAGGCGCAGGCGCATGCGATCATGAAGCGGCATGGCGCGACGCTGCTGCTGATCTGCCCGGACATGGCCGAGTCGACCAACTACCGGGCACGCGCGCCGGGCGGGTTCTACGACCGGATGGCGCGCGGCTGGACGCCGAACTGGCTGACCCCGCTACCGCTGCCCAAGGGGTCGCCGCTCAGGCTGTATCGGATCCGCTGACCTCTCCCCGTTATGGGGAGGGCAGCGCCTCGAAGCGATGGTGAGGGGAGCGTGCCGCCGGGGATGTCCCAAGCGGCAAGCTCCCCCTCGATCAGACCTTGTCGGTCAGTTCGGGGACGACGGTGAAGAGGTCGCCGACCAGGCCGATATCGGCGACCTGGAAGATGGGCGCATCCTCGTCCTTGTTGATCGCGACGATGATCTTGGAGTCCTTCATCCCCGCCAGATGCTGGATCGCGCCCGAGATGCCGACCGCGACATAGACTTCCGAACC
>NZ_LDTF01000102.1 GCF_001477495.1 Sphingomonas yabuuchiae
ACCATGCGGCGCACCTCGTCCTGCCGATCCTGCACGGCCCAGGCGGGCATGCCGGTATATTTCACGCCGTGCTGGAGAATCCAGAACAGCTGCTTGTCGGTCCATTCGCGCGCGTTGACCGACAGGTCGGGCGCGGGCGGGGTGGCGGCCTGCATCACGGGGGCGGGCTTTTGGCCTGGGGCGCCGTGACAGACCGCGCAGCTATTGGCGAAATGCCCGGCGGCGCTCACCAGCCCGCTGGCATCGGCGGGGTCCTTGGGTGCGGTGAAGGCGGCATGGGTGCGCACCGAATTGCGCATCGCCCAATGCAGTAACCAGTCGGTGATCGCCCAATGCCCGCTGGAGGCGGCGAGATTGATGACGCCCGACCAGGCCACGCCCATGCCGAGCAGCGCCAGGCCGAGCAGGGCCGCGAGCGCCCGCTTCCAAGTGATGCGGATCGTCATGCGTGCGCCTCTTCTTTGGTCTGGAGCAGGCGCGCGAGCATCGCCAGCCCGCCGCACAGATAGGCGACGCCCCCGACCAGCAGCATCACGACGCCCGCCATCTGCTGATCCGCCAGCGCCCCCATGTCGTGATGGCTGTAGAGCGGCCGTGGGGCTAGGCCGATCAGCGCGCCCAGCAACGTCATGTGCATCGAGGTGACGAGCAGGGCCGCGACCCCGGCGGCCCGGTGGCGCGGTGCGAGCACGGCGGCCCACAGCAGCAGGCCGACCGCCAGGAAGCTGACCTGTTCGGCGACCAGCCAGAACAGTCCATGGTCCGCCAGTCGCCGCAGCGCCGGGACGTGCCAGCCCCATACCACGACCGCCTCGATCATGGCGGCGGCCAGCGGGGTGGCGAGCCGGGGCAGGCGGACCGCCGGATCGAAACGGGTGCCCTGAAGCCCCAGCGCGATCGGCGGCGCGGCGACCGCCACGGCGATCATGTGCGCGACCATATGCCCGGTCATGCCCCAGGTGCTGAAGGCCCAGCCGACGGACAACAGCACCAGCCCCAGCATCAGCCAGTTGCGCCTCATCGACAGTCACCCAGCATCAGGACGGGCATCGCCGTGAAGATCACCGCGACGAAGCTCAATCCCGCCAGCAGCATCGTCGAATAGGCCAGAAAGCGTAGCCGATCGATATCGGTGCCCTCGTTATGCGGCGGCGGGTCGCCGGGGGTGCGCGACTGCTGCCACGCGATCACGCCCGAGGCGAGGATGACGATCAGCGCGACGACCGTCCCGATCGCGAAGGCCGTGGGGAACAGTGCCCATCGGCCGATCCGCTCGCAACTGATCGCGACCCAGAGATAGGAGAAGAGGAAATGCACCGCCCAGGTCGTCGGCGGCACGATCAGCGTCCAGAGGGTGACGCGCAGCCGGTGCGCGCCCTTCAGCCAGCGCTTCATAGCCCTGTCTCCGGAAACAGGCCGATGGTCAGATAGGTGACGATCGCGGTCAGCGCGAAGAAATGCATATAGACGGTGATGTTGCGGATATCCGCGTCATGGGTCGGCGTCATCCTGCCCGCCATGCTGCGCGCCAGCGTGTAAAGCTGCATGATGGTCCCGACGGCGGCATGCACGACGGTCCAGACGACCAGCACCCAGACGATCGCCGGATAGACATTGGCCTCCGGGTCCAGCCCGTCCAGGCAGCGCAGGCCTGCGAACAGGCTGGCGATGGCGGTGACGGCGCCCGCGACCAGCAGCCCTCGCGCGGCATTGACCGAAGCCCGGTGATGAACCTCGCGCGCGGTCAGCGTGGCGACCCAGCTCGCCAGCGACAGGGCCAGCGCGATCATCGGCCCGCCGCTGCCCGGCCCGTCGAACCCCGCGCCGAAATCGGGATGGATCGTCCAGTAGAAATAATAGCCGAAGACGAGGCCGGAAAAGGCGGTCGCATCCGCCATCATGGTGATGAACATCGCCCACCAGCCGGGCGCGGCCGGGCCGGAGATATAGAGCGGCAGGCGCATACCATGACCGATCGGCTTTTCCGGCTTTTCCGGAATTTCGGCGGTGTCCCACAGCCACCACAATATGCAGCCGAGCGTCACCACGCCGCCCAGCGCCGCGATCAGGTAAAGGTGATAGGTCGTCAGGATGAACACGCTGCCCAGCGCGACGGCGGTCATCATCGGCTTGACGCTGGGCGTGCCCAGGCGGATCACCGAAACGGGCTTGGCGTCGAGGACCGAGGTGATGATCGTCTCGCGGCGGCCTTCCTCGGCATCGGGCAGGAAGAAGCGGCCCTCATCGACCTTGGCGACGAAGTCCTTTTGGTCCCAGATGGGATAGCGGCTTTCGACCAGCGGTACCGAGCGGATGCCCCAATCCTCGTCATCCGGGTGGGCCAGCCATTCCAGCGTGCCCGCATTCCAGGGGTTGCGCGGCGACTTGGCGCGGGTCGGCGACAGCATCAGGTCGACGACCAGCACCGCGACCCCGGCTGCGAACATGTATGACCCGGCGGTCGAGGCAAGGTTGAGCCAGCCGATGCCCAATTCCTCCGGATAGGTGAAGACACGACGCGGCATGCCCTCCAGACCCGACAGGTGCATCGGGAAAAAAGTCAGGTTGATGCCGACAAACATGATCCAGAAAGCGATCCGTCCCAGCCGGTCGGACAGCTTCTTGCCCGTGATCAGCGGCCAGTAATAATAGAGCCCCCCGAACAGCGGAAGCAGCGTGCCGCCGATCAGGACATAGTGGAGGTGCGCGACGATGAAATAAGTGTCGTGCGCTTGCCAGTCGAACGGCGCCACCGCGACCATCACGCCGGTCAGGCCGCCGATGACGAACACCGCCAGGCTGCCGCTCGCGTAGAGCAAAGGCGTCGACCACTTCACCTTGCCCGCCCAGAGTGTGGCGATGAAGGCGAAGATCTGGACCCCGGTCGGGATGGCGACGGCTTCTGAGGCGGCAGAGAAGAAGGCCAGGCTGATCTTGGGCAGGCCGGTCGCGAACATGTGGTGGACCCACAGCCCGAACGACAGGAAGGCGGTGCCCACGGCGGCCAGCACGATCCATGGATAGCCCAGCAGATGGCGCTGCGCGAAGGTCGGGATCATCATCGCGAACAGCGCGATGGAGGGCAGGAAGACGATATAGACTTCCGGGTGGCCGAAAATCCAAAACAGGTGCTGCCACAGCAGCGGATCGCCGCCCCGTGCCGCGTCGAAGAAGGGCCAGTTGAGCAGCCGCTCCATCTCGAACAACAGGTCGCCCGCGATCAGCGGCGGGAAGGCGAACAGGATCATCACCGCCACGACCAGGATATACCAGGCATAGAGCGGCATCAGGTTCAGCCGCATCCCCGGCGGGCGGCATTTCAGGACGCCGACGATCAGCTCGACGGCGGCGGCCACCGATGATACCTCGATGAAGGACAGGCCCAGCATCCAGATATCGGCGCCCAGCCCTGACAGGTCGGTGCGGGTGGTCAGCGGTGGATACATGAACCAGCCGCCATCGGGCGCGGCGTTGAAGAAGATCGAGCCGCCGACGAACACGCCGCCGATCAGGAAGCTCCAGTAACCAAAGGCCGACAGGCGCGGAAAGGGCAGGTCGCGCGCGCCCAAAAGCTGGGGCAGCAGGATGATCGACACCGCCTCGAACATGGGCACGGCGAAGAGGAACATCATCATCGAGCCGTGCAGCGTGAACAGCTGGTTGAAGGTGTTCGCCGAGACGAGGTCGTTGTCCGGCACCGCCAGCTGGGTGCGCATGATCAGCGCCAGCACACCCGCGAACAGCATGAAGCCGAAGGCGGTCAGCGTGTACCAGACGCCGACCCGGTTGTTGTTGGTGTCGGTCCAGCGCAGGAACACGCCGCTGGGTGGTTTCCACACCGCGCGCAGCCGCTCTTCCTGGGCGGCGCGAAGCTGGGGATCGTCCTGCGCGTGGAGGCTCATTTCAGGCCCTGAAGATAGCGGGCGAGGGCAATTGCCTCGTCATCCGACAATTGGGGGAAGGACGGCATCCGGACGCCGGGCTTGGTCTTTTCGGGATGGCGGATGAAGGATGCGACATTGGCCTCCGTCATCGGCAGGATGCCGGCCGCCAGCGTCCGGCGCGATCCGAAATGGGTGAGGTCGGGGCCGATCCGGCTCGGCGCGTTGACGCCCCTGATGCCGTGGCAGCCGCCACAGCCATTCTCGGCAAACAGGCGTGCGCCGGGGGTATCGCTCGGCCGGGCGGGGCGGGCCTGTTCGGCCAGCCAGGCGTCGAAGGCGGCGGGCGGCATGGCGATGACGTCAAACGCCATCAGCGCATGGGACAGCCCGCAAAATTCGGCACATTGCCCGCGATAGCGGCCGGGCTTGTCCGCCCGCACGACCAGGCTGTTGATGCGGCCGGGGATCATGTCCATCTTGCCCGCCAGCCCCGGTATCCAGAAGCTGTGCACCACATCGCCGCCGCTCAGGCGGAAGGCGACGGTCCGCCCGGTCGGAATTCGGATTTCATTGGCACTGAGAATGGGCGGGCGGCCCGGTGGCGCATAGGCGACGCGCCACCAGAATTGCTCGCCATCCACCGCGATGGTCAGGTCGGCGGGCGAGGCCGGGCGCGGCTTCATGTACGGGAGCGAATAGGCGAGCAGCCCGAGTAGTATGACGGTCGGGATGATCCCGCCCAGCCACAGGACGATCCGCATCCCCTTGCGATGATCGATCGATCCCTCGGGCGCCCGGACGGCATGGCGCATCAGCAGCGCGACACCGCCCGCGATCACCACCGCGCCGACCAGCATGATGATGAAAAGGTGGCGGATGTCGGCCGCATCCGCCCCGAACGGTGCCAGTGTGGATTGATGCGTGTTGCATCCTGCCAGCAAACCGGCCGTCACGATCGCTATGGTGCTGCTCTTCCCCCGCATGGCCCCCGAACGTTTCCTTGGCGGAATAGTTCATGTCGGCTTCATCTAAAGTTCATGTTGAGGGCATTTCTGCTATCGATTGTCGTTCCGACGCCACACTTCGCCCGCCAGCAGGGTCGCAAAGCCCAGCCACGCCGCCAGCGGCATGATGCTGACCGAGGCCGGGCGGTCGACTTTCCACGCGGTGGCGGCAAGCGCGGTGGTGCCGACCGCCATCGCTCCGGCGGCGGCAGTGCTGGCACCGGTGCGGCGTTCGCGGAAAAACAGCTCGGTCCAGCCGCCGATCATCGCGCTGTTGCCCAGCCACAGCGCGACCGAGGCATTGCGGGCGGGGGAGCCAGGTTGGCGGAGCAGGCGATAGCCTCCGGCCGCGGCCAGCGTTTCCAGCACCGGCCAGACCGCGCCGAACACCTTGTCCGGCGGGGTGAAGGCGGGCTTGTCGAGCCGCGCATACCAGCGCCGGATACGCGGGTGCGACGGATCGGGCGCGTTGCGTCGCCCGATCAACGCGCTCAGCCCCAGCACGCCCGCCGCGATGCCGCCCGCCACCAGCGGCGATAATCCCTTGTTCGTCATGGCCGTCATCCCTTCCGAATGTCGAAGGCGATAACGGCCTTCGCCCAAGCCCGTTCAATCGAGCGGATGCGCCCTGTCGCCCGGACCGATCAACCTGGGGACGAAAATGGCCGACATGCCGGTCGATCCGCCACCACGCGCTGGCCCGTCCGCTATCAAAGCTGGCGCTCGACCGCGCGCTGTTGCAGGGTCGCGCCATGGTGTACTCCCCCGCCTTCACTTTTCTCAACGGCGTATCGGGCCGTGTCGTCGACGAGATGATCGCGTTCGACTGGACGACGACCAGCCTCGGAGCCCCCGACACATGGCCCGCCGCGCTGAAGGCCCAGATCGCGACGATGATCGCGTGCCCGGCGCCCATGTATCTGGTCTGGGGGCCGGATCTCATATCCTTCTACAACGACGCCTATATCCCCATGCTGGGATATCGCGCCGCGACCGCCATGGGGACGCCTTTTCGTGTCCTGTGGGGGAGCATCTGGGACGATATCGCGCCGCTGGTCGACGTCGCATTGTCGGGCAGGGTCGCGCAGGTCACCGACATGCGGCTCGACCTCGCTCGCGAGGGCAAGCCGGAAGAGGCCTATTGGTCCTTTTCCTATTCGCCGGTCTTTGACGACCAGGGGCGGATTTCCGGCATGATCTGCGTCACCGGCGAGACGACCGCGCGGGTGTTGGCCGAGCGACACCAGCGGGAGGCGGACGAGCGGCTGGAACTGGCTCTCAGCTCGGGTGCGCATGTCGGCATGTGGGACTGGGACGTGGTCCACGATTCGATCCGTTCGGACCCGCGCTT
Organism: Sphingomonas yabuuchiae; assembly: GCF_001477495.1. GTDB lineage: Bacteria > Pseudomonadota > Alphaproteobacteria > Sphingomonadales > Sphingomonadaceae > Sphingomonas > Sphingomonas yabuuchiae_A. The sequence goes on from NZ_LDTF01000102.1 coordinate 6,240, forward strand.
CGCGACCATGTATGGCGTCGATCCGGCAGCGGCCGAGGCGGGCCTGCCGATCGTCGAGTTCTTCAAGGGCATTCACCCCGACGATCGTGAGCGCGTGGAGCGCGAAATCGCCGAGGCCATGGCCGGGCTGGCGGAGGGCGCAGGCGATGCCGCAGGCCGCTTCGCTTCGGAATATAGACTGGTCCACCCCGATGGCAGCGTCCATTGGGTGTCGGCGCGGGGCCGTTGCATCGCCGATGAGAACGGGCGTTGCGTACGATTTCCGGGCGTCAGCTTCGACATCACCGACCGCGTCTGCGCCGAACAGCAATTGCGCGAGAGCGAGGCACGGGCCCGGCTGAATGCCGAGCGGGTGCAACTGGCCCAGGAGGCCGGGGCGATCATCGGCACCTGGTTCTGGGATCTGGTGACTAATCGCTTCACCTGCGACGAGCCGTTCGCGCGCCATTTCGGACTGAATCCCGCCCGCGGTCATGAGGGCGTCGAACTGGAGCGGGTGGTTGAACTGGTCCATCCCGACGACCGTGCCGGTCTGTCGGAGGCGGTGCAGGAGGCGATTGCGCGGGGTGGGGCTTATGCGCATCAATATCGCGTTCGCCGCCATGACGGCTATTACCATTGGCTGGAAGCCATTGGTCGGGTCGATCATGCGGACGATGGTACGCCGATCCAGTTTCCGGGTGTCCTCATCGATGTCGGCGCGCGTCGCGCGCTGGAGGTCGAGCGCGACACGGCCATCGCCGAACTCCGTGCGCTGACCGAGCAGCTGGAACAGCGTGTCGCCGACCGCACCGCCGAATTGATGCGCGCCGAGGAGGCGCTGCGCCAGAGCCAGAAGATGGAGGCGGTGGGCCAGCTGACCGGCGGCCTGGCACATGATTTCAACAATCTGCTCGCCGGGATTTCGGGTTCGCTGGAGTTGATGGCGCTCCGGCTGGCGCAGGGTCGGGTCAGCGACGTCGACCGCTATATGGACGCCGCACAGGGCGCGACGCGGCGGGCGGCGGCTCTGACCCACCGGCTGCTCGCCTTTTCCCGGCGGCAGACCTTGGCCCCCAAGCCGACCGATATCGCCGCGCTGGTCGCGGGCATGACCGACCTGATCCGCCGTACGGTCGGGCCGGGCATCGCGCTGGAGACGCACGGATCGGCCGATCTGTGGACCGTGTTGGTCGATGCGCCGCAGCTGGAGAATGCCCTCCTGAACCTGTGCATCAACGCGCGCGATGCGATGCCGGACGGCGGGCGCATCACGATCGAGATGGTCAATAGTCGCCTGGACCAGGACAATGCCCGCTTCGCCGACATACCGGACGGCGAATATCTGGCGCTGTGCGTCACCGATACCGGCACCGGCATGACGCAGGAGGTGATGGAAAAGGCGTTCGATCCCTTCTTCACCACCAAGCCGCTGGGGCAGGGGACCGGGCTGGGGCTGAGCATGATCTATGGCTTTGCCCAGCAATCGGGCGGTCAGGTGCGTATCCGTTCGGCGCCCGGCGAAGGGACGACGGTGTTCCTCTATCTGCCGCGCCATCACGGCCCCGCCCAGCGGGATGGCGAGAATGCCGCCGGTGCCCCCGCCAACGCATCGGGGGCGGGCGAGACCGTCCTGGTCGTGGATGACGAGGCGACCGTGCGGATGATGATCGCCGACGTGCTGCGCGACATGGGATACCGGGTGATCGAGGCGGCGGACAGCGTCGAGGGCATGGCCGTGCTGCGCTCGGACGAGCGCATCGACCTGCTCGTCACCGATGTTGGCCTGCCCGGTGGCATGAACGGGCGGCAACTGGCCGAAGCATCTCGGGAATTGCGACATGAATTGAATGTCATGTTCGTCACGGGCTATGCGGAGAATGCGGTGCTGAACAGCGGGCATCTGTCGCCGGGTATGCAATTGCTGACCAAGCCCTTCACGGTGGATGCGCTGGTCACGGGGATACAGGCGGCGATGGGCGCGGGCGCGCGGCGGTACGAACCCCACGCGCCCTGATCGGCCCGGCGGCGATGGCCCCCGGCACCGCGGTACTGCGTAATGCCTGGGAGTTTCACGATGTTCATCACCGGCCGCTTGGCTTTTTCCACAATGGCCCTTCTGCTCGTCGGCGTGCCTGCCGCCGCTCAGAGCGGCCCCGACATTCCCGAGCCGATGGTGTTCGACATGATCCGCCCGCTGACCGCCAAGGCGGGCGAGATCGAGGTTAACACGCTGGCGCAGCGCGACCTGACCGGCCCGCGCGGCGAACTGGAATGGGCACCCGAGGTCGAGCTGGCGGTCACGGACGGCTTTGCGGTCGAACTGGAGCTGCCGCTCATCAATAACCGCGTGGTCCAGTACAAAATGGGGCTTCAGAAGCGGCTGGGCACCTTCCGGGGCGGGCGGAGCGTGCACGGCGTCCAGTATCTGGGGCTGCACGACCGCGAGGAAGGCGGCTGGACCTCGACCCTGTTATGGCTGCTCGGCAATCGCTTCGGCGAGCGGTGGAGCACGATGACGATGCTCGGCGTCGGCGACGTGACCCTGCGCGAGGGCAACGAGACGGGGACGATCATCAACCATTCGACCTTCTACGACGTGAATCCCGACACGGTGCTGGGCCTGGAGCTGAACCGGCAGAATGGGCAGGGCGCCTATTGGCTGCTGATGCCGCAGCTCCACCGCGCGATCGGCAAGCTGGGGGTGCAGGGCGGCGTCGGCGCGGAAAAGGCACGTGGCGAGCGGTTCCGGCCGCGACTGGGCTTGCGCCTGATCCGCGAGTTGTGATGGAAACGTGGGGCCAAATGGGAGACACTCGATGACCATCGCGCTGATCTGCCTGGATGCGGATGACACGCTCTGGCACAATATGCGGCACTTCGCGGCGACCGAGGAAGCCCTGGTCGGCCTGCTCGCCCCCTTTGCCGAGGCACGGGTGGCAAGGGCCACGCTGGAGGCCTGCGAGGCACGCAATCTGCGGCTCTATGGCTATGGGGCCAAGGGCTTCACCCTGTCGATGATCGAGACGGCGGTGGAACTGGCCGGGCCGACCCTGCCCACCGACCTGATCGCCCGCGTGCTGGAGGCGGGGCGGCAGCTGCTGGCGCACCCCGTCGAACTGCTCGACGGTATTGCCGATACGATCGAGGCGTTGCGCGAGCGGGGCAGGCTGGTGCTGGTGACGAAGGGCGACCTGCTGCACCAGGAAGCCAAGTTGGCGGCGTCCGGCCTGGGTTCGCATTTCGATGACGTGGCGATCGTCAGCGACAAGACGCCCGACACCTTTCGCAGCATCTTCGCCCGCCACGGTATCGCGCCCGAACAGGCGGTGATGGCCGGGGACTCAATGCGCTCCGACGTGCTGCCCGCGCTGGCGGCGGGCGCCTGGGCCGCGTTCATCCCGCAACCGCTGGCATGGAGCCATGAGGCGGGCGACGCACCCGTCGATCATCCTCGCTTCCGCCAGTTGCCGCGATTGGGCGACCTGCCCGGATGGATCGATATGATCGGTTGATGGCGGTTTGTGATGGGGAAGGTGAGGTCTGACCTTCCCATCTCCCCTTGCTCCACCCCGGCGAAGGCCGGGTCCAGTTACGGGCTGGTCCGGCAAGACTTACTGACGTTGACCCAACTGGATTCCGGCCTTCGCCGGGATGGCGTTGAAGAGTGTCATTAGCCGATCAGCCCGGGTCGCTTTCCTCGCCGACGATCACGCCGCTGGTCGCTTCCCCGCCGCCATGGGCAAAGCCGTTGCGGTGGATGCGGACCCCGGCCGTAGACACTGGCGTGGGCTTCGCATCGGGAATCCTGGCCAGGGCCTCGGCCCGCTGCTCGCCGCGATGGATGGTCACGCCGTACATCGCCTCGGCCATCGGGGCGGCGGCGGGGTTCTGGACGGCGGCGGGGACGGGAATGTTCGGCTCCACCCCGGCATAATTCTGGCGGAAGGACAGGTCGCGTTCCAGCGCCCCACGCCAGCGATAGAAGATATGCGTACCGACCGAGCCGATCCGGCTGAGGCTGGACGCCCACCAGGGCAGCACATAATTCGCGTGGTAGAAGGTCGCGGCCCCGATCGGCGCATAGACCAGTCCGGCGAGGGCGGCCTGCGCCACGGCGGCGGCGCGGTTCCAGGCGACGGGGTCGCGGGGTTGCAGCATCGATCCGTCGCAGGTGAAGCTGAACTGGCAACCGGTCGACCGTTCCGACCCCTGATAGACGACGCCGCAGATGCTCTTGGGGAAAGCGCGGTCGCGGACCCGGTTGAGCACGACCTGCGCGACCGCGCGCTGGCCATCGACCGGCTCGGAACGGGCTTCGTAATAGATGGCGGCGGTCAGGCATTCGGCGGCGCGGGCCGCGTCGGTCGCGGTGCGGGCGATGCCGTTGAAGGCGGGGGCGGCGGCCATTTCGATGGGCGTGTTGCCGCTGATCGCCTCGGGCAGGTCGGTGTCGGGCACGTCGAGCGCGAGCTGGCGCAGCAGCGTCCGTGCGGTCGGCGGCGGTACGTCCAGCGTCAGATGCGCCGCCCGCTCGCGGACGGGGGTGCAGGAGGTGGCAACCGCCAGGCTCGCCACCAACATCAACCAGCGCAGCACGATATCCGCTTCCCAACCCATGGCCCCAGGCCACCGCGTCTAGCGGGCCGGGGTTAGGAAGCGGTTAAGTGTACGCCATCCTCCCCGGCACGGGGAGGGGGACCACGCGAAGCATGGTGGAGGGGGATCGCCGCAAAGCCTGTCCCATGGGGGAACCCCCTCCGTCAGGCCTTCGGCCTGCCACCTCCCCGTGTCCGGGGAGGATATCCATCAGAAACGCGCGCCCAGTTCCACGCCGTAGAAGCGCGGTTCGCCCGCGATATAGGTGGGCGTGCTGAACGTGCCGCCGGTATTGCCCGCGTCGATCAGATAGCACTTGTTCGTCAGGTTGCGGGCGAAGCCGCCGACATGGAACCGCCCTTGGTCGCCGAACTCGACACCCGCGCGCAGATTGACCAGCGTATAGCCGCCCTGCGAGATCGCCTCGCTGTTGGGCAGTTCGAAAAACACCTTCGAGCGATAGGTCGCGCTGGGCGTCGCATAGAAGGTCGCCGACGTGCCGATCGGGATGCGGATATTGGCGCCGCCCGATGCGGTGGTGTCGGGCTGCAGGCGGAAGCGGTTGCCCGCGAAGACGCCGTTCGACGGGTCATTGCCGATGCCGCCATCGATATAGGCGAAGGTCCCGAACAGGCCGAGCCAGCGATGGACCGCGACGTTCGCCTCCAGCTCGACGCCGAGATTGTTGGCCGACCCGGCGCTGCGCGTCACGTTCAGGCCGTTCTCGAACACCGAGACCTGGAAACCCTTGTACCGCTGGTAGAAGACCGAGGCCGCGCCCGAGAACGCGCCGATCCGCCCCTTGATGCCGCCCTCGTAATTCCAGACGTCCTCCGCCGGAATGATCTGAAGCCGGGGGATCGCACCCGAATTGGCGACGCTCAGCGGCACGATGCGCTGCGCGTCGAGCTGGACCACCGGCGAGCGGCGGCCCTTGCTGATCGTCGCATAGACGTTCACATCGTCGCTCAGGCGATACAGCGCGTTGAAGCGCGGCAGGACCGCGGCATAGCTGCGCTCGGCGGTGAATTTCTGCCCCTTGGTATTGGCGGCGGCGAGCAGGCTGGTGAAGATTCCGGCCCCCGCCAGCAACCGGCTGTCGGGCATGACCGAGCTATAGCCCGACTGGCGATCCTCGATCAGCACGCGCGCACCCGCCGTCAGTTCCAGCGCGTCCGTCGGAATCCAGGTGGCGTCGGCAAAGACCGAATAGGTGTCGGTATTGCCGTAATTGGCGAAGCTGGCGCTGTAGGGCAGGACGGTCGCCGTCCCGCGCGACAGGATCGCGGTGGCGCGTGTTGCCGGGATGGTGCCGTTGGCGGCCACGCAGGCGGTGCCGGTCGGAAGGCCCGCGCCGTTCAGGATCTGGCGGATCGGCGCGAAGTCGCGTGCGACCGAACAGGCCAGATAAGTGCCTTCCTCGGTCGAGAAGGGCACGCGCTGCTGCCCATTCTCAAAAAAGGCGTTCCAGCCGAAGGACGCGCGGTAATGCGTACCGTCGAACGCGAAGCGGCTTTCATGGCTCCACTGGTCGCCCTTGGCGTCCTCGCCGAACTCCAGATACCAGGCGGGGCCACCGTCCGCGTCGAAGATTTCGAGCGCGTCGAACCGGCGGTAACCGTTGACCGTGGTGAAGGTGATGCCTGGCGCGACATCGACCGCGACCGTCAGGTTAGCGTCATAGACGTTGCGGGTCAGCCCCAGCTTGCGCTTGCCCAGCACCTCGGCGGAAAAGGGCGAGCCGGACAGCTCGGCATAGCCATAATCGCCGGTCTGACCGCCCGTCGGGGCGAAGACGCGGCTCTTGAACGCGGTCCCGGGATTGCGCTGTCCGTCATAGGTCAGCACCAGATCGGCCGTCACGGACGAATTGGGTGTCCAGCGCAGCGATCCACGAACGCCGCGCTGATCCTGCCCGTTCAGGTCGTCCTGGTCGACCCGGCCCTGATTTTGATTGGCGACCTTGGGATCGCCCGCGATGTTGCGGACATAGCCGTCGCGATATTTGTACGCGAAGGCGATCCGCCCGGCGAGCGTGTCGTTGCCCGCGTTCAGATAGCCCGACACCTGGGTCCGGTCGAAATTGCCATAGGAGGCCAGGATGCCGCCCTCGGTCCCGGCGCGCGGTTTGGCGGAGATGATGCTGATCGCACCGACCGCGGCGGCGGTGCCGAACAGCGTCGCCTGCGGCCCCTTCACCACCTCGATCCGCTCGATATCGTACAGGTCCTGATAGGCACCGCGCGTCCGGCTGATGTCCACGCCGTTATAATAGAGCGTGACCCGCGCACCCTGCTGCGCCGAGCCCGAGTCCGAGGTGATGCCCCGGATCACGAAGCCGGGATTGTTCGCGCTCTGCTCCTGGATCTGGAGGCCGGGGATATATTGCGCGACTTCGGACAGCGAGTTGACGCCCAGGTCCGCCATGCGCGCGCCCGTGACGGCGGTGACGGTGACGGGCACGTCCTCGATCCGCTGTTCTCGCTTCTGCGCGGTGACGATGACGTCGGGATTGTCACCCGCGTCGCGCGCATCCTCCTGCGGCTGGATCGTCGCCTGTGCCGCCGCCGCCTGGACGAAGGCCGCCTGTGACAGGCCAGCCAGCAGCACAGCCGCGCTGACGCGGCCGATCGTCGAATTCATCATTGCCCCCCGGATATTCCCCGTTTCGGCCGGACTTAGGGGCAAGGGATTACCAGTCGGTGTCCACCGCATGTCATTTCGATGACAAGCGGCGTTGTCGCCGAACCGTCACGGCCCCGCCATCGGACTGTCGCGCACCGCGCCTAGCCGTCCGGTCCGAAAGGACCGATACGATGACGATCATGAACCGACGCCGCGCGATGGCGCTGATGGGGAGCGGGGCCAGCCTGGCCCTGCCGACGACCCTGGTGGAGGCGGCGGCGCCGGCGGTGCGGTTCGATCACGGCGTGGCCAGCGGCGATCCGTCAGCCGTCGGCGCGATCCTGTGGACCCGCGCGACACCCGCGGAAGGGCAGGGGGGCGACATCGCCCTGACCTGGCATGTCGCACCGATGGGCGGCGCCGACGCGGTCGGCCTCCACACCGGCCGGGTGGCGGCCCGCGCGGCCCGCGACTTCACCGCCAAGGTCGAGGTGGCGGGGCTGCAACCGGGGCGCGACTATCGTTATTGGTTCGAGACGACGGGTGGCCAACGTTCGCCCGAGGGACGTTTCCGCACCCTGCCGCGCGGCCGAATCGAGGAACTGGCGCTGGCGGTGGTGTCGTGCCAACTCTATCCCGGCGGCCTGTTCAACGCCTATGACGCGATCGCGAAGACCGAGCGGCTCGACGCGGTGGTCCATCTGGGCGACTATATCTATGAATATGGCGCCGATGGCTATGGCACGAAGATCGGGCATGAACTCAACCGCCTGCCCGAGCCTGCGCACGAGATCGTGACGCTGGCCGATTATCGCCAGCGCCATGCCCAGGTGAAGCGCGATCCCGACATGCAGGCCGCGCACGCCCGCGCCGCGTTCATCTGCGTGTGGGACGATCACGAGGTCGCCAATGACGACTGGATCGGCGGCGCGGAGAACCACCAGCCCGCGACCGAAGGCGACTGGGGCAAGCGCAAGGCGGCCGCCATGCAGGCCTATTTCGAATGGATGCCGATCCGCGATCCCCGGCCCGGCCAGCCCTGGGCGGCGATCAACCGCAGCTTCGAGTTCGGCGATCTCGCAACGCTGGTGATGCTGGAGACGCGTCTGCTCGCCCGCTCGAAGCAGGTGGCGGCGGCCAAGGGCGAAGCGCCCCAGCCCGACGAATATGCATCGATGATGGCCGAGCGCGCACGGCCCGAGCGCGAGTTGCTGGGCGCGGGCCAACTCGGCTGGATCGAACGCACGCTGGCCGCGTCGGTGAAGGCGGGGACGCCGTGGCAGGTGATCGGCAATCAGGTGGTGATGGCGCGGATCGACGGTCCCGACCTGGAAAAGCAGATGGGGCCGCAGGGCTATGCCAAGCTGACCGAACGCCTGACGGAGGGCGAGCGGGCGCGGCTGGGCGAGGCGCAGGCTTCGTATCGTGCAGGCCTGCCGCTGAATTTCGACAGCTGGGACGGGTATCCGGCGGCGCGCGAGCGGCTCTATGCTGCGTTCCGGCGGGCGGGGTCGCGGCCGGTCGTCGTCTCCGGCGACAGCCACGCCGCCTGGGCCAACGACCTGTATGACGCCAGCGGCAAGCTGGTCGCGGCCGAGTTTGCGGGCACCTCCGTCACCAGCCCGTCCTGGGGCGACATGATGCCGGGTATCGGGCGTGAGATCGCGGCGGCCAATCCGAAGGTCGTCCGCTTCTGCGACCAGGACGACAAGGGGTATCTGTACCTGACGCTGACCCGCGATACCGCCACGGCACGCTACATGACCGTGTCGACGGTGCTGGCCAAGCCCTATGCGCTGGGCTGCGCCGCCGTGTGGCGGACACGCAAAGGCGCAGACACGCCGATCGAGGCGATCACGGCTTAAGCGTCCTTTCTCCGTTACGGGGCGGGGGAGGGCGCCCGGCGCACCGCCGCCTCGACATGCGCGACCAGATTGGCGTCGTCATGGTTGAGGTAATGGTCGCCGGGCAACGCGACGATGCGGACATTGGGCTGTTTCAGCATCGGGCACAGGCTGTCGGGCTCGCGCACGCCATAGATGCAGGTCACCGGCACCCAGTCGATCCGCCGTGCGGTGGTGATCCCCAGGCTGTCGGGCTTGCCCATATAGGCGAGCCCGGATGGGTCGGAGCGGAAAAAGGCCGTCTCGCCCGGCACCACCAGCACGACCGCCGAGATGGGCGCGCGCAGATCGTCGGGCAGATGCGCCAGCCCCGTCTGGAGCATGTCCGAGCCATAGGACTGGCCGATCAGCACGAGCTTGCGGCCGCCGCGTTCTGCCTCTGCGCGGCGGACGAGGTCGGCGATCACCGCGTCCACCTGCGCGGCGGTGCGACGCTTGCGGAACAGCACCGGCGAATTGACGCCCAGCACCTCGACCCCGTCGGCGCTCAGCGCGCGTGCGATCACCCCGCCCATGCCGTAGCGCAGGCCCATGTCCCCCGACAGCGACAGCACCAGGACCGGTTGGACCCTGCCCTGCGCCGGAAAGCGGGTGAACGGGTCCTTGTCGAAATAACTGCCCGAATAGAGAAGGATAGCGGCAATCGCGGCAAGCAGCACCAGCGCGCCGCCAAGCATAAGGCGCCATCTGGAGCGCAGGCGGGCGAGAAATTCGACCATGACGTGTCCTAATGTCTGGCGGCAACCAATGTCACGGACTGGATGAAGGACAGGCGGGGGGATCATGAAAGATCTGTAATATGGCGATCACGCGCTCTATGTCAGCGATCTGCCATCGGCTCGCTGATGGAAACGCGAGGTTAAGCGGTCGGGGGTAGTGAGCCGCCGCGGCATTCGCGTATTGGACCAAGGATCGACACCGTTGAGCAACCCGATCTTCTTTGACCCGACGGGCCGTCGGGGCACCTGGGCACGGCGCGCCGTCGCGGTGACGATCCTGGCGGTGGTGGTCGCCGCCATCGCCTTTGCCACGACGCTGGTCGCGGTGCCCAATTCGGGGGTGTTGCCGCTGCCCTTCGCCCGGCGGCAGGCGATGACGCTGGAGCCGACGGCACAGCTGAAGGGGCGGCGGGGCGAATGGCTGCCCCGCAAGTCGGTGGCGCAGAACCACACGCCGCTGACCATCGCCTTCTATACCCCGGGCAATGACTCCGCGCTGGCCTCGCTCCATGCGCATATGGGCCAGATCGACTGGCTGGTGCCCAGCCTGATGAACGTGGCGGGCCCCAAAGGCCAGCTGACCATCGGCAACGACCCGAAGCTCGCCACTCTGTTGTCGCGGGCCGCCAAGCCGCCGCGCCTGTTGCCGATGGTGCAGAACCTGTCCGACGACGAATGGGACGGCCAGACCATCGCGCGGATCATCGCCAGCCCGGCGGCGTCCGAGAAGCTGGCGACGCAGCTCGGCCAGTCGGTGACGGTCAACCGCCAGTCGGGCCTGGTGATCGACTTCGAGAACCTGCCCGCCAGCGCGATGGCGGGCTATCCCCGGCTGCTCCAGCGGATCAAGGCGCACCTGCCCAAGGGCACCGTGCTGGCCGTCACCGTCCCCGCCGAGGACGAGGCGTGGCAGTTGCAGCGTCTGGCCAAGGTCGTCGATCGCATCATCCTGATGGCCTATGACCAGCATTGGCAGACCGGCACCCCCGGCCCGATCGCGGCGCAGCCCTGGTTCCTCCAGGCGTCGGAAAAGGCGTTGCGCGAGGTCGGTCGCGACAAGCTGATCGTGGCGCTGGGCAGTTATGGCTATGATTGGCCCGCAAAGGGGCCCGCCGAGGCGCGGTCGATCGAAGAGGCATGGCTGATCGCGCACGACAGCCAGGCGAAGGTGACGTTCGACCAGGCGAGCGGCAATGCCGGTTTCGCCTATGACGAGAATGGCGAGCACCACACCGTCTGGATGCTCGACGCCGCGACCAGCTGGAACCAGCTTCAGGCGCTGAAGCGGCTGGGCATCGATGACGTCGCCTTCTGGCAACTGGGCAGCGAGGACCCCGGTCTCTGGGCCGATTTCGCCGCGTTCCGCAGCACGGCGCGTGGTGTCATCCCCCGGCTGGGCGCCATCGCCTCGCCGCTGAACGTCGATGTCGAGGGGGCGGGTGAAATCCTGCGCATCACCGCCCAGCCGACCCAGGGCGAGCGCGGACTGAAATATGACAAGGACGGTGTGATCCGGAACGAGGTCTATCGCACCTATCCGACGCCCTATGTCGTGCAGCGGGCGGGCGCCGTTCCCAAGACGATCGCGCTGACCTTCGACGATGGGCCCGATCCGGAATGGACGCCCAAGATCCTGGACGTGCTGGAGCGCGAGCATGTGCCCGCCACCTTCTTCGTGATCGGCGAGAATGCCCTGCAACACCCGCAGCTGCTCCGCCGGATCGTCGCGGGGGGCAGCGAACTGGGCAATCACAGCTATACCCATCCCAACATGGCGACGACGGGCGCGCGCACGAACAAGCTGGAGCTGAACGCCACCAAGCGGCTGATCCAGGCTTATACCGGGCGTTCGACCACGCTGTTCCGCGCGCCCTATTTCGGCGACGCCGAGCCGACGACGGCGGACGAGATCGATCCTGCCCTGATCGCGCAGAATCTGGGCTATACGGTCGTCGGCCTGCACGTCGATCCGAACGACTGGCAGCGGCCCGGCACCGACGAGATCGTCCAGCAGACGATCGACCAGGTCCACGGCGCGACGCCCGACAATTCGGCCAATGTCGTCCTGCTGCACGATGGCGGCGGGGACCGTGAACAGACGGTCGAGGCGCTGCCCCGCATCATCGATACGCTGCGGGCCGAGGGCTATCGCTTCGTCCCCGCGTCGCAGCTGGTCGGGGTCAGCCGCGACCAGGCGATGCCGCTGGTCGAGGGGCATGACTTGCTGGCGGTGCGTACCGACGTCGCGATCTTCGTCCTGCTCGCCTTCCTGTCGGCCTCGCTCGCCTGGCTGTTCTACCTCGCCATTGCGCTAGGCATCGCACGCGCGGTCGTGATGGCGGGGCTGGCCTGGTTCCAGGGGCGCAAGTCCAAGCCGGTGCCGCCCGTCTTCACGCCCAGCGTCTCGGTCATCATCCCCGCCTATAACGAGGAGCGGGTGATCGTCCGGTCGGTCGAGCGGGTACTGGCCAGCGACTATCCGGGCCTTCAGGTAATCGTCGCCGATGACGGGTCGAAGGACGGGACGAGCGCCGTGGTGCGCGAGGCGTTCGCGAACGAACCGCGCGTCCGGCTGCTGACCCTGGTCAATGGCGGCAAGGCGGCGGCGCTGAACCGCGCGCTTCAGGATGCGACCGGCGAGGTGCTGATCGCGCTCGACGCCGATACCCAGTTCGAGCCGGAGACGATCGCCAAGCTCGCGCGCTGGTTCGCCGACCCCAAGCTGGGGGCCGTGGCGGGCGATGCGCGGGTGGGCAACCGGGTCAACCTCGTCACCCGCTGGCAGGCGGTCGAATATATTACCGCGCAGAATCTGGAGCGCCGCGCGCTCGCCGGGTTCGATGCGATGACGGTGGTGCCGGGCGCGGTCGGGGCATGGCGTCGCGCCGCGCTCGACGCGGTGGGCGGCTATCCTGAAGATACGCTGGCCGAGGATCAGGACCTGACCATCGCGATCCAGCGGGCCGGGTGGCGCGTGACCTATGATCCGCGCGCCGTCGCCTGGACCGAAGCACCCGAGAGCTTCCGCGCGCTTGCCAAGCAGCGCTATCGCTGGGCCTTCGGTACGCTGCAATGCCTGTGGAAGCATCGCGCCGTACTGCGCACCGGCAAGCCCGCCGGTCTGGCACGGGTCGGCCTGCCGCAGGCGTGGCTGTTCCAGATCCTGTTCGCCGCCATCTCGCCGCTGATCGACCTGGCGCTGGTCCTGTCGGTCATCGGGACGGCGGTGCGCGTGGGCCAGCATGGCTGGGCGCAGACGCAGACCGACGTGTTCCAGATGGCGGCCTATTGGACGGCCTTCACCGCGATCGACGTGCTGTGCGGCTGGCTGGCCTATCGCCTGGACGGGAACCGGGTGCGCTACCCTGCGCACCTGCTGGTCGCGCAGCGGCTGGTCTATCGTCAGATCATGTACTGGGTCGTGATCCGCGCCATCGCGTCGGCGATCGGCGGGTGGATCGTCGGCTGGGGCAAGCTGGAGCGGACGGGGAATGTGGGGGCGTAACCTGCCATTCCTCCCCATCTCCGATCGGGAGGAATGAGGTCAGCCCAGCGTCAACCGCACCCGCAACCCCGGCGCATTATCCTCCAGCGCCACACTGCCTCCATGCAGATGCGCCACCGCACTGGCCAGCGACAAACCGAGCCCCGCGCCGCTTTCCGTCCGTGCGGCGTCCAGTCGCCCGAACCGCTTCAACGCCTCGTCCCGGCGGTCCTCGGGGATGCCGGGGCCGTCATCGGCGACGATCAGCACCGGCCCCGGCTCGACCCGGACGACCACTTCGCCCGCGCCATATTTCAGCGCATTGTCGATCAGATTGGCGACCGCCTGACCCAGCAATTCGCGGTGGACCCGTGCGACCAACGTCTCCGGCCCCTCGGCGCGGATGGTCATGCCGCGATCCTCGGCCAACGGCTCGAACATGTCGGCCACGTCACGGATCATGGCGCCCAGGTCGGCCTCGACAAAGGCGTCGCGGCCCAGCCCGGCCTCGGCCCGGCTGATGCGCAGCGCCGTGTCGAGCATGGCCAGCAGCCGGTCGCCTTCCTCCAGCGCACGGCCGACCGCGACCCGCGCATTCTCGTCCCGGCTCTCCGCCAGCGCGCGGTCCAGCGTCGCGCGCAACCGGGTCAGCGGCGAGCGCAGGTCATGCGCCAGCCCGTCGGTCGCGACCTTCAGCTCGGTCATCAGCAACGCGATCCGGTCGAGCATCGCATTGACCGCCAGCGCCAGCGCGTCGAAGGCGTCGTCGCCGCCATTGGGCGCGACGCGGCGCGACAGGTCCCCGGCGGCGACCGCATGGGCGGTGGCGACCGTATCCTCCAGCCGCCGCTCGATCATCCGCGCGGCGATCCAGGCGGCCAGCGCGGCCAGCACGATCGCCGCCGCCATGCCCACCGCCATCGCCTCTTCCATCGCCAGCGCGACGCGCAGCTCGCTCTCGACGACATGGCCCGCCAGCATCCGCGAGCCATCGGGCAGCCGGGTCGCCATCACCCGCATCCGTTCGGGCAGCGAATGGCCGATGCGGAAAATCTCGATCGTCGCGGCGCCTGGCGCGGGGACGTTGGGCGGCCATTCGGCGATATTGCCCGCCACGAAGCGCCCCTGCGCATCGGTCAGCAGGATGACCGACAGGGGCAGCCGGTCAGTGGTCAACCGCCGATCGACCGCCGCGCGCACGGCCTTTTGTCCGCCCGACAGCCACATGCCCGCCAGCTCGTCGCGCAGGTCGCTGGCGGCATCCTCGGCCTGCGCCGTGATCTCGCTGCGGGTCAGGTGGCGGATCATGACCACCATCGCGCCCGCGCCGATCAGCTGCAGCGCGAAGACCAGCAGCGCGAACCGCAGCGTGGTCGAGCGGAGGACCGCCGGTGCTATTTCTCGACCCCCAGCTTATAACCCGAACCGCGCACCGTATGCAGGAGCGGGCGGGCAAAGCCTTCGTCGATCTTCTTGCGCAACCGGCTGATATGCACGTCGGTGACGTTGGTATTGGGGTCGAAATGGAAATCCCATACCCCCTCCAGCAACATGGTGCGGGTCACGACCTGGTCGACATGCTGGAGCAGATATTCGAGCAGCCGGTATTCGCGCGGTTGCAGCTCGATCGGCTTGCCCGCGCGCCGGACGCGGTGGGCGAGCAGGTCCATCTCCAGATCGTCGCACACCAGCTTGGTCAGCGGCGCATTGCCGGTGGTCCCGCCGCGCCGGATCAGCAGGCGGACGCGCGCCAGCAACTCGGCGAAGACGAAGGGCTTGGTCAGGTAATCATCGGAGCCGGAGGTCAGGCCCGCCACCCGGTCCTCGGGCGAGGACAAAGCCGACAGGATCAGAACCGGCGATTCGATTCCCGCCGCGCGGATCGCGGCCAGCACCGACATCCCGTCCATGCCGGGCAGCATCCGGTCGAGGATGATGCAGTCATAGGTGCCGTCGGTCGCATGGAACAGGCCGTCGCGGCCATTGGCCGCATGGTCGATCAGAAAACCCTCTTCCCGCAAGCCGTTGGCGATGTAATCCGCCGTCGAGCGGTCATCTTCGATCAGCAAAATCCTGTTGGCCACGCTGTCCTCCCGAGCCGCTCCTTAGCAGCGTGATCATGAGGAGGCCATGGTCGCGCGCGACCTCAAGCCGCATGGGCGTATCGCTGGCCAGCGCGGCTTCGTCGCGCAACATCGCGAAGGACGTGGCCGGGTGGCCATCGACCGACAGGACCATGTCGCCGACATGCAGCGGCGGCTTGACCAGAGCGGCGGCATCGTCGTCGACATCGCTGCGCAGGCTGGTGACGATCAGGCCGGGGCGCCCCTCCGCCACCGGTGCGAAGGTCGCGCCGTACAGCGTCGAGGGGCGGTGGGGGCCGGCATGAAGCGGCATATGCCCGACCAGCAGCGCAAAGGCCGCGCCGCCGATCAGCGCCGCCATGCCTGCGCTCCAGCCGACGATCCGCAGGCTTTTCATCGCGGCCGCCGATCGCGCACGCGCCGCCCCGGCAAGGCGATGGCCAGCCGATTTTTCGCGACGGAGAAAGGCGATGCGTTCACGCCTCCGTCTTAGCGCTCACCACCTGAGGGAAGGGTGGGCGAAGCATGACGCTTATGTCATGAATGGCAGGAAGGGTGGATGACGAACTTGTCATGGCCCCGTAAGGCGGCGGGGGCGGCGACGCTTCTATGCCGCTGTCCGGCCGGCATATCTGGGGGCCAAAGACAAGTGAGATGGACGCGAGTGGGGCGGATATGACAGGCGGTCGGATCATGACGATCGCGAGATGGGCGGCCCTGTGACGACGCATTCCAGGCTGGCGTCGATGGTCGATCGGGTCCTCGCCTATGCCAGGGCGCGGCGCGGTTATCTGGCGGCGGGCGCGGTCCTGCTGCTCGTCGCGCTCGGCCTGTCGGCGCTGCATCACCTGACCCGGACGGTTCGCCTGAGCGACGTCCGCGCCGCCTTTTACGCCATCGACCCGCGCCAGATCATGATGTCGGTCGGCTTCACCGTCGCGAGCTATATCGCGCTGACATTCTACGACGTGATCGCGCTGCGCGTCATCGGGCGGCCCTTGCGCTGGCGGACGGCGGCGACGGCGTCCTTCACCAGTTACACGCTCAGCCACAATCTGGGGCTGGGGCTGCTGACCGGCGGATCGGCGCGCTACCGCGTCTATGCTGCCGCCGGACTGGACGGGCCGGATATCGCGCGGGTCATCGCCATCGCCAGCGCGACCTTCTGGTTCGGCGTGTTCACCGTCACCGGACTGGGGCTGCTGTTCCATGAGGGGCCGATCACCGTCGAGACGTTCGTGCTGGGCCAGGGCATCGTCCGCTGGCTGGGCGGTGCGGTGGTGGCGGGGGCGCTGGGGCTGATCCTGCTGTGCGCGTTGCGGCCCGGACAGCGGATCGGCTGGCGCGCGTGGAGCGTACCGCTGCCGACTCCTGCGCAAGCTTTGGCGCAGATCGGCATCGCCTCGTTGGATCTCGCCTGTGCCAGCTCGGCGCTGTTCGTGCTCCTGCCGGGCGCGTCGATCGACCTGCTGCCCGCCTTCCTGCTCGCCTATGCGCTGGCGATCATCGTCGCGCTGGTCAGCCATGTGCCGGGCGGCATCGGCGTGTTCGAGGCGGTGGTGCTGGCGACGGTGCCGGTCGACCGGACCGAGCTGTTCGCCGCGCTGATCGCCTATCGTGTCCTCTATTATCTCGCCCCGCTGGCTCTGGGTATCGCGCTGCTGGCCTGGGACGAGGTGCGGCGGCGACCGATCCGGGCGCTGCGCGATCTTCGCCGGGTGCTGTTGGGCATCGCGCCGACCGTGCTGAGCGCGGCCTGTTTCGGTGGCGGTGCGATCCTGCTGCTGTCGGGATCGCTGCCCGCCATTCCGCAGCGCGTGCACCAGCTCGTCCATATCGTGCCGCTGCCCTTTATCGAGGCGTCGCATTTCGCCGCCAGCCTGGTCGGCACCGGCCTGTTGCTGCTGGCGCCGGGGCTCTATCGCCGGCTCGACGGGGCGAGCCTGTCAGCGCGCGCGCTGCTGGTCGCAGGCGCGGTTTTCTCGCTGGCCAAGGGTATCGATTATGAGGAAGCGGCGGTCTGCCTGAGCATCGCGCTGCTCCTTCAGATGAGCCGCAAGGCCTTTTACCGGCGCACCTCGCTGGTCGCGCGACCCTTGTCTCCCGCCTGGCTGTTGAGCGTCGCGGTGGTGATCGTGGGCACGGCCTGGATCGGTTTTTTCGCCTATAAGCATGTCGATTATCAGGAATCGCTCTGGTGGCGGTTCGCGCTGTCCGACGACGCGTCGCGCTTCCTGCGCGCGGGGCTGGGCGTGGCGGTGATGCTGGCGGGAGCAGGGCTATGGCGGCTGTTCCTGGCGGCCCCGCCGGGCGAGACGGACCATCCGGCGATGGAGCAGGTGCTCGGCGTGGTCGAACAGGCCGAGCGGACCGACGCCGCGCTGGCGCTGCTGGGCGACAAGCGCTTCCTGTTCTCGCCCGAGGGCGATGCCTTTGTGATGTATCAGGTCCGCGGCACCAGCTGGATCGCGATGGGCGATCCCGTGGGCCCGCGTGCCGCCTGGGCCGACCTGTTGTGGCAGTTGCGGACGATGGCGGACGCCGCGCAAGGCAGGCTGCTCCTTTATCAGATCACCCCCGACGGCCTCGAAATCGCGATTGAGATGGGGTTGCAGATCATCAAATATGGCGAAGAGGCGCTGATCGATCTGTCCGGCTTCGCGCTGGAGGGCGGACGGATGCGCGGGCTTCGTCAGACGCTGAACCGGTTCCGCACGCGCGAGAATGCCAGCTTCGCGATCCTGCCCGCCGCCGACGTGCCCGCCATCCTTCCCGAACTGAAGGCGGTTTCCGACGACTGGCTGCTGGAAAAGGGGCATGGCGAAAAGGGGTTCAGCCTGGGGCGGTTCGACCCGGCCTATCTGGCGCTGACCGACTGCGCCGTGGTGCGGGTCGAGGGACGGATCGTCGCCTTTGCCAATATCTGGAAGTCCGGGGATCGGCGCG
Source organism: Sphingomonas yabuuchiae (assembly GCF_001477495.1). Classification (GTDB taxonomy): domain Bacteria; phylum Pseudomonadota; class Alphaproteobacteria; order Sphingomonadales; family Sphingomonadaceae; genus Sphingomonas; species Sphingomonas yabuuchiae_A. The sequence goes on from NZ_LDTF01000102.1 coordinate 24,580, forward strand.
AACTGTCGGTCGACCTGATGCGCCATGTCGAGGACGCACCCGGCGGCGTGATGGACTATCTGTTCGTCGAACTGATGCTGTGGGGGCAGCGGCAAGGCTATGGCCGCTTCGCGCTGGGGCTGGCGCCGCTATCGGGCGTGGACGGGCGGCGGCTGGGGCCGACCTGGGCGAAGATCGCGGCGCTGGTGTTCCGCCATGGCGAGCGCTTCTACGGCTTTCGCGGCCTGCGCGCGTATAAGGAGAAGTTCCAGCCGGAATGGGCCCCGCGCTATATCGCCGGGCCGCGCGGGCTGGGGCTGGTCAAGGCGCTGCGCGATTTGAACGCGCTGATCGCCGATGGGGGTGAGGCCAACTGATCCTCCCCGGTACGGGGAGGGGGACCGCCGCGGAGCGGTGGTGGAGGGGGCGTGCGGCAAAGACCATCCCTTGCCGAAGCCCCCCTCCGTCAGCGCTCTGCGCTGCCACCTCCCCGTGCCGGGGAGGAATAATCAGGACTTGAACAGCGACGGGGCCTTTTCGACCCGCGTCTTTCCGGTCGCATCCGTCACCGCATAGGTGAACCCCGGCAACAGACAGAACGCCCCGATCCGCCCCCGAACATCCATCGCCAGGAAGCCGACCTGCACCCCCTTGATCGCATCGCCGCGCAAGGAAGCGATATGCTTGGCGGCTTCCTCGCACGCCGCCTGCGGGCTCATCCCATGGCGCATCGAGGCGACAACGCGCGCGGTGCCGACGGTGCGGGTGACTTCCTCGCCCAGCCCGGTGGAGGTCGCACCGCCCACGCCGCGCTCGACATAGAGGCCCGAGCCGACCTGCGGCGAGTCCCCGACGCGCCCGCGCATCTTGAACGCCATTCCGGACGTGGTGCAGGCGCCCGCCATCCGCCCGCTGGCATCGCGCGCCAGCATTCCGATCGTGTCATGGTCCAGCGCCCCGCCCGGCGTGCCGGGCCGCCCCGCGCCATAGGTGCCGGTCTCGCTATTGGCGACAGGCTTGTAGTTTTGCGTCTTCAGCCAGTCGCGCCACGCCTTTTCCGCCTCCGGGGTCAGCAGGTTGACGCGAGGGAATCCCCGGTCGCGGGCGAAGCGCGTCGCGCCTTCGCCGACCAGGAAAGTGTGGGGGGTGTGCTCCATCACCGCGCGGGCGACCGAGATGGCGTGCACCGTATCCTCCAGCGCGGCGACCGCGCCGACGCCGCCTGCATCGTCCATGATGACCGCGTCCAGCGTGACATGCCCGTCGCGATCGGGATAGCCGCCGTAGCCGACCGAATGGTTGTTTGGATCGGCCTCCGGCACCATCACGCCCGCCTCGACCATATCGATCAGCGATCCGCCACTGCGTCCCCTGGCGAAGGCGGCGTCATTGGCGGGTGCGCCGAAGTCCCAGGTGGACACGATGACGGCGTTGGACCCGGTACCTGCCGTCGTCGTTACCGTCTTGGCCAGCGCGCGCACCGGCGCGGTCAATCCTCCGCCAACGCCCGCAAGTGAGGCGATCCCGCCCAGAAAACCCCTTCGACCCTCGATCATGCCCGCTCCGTTATACCGTCCGTGCTTGCGATGGATTGTGCGTTGATGCGCGCCGGGCGGCAAGCCTGTTTGGGAAACCGATATGACACCAATTTTAAGCTGCAATTGCTGCTGGAGAGCGCAGGGACGGCAATCTCTGGGAAAGCGTCGAGGGCAGCTTAAAAAATGTCAGGTGATTCAGCTCGTTGAAGTTGCTTTCGATTGTGTCTTTTAAGTGACACGCTTCGGACAAAGAAGGATTTAGGGCTCGATAGGTATGGTTTAGGTATTGACCAAACGAGGTAAAAAATCTGTTTCCTTGCCGGCGCCCGACAACCAGACTTAGCCTTGGGCCCAGGGGAGACGTATGAAGATCCAGCATTCCGCATCGTGGTTGGCGCTGTCCGCCGCATCGATGCTGTTCGCCGCGCCCGCCATCGCAAAGCAGGTCGGCGCCAGCGACGCCCAGACCGCCGCGCCGCAGGGCGACGCCGACCAGGCTTCCAACCCAAATCCCGGAACGGTCAGCGCCGATGCGGCAGCGACCCGCTCCGCCGCGATTTCAGGTACGCCGCAGGCCGCGAGCACCGGCGACGTGGTCGTTACCGGCACCCGCATCAGCCGACCCAACCTCGCCTCCGCCGCGCCGATCACCTCGGTCACGCGCCAGGACATCCAGGCGCAGGCGGCGGTCAATGTCGAGGACGTGCTGAACCGCCTGCCGCAGGTCGCACCCGACAGCCAGCAGACCTATAACGACTCCGACGGTCGCCAGCGGATCAAGCTGCGCAGCTTGGGCTTCGAGCGGACGCTGGTCCTGATCGACGGCAAGCGCCTGGGCACTCAGAACGGCCAGGACGTCGGCATCATCCCGACCTCGCTGCTCCAGCGCGTCGACGTGCTGACCGGCGGCGCCTCGTCGGTCTACGGTTCGGACGCGGTCGCGGGCGTCGTCAACTTCGTCCTGCGTAAGGATTTCGAGGGCGTTCAGCTCGACGCCAATTACAATTTCTTCAATCACAACAACAAGGACACGATCGTGTCGCCGCTGGCCCGTGCGGCGGGCTTCGGCAGCCCACGCGGCCTGACCAACGATGGCGGCCGGGCCGACCTGACCCTGACGGCGGGCACCAAGTTGCTCGACGACAAGTTGCACGTCAGCGGCTTCGTCAACTATCGCCAGACCAACGAGATCGCGCTCACCTCGCGCTCTAACGCGGGCTGCTACCTGACCCAGCTGACGCTGAACGGCCCACTGTCGTGCGGCCTGACGCCCAGCAGCTCGACGAGCGGTCTCATCACCCCCGGCACCGGTCCGAACAAGGGAGCGCAGCTGGTCAACAATCCCGACGGCTCGCGCACCTTCGTGCCGTTCGCTGCGGGTCCCGGCAACGCGTCCAACTATTTCAGCGGCTATGCCTATCAGCGGCCGTCCGAGCGGGTGAATGCCGGCGGCTTCGTCACGCTCGACCTGGCACCGGAAGCCGAGCTCTATGCCTCGGGCATCTGGTTCCGCGACAAGTCGTACACCAACTACCCGACGATCGCGAGCGGCACCGTCAACGTCAACTGCAACAACCCCTATCTGTCGGCGTCCCAGGCGACCACGATCGGTTGTGCCGCTGGCGTGGGCAGCGTACCTGTCTCGCTCGCCTATCGCCTGGGTGAAAACAACGACCGTCCCGACACCTTCATCAACACCGGCCTGCGACTGACCGGCGGCGTTCGCGGCAAGGTGGGCGATGCGTGGACCTATGATGTCGGCGGCGTTTACGCCCGCAACCATCAGGATTATATTCCCAGCATCCGCATCCCCGGCAACCTGCAGAATGCGGTGAACGTCGGCGGCACGCAGGCCAACCCGGTCTGCAACAGCGGTGCGGCCGGTTGCGTGCCCTTCGACATCTTCAGCGCGGGCAATACCAACCCCGCCCTGATCAACTATCTGTTCGGCAATGGCACCAACCAGACGATCGGCACGCTGTACGACGTGCAGGCGAACGTCACGGGCGACCTGACCAGCTATGGCATCACCTCGCCCTTCGCCGAGCAGGGTCTGGCCATCGCGCTGGGCACCGAATATCGCAAGGACACGCTAAAGTCGCGGGCCGACGCGGCCTATCTGGCGGCGGTCGGCGGGACCGACACCGATCTCAGCCAGGATGTGATCGAGGCCAACATCGAAGTCCAGGCCCCTCTGATTCAGCACAAGCCGTTCGCCGAGCTGGTGCAGGTCAATGGCGGCTATCGCGTGTCGAAGTACAGCAGCAATCCGAAGTCGTTCAACACCTGGAAGATCGAGGGCGTGTACGCGCCGGTGAGCGACATCACCTTCCGCGCCTCGTTCAACAAGGCGCAGCGCGCGCCGACCGTGGTCGAGATCCGCCAGGCGACCAACATCGCGTTCGCGAACGGCGGTGCGGGCACCTTCACCGACTTCTGCGCCCCCACGCCGATCCCCGGCCCGAACGGCGTCACCTATGGTGCGCCGATCGCATCGCGTGAAGTCTGCCGCGCGACAGGCCTGTCGGACGCACTGTACGGCAGCCAGAACCTGTTGTGCAGCAACGGCACCGCGCCCAATGGCAGCGCCGCCTGCTCGGTGCGTTCGGGCGGCTTCACCGCCGACCCCGAAACCGCCTACACCCAGACCTATGGCCTGGTCCTGAAGCCGCGCTTCGTGCGCGGGCTGGTCTTCTCGGTCGATCGTTACCGGATCAAGATCGACAACTCGCTCGGTTATAACGACTACAGCTATTACACCGATGGCTGTCTGCGTTCGGGCGGCGACCAGTTCTTCTGCCAGGGCATCGTCCGCAACGCGAACACCGGCACGCTGTTCAACGGCGGCTATATCCGCCAGGGCACGACCAATTATTACACGTCGGTTGCGCAAGGCTGGGACTTCCAGGCGCAATATGCGCTGAACCTGGAATCGATCGGTCGCCTGGACTTCGGCTTCAACGGCTCGCTGACCACCAATGCCGGTGGGCAGGACTCGCCGCTCCAGCCGAACCGCAACTGCGCGGGCTATTACGGCAATGGCTGCGGCCAGCTGATCCCCAAGTGGAGCCATGGCCTGCGCACCACTTATACGACCGAGGACAAGAAGTTCAGCGCTTCTCTCAACTGGCGCTATGTCGGTGCATTGACCAACGCCAACAACTCGGGCGATCCGGCAATCGGCGGTACCCCGGCGCGGGCGCTGACCAACTATTACCGTGTCGACCCGCAGAACTATTTCGACCTGGCATTCAACTTCGCCATCGCCAAGCAGTTCTCGCTGCGCCTGATCGCGAACAACCTGCTCGACCGAGCCGCGCCGATCGTGCCGGACTCCTACAATATCAGCCTGGCACGCACGAACACCATCCCGCAGCGTTACGACTCGCTGGGTCGCAACATCGCGATCGGGACCACGATCAACTTCTGATGAAGGGGGCGGGGTGCTTCGGCATCCCGCCTTCGCCCGAACGGAAAAGGCCGGTCGTCCTGATGGACGACCGGCCTTATTTTTTGGTTCGATCCCAACCCGTTCGCGGCGAGCGAAGTCGAGACGCCATCCCTTGGCCTTTGACTTCACTTATGCTGAATGGAGGGCGGGGAAGGGGGATTACTCCACGAAGTCTTCCACCTCACGCCGCTTGCCGCGCATGAAGGCGTCGGCGACGTGGCGGAGCGGTGCGATGTCGACGTCCGACCGCCCACCCTGAACAAGTTCGGCGAAGCGCGCGTACAGGCCCGGATATTCCCCGTGCAGCCCCTCTTCCCGATGCGGTGTCGAGCCGTCGGGCAGGGTCAGCACCGCGCCGCCCTCGGCCAGCTTCAGCGTGCCGTCGGTCGTCTCGACGACGATGTCCCAGCTCTGATGCCCTTCCTGCCGCCAGTCGAGATCGAGCGTGACAGGTGTGCCGTCCGTCGTGCGGAAGGCCACGTCGGCCGCGATCGGCGCGTCGCGATTGGCGGGGAAGTCCAGCGTCGCCCGCTCGATGAAGAAGGGCTGCGGCATGATATGCGTCGCGATCGACAGGGCGTTGATGCCCGGATCGAACACGCCGAAGCCGCCCGCTTCCCAGATCCAGGCCTGGCCCGGGTGCCATTGGCGCACATCCTCCCGCCAGGTGATCGCGGCCGATTGGACCTTGCGGCTCGACAGCCATTCGCGGGCAGGCTCGACGCCGAGCGCATAACGCGAGTGCCAGCTGGCGAAGAGGGTGACATTGGCCTTCGCCGCCAGTTCCTCCAGCACCGCCACTTCGGCGAGCGTCGCGCCCGGCGGCTTTTCCAGGAAGACGTGCCAATTGTTCGCCAGCGCGGCGGCGGCGATGGCGTGGCGGACCTGGGGCGGGGTGCACAGCGCCACCGCATCGACCTTCACGTCGCTTTGGGCGAGTTCGGCGATGTCGTGGAAATGCGGCACGCCTTCGACACCGTTGGGCGAGCGGCTGACAGTCGCAACCAGTTCGAAGGCCGGGTTGCCGGCAATGGCGGGGACATGCTGGTCATGGGCGATCTTGCCCATGCCGACCAGTGCGAGACGGATCGTGTCGGTCATCGGTATCAGCGTGCCTTTTCGACATAAGCGCGCGCCGACACGGCGACATCCGCCGCCGGCTTGCCCGCGCGATAAAGGTTGGAGCCTAGGCCGAACCCGTCCGCGCCGTGCGCGCGCCATTCGGCCATGTTGTCGGGGGTGATGCCGCCCACCGCCAGCACCGCGACGTCGCGCGGCAGGACGGCGCGCTGCGCCTTGAGGAAGGTGGGCGAGGCGCCCTCGGCGGGGAACAGCTTCAGGCCATGGGCACCGGCCTTCAAGGCGGCGAACGCCTCGGACGGGGTGAAATAGCCGGGTAGCGAGATCAGCCCCTGCGCGACGCTGTGCGCGATGACCTCGACATCGGTGTTGGGCGAGACGATCAGCGTTCCGCCCGCCGCCTTGACCCGGTCGACCTGTTCGGTGGTCAGGACGGTGCCTGCACCGACGATCGCCCTGTCGCCGACATGCGCCGCGATCGCCGCGATGCTGTCATAGGGCTGGGGCGAGTTGAGCGGCACTTCGATCAGGGTGAAACCGGCCTCGACCAGCGCGTCGGCGACCGGGATCGCTTCGGCGGGCGTCAGGCCGCGCAGGATGGCGACGAGCGGACAGGCGGCGAACGCCTTGGCAAAGGTCTGGGCGGGGTCGGTCATGACAAATGCTCCCGAATGGCGTGAAGTCCGGCAAGGAAACCGGCATGGCTGTCGAGCGCGACGACGGTGCCGCCCCGCGCCTCGATCCCGATGGTGTAGAGGTCGGCGAGCAGGCCGCTCGACAACAGATGGACGGCGCCGCCCTCGATATCGGGCACCGCACCGATGTCGCTGCCGATGAGCAGCCCGCTGGCATAGGCCGCCGCGTCCTCCGCCGCGATCCGGCCGAGCAGCACCGAGGCCCGCACTCCGAACAGCGCCGCCGTCAGATCGCAGGCACCGCTGCCGCGCGCCAGACCGTCGCGAAAGGCGGGGCCGTCCGCGACCGGGCCGTCGAGCATTCCAGCCAGGATGCCATGCCCCTTGACCAGCGCGAACAGCTCGCCGGTCATGGTGGTGGCGAAGTCGGTGATCCGGCCGCTTTCGACATGGACCCATTTGTTGTGCGTGCCGGGCTGCGCGAACAGCGCGTCGGCGGGGGCGAAACCCGCCGCGACGGCACCCAGAACCTGCACCTCTTCGCCGCGCATGACGTCGGCGCGCGTGTCGGTCAGCAGCGAGACGCCGGGGACGATGGTGACGTCCGCTTCCTCGATCCGGGTCGCGGCCCGCGCCAGGCTGGCGAGATCGGCGGGGGCGGGGACATAGGCCGCCTCGCGCCAGCCGCGTGTCGAGCCGACCATACCCGCCGCGATGACGGGCAGCTCGCCGAACCGCGCGCGGATCGCGGCGATCTCAGCCGGATAGTCTTCAGCGTTCATCGCCAGCACGCCGCGATCGTCACGCACCGTGTCCAGCATCGTGCCGTCGGCGGCGATGACATAGCTGCGTCGGTTGGTGGTACCCCAATCGATCGCGATATAGGCGGGCGTCACGTCTGATGGCACGGCGGGCACGCCCTCTCCTGAATTTTTTCTAGAAAGATTTGTAGGACAATACGACCGGCCGTGCAAGCGGGCCGCTTGGGGCTTTTTGAGCGGATTGCCGAACAACCGTCCGAAGGGCTGAGCGGAAAACAGCACGATATCGACCGCCTATAATATATCGCGACGCATTACCAATAAGCATGGGGAAATGGGCAATGCCTGTCCCGCCGAATGCGCCGACAAAGCCGCCAAACCGCGAAATGCCCGGACATGGACAGCCCGGCAGACTCGGCTATGCGGGATGACAGATACATGAAATCGACCATTGGGATGGGGATCGGAAGGCCGGCTGCGGCCGCTTTTCCGCTCGCGCGATCGCGGCTGGCGGACGGGCGGCGCCCGAATTTGGACATCATGGCCATGCCGTTCGTCGCGACTATGGATCGCCGACAGCACGGATGACCCCCATCGAGAAGGCGTCGAACATGCAGAGTGACGATCGAAACCAGCAGAGCCGGACGTGTGCATCCGAAACCGGGGCGCAGCGCGGAATCACGCGACGCGCCATGATGGGCTCCGCGCTGGCCGCCAGCACGGCGGCGGTCGCGCCCTTCGCGGCGGAGGCGGCGGGGTCCGAGCAGAAGGTCGACGTCCTGCTGATCGGCGGCGGTATCATGAGTGCGACGCTGGGCGTGCTCCTGCGCGAACTGGAACCGAGCTGGACCATCGAGATGGTCGAGCGGCTGGACAAGGTGGCGGAGGAAAGCTCCAACGGCTGGAACAATGCGGGCACCGGCCACTCGGCGCTGTGCGAGCTGAACTACACCCCGGTCAACGAGGCGGACGGCAAGGTCGAGATCAAGAAGGCGATCGAGATCAACGAGCAGTTCCAGGTCACGCGCCAGTTCCTCAGCCACCAGCTGCGTACCGGCGTGCTGAAAAACCCGCGCAGCTTCATCAATTCGACGCCGCACATGAACCTGGTCTGGGGCGACGAGAATGTCGCCTTCCTGCAAAAGCGTCATGCCGCGCTCCTCGCCAGCCCGCTCTTCTCGGGCATGGAGTTCACCACCGATCCGCGCCAGATCGCCCAGTGGGTGCCGCTGATGATCGAGGGGCGCAAGGCGGGGCAGACCATCGCCGCGACCCGCTCGGTGCTGGGCACCGATTGCGAATGGGGCGAGGTGACGCGCCAATATATCCGTGCGCTCCAAGGGCAGCCGGGCGTGACCCTGACCACCGGTCATGAGGTCCGCTCGCTCGAGCGCAATGCCGATGGCACCTGGCGCGTGACCGCGCGCGATCGCAAGACCGACGAAAAGCGGATTATCACCGCGCGTTTCGTCTTTGCGGGTGCGGGCGGCGGCGCACTGCCCATCCTGCAGAAGTCGGGTATCCCTGAGGGCGACGACTATGCCGGTTTCCCGGTCGGCGGATCGTTCCTGGTCACCGAGAACCCCGCCATCGCCAAGCGGCACATGGCCAAGGTCTATGGCAAGGCCTCGACCGGATCGCCGCCCATGTCGGTGCCGCATCTCGACACCCGCTATCTGAACGGCAAGCAGGTTCTGCTGTTCGGGCCCTTCGCGACCTTCTCGACCAAGTTCCTGAAGGAAGGGTCCTATTTCGACCTGCCCAAGTCGGTGACGCTCGACAATTTCCGCCCGATGCTGTCGGTCGGCTGGGATGAATTCTCGCTGGTCGAATATCTGGCGGGCCAGCTGATGATGAGCCAGGAAGACCGGATGAACGCGCTGCGGGAATATTTCCCGAACGCCAAGGACGGCGACTGGCGGCTGTGGCAGGCGGGCCAGCGGGTACAGATCATCAAGCGCGATCCCGAAAAGGGCGGTGTGCTGAAGCTCGGCACCGAGATCGTCGCGTCCAAGGACGGCTCGATCGCCGCGCTGCTGGGGGCGTCGCCGGGTGCCTCGACCGCGCCGTCGATCATGCTGAACCTGCTCAAGAAGGTCTTCCCCGATCGGCTCGCGACCCCGGCCTGGCAGGCCAAGATCCGCGAGATCGTGCCGAGCTACGGCACCGCGCTGAACGAGGATCGCGATCTGCTGGCGCATGAATGGGCCGCGACCGCCGAGACGCTGCAACTCGCGCTCGCCCCGCCGCCGGTCAGCGCGCCTTCGACCACCGAGGCACCGCGTCCCGAAGCCACGCGGGTCAGCCCCAACCGGCATCCCGACCTGGCGCTCTGATCGCGGCCTATCTGTCCCCTCCCTCGAATGGGAGGGGACAGGAACTGTCCTCACGTTTAATCGAAAGTGATCGCCCGGGGATGACGGAGGGCGCACATCGTCCTACATCCGGCGTCATGTACCAGTTCGACATCGCCGCCGGATCGAAGGCGGAGCTTTACCGGGACCTCCACGCCGCGCTCGATGCATTGACCGCAGGGGAGGGGGATGCGGTCGCCAACATGGCCAATGCCGCTTCGCTCATCTGGCAATATCTGCCCGATCTCAACTGGGCGGGCTTCTATCGCATGGTCGGTGGCGAGCTGGTGCTCGGGCCGTTTCAGGGCAAGGCGGCCTGCATCCGCATCCCGGTCGGCAAGGGCGTGTGCGGAACGGCGGTCGCGGAGGCGCGGACGCAGCGCGTGGCCGATGTCCATGCTTTCCCGGGCCATATCGCCTGTGACGCCGCCAGCCGGTCCGAACTGGTCGTGCCGGTCCTGTTCGACGGCACGGTGATTGGCGTGCTCGATCTGGACAGCCCCGAGCCCGGCCGGTTCGACGAAGAGGATCAGGCGGGGTGCGAGGCACTGATGGCGCTGCTGGCCCCGCGTCTCGCGGCGATGGCGGGCTGACCCGTTTCGGGACTTTCGGCGTCGCTATCGATGGGGGCAGCGCGCTGATATCAAACCTTGTTCCGGTTTCGACGTTGAGGGGGCGACGTCATATTGAACAGGGGAAGATATCTGCCATGCGAAGCGCGCCGCGCCTGATCGTCCTGACCCTATCCATGATCGCCAGCGTGCCCGCCACGGCGCAGGCGGGGGCAAGCTACCCGCGTCCCGATTTCGCTCCCGACCGGCCGGCGGGGCCGATGCGTGGGCCGATGCCGGTCGTCCGGACCGACTCGGTCGGGGTACCGCCCGCGCGGGGGAACCGCTGGGGCAGCCGGGTCGGCGGACGCTGGTGGGGCGGGGCCAACGCGCCTGGCGGCTGGCCCGCCTATCGCCGCCCGGTGCGTGGCATGACGGTGCCCTCCTATTGGACCGATCGACGCTTCGGGGTGGAGGACTGGGCGGTCTATACCTTGCCGCAGCCGCCGCACGGGTATCGCTGGTCGCGCTATTATGACGATGCGGTCCTGATCGACCAGCGCGGGACGGTCTATGACAGCGTATACGGCGTGAACTGGGACGGGACGCCCGATTATGCGGGCGCGCCCAATGCGCCCCCGCCGCCGCCGGTTCGGCGCGACACGGGGTTGGGTGGCGCGGCGATCGGCGCGACCGCGGGCGGCGTGGCGGGCAATCTGATCGCCGGGCGGGGAAACCGTCTGGGCGGTACGCTGATCGGTGCGGGCGTGGGTGCGGCGGCGGGCTATGCCATCGACCGGGCCGAGGGTCGCGGACGGCGCATGGAGCCGGGCTATGACGACTACAGCTATCAGGACCCATATGCGGCGCCTCCGCCGCCGCCTGCCATGGGGCGGCGCGTGGTGACGCGGGACGGCACGACCGTCACCACCACGACCACGGTGGGCACGACGGGGGCGCTGCCTTCTCCGCAAGCGGGTTATTATGCGGACGGCTATTATTATCCGGCTCCCACGGTCACCACGATTGTGGTACAGGGCGCTCCTGTCATTACCACGACGACGAGCACCACGACTGAAGTGGTGCGCTCTGCCCCGCGCCGTGCGCGCGTTCGCAGTACGCCGGTCCGTCGCTGACGCCTTCCCCCAGGGGGGATTTCAGCCCGAGAGACGCCGGGCTGGAAACCGGGATGCCGCTCCGATTCTCCCGCGGGGCGGCATCCTTTTCCTATTTCGGCCTATGACCGTTCACCGGCCGCCAAAGGTGACCAGACTCTCCGCGCCGTCCGCCGCGATCGACGAGACGCCGATGAAATGATCGTCGACCGGGACCTGGGTCAGCACCGTCTTGGTCTCGGTCACGTCGCGCGACTCGCTCCACTGGGCGGTGTCGTTGCGCCGCCAGTGGACGCGGTAACGGACCGCGCCCGGCACCGCCGCCCATTCGACCTGGGTGTCGCGGGATAGCGCGCCGCTGATCGTCACCTTGTCCGGCGCGGCCGGGGCGGCGGCCAGACGGCCGAGCGTGGCGATGTTGATCGCCGTCACCTTCGCCAGATAGGGGAAGTCCATCTTGTCGATGGTGTCGCCGAACGCGACCGTGCCTTCCTTGCGCAGGTCCTGGTGCTGCGCATCCCAATCCTCGTTCGCCACCGAGAAGCGGACGGCGGGGTAGCCGAGCTTCAGGAACGGCTCATGATCGCCGCCGCGCCCGAAACGGTCGGGCCGCCGGTCGAGGAACACGTCAAGGCCACCCAGCTTGTCGGCCACGCCGTCGATCGCCTTGGCCAGCGCACGGCTGGGGCCGTCATCCTCGCCGCCATTGCCGCGCCGCTGGATTTGCTGGGGCAGGTCCTCGGAGGCGCGGATGCCCTCGGAAAAGACCCGCACCCAGCGCGCCTCGCGGACGCCGCCCTGGCCGACCGTGTTGCCGACGATATCGTTGTTGAGCATCGCCGAGACACGCCAGTTGCGGGCCTTGGCGGTGTCGGCGAGCAGCGTCGCGCCCCACAGCCCCTGCTCCTCGCCCGAGAAGACGGCATAGACGATGGTCGCGTCGAACTGCTGCTTCGACAGATGGCGCGCGGCCTCCAGCACCAGCGCCACGCCCGAGGCATCGTCATTGGCCCCCGGCGCGTCGGAGGTGGCGTCCATCACATCGGTGACGCGGCTGTCGATATGCGCACCCACGATGACTACGCGGTTGGGATCGCGTCCGCGCTGGATGCCCAGCACATCCTCGACCATCACGCCGTTCGGCGCGCGCGGGCCGGTGAAGCGTCGGTTGATGCGCTCCACGGTGATGCAGCCGTTACAGCCCTGGCCGATCGTCTCGAATTGCCTGGCCGCCCAGTCGCGCGCCGCGCCGATGCCACGCTTGGGATCAGTGGTCGTGGAGGCGGTATGGCGCGTGCCGAAGCCGACCAGTGTTTCGACATCGGCCTTCAGCCGGGCGGGCGAGGGAGCGGCGGCAGGCGTTGCGGCGGCGACGAGCAGAAGCGGAAGGATCATCGCGCCAGACTGGCCGAGTGGGAATGCGCAGGCAAGTGCCGGATTTTGCGGGCAAAGCGGTTCGGCCCGGCGTATCGCCACCCGCGTGGCATCGATCGTCATAAACCGTTGTCAACATATTGATCTGGATGGAATTATGGACCGTCATAGGCGCGCTCACGTTGGCTTTTGACGCATGACAGCGACGAAGGAACCATCATGAACGCCAAATCCGTCAGCCTGGGCCTCGGCCTGTTCTCGCTCGCCTTGGGGGCCGCCGAACTGCTCGCCTCCCGCCGCATCGCCGAGCGTTTGTCGGTGCCGGGAGGGGCAGGGGCCGTCAAAGCTTACGGCGTGCGCGAGGTCGCCGCCGGGGTCGGACTGGTCCAGGCACCCGCCCATTCGGCGCGGGTGTGGAACCGGGTGATGGGCGATCTGCTCGATCTGGGGACGCTGGCCGTGTCGGCGCGTCGGTCGCCGCGCGAGAAGGCGGTCTGGGGCGCGATCGGGTTCGTGGCCTTTGCCACCGCACTCGACGTGCTGACCGCGCGGGCGCTGGATCGCACGACAGGCAAGACGATGCCGGTCGGGGCCTGACGCGAAAAACCGCCCCGGACCGGACGGTTCGGGGCGGTTTTCGATCCTCCCCGGTACGGGGAGGTGGCAGGGCGTCAGCCCTGACGGAGGGGGGCTTCCGCATAGGGCATCCCTTGCGGCACTCCCCCTCCACCATGCTGCGCATGGTCCCCCTCCCCGTGCCGGGGAGGATTTTCAGGGCCGCTCGCCGATCTGTTCGGCCTGGGCGCTGCTGTCGGGACGGGCGGGGCCGAGCACCGGCTCTTCGCCCATCGGTTCGTTGCGGAACACGGTGAACTCGCCCTTGCCGTCGACGCTCGGCCCCTGGGTCCAGCGCCCTTCGGGATAGGTGCCGTCGACCGAGGTGACGAAGAAGTCGTAGTTATGGTCCTGGCTCTCCTTCGCTTGCGGGAAGGAGTTGGGGATGGGGAGCGACGCCTGTTCGCCCAGTTCCTCGATCACGGCCAGCCATTGCTCCTGATGCATCGTGTCGCGCGCGATCATGAAGTGGAGCATGTCCTTCATGCCCTGATCATGCGCGGCATTGTAGAGCCGGGTCGCCAGCACGCGGCCGGTGCTCTCGGCGGCGACGTTGCAATACATGTCGGCGGCGATGTTCCCGCTGGCATAGATATGGCTCATGTCGAACGGCACGCCGTCCGAGTCCGATGGATGTGCCGCCAGCCCGGTCGACAGGATATGCTTGTGCAGCGTCCCCTCGATCGCGTGGCGGGCATTGCCGCCGCCCATGACCGCGCCGACGATGCCGTCCGCCGCGCCCTCTTCCTGAAGCGAGGCGGGGGCCTTGTCGAGATTGAGCGCGACGGCGGTCGCCAGCATCTCGATATGCCCGATCTCCTCGGTGGCGGTGTGGAGCAGCATGTCGCGGTATTTGGGCGTCGGGGCACGGTTGCCCCAGGCCTGGAAGAAATACTGCATGCAGACGCGGATCTCGCCCTCCACGCCGCCGATCGCCTGTTGCAGCATCCGCGCGAACAAGGGGTCGGGGTTCTCGCAACGGACGGGATATTGCAGGCGTTTGTCGTGATAATACATGATCGGCCTCGCTTGGTGGGAGTGTCGGGGATCAGTGGCTGGCGGTTTCACCCGCCGCGCGCCGTTCGAGATAGCGGCGGGTCAGCGCGGCATTGTTCTCGTCCACCCAGGCCGCCATCGACAGTTCCTCGTTCAGCGACTGGGTGAGCAGCGGCGTGGCGCTGCCGAAGCCGCCGACATCGGCGATGGTGATGAGCGACTTGTAACTGGCCGCCTCGAAATTCTCGAAGGCGAAGTTGGCAAAGCTGTTCTTTAGGATTTCATCGGGCGCGAAGGTGTGGCCCAGAGCCGCCATATTGCCCGAGAAGCTGAGCGCCGCGTCCTTCAGCATCGAGCGGCTCTCGTTGAAGCCGTCGAGAATATCCTCCAGCCGGACGATCTGCTGTTCGGTTTCGCCCCGATGCATCCGCAGGTGATCGGCGACATCCGGATAGTTGGACAGGTGATCGAGTTGCCGGTCGATCAGCGCCAGCGCCTGATGCTCGACGGCATGGGCGTTCTTCAGCCCGGCGACAAAGACTGCCGCGACGACGTCATTGGGTAGGGTAGCCATGGATCATCGCTCCTTGGGTTGAGGATCAGAGGAAGGGGGTGCCGCCGGTGACGGGGATGGTCGCGCCGCTGATGTAGCTGGCCTCCCCGCTCGCCAGCAGGACGTAAGGGGGCGCGAGTTCGGCGGGTTGCGCGGCGCGCCCCATCGGCGTCTGTTCGCCGAAGCTCTTCACCGCCTCGGGCGGCATGGTGGAGGGGATCAGCGGGGTCCAGACCGGGCCCGGTGCCACCGCATTGACCCGGATCTTCCGCTCGGCGAGCATCTGGGCCAACCCGGCGGTGAAATTGTGGATCGCGCCCTTGGTCGTCGCATAGGCCAGCAGTTGCTGGTTGGGCTTGTCGGCGTTGATCGAGGTCGTGTTGATGATCGACGCGCCTTTGCCCATGTGCGGCAGCGCGGCCTTCACCAGATAGAACATCGCATGGATGTTGGTGGCGAAGGTGATCTCCCACTCTTCGTCGCTGATGTCCTCGACCGCCTGGAAGCTCGCCTGATGCGCGGCGTTGTTCACCAATATGTCGACCCGGCCGAACGTCTGGACGGCGCGCTCGACGATGGTGCGGCAATGCGCCGGATCGCTGACATCGCCGGGGATCAGCAGTGCCTTGCGGCCCGCCTGTTCGACCAGCCGCTGGGTCTCGGCGGCATCCTCGTCTTCGGACAGGTACGAGATCACGACGTCCGCGCCCTCGCGGGCAAAGGCGATGGCGACCGCGCGGCCGATGCCGCTGTCCGCACCGGTGATGATCGCCTTCTTGTCGGTCAGCTTGCCATGGCCGACATAGCTATGTTCGCCATGGTCGGGGCGCGGGTCCATCGCCTCGGTCTGGCCGGGCATGTCCTGCTGTTGTTCGGGCTGGGGTGGGGTAGGGCGTTCGTTCATGGACCGTCTCTCCTTGCCCCATCCAATGGGCGGGGCAGGGAGGCGTTCCGGAAAAAATCCTGATCTTAAAACGCGTTAATCTGTATTTTCGAGTTCCGTGTCCCCGTCGTGCAAAGGCGTCGCTCCGTCCGATCCGGCCCGCGCCAGATGGACGAGGATCACCTTTTCCAGCGCGTCCATCGCATCGGCATAGCTGTGCGAGTCCGTCGCCAGCGTCTCGATGGCAAAGCCGTGCCCGCGCGCGGCGGCGCGAAAGGCGACGCCGGTCGCATCGCCCTGTGCCACGATGATCGCGGCGTCCTCGGCCCAGCCATGGATGGCGCGGATCAGCGGCGCGGCGGTCGCGTCGAGGGGCGAGGGGGCGGCGGCGATCTTGGTCAGTCCCTGGCGCAGCTTGCCCAGATCGACCGCACCGCGCGCCAGCCGCAGCCATTCGGCCGGGTTGACCAGCTTCTTCGCATAATGGCGGCGGATCGCGGCGGCGGGGGGCAGCGCGTCGGGTTCCTCCGACAACCACGGGTTGGAGAGCAGGACCTTGGCGAACCCGGCCTCCGCGCCGAACATCGCCAGCGCGGCGGCGGCGTCGCAATTGCCGAAGCCGATGATCCGGGTAAGATTTGCGGCCTCGGCAAAGGCGTCGATGGCAGCCGCGATATCGGGGCCGCTCGACTCCCAGCCGCCATTGGCGCCTTCGCTATCGCCGACGCCGCGCCGGTCGAAACGGAACACCGGATAGCCATGGGCAGCGATCCGGGCCGCCAGCATCGCCTGGCCCCGATGCGCGCCCATGCGCGGCTCGTTGCCGCCGGAGACGATCATCAGGCCGGTATCGCGGTCCGCTTCGTCCAGCGTGCCGATCAGCGTCGCACCCTCGCAGGGAAAAGAGATCAGCCTTCGCATGACGCGATCCACTGCGCGATATCCTCGGCCAGCCGGGCGGCGAGTTCGGGGTCTTCCTGCGGCTCGGCCCGACGCCAGGGCGGCACGGCATTAATCACGCGGTCGGCGGGCGCACGGTCATGGCCCAGCCGCACGACGCGGCGCGGCACGCCAGGCTGGTCGTGAAGTCCGGCCCCCGCCAGCCCGGCGAGGAAATGCGGGGAGACCCGGTTGCCCGCGACGCGCACCGGCGACTCCGCGCCGAATACGCCATGTTCGTCGCCACGCAGCCCCGCCGCCGCGCGCACCCGGATCACGTCGCGTAGTACGGCTTCCCCCGTCATCGGCGTCAGGTGCCAGCGCCCGGCCAGCAATGCGAACCCGTCGACCAGCGCGCCGCCCCGGATCGACACGGCGTAACAGGGCCGATCGCCGAGCGACTCCGCCGCGGCCTGATGCGCGTCGCGCCATTGCAGGATGCTGGCATTCTCGGTGGGGATCAGGCTCTCGCCCGTCCCCGGCCAGTCGGGCAGCGCGCCGCCGATGCCGTGATCGGCCAGCCGCCGCAGCATCGCGACCGCCACGCCGCGCGTCCGGTTCGCTTCCTCCCAGAAAGGCAGCGCGACCAGCACGACCGGCCCTTGCGCGGGGCCGAAGCAC
The DNA here is from genome assembly GCF_001477495.1 of Sphingomonas yabuuchiae. GTDB lineage: Bacteria > Pseudomonadota > Alphaproteobacteria > Sphingomonadales > Sphingomonadaceae > Sphingomonas > Sphingomonas yabuuchiae_A. The sequence goes on from NZ_LDTF01000102.1 coordinate 42,025, forward strand.
AACATCGCCTCGCGCCCGCCGGGCCAGTCGTAATAGTCGATCAAGCGCCCGCCTTGGATTGTGCGAAGGCGACCAACTGGCCGAACGTCTCCAGCATTTCGCCGTCAATCTCGTCATCCTCGATCAGGATGCCCAGGCGATCCTCCAATTCGGTCAGCACGCCCGCGACCGCCATCGAGTCCAGCTCGGGCAACGCACCGAACAGCGGCGTGTCCGCGTCGAAACGGTCCACGCGCTCGGCCGACAGACCCAGCACATCGGCCAGTACGCCGCGCACTGCCGCTTCCACTTGCCCGTTTGTCTGGAGTTCCAAACCCTGTCGCCCTGCTCTTTGTAATGTTTGCGACAGCGTTAGTGCGGTGGGGGGCGTTGGGCAACGGGTGTTGGCGTGACGTTTGGTGTCCAGGCAAGCATCGGAGACCCAAGCCCTCCCCGGCCCCTCCCGCCTGCGGGAGGGGATAGGTTTGGGGCAAGCGCACGGCCAGGCAAAGCCCCATCCCGCAG
>NZ_LDTF01000103.1 GCF_001477495.1 Sphingomonas yabuuchiae
GCCCCCACGATCGCGACGTCGTGGATCACGCCGCCACCCCGTCCAGAAAGGCATCGATCGCCGCCAGGGCGCGCAGGCGCACCGGATCGACCTCGCGCAGCAATTCATGCGCCGCCTCCGGCCCGAACCGCTCGACCCGCGCGCCGATCCGGGCTGCAATGGCGGTAGCGGTCTTGGGATCAACCAGACGGTCGGCGTCGGCGACCAGCATCAGCGAGCGGACGCTTACCCGGTCCAGCCGGGGATCGCGCCCCAATGCCCGGATCGAGCGAAGCGCGGAGGCCAGCCAGCCCCAACTCGGCGGCCCCAGCGCCAGATCGGGCTGTTGGTCGTACCAATAGCCCTCATCCTCGAACCGCTCGACATCATGGGTCAGGTTGCGCTGCCGCGTATGATGGCCGGGGCCATCCTTGGCCTCCCAGATGCCGCGCTCGGCCCGGCCCAGCGCGTTCATCAGGCCGATGATTCCCGAGCCCAGCAGAGCGCCGGTCGGCAGGCGCAGGCCCAGCATCGGCGCGACCAGGATCAGGGCTTGCGGATCGACCGCCCCCTCGACCACCGCCCGCAGCGCCAGATGCCCGCCCATCGAATGCCCCAAAAGGACGTGGGGCAGGTCGCCCGCAGAGTGCTCGGCCCGCCATGCCGCCCAGAAGGCCCGTAAGTCCTCGACCAGTATGGAGAAGTTGCCGCCATGCCCGACATGGCGATCGGCCAGCAACCGCCCCGATCCCCCCTGCCCGCGCCAGTCAAAGGCGGTGACGCTCCATCCCCGCCCGACCAGATGGGCAAAGACCTCCAGATATTTCTCGATCACATCGGCACGGCCGGTCTGGAACAACAGCCGCCCGCGCGGGGCGCGCGCCGCCCAGTCGAAGCGACGATGCTCCCACCCGTCGGGCGCGTGCCAGCGCGACAGCGTGGCGGCGGCCGGGAAACTGCGGCGAAGGGACAGGGTGTCGGTCATCCGCCTCCCGGTTACGGTTTTGAAAGCCCCGCCGTCTAGGGCTTCATGCCATGGAATGGACCATAATGCGTATCGCGCTGCTGGTGGCGCTCGTCCTGCTGCTGGTGTCGGCGGGGATCGAGGATGCGCGGACCCGCGAGATCGCCGACCGCAAGAACATCGCCATCGCGCTGCTCGCGCCGCTATGGTGGTGGGCCAGCGGCGTATCCGTCTGGCCTGGCATGGCGGTGCAGCTCGGCGTCGGCCTCGCGATGTTCCTGCTGTTCGCCCAGGCGTTTCGCATCGGCATGATGGGCGGCGGCGATGTGAAGATGATCGCGGCCGTTGCGCTGTGGCTGCCCCTGCCGTCGCTGTTCCGCATGTTGCTGGTCATGTCGCTCGCGGGCGGCGCGGTGACGATCGCGATGCTGATCGACCATCGCCTGCGCGTCCGCACACTGGGCGACGCCGCTCCGGCGATCGAGGTTCCCTACGGCGTGGCCATCGCCATGGCCGCGCTCTTCATCCTTCAGGAACCGTTATTTAACCCCTTTCCGTCCATTTAACCAACCAATCGAACCGAGCATCGGGCTCGGCCAAGGCCGAAGAACGCAGGATGGACAGTCGAAAAGTGTTACTGCTGGTCGGGGCCCTGCTGGTGGCAGGGATCACGGCCCTATTCGCCCGGACCGTCACCGCCGGGAGCAGCGTTCCCCAGGCCCAGGCCGTTACGGTCGCCGCTCCCGTCGAGCCGCAGGCCGAGGTCCTGGTGGCCACCCGCACCTTGCCGGTCGGAACGATCATCGACCCCACCGCCCTGAAGTTCCAGCCCTGGCCCAAGGACATGCTCGCCAACGCCTATTATGTGCGCGGCAAGGCCGACATGGCCAAGTTGCAGGGCACCGTGCTGCGCTATGCGATCACCGCCGGTCAGCCGCTGACGCAGGGCGCGGTCGTCAGCCCGGGCGATCGCGGCTTCCTGGCCGCCGCGCTCACGCCGGGCATGCGCGCCGTGACCGTGCCCGTGTCGGCGCAGACCGCGGTCGCGGGCTTCGTGTTTCCGGGCGACCGGATCGACATGGTCCTGACCCAGGATGTCGCGGGCGGTGGCGATGGCCCGCCGCTCAAGGTGTCCGAGACGATCCTGCGCAACATCCGCGTGCTGGCGACCGACCAACGCACCGACAATCAGGCGGCCGAGGACGGCAAGACCCAGGTTCACACCTTCACCACCGTCACCGTCGAGGCGACGCCGAAAATGGCCGAGCAGTTGGCGGTCGCACAGACGGTCGGCACGCTGTCGCTGTCGCTGCGCGCGCTGGCCGAGCGGCCCTCCGAGCTGGCGGCGGGCGGCGATCCCAGTGCGGTTGCCCAACCGATGGTCGATCGGGCGTCCTATGTCACCGGAGCGGACGTGTCCCGCTATCAGCGCCGCACCGTACCCGGCCGCAACGCCGACTCCACGCCCAGCCACGGCGCGATCGCCATGGCCAACGACAATTCCGCGATGAACCCGGCGGCGCCAGCCATCGGTCAGGCGCGCGGCAGATCCGAAAGCGCCGGCGTGCGCATCGCTCGGGGCAGCACGGTCGCCCCGTCATCCGGCGGGTCAACGGGCACCGCGCCGATGGGGGATGGAAATTGACCATGTCGCTTCGTTCGCTTCTCCTGCGCGCACCGCGCACCTCGGCTTTCGTGCTGGTGCTGGCCCCGCTGCTTCTCGCCCCCTCGCCCGCGCGGTCGGCACCGTCCGGGCCGGCGGATTCGACCCCGGCCAACGACGGTTCCGGTGCGCTGGAGATCAACACCGGGCGGGCGCGGCTGATCACCCTGCCCCGGCCGATGACCGACCTGTTCGTCGCCGATGACAGCATCGCCGACGTGCAGGTCCGCTCGCCCACCCAGCTCTATATTTTCGGCAAGAAGCCCGGCGAGACCACCGTCTCCGCCACGGCGCGCGGCGGCGCGGTCGTCTATGCGGCGACCGTCCGGATCGGCAACAATCTGGATTCGATCGGCCGGATGCTGAAGCTGGCCATGCCCGAGGCGCAGATCGTCGCCACGCCGATGAACGGCCTGATCCTGCTGACCGGCACCATCGCCGCGCCCGACGACGCCGCCGAGGCCGAACGGCTGGTCCAGGCCTATGTCGGCAAGGACACCCGGATCATCAGCCGGTTGAAGACCGCCACCCCGCTTCAGGTCAACCTTCAGGTCCGCATCGCCGAGGTGAATCGCAGCTTCGTCAAGCAGATCGGCGTCAACCTGCTGAACCGCGACGCCAATTCCAGCGGCTTTGTGTTCGGCATCGCATCGGGCCGCAATGCGGGCAGCATCGACAAGCTGACCGATGCGGCGGGTCTTCCGGCGGGCACTCGATATACGTTCAACCCCGGCACGCAGCGCACGACGCTGGGCCTGGGCGGGCGCGTGCTGGGCATGGACCTGCTCAGCGCGATCGACCTGGGCGAATCGCTGGGTCAGGTGGCGACGCTGGCCAACCCCAATCTAACCGCCCTGTCGGGGGAAACCGCGACCTTCCTGGCGGGTGGCGAAATTCCCATTCCGCTGGCCAGCGGCTTCGGCGCGGTGTCGGTCGAGTATAAGCAATATGGCGTCAGCCTGTCCTACACGCCGACGGTGCTGTCCGACGGGCGCATCTCGCTCCGTGTCCGGCCCGAGGTGTCGCAGCTGTCGTCGGTGGGCTCGGTGACGATCAGCGGGACCTCGATCCCCGCGCTGACCACCCGCCGGGCCGAGACCACGCTGGAACTGGGTTCCGGCCAGAGCATGATGATCGGCGGCCTGCTGTCCAACTCGCGCGACAATTCGATCGAGAAGACGCCGTGGCTGGGCGACCTGCCGCTGATCGGCTCGCTGTTCCGCTCCAACGCGTTCAAGCGCAACGAGACCGAGCTGGTCATCATCATCACCCCCTATCTGGTGAAGCCGGTCAACTCGCCCTCCGAG
>NZ_LDTF01000104.1 GCF_001477495.1 Sphingomonas yabuuchiae
AGGCTGAACGGAGGTGGGAAGGCTCAGCTCTACTGCTCGGCCAGCGCGCGCAGTTCCAGCATCGCAACCGTCTCACCCGACGTATCGACCCAGCGGACGAAGCCGCTGACCCGTTTGTCGATCTTCGCCGCGTGGCCCTGGAAGATATCGGACAGTCGGTGGTCGAGGAACGGATTGGCGAAGCGTTCCAGGGTGGTCGCGATATAGGCATGTGCTTCGTCCGCCATGCCGTGCGCGGCAAAGCCCGGCCGCACCTCCTGCGCCATCACCCGCTCCAGCGCGGTGCGCGTATCCGCGTCTGCCAGCGCCTCGCGGACCGTCAGGTCCGCCGCGCCGCCGCCGTCATGCCAGCGCGCCGCCAGCCAGCTATGGCCGAGATTGAGGATGTGCAGCTTCAGCCGTTCATACCGCGCCAGATCGTCGGTCAGCACGATGTCGGGATGGGTGAAGGGCAGGTCCAGGCCCGGCTGGCGCTCGATCGCCCAGAGGGCATAGGGTTCGGCGACGGCACCGGCCGGATGAAGCGGCTCGCTGACGATGCGATCGACCAGGGTGTTGGCCCAGACGCACTCGCCCTTCAACCAGTCGAGGAACGCCGCCTCGCGCCCCTGATCCCGTGCAAGCCCCCGAATCGCGGCCCGCAGCACGTCGCCGTTGCGCACCACCAGTTCGCAGGGCAGCAGCGTGACGCCCGCACGCCCCGCCTGCCAGCGCCGGTACAGCAATTCAGTCAGCATCCCGCAAAAGCTCGCCGGCACCTGGCCATGGACGGGCGGGGTCCGGTCCGCGTCGGGGATGGCATAGCCGCTGTCGCCGGTGTTGGAGACGATATGCGTCGCCGCCCCGACCGCCAGATCGACCAGCCGGTCCCAGTCGCCCGCCGCGCTCAGCCCTTCGCGCACGCTGCGCACCTGGACGGTCCGCTCATGGCGCGCGCCGTCGCGCAGGCCGCGAAGGATGACGGGAAAGCCCGCCGGGTCGGCGAAACCGGCCAGCCGCCGCGCCCGTTCGGGATCGCGCGTGGTCTGGACGATGACGATCGGCGGCACCGCCTGCCCGGCCGCACGGGCCTCCTCGGCGAACAGGTCGACATGCGCCTGCAGGAAGCGGCTGGTGCCGAATTGCAGGATGACCGCCGCCTCGCTCATTGCGCGTCCAGCGAGAAGATGCGGTCCATGCCCACCCATTTCTCGCCCGGCGCGGCATGAGGCAGGGTTTTCTGGAAACGGTCCATCGCCGCTTCCCATCGGCCGTCTATGGCCGCCAGCTCGGCCGGAATGGCACGCGGAAAGTCGTCGGCCACCTCGGCGATCATGAACAGGCGGTCACCGGTCCGCCAGATTTCCATCGACAGGAACCCCTTGGCGCGGATCGCCTGGGTCACTTCGGGCCAGGCCGCGCCGGGGGCATGGGCCTTTTCATATTCGGCGATCAGATCGGCATCGGCGACCAGATCCAGGGCGAAACACAGGCGTCGGGCCAATTCGGGCCTCCTCTCTCCGAGACGGTAGGACCAATTCTTTGCGTCCTATCCTCCAGAGGATGTTTTAGCGTTCCCATCTCTTGCCAGCAATGGCATATGTGAGAGTGAAATCGCATATGGGAATTTGGAGAGGGTCGCAATGAAGGCACTGGTCTGTGTCCAGCCGCATGACATCCGTGTCGAGGATCGGCCCGTGCCGGTTCGGGGAGAAGGCGAGGTCCTGATCCGGATGCGCCGTGCCGGGATCTGCGGCACCGACTATCATATCTATGGCGGCAAGCATCCGTTCCTCGAATATCCCCGGCTGATCGGACATGAGCTCGCGGGGGAAATCGCCGAGGTTCCAGAGGGTTCGGCCTTCACGGTCGGACAGGTGGTCACGGTGAACCCCTATATCGCCTGCGGCACCTGCCGCGCCTGTCGCCGCGGCAAGCCCAATTGCTGCGCCCGGATCAGCGTTCTCGGCGTGCATGGGGACGGCGGCATGTGCGAGCTGTTGGCGGTGCCCGAAAGTGCGGTGATCGATGCGGTCGGCCTGTCGCTCGACCAGGCGGCGATGGTCGAGTTTCTGGCGATCGGTGCCCATGCGGTGCGCCGTGCCGGCGTCGCCGAGGGGGAAAGCGTCGCGGTGATTGGCGCCGGGCCGATCGGCGTGGCGGCGGCGCTGTTCGCGCGGATCGCCGGGGCGGGCCGGATCGTGCTGGCCGACACGCGCGCGCCGCGCCTGGCCTATGCGCGCGACCATCTGGGCTTTGCGGAGGGCGTGGTCGCCGACGATGCGCTGGGTGCGACGCTGGCCGAGATGACCTCGGGCGAGATGTTCGACCATGTGTTCGACGCCACCGGCAACATCCACGCGATGCGCGCCGGACTGAACTGGGTGGCGCATGGCGGCAGCTATACGCTGGTCGGCGTGTGCAAGGACGATCTGATCTTTCCCGATCCCGAATTCCACAAGCGCGAGACGACTCTGATCGCCAGCCGCAACGCGCTGTCGGTGGATTTCGACCATGTGATCGCCAGCATCCGCAACGGCGCGGTGCCGACCGACGCGATCCGCACCCACACGCTGACACTGGACGAGGCGCCGACGCGCCTGCCCCAACTGATCGACGAGGCGGATTCGGTGCTGAAGGCGATCGTCACCATCGCCTGAGCGGACCAGGGGCCGCGGGCAACTTCGCTTGCCCGCGGCGGGCCATCGTCCTAATCCTCGGTCGGTGAGGGACGATATGACGGACGACGGGGCGAGGACCAGCGAAGGACGGACGCGCAAGGGCAGCTATGCCGCACCCGCGCTGGACAAGGCGTTCCTGATCATCGAGCTGCTGGCCAACCATCCGGGCGGGATGCTGGTCAGCGAGATGGCGACGGCGCTGGGGCGTTCGCTGGGCGAATTGTTCCGCATCGTCGTGGTGATGGAGGAGGCGCGCTACCTCGAAAAGTCCCCGATCGACGATCGGTACCGCGTCACCTACAAATTCCTCGACATTGCGTATCGCGCCACGCCTGCCCGGCAACTGACCGCCGCCGCGCTGCCCGAGATGCAGTCGCTGGCACTGCATGTCGGCCAGTCCTGCCATCTGGTGGTGATCGAGGGCGGGGCGGGGCTGGTCATCGCGCGCGAGGAGAATCCCGGTACGCGCGGCTTTGCGCTGCGCATGGGCGCGTCGATCGATATTGTCGCCAGCTGTTCGGGCAAGGTGCTGCTCGCCTTTGCCGCACCGGCACAGCTGGGCCGCATCCTGGACCGGGCGGAGGCGGCGCAGGGCCGCGTCATCGACCGCGTGCCGCTGGCCAGGGAACTGGAACGGGTGCGCATTCAGGGGCATGGACTGCGCGAGAGCCCGATCACGCGCGGCGTGACGGATATCAGCGCGCCGGTCTTCGGTTTCGGCGGCGACTGCATGGCGGCGCTGACCATCCCCTTTCTGGAGACGATCGACGGATCACAGCAATGCTCGATCGCGGAGGCGACGCAGATTCTGATCGAAACCACCGCCCGCATCTCGCAAGCGCTCGGGTATCGCGGGGGCGATGCGGGCAACGGGTCGCCCGCATCATACGGATAGCGCCGATCAGTCGGGGCGTATTTCCGTGCCCCGGTGCGTGCCGTTGCCCATCGTCAGATACAGGTGCTGCAACATCGCCGTCATCGCCTTGATGCCCCGGTCGGTCAGGGTGACGGCCAGCCGCCGGTGATCCGCCGGGTCGGTGCGCCGCTGGAGCAGTTCGGCTCCTTCCAGCCGGTCGATCCGTCGCAGCGCGCTAGTGGCGCTTTCGCCCGAGACGAGGATCAGTTCCTTGACGCAGATCGGCCGGTTCTGCTGATCGGCGATGAACAGCTCGAGCATCATGTCCCAGGCGGAGTCGCGGAACACGTCGCGCGGAAAGAATTGTGCGGTCGTGGCGCGCATCAACTGGGTCTGGCGCGCCAGATCAAGCAGGCTGGGGGCCGTGACCTCCCGCATGGCGGACGGCCGGATGCCGCGATGGGCGGGGGGATGATAGAAAGCGGCAAGATCCTTGGGCATGAGGTGATCCTTGGCTGAGGGCGATGGACGGTCCTGTCCATGGCATGGCGGCGGATGGGAGAGGCGGGGATGGCCGGTCATCGTTCGCGCAGTCCTTCGCGGGCGCGGTTGAGCGGCTTCAGGAGATATTGCAGCACGGTCTTGCTGCCCGTGTGGATGTCGGCGGTGGCGATCATGCCGGGCACGATCGGAAAGCGCTTGCCCGCCTTGTTGACCAGCGAGTCCGCCGTCGTGCGCACGAAGACGCGGTAATAATAGACGTCCGGGTTCACCTCGTCGCGGATCGTATCGGGCGAGATGCTGCTGACCTTGCCCTCCAGCCCGCCATAGATGGCATAGTCATAGGCGGTGATCTTGACGCTGGCGCGCTGGCCGGGGCGGATGAAGGCGATGTCGCGCGGCTGGATGCGCGCCTCGACCAGCAGGCGCTCATCCAGCGGCACGATCTCCATGATCTTGCCGTTGGGGGGCACGACGCCGCCGATGGTCGACACCTCGATATTCTTGACCACGCCGCGCACCGGCGAGCGCAGGGTCAGGCGGCTCAGCGTGTCGGAGCGGCCGCGCACGACGGGGGCCAGCGCCTCTACCTCCTCGCTGACCTTGGCCAGGTCCTGCCGCGCCTCGACGATATATTGCGAGCGCAGGTCGGATTTCTTGAGGTCTAGATCGGCACGCTGGCGCTTCAGGCGCAGCACCTCGACATTGCTGGCCGCACCGACCTCGATCAGCGACTCGCCGATGCCGACCTCGCGCCCGATCAGCGCCAGCGACTCGTCGATCAGCCCGATCGAGCTGGCAAGGCTGCGGCGGCGGGCATCATAGAGCCGCTGCTGCTCGGCCTTGAGCGCGGGAAAGGCGTTCAGCTCGGGCGAGAAAGTCAGCGGGGTGCCGTTCACCTCTGCCTGCAACCGCGCCTGCGCGGCCAGCGCGGCACGGTATTTGGCGGCGCTTTCCTCGACGGTCGATCCGGCCTGGGTCGGGTCGAGCTGGGCGAGGATCTGGCCCGGCTTCACGATATCGTCCTGCCGGACCAGCATCTTGGCGAGGATGCCGCCCTCCAGCGATTGCAGCACCTGTTCGCGGCTGGTCGGCACAACGCGGCCGGTGCCTGTCGCGACTTCATCGAGCTTGGCGAACCAGGCCCAGACCAGCAGTACGACGAACAGCGCGGCGAGCGCCCAGTTCATCCGCTTGGCCGCCAGCAGCGGGGCTGCGCCCTCATCGGCGAAGGGCAGGTCGGTGGGATGGGTGAGCGCGGTCATGCCGCCTGACTCCGGCCAGTCTGTCTCTGGGCCGCACCCTGCATGGTGGCGAGCGCCGCCGCCTTGGGCTGGTCGAGCAGGATCTGGCCCTGATCGATGACGATGATCCGGTCGACCAGTTCGAGCACGCGCATCCGGTGTGTCGCGACGATGACGGTGCGGCCCTGACCCCAGACGCGGAAGCGATCGATGAACAGGCGTTCGGCAGCCTCGTCCATCGCGGCGGTGGGTTCGTCGAGCAGCATGACCTGCGGCTGGCGGATCAGCAGGCGGGCGAGCAGCAGCGCCTGTTGCTGACCACCCGACAGGCCCAGCCCGCCTTCGAGTACGACATGCTCCAGCCCGTCGCGCAGCCGCCGGATGAAGTCGATCGCGCCCACCATGTCGAGCGCGGCAAGGATCGTCTCGTTACTGGCCGTCACCGCGCCCATGGTCAGGTTCTCGCGCAGCGTGCCGTGGAACAATCGGCTGTTCTGGGTCAGCAGCGCCACGTCGCGGCGGACATCCGCAGGGTCGATCTGGTGCAGCGCCAGGTCGTCGAGCAGGATTTCGCCCGACACCGGCTGCAACATGCCCGACAGCCCCTGGAGCAGCGTCGACTTGCCAGCGCCGTTGCGCCCCAGCAGCGCGATCTTCTCGCCGCTCGCGATCTCCAGTCTGGGCACGGTCAGTGCGGGCGGGGCGTTGGGGTCGGCATAGGTGAACACCGCGCCGCGTAAGGCAAAGCGGCCATCCACCGAGGGCAGGGGAATACGATGCTCGGCATCGGGATTGTCGACCGGCAGGCCCATGATCTGGTCCAGACTGTTCGCCGCGACCTTCGCATGTTGATAGCGGCCGAGAAGGTGCGAGACCTGTCCCATCGGTGCCATCATGCGGCTGGCCAGCATGGAGGTGGCGACCAGCGCGCCGGTCGTGATGTCGCCCGCGATCACCATCGGCGCGCCGACGAAGATAACGGTGGCGTAGACCGCATTCTGCACGCTCTGCGCCCAGGTCGACAGGCTGGCGGTGAGACCACGAAGCCGCAGCTGCGCCTCCCCCGCCACCGCATTGCAGTGGTTCCACTGGCGCTGGAAACGCTCCTCGGCCTGGAGGGTCTTGATGTCCTCGATCCCCTGTACCGATTCGATCAGCAGGGCGTTGCGCAGCGAGGTCTCGCGCATCGATTCGGTCGCATAGGCGCGCAAACGGCGCTGAGCCAAAAGGCTGGGCAGCAACAACGCAATGAGGGCCACCACCGGCACCAGCGCCAGCGACCCGCCGATAAAGGCGAGGATGACCAGGAACAGGAAGAAAAAGGGCAGGTCCGCCACCGCCGCGACAGTGGTCGAGGTCAGCATGTCGCGCACCTGATCCAAATCGCGAAGCTGCGCGATGAAGGTGCCCGTCGAGGTCGGCCGCGCCCGGTTGCGCACGCGCAGCGCATGGCCGAACACCACATCCGACAGGCGCAGATCGGCGCGTTTGCCCAATATGTCGGTGATCCCGACGCGCAGGCGGCGTAGGACGAAATCGAAGCCCGTCGCCAGGATGACGCCGATGAACAGGATGTAGAGCGTTGGCATCGACTGGGCGGGGACGACGCGGTCATAGACCTGCATCGAGAAGAGCACCCCCGCCAGCCCCAGGCAGTTGGTGACGACCGAGGCGATGGCGACATGGCCATAGCCCTTCATGTCCTGAAGGAGCAGGCTGCGAAGCCAATGCTCCTCGAAGGGGCGGATATAGCTGTCGACTCGGATATCCTTCGCCGAGCGGGCGGGGCGCGGGACGACGAACATCCGCGTCTGTTCGACCAGGGTGGACAGCGGGCGCTGCGCGTTCTGCCCTTCCTCGCCCGCGACCGAGAAGACCGCCTGGCCGTCGGCATCGATGCCGGTGATCAGCGCCAGCTCGCCATCGTTCAGCCATGCGATGACCGGCAGTCGCCAGCTGGTCAGCCGCATCGCGCCCGGCACCACGAAGCGGACCGACAGGCCGCTCGCCCGCGCCAGCGCCCGGACGCGCGCCTCTTCGTCGCCGCCGCCTTGCCACAAGGTCGTCAGCCGCGCGCGCTGCTCGGCGAAGGGCATGCGGTAATGGCGTGCGACCTGCCCCATCATGTCGATCCAGCCGAGCGGATCGGTTTGGGGCTGGGTCGGGCCGCTCATAGCGTCACGCCCCGGATCGAGGAGCCGGTCAGCCCGAAATCGTCACGCGCCCGGCCGGAATAATAAAGGCATTCGATCGCCAGCCGCCGCAGGTCGTGGGTGGTGTTGACCGCATCGAAGCGCGCCTGCTGCAATTCCTGTTCGGCGTTGAGCAGGTCGACCAGCGTACGCGTGCCCATATCGAGATATTGCAGGCGATAGAGCTTGCCGGTCTCGACCATATTGTCCTGTCGCTCGGCCAGCGTGCCGAGCAGTTGCGACAGCCCGGCGACCTGCTGTTGCGTGGCGGCCAGCGCCTGGCCCACCTCGTTGCGGGCGGCCTGTTCGGCGGCCTGCGCGGCGCGGACTCCGTAATCGGCGCTGCGCGCGCGGGCGCGCACGGCATTGCCGCCGAACACGTCGCTGCTGACGTTCAGCCCGAAATTGTAGAGGCTTCGGTCGGAAAAGGGGGAGGCGACATCGGTCGCGGCGTCGCCCGCCAGCGCGATGGTGGGCAGGCGTGCGGCATGGACGCGGCGGCTTTCGGCGCTGGCCTGTTCATATTGCGCCCGGGCGCGCATGATCGCGGGGATGTCGGCCCATTCGACGGTCGCGGCACGGTTGCAGCTGGCCATCAGCCAGTCGGGCACCGCCGGGTCGACCACCGGTGCCGTCTCGCGGCCCAGCAGAAAGGCCAGGCTGGTCGTCCAGCGGCGTTGCTCCGCCTCGATCCGGGTCAGCGTCGCTTCGGCGGCGGCGACGCGCGATTGCGCCTGAAGCGCGTCGGAGCGGGTGGTCGCCCCCTTGCCGAACCGTTGGTCGACCAGCGCGCTGATCTCGCGGATACGGCCCAGCTGCTCCATCGCGATTGTCCGCAGCGCGGCGTTGCGCTGCACCTCGACCAAGGCGAAGCCGGTATCTCGGATCAGCCCGTCGACCGCCAGCAACAGGTCCGCGCGGCCGATCCGGGTGCCCGCGCGGGCGGACTCGACCGCGCCCGCGACCTTGCCGAAATCATAGATCATCTGCGAGGCGGAGACTTGCGGGCGGGGCCGCCAGGCACTGCCCAGCCGGTTGTCATAGCCGCTGCCGACGCCCGCGCTGATCCGGGGCAGATAGCCTGCCCGCGCGACCTCGATATCCTCAGCCCGCGCCTCGATGGTCGCCGTCGCCTGGACGACCGAAGGGTGCCAGGCCAGGACCTCGTGCATCGCACTTTCCATCGTCACGACGGCGGGGTCCGCCGCCGCCGTGGCCGTGATGGCGCTCATCGCGATCATCACCCTCCCGAACCGTATCGATCGCATCTGGTAGCGTTCTCGCCACTCTCGCTTCATCGACCGCATATTGTGACCTCTCCTGACAAAGAGGCTGACTAAACTATTTAAACAAAAAGGGATTAGACGCCGAAGGGAAACCCCTTCGGCGCCCGAAATCAACTCCGTTTTCGGATGTATGCGCAAGATGGTCAGACCAGATGCAGGGTCGCCAGCCTTTCCTGTTCCGGATCGACCGAAACGGTCAGATAGCCGAGCGGATCATGCGTCACCGGGTCCTGTGCGCTGATGTCCGAAGCACTTGGCATCGGCGAAGAATCACCCGCGTCGGCAAGAGATTCGCTCGGCAGGGTTTCGCCTGCCGGGCTCTGCGCGTCGAGATAGCGGGACAGCACATCCTCGATGCTGCCCTGGTCCTCCATCAGCGACAGCGCGATGTTGGCATCCGCCTGGTCCAGGGACAGCGGCACCGCGTCCTGATCGACCGCCAGCGCCATCGATACGACATCGCTGTGCACCTGCACCGGCTCCTCCAGCGCGAAGGCGGTCAGCGTCGTCGGAAAGACGGGGGCGACGCCGTTGTTGATGTCGATCGCCACGTCCAGCCGCGCGGTCGAGACCTGCCCGTCGGGCTGCACGATCTGATAGGTGAAGCGGTCGATCGGATCGGTCGCGGCATAGCCCAGGTTTGCGAAGGGCTGATAGCTATACTGCCCGACCTCGTTGACGGTCAGCGTGCCATAGGTGCCGGTCAGCGTTCGGCCTGCATCGCCGACATCCACGAACGTGCCGCCGACCAGCATCTTGATGCCCAGGAAATCGCTGCCCAGCGTATCGTTGGCCAGCAGGTCGCCGCTGACCGGCGTGGTGCCGGACAGGGCGAACCGGTCGAGATGGGTGACCGTCTCCGCGACATAGACATTGGTGGTATAACCCAGCCCCAGGGTGTTGGTGCTGGTGACGGTGTAGTTGTACGTGCCCGAGGGCAGGTTGTTGATCGTCACGCTGATGCCCGAGCCGACCAACCCGCCAGCCCCGATCAGGGCCGTGCCGGACGCGGTGCCGACCACCGCGCCCGCCGCATTGGTGACGGTGATGGTATAGCTGGGCACGACCGACAGGCCCGGTGCGATCGCCGCCGTCAGGGTGACGTTGGCGACGCTGTTCGCATCGACCGTGAAACTGTCGGTGATCTGACCCGTCCGCGCGCCGGTCAGCGCGATGGCGGTCGGCGTGGCGAAGGACGAGTCGACCGTGGCCGGGACGGTTTCCACGACATTGACGAAGGTCGCCGCCGCGGTCGCCACGTCGTTCACCGCGATCGGCGCGCCGGTGATGTCCGGACTGCCGATCGAGATGGTCAGCGTCGCGCTCTCCCGCTCGCCGTCGCTGGCGTCGAACAGCGTATAGGTGAAGCGGTCGGTCTTGCCGAGCACGGCGGTATCGGCATTGGGCGTGTAGCTGTAACGGCCATCGCTGCCCATGATCAGCGTGCCCCATTGCCCGACCACCGTGGCACTGCCGGTGACGGCGGTCGTCACCCCGTTCAGCGTGACGCTTTCGACGCGGGTCTGCGGGCTGACCACATCGACCTGACCCGTGGGGCCGGGATCGGTGATGACATTGCCGTTCGTCACGACGGGCACGATCTGGCCGACATCGGTGAAGTCCGAGTCCACGCCGGTGACGCTGAGCCCGCCGAGCAGGCCGACGCCCGCCGTATTGTCGAAGGTGACGAAGGCCCGGTACTGGCCCGGCGCCAGATCGTCGGCGGTGGCGACGAGATTGCCGCCCAGCAGGCTGACCTCCAGCAGCGAGGAATTGCCGCCGCCGTTCACCGCGACCCAGTTGGTGCCGTCGAACCGCTGGAGCACCACCGAGTAACCGCTGGCGACGCCCAGCGACAGGGTGGCGTCATAGGTGAAGGTCGCATCCAGCGTATGGCCCTGCTGCACCGTGAACTGGACATTGGGGATGGCCAGGACCTGTGCGTTCAGATTGACGAGCCCGAGCGAGACGAGGGCCGTGTAATTGGCATTGCCCAGGGTTTCGTTGGTCTGCACCGGCACCAGATCGACCTGTGCCGTGGCGACATTGTCGAACGCGCTGATGTCGAAGGGCGCGATGACCGCGACCGTGCCCGACACATTGCCCGCCCCGTCGCGAAGCCCGACGTTCAGCGTCTCGCCCGCGACCTGCGGCGTGGCGAGCGTGACGGCAAAGGTGCCGCCTGCGGCCACCGTGCCAGTGCCGACGACGGTGCCGCCCGCGTTGCGGACCTCCACCGTGGTACCGGCTTCGCCCGTGCCGGTGACGATCGTTCCCGTGCCGTTGATCGCAGCGGTGGGGGTCGCCGGAGGCGTGATGTCGGGTGCGGCCAGCGGGGCCTGGGGCGAGACATTGCCCGCGGCGTCCGCCTGCGTGACGGTCAGTGCCTGGCCATTGGCCTGCGGGACGATCAGCGTGGCGGTATAGGCACCGTTCGCATCGACGACCGCAGTGCCGACCAGCTGTCCCTGCGCGCCGAGGATCCGTACCGTCGCGCCGGGCTCGCCCGAGCCGGTGACGATCGTGCCCGTGCCGTTGATCGTGGCCACGGGCAAGGCCGGTGGCGTAATGTCCGGCGCGGTCAGCGGGCTGGGCGCGGAGGCATTGCCCGCCGCATCGGCCTGGGTCACGGTCAGCGCCTGGCCATTGGCCTGCGCCGTGGTGAGCGTGACCGTATAGCTGCCGTTCGCCGCGACGATGGCGGTGCCGATCGGATTGCCGCCTGCATCGCGCACGGTGACGGTCGCGCCAGCCTCACCCTGACCCGTGACCAGCGTGCCGACGCCGTTGATCGCGGCGGTTAGCCCGGTAGGCGCGGTGATGTCGGGCGCGGTAGCCTGGGCGATGGGCGAGACATTGCCCGCCGCGTCGACCTGGGTCAGCGTCACGACCTGACCATTGGCCTGGGCGGGTGTCAGCGATGCGGTGAAGGTGCCGTTGGCGTCGACCAGCGCGGTGCCGATGACCACGCCGCCCAGACCCCGGATGGTGACGGTCGCGCCCGCCTCGCCGGTGCCGGTCAGGGTGGTGCCGTTGCCCGTCACGGTGCCGATGGGCGCGAGCGGGGCGGTCAGGTCCGGCGCAATGACGGTGGCGGGCGTCGAGACATTGCCCGCCGCATCCGCCTGGCTCACCTGCAGCAACTGGGCATTAAGCTGCGCCGGAGTCAGGGTCACCGCATAGCTGCCATTCGACGCCACGATGGCGGTGCCCAGCACCGTGCCGCCGGGATCGCGGATGGTGACGGTCGCGCCCGCCTCGCCGGTGCCGGTCACGACGCTGCCCGTCCCGTTGATGACGGCGGTCAAGCCTACGGGCGCGGTGATGTCGGGTGCGGTGGTCTGGCCAAGGGGCGAGACATTGCCCGCGGCGTCCGCCTGGGTCAGCGTCACGATCTGGCCATTGGCCTGGGCCGGGGTCAGCGGAGCGGTGAAATTGCCGTTCGCATCGACGATGGCGGTGCCGATGATCGCACCACCGGCACTCCGGATGGTGACGGTCGCGCCGACCTCGCCGGTGCCGGTCAGGCTGGTGCCGTCGCCCGACACCGTGCCGATGGGCGCGAGCGGGGCGGTCAGGTCGGGCGCGATGACGGTGGCGGGTGTCGAGGCATTGCCCGCCGCATCGGCCTGCGTCACCTGCAGCACCTGCGCATTCAACTGCGCCGGGGTCAGGATCGCGGCATAGGTGCCATTGGCGGCGACGACCGCCGTGCCCAGTACCGCACCGCCCGCATCACGGATGGTGACGGTCGCACCCGCCTCGCCCGCGCCGGTGACGAGATTGCCCGCCCCGTTGATCGCGGCGGTCAGGCCGATGGGCGCGGTGATGTCGGGCGCGGTGGCCTGGGCGAGCGGCGAGACATTGCCCGCCGCATCCGCCTGGGTCAGCGTCACGATCTGGCCGTTGGCCTGGGCCGGGGTCAGCGGCACGGTGAAATTGCCGTTCGCATCGACCACGGCGGTGCCCAGCACCGCACCGCCCAGGCTGCGGATGGTGACGGTCGCACCGACCTCCCCGGTGCCGGTCAGCGTGGTGCCGTCACCCGATATGGTGCCGATCGGGGCCAGCGGGGCGGTCAGGTCCGGCGCGATGACGGTGGCGGGCGTCGAGACATTGCCCGCCGCATCGGCCTCCGTGACCTGCAAGACCTGCGCGTTGAGCTGGGCCGGGGTCAGGATCGCGGCATAGGTGCCGTTGGCAGCGACGATTGCCGTACCCAGCACCGTGCCGCCCGCGTCGCGGATGGTGACGGTGCCGCCAGCCTCGCCGGTGCCGGTGACCAGGTTCCCTGCGCCGTTGATCGCGGCGGTCAGGCCGATGGGCGCGGTGATGTCGGGCGCGGTGGCCTGCGCGATGGGCGAGATATTGCCCGCCGCATCCGCCTGGGTCAGCGTCACGACCTGACCGTTCGCCTGGGCCGGAGTCAGCGGGGCGGTGAAATTGCCGTTCGCGTCGACCACGGCGCTGCCCAGCACCGCACCACCGGCACCCCGGATGGTGACGGTCGCGCCGACCTCACCGGTGCCGGTCAGGCTCGTGCCGTCGCCCGACACGATGCCGATGGGCGCGAGCGGCGCGGTTAGGTCGGGGGCGATGACGGGGGAGGCGGGCGAGGCATTGCCCGCCGCATCGCTCTGCACGACGGTCAGCGGCTGGCCGTCGACCTGCGGCGTGGCGAGCGTCACGGCATAGGCGCCGTTCACGGCCACAATGGCGGTGCCGAGCGTCGCGCCGTTGGCGTCGAGCACCCGCACCGTCGCACCGACCTCGCCCGTCCCCATGACCAGCGAGCCGGTCGGGTCGATCATGGCAGTGGGCGCGTCGGGGGCGACCGATGCCGAGGGCGATGACCGTGGCGGGGGGCGAGACATCGCCCTCGGCATCGGTCTGGGTCACGCGCACCGTCTCGCCATTGCGCTGCGGCGTGGTCAGCGTGGCGGTATAGTTGCCGTCTCCGGCGACCTGCGCATTGCCGATCACCGCGCCATTGGCGTCGCGCACGATGATCGCCGCGCCGACCTGTCCGGTGCCCGAAACGCTCGCGCCATCGAGGGCGATGATCGCGGTCGGGGCGCCGGGCGTGTCGTTGGGGATCAGGTCGGGTGCGACCGCATTGCTGGCGGCGGATACATTGCCCGCCGCATCCGCCTGGGTCAGGGTCAGCAGCTGTCCATTGGTCAGCGCGGTGGCCAGCGTCACGCTGAAGCTGCCGTCCGGGTTCACCGGCACGGTGGCGAGGACCAGCCCGACCGGATCGGTGATCGTCACCGTCGCGCCGATTTCGCCGGTTCCAGTGATCACCGTTCCATCTGCCGAGACGGTCGCCACCGGCGCGTCCGGGGCCGTGCGGTCGAGCGCGGTCACGGTGGTCGCGAGCGATCCATTGCCCGTGGCGTCCGCCTGGATAACGCTCAGCACCTGGCTATTGAGCTGGGGGGCGGACAGGATGACCGTATAGGCACCCTGCGGCCCGACGATCCCGGTGCCGAGCACGCCACCGCCCGCGTCGCGCACCGTGACGGTCGCGCCGACCTCTCCCTGGCCGCTGACGATGGTGCCCGTCGCATCCAGCGCCGCCACCGGGGCAGCGGGTGGGGTGATGTCGGGGGCGAGGGCATTGGTCGGGATGGAGACATTGCCCGCCGCATCGGTCAGCGTCGCGCTGACCGTCCCGCCATTGGCCTGGGCGGGGGTCAGCGGCACGCTGAAGCTGCCGTCCGCGCCGACCTGGCCAGTGCCGATCACCGTGCCGCTGGCGTCACGCAGGGTGACGATGGCCCCGACCTCGCCGCTACCGGTGGCATTGGCGCCGGTGCCGTCGAGCGTGAAGACGGGGGCGAGCGGCGCGGTCAGATCGGGTGCGGTGGCGGGGCTGGGTGGAGAGGTGTTGCCCGCCGCATCCGCCTGCGTCACCTGAAGCACCTGACCGTTCAGCTGCGCGGTGGTCAGGGTCAGCGCATAGGCGCCGGTGGCGCCCGCCGTGCCGGTACCGATGATCGTGCCATCGGGCGCGCGCACGGTGATGGCCGCGCCCGCCTCCGCCTGGCCGCTGACGATGATGCCGGTGGCGTCGACGCTGGCGGTCAGTCCGATCGGTGCGGTGGTGTCGAGTGCGGTCAGCGCCAGCGGTGGCGAGACATTGCCCGCCGCATCGGCCTGGACCACCGACAGGGTCTGACCGTTGAGCTGCGCGCTTGCCAGCGGCACCGAGAAGCTGCCGTCCGCAGCGACCTGCGCCGTGCCGAGCGGCTGACCCGCGGCGTCGCGCACCGTGACGGTCGCGCCGGGCTCACCGGTGCCGTTGACCAGCGTGCCGTCCGCCGAGACGGTGCCGATGGGGGCAAGCGGCGCGGTGAGGTCGGGCGCCACGGGCGCGAGCGGCTGGGAGACATTGCCCGCCGCATCGGCTTGGGTC
>NZ_LDTF01000105.1 GCF_001477495.1 Sphingomonas yabuuchiae
ACCAGCGAAGCTGGTGGAGGGGGCGTGCCACACAGGACGTCCCCGTGTGGAAGCCCCCCTCCGTCAGGCCTTCGGCCTGCCACCTCCCCTTGCAGGGGAGGATGGTGGCGTTAGCGGTTTCCAACCCCGCCGCCGCCCGCTAATCCGGCGGGCATGGCCCGTCCGCTGAACATCCTGCATCTCCACTCCTCCTTCTCGCTGGGCGGCAAGGAGGCGCGGGCGGTCGCGTTGATGAACGCCTTTGGCGATGCCGCCAGGCATACCATCGTGTCCGCCATGCCCGACGAACTCGGTGCGCGCGATGCCATCGCCAAGGGCATCCGCTATGAGATCGCGCAGGACGCGCCGCCGCTGACCGGCAAGCCCTCGGTCAAGCGGTACGAGGTGATCGCCGCCTATATGCGCCGCTTCGACCTGGTGCTGACGTACAATTGGGGCGCGATCGACGGGGTGATGGCGCGCCGCGTCTACTCCAAGGGTGCGCCGCCGCTGGTCCATCACGAGGACGGGTTCAACGCCGACGAGGCGCGCGGCCTCAAGATCGAGCGCAACATCTATCGCCGTATCGCCTTGTCGGCGGCGGACGCGCTGGCGGTGCCGAGCCATATCCTGGAGGGCATTGCGCGCCAGACCTGGAAACAACCCGCCGAACGGGTCCATCGCATCCCCAACGGCATCGACACCATGCTCTATGCCCGCGACCCCGATCCCAAGGGCATTCCCGGTTTCGTCCGCCAGCCCAAGGAGATCGTCGTCGGCGCGCTGGCAGGACTCCGGACGGTCAAGAACCTGCCGATGCTGGTCCGCGCGATGGGCGGCATTCCCAACCGCTTCCGGCTGGTGATCGTGGGCGAGGGGCCGGAGCGGGCGAACATCATGCAGGCCGCCGCCGCCATGGGCATTGCCGACCGGCTGGTGATGCCGGGCTTTCTGGAGCGGCCATATAATTATATCCGCCATTTCGACATCGTCGTCTTGTCCTCGCTGTCCGAACAGGCGCCGATCTCGGTGCTGGAGGGCATGGCCGCCGGGCTTCCCATCGCCTCGCTGCCGGTGGGCGACGTACCGATGATGGTGTCCGAGCCCAATCGCCAGTTCATCGCCGACGCCCCCAACGAGGTGCGCCTCCGCGACGTGATCCAGGCGCTGATCGCGCATCCCGAGTTGCGCGCCCAGGCGGGCGCGGCCAATCAGGCACGGGTGCGCGCGGAATTCGACCAGGCGCAGATGGTCGCGCGCTACAAGGCGCTGTACGAAGGCGTATTGGGGCGGCCCGGCGCGCTAGGCTGAGGTCGGTATGGGGCTGGTACGGGCGTGTGTCGTTAATTCCCCTCGCTAAGCGAACCTAACACGCTATATGAAACCCTTTCGGACCAGTAAGGTGAAGACGTGTTCAAAGGCTTGAGCCCCATCCTGTACAACGGCCGCGAGGTTTGGCCGCTGATCGAAGGCGGGAAGGGCGTCGCGGCGACCAACCACGCTTCGGCGGGCGCCTGGGCGGCGGCGGGCGGCGTCGGCACCGTGTCGGCGGTGAACGCGGACAGCTATGACGCCGAGGGCAAGATCATTCCCCAGATCTACCGTGCGCTGACCCGGCGCGAGCGGCATGAGGAACTGATCGAATATGCCATCGAGGGCGCGGTCCAGCAGGTGAAGCGCGCCTGGGACATTGCCGGTGGCAAGGGCGCGATCAACATCAACGTGCTGTGGGAAATGGGCGGCGCGCAGCGGGTGCTGGAAGGCGTGCTGGCGCGCACCAAGGGGCTGGTCGCGGGCGTCACCTGCGGTGCGGGCATGCCCTACAAGCTGTCCGAGATCGCGGCGCATCACCAGGTCAGCTATCTGCCGATCGTTTCGTCGGGCCGCGCCTTCCGCGCGCTGTGGAAGCGGGCCTATTCCAAGGCGTCGGAATGGCTGTCGGCGGTGGTCTATGAAGATCCCTGGCTCGCCGGTGGCCATAACGGCCTGTCCAACGCCGAAGACCCCTTGCAGCCGCAAGACCCCTATCCGCGCGTGAAAGCGCTACGCGACACGATGCGCGAGGGCGGGATCTCGGACGAGGTGCCGATCGTGATGGCGGGCGGCGTCTGGTATCTTCGCGACTGGAACGACTGGATCGACAATCCCGAACTGGGCAAGATCGCCTTCCAGTTCGGCACGCGCCCGCTGCTGACCCAGGAAAGCCCGATCCCGGAAGAGTGGAAGCAGCGGCTGATGACGATCGAGGAGGGCGATGTCCTGCTCCATCGCTTCTCGCCGACCGGCTTCTATTCCAGCGCGGTGCGCAATCCCTTCCTGCGCAGCCTGGAAGCGCGCTCGGAGCGCCAGATCGCCTTTTCGACGCAGGAAGCGGGCGACCATGTCTTCCAGCTCGACGTGGGTGTGAAGGGCAAGAATTTCTGGGTGACGAAGGGCGACCTGCTGCGCGCACGCGAATGGTTCGGCGCGGGCTTCACCATGGCCCTGAAGACGCCCGACAACACGCTGGTGTTCGTGACCCCGGAAGAGGCCAAGGAAATCCGCAAGGACCAGGCCGACTGCATGGGCTGCCTGTCGCAGTGCCTGTTCTCCAGCTGGGCGGACAGCGAAACCAATTCGACCGGCCGTCTCGCCGACCCGCGCAGCTTCTGCATCCAGAAGACGCTGCAGGAGATCGCGCATGGCGGCGATGTCGAGCAGAACCTGATGTTCGCCGGGCACGCGGCCTATAATTTCAAGCGGGACCCCTTCTATTCGAACGGGTTCGTGCCGACCGTGAAGCAGTTGGTCGACCGCATCCTGACCGGGGACTGATCGGTCATGATGACGCCGGAACTCTGCGCGACGTTGCACAGCGTCGCAGGGGCGATGGCGTCATTTCCCGATGGCTGGTGGATCATCGGCAGCGCGGCGCTGACGCTGCACGGTATCGATGCCGGTCCGGTCGGTGATGTCGATCTGCTGATCGAGGCGGGGCTGGCCGATGCGGTGTTCGACCGGCTGGGTATCACGCCGGTGGTGTTACCGCCTGATCCGCTGTTCCGCTCGACGGCTTTCGCGCGCTGGGGGGCTACGCTCGTTCCGGTCGAGGTGATGGCCGGTCTCGATGTCGCCGTCGCCGGAGACTGGCAGCGGGTCGAGCCCTGCACGCGTCAGCGGATCATGAAAATCGACGGGCCGCTGTTCGTGCCCGACCAGCAGGAACTGCTCGCGCTGTTTCGCCTTTTCGGGCGGCCAAAGGATGCGCCGCGTATCCGGGCGCTGATGGCGGAAGCGGCAGGGAAGGCCGCCGCTCCCGCGAGATAGATTAGTCGGCGACGGTCCCGACGACCGCGCCCGCCGTACCGCCGACCGCCGCGCCACGCTGGACACTGCCGCCCGTGGCCGCCGCCACGCCTGCGCCGCCTGCACCACCGATGGCGGCGCCCTTCAACGTCGAACAGGCCGAGATCGACATCGCCGTGGCTGCCAGGGCGAAGGTAATTGCCAGCTTTTTCATGGTGGTAGCTCCCGTTGAATGACAGGAGGGGGAATGCAATCGTGCCGCAACGGTTCCGCATCGCAACAATTTGACATGGATCAGCGGCGCTGCTTCCCGCTGCCGTGTCGCGATGATCGAGCGCGAGGTTGATCCGGTCCATGGGCTGTGTCAGTCGCATGTCATGCAACCAGATATCCGCGCGATCATCGCCGCTTCGTCCCATGCGCTCGTGACCGGCAGGAAGGTGGCCGGTCTCTATGACCAGACGCTGGACCGTCACTGTCGCATCGCGGCGGAGGCTCGGGGGGAGCATCTGCAGGGGCTGGACGGCGACCGGAACGTGAAGTTCGGCGGCAGCCTGCCCGAACTGCGCGAAACCGGGAGCGGGGCTGCGATCTATATGGAAATCGCCGATGACGGTACGAAGGGCTTTGACCGCAGCAGTTCGGGCCACTTCACCTGCCGGGTCGAGGATCAGGTCGTCCAGCTTTACGATCATGCGGAGAGCGCGTGGTTCACCTTCGTCGTTCAGGGTGTCGACTGATCGCTCTCGGCGGCTGATGGTCGCTTAAAGCCACCCCTCCAGCACCTGATCCGGCGGGCGGTGGCCGTCGGCCCAGCTACGGATATTGGCGATGACCTTTTCGGCCGAGGCGACGCGTCCCTCCCATGTGGCCGAGCCCATATGCGGGGTCAGCACGACATTGGGGAGGGCGAGCAGGCGCGGGTCGATCACGGGTTCGTGCCGCCATACGTCCAACCCGGCGCCGGCCAGTTGCCCTTGCTCCAGCGCCTCGACCAGCGCATCCTCGTCGACGATCCCGCCCCGGCTGGCGTTGATGAGATAGACATGGGGGCGCATCAGCGCGATGCGGCGGCGATCGATCAGGTCGTGACTGTCGGCGTTGAGCGGCGTGTGGATCGACACGATGTCGACCGCCCCCAGCATCGCATCGAGATCGCCATACCAAGTCGCGCCCAGTTCCTGCTCGACGCTGGCGGGCAGGCGGCGGCGGTTGTGGTAGTGGATCGACAGGCCGAAGGCGCGCGCGCGCCGGGCGACCGCCTGGCCGATCCGCCCCATGCCGACGATGCCCAGCGCCTTGCCGCCGATCCGGTGGCCCAGCATCCCGCCGGGGCTCCAGCCCTTCCATGCGCCCGAACGGACCAGCTTTTCTCCTTCGGGCAGGCGGCGCGGCACCGACAGGATCAGCGCCATGGTCATGTCGGCGGTGTCCTCGGTCAGGACGCCGGGCGTGTTGGTGACGATGATGCCGCGCGCCCGCGCCGCCTTCAGGTCGATATGGTTCACGCCCGCGCCGAAATTGGCGATCAGCTTCAGGCGCGGTCCGGCATTCGCGATCAGGTCGGTGTCGATCGGATCGGTGACGGTGGGGACCAGCACGTCGCAGTCAGCCATGGCGGCGGCCAGTTGATCGCGGGTGAATTTTTCGTCGCCCTGGTTCGCCTGAGTCTCGAACAGCGCGGCCATCCGCTCCATGACGGGATCGGGCAGTTCGCGGGTGACGACCACCCTGGGGTTCAGGCAGCGGCGTGGATCGACCATGACCATCGGATTGCGGCAAGCCTGCGGGTCCGTCAACCGGCGATCGCACGCCCGAACATGGTTGAAGCGGCCCCCCGGCTCGGCGTAGAGCAACGCACAGGCGGGCAAGTGAAGGTACGGATGATGCGCAGGTCCATGGCCGGGCTGGCTGTTTTGGCGGCGACGCTGGCGAGCGGAATGCTGGCGGTGGGGCCGCTTGCCCCGATGGCGAAGGCCGCGACCGAAAAGCGGGCCTTGCCCTATTATGGGTCGATCGGCGCCTCGGTGGCGCGGATGCGGACCGGCCCGGCACGAACCTATCCCGCCAGCTGGAATTACCGCCGCGCCGACCTGCCCGTGAAGGTCGTCGCGGTGTTCAAGGAATGGCGCAAGGTCCAGGACCCGGACGGCACGGAGGGCTGGATGCTCGCCGTCCTGCTCCGCAACACGCGCACCGCCATCGTGCGCGGCACCGAGCCGCTGCCGATGCGCTCGGCCCCGGATGACGGGGCCAAGACCCTGTGGCGTGCGGCACCCGGCGTGGTCGGCCGCATCAGCGAATGCAACGGCGGCTGGTGCCGGTTCGACGTGAAGGGGCAGGCGGGGTTCGTGCCCGTCGGCTCGATCTGGGGCGTCGATCCGGGTGAGGTTCTGCCGTAAGGCCCGCTACGCACGTCCTGGCACGCCCTTCCCGCAGGCGGGAGGGAATGGGAGAGGGAAGGGCTGCGGGCGATGGTCTCGGTGAGACTCCGTACCCTCCCCCGACCCCTCCCGCTTGCGGGAGGGGAGGAAGAAGAGGGGGCTTTCGCGGCTGTGGGAGAGGCCGCAGGGGCGTGCCGGGCTCCGACCATCGCGTGGCACCCAGGTGAATGCCGCGAAGGACTTCTTTGCTCTCCACAAAACACGCCCCTCCCGCAGGCGGGAGGGGATGGGGG
>NZ_LDTF01000106.1 GCF_001477495.1 Sphingomonas yabuuchiae
GCCCAGAACGCCGCGCGATGAACAGCCGCACCCCCGACATCGCGCTCGACGCCGAGCAGGACGCCGCCCGCCTCTGGTTCGAGTCCCTGCGCGACCGGATCTGCGCCGAATTCGAGGCGATCGAGCGTGAGGCCGGGTCGGACGCCACCTTCCAGTACACCGCCTGGGACCGTGCCGATCCGAGCGGCGAGCCCGGCGGCGGCGGCGTGCGCGGGGTGATGAAGGGCCGGGTCTTCGAAAAGGTCGGCGTCAACGTCTCCACCGTCGGCGGCACGTTCGAGGGGCCGTTCGCCAAGACCATCCACGGCGCGGGCGACGATCCGCGTTTCGTGGCGACGGGGATCAGCCTGGTCGCGCATATGGCCAATCCGCATGTGCCCGCCGTCCATATGAATACCCGCTTCCTCACCACCACCAAGCGCTGGTTCGGTGGCGGCGCAGACCTCAATCCGCCGCTGCCCATCGAGGAAGACACCGCCGACTTCCATGCCCGGCTGAAGGCCGCGTGCGACGCGCACGACCCGGAGCATTACCCCCGGTTCAAGGCCTGGGCCGACGACTATTTCTACATCCCGCATCGCCAGGTTCATCGCGGCGTGGGCGGCATCTTCTACGATCATCTGGAGGGCGATTTCGACGCCCATTTCGCCTTCACCCGCGATGTCGGCGAGGCGTTCCTGGATATCTACCCGCGCATTGTCCGGCGGCGCATGGGCCTGCCCTCAACCGACGCCGACCGCGCGCAGATGCTGGCGTGGCGCGGACGCTATGCCGAATTCAACCTGGTCTATGACCGGGGCACGCTGTTCGGGCTGAAGACCGGCGGCAATATCGATGCGATCCTGATGAGCCTGCCGCCGCTGGCGACGTGGGAATAAGCCGGTGGCGCTGATCCCCGTCGACCCTGCCGAGATCGCGACCATCGTCACCACGCTGGAGATGCGCGAACGGCCACGGCCGCGTCCCATGCCCGGCTCGCCGCTACAGCTGGTCGCCTGGGCCAGGCCCGATCCGGCCAAGTATCGCATGCTGTTCCAGCGCGTGGGCGCGCCCTGGCTG
This sequence comes from Sphingomonas yabuuchiae, assembly GCF_001477495.1. Classification (GTDB taxonomy): domain Bacteria; phylum Pseudomonadota; class Alphaproteobacteria; order Sphingomonadales; family Sphingomonadaceae; genus Sphingomonas; species Sphingomonas yabuuchiae_A. The sequence goes on from NZ_LDTF01000106.1 coordinate 1,060, forward strand.
TGGTTCTCGCGGCTGGTGATGGACGATGCGACGCTGACCGCGATCATCCACGACCCCGCCGTCTCGGTCTTCGCCGTCACCGACCGGGCGGGGATCGAGATCGGGCTGCTCGAACTCGACCATCGCAAGCCCGGAGAGTGCGAGATCGGCTATTTCGGGCTGATCCCCGAACTGGCGGGGCAAGGCCATGGCCGCTGGCTGATGGCGCAGGCACTGATGCGCGCCTGGACGGCGCGGGTCGAGCGGGTCTGGGTGCACACCTGCACGCTCGACCACCCGTCCGCGCTCAATTTCTATCGCAATCAGGGCTTCGTGGCCGTGTCGCGGGCGATCGAGACGTTCCTCGACCCACGGGCGCTGGGCGTGCTGCCCGAGGACGCCGCGCCGCAGATCCCCCGGCTCAGCCCGCGCGATTGACCAGTCGGCGATAGGCCGCGACCGACACCAGCGCCTGGGCGAGCCCCGCCGCCATCGCCACCGCCGCCGATCCGGCCTGGAGCAGCGCGACCGCCACCGGATTGCCCGCGCCGTCGGCCTGCACCAGGTCGATCAGCGCCAGGAAGGGCTGCGCTGCGATCATGCCGCCCAGATAGGTGCAGGATGCCAGCGCCGCCATCGACAGGCCCGCACCTCGCGTCAGCGATACCGAACGGGCCAGCGCCGCCATGGCGGGCATCCGCCGCTCGGCGAACAGCACCGGGCCGACCAGCAGCAACCGCCCGGCGACATAGAGCCCCGGCAGAATGTAGAGCAGCATTCCCGCCCCCACCGGCAGCGCGACGAGAATCATCGCCAGCAGGAAGCGCGGCGCCATCCGCATCGCGCGGCCCAGCGCCTCGCCGACCGTGACCGGGCCGCTGAGCGTCAGCGCCAGGATCGCCGCCGTCCCGATCAAGCCGACCGCATAGCTGGCGAAATACCAGCCGCCATAATGGCCCGCCCAGGTCCCGACCGAATCGACCCAGGCCATGGCCCGTGCGGTCGCCTCGCCGCCCTCGGTCTCGGGCAGCGGGGGCGCGGGCACCAGCAGCCCCAGGGCAAAGGCGGGCCAGAACAGGAAGGGGGCGGACAGGCGGATCAGCAGCGCGCGATCGCGGCGGAACAGGGCCCACGCATCCCGCAGGGCGGCAACGACATCCAGTTTCATCGATAGGCTCGTTTCATCACAGGGACGGCGAACCGACCTCTTCACGATGCGCCTGCTCACCCGCCGTCGCGACGTACAGCCGCGCGACGAAGACATAGGCCAGCGTCATGAACCCGGCGCTGACCACCGATCCCAGCAGCGCCGCCAGCCGGACCGCGGTCAGCGCCTGATCCGCGCCCAGGATCAGGCGGAGGGCCGCGCCGGTGACGCCCTGCACCGCCAGCATCGCGACCAGCATGACGATCCCGAACAGCAGGAACACGCCGATCAGCCGCCAGGTCAGCCCCCGCGTCAGCGCGATGGAGCGACGGATCGCACCCAGCCCGCGTCGTTCGTTCAACACCACGGCATAGGTCAGCATCAACCGCGCGGCGAGCCACAGCGACGCCACCATGACGGTCAGACCGTAGAGAACCAGGAACAGCGCCGCGCCGCCGCTCATCGGCGGCAATTTGGACGGATCGCCATTGGCGGCGATCGCGGCGGTGAAGTCGAAATGCGACAAGCCCAGCACGACGATCATCACCAGCACGACCAGCGCAAAGGCGAAACCGATCACCAGCGCGACGCCCAGCACCGGCCAGATCCGGCGAAGGCCCGCCCGCGACGCGTCGGCGCTGGTCGTGGCCGGATGGGTCGCCAGCGCCATGATCGCCAGCTGCGCCCAGATGCCCAGAAGCGCGGACAGGATCGTCAGCCCCAACCCCGCCGCCCCCATGGGCGAATGGCCGGGTGTGGACGGCAGCAGCAGGATCTGCAGCACGCCGGGCAGAACGAAGCCGATCAGGGCGAATGGCGCCATCATCCCGGCCCTGCCCGCCAGCACCTGTTGCGTGCTGTCCCACACCGTTCCGATCCTGACGGTCATGCTACCTCCCTTGGCGGCCCACCCCGTCCGCCTGTTCGCGCCTGCCTAAACGATTGCCGGATGCAAAGCCATCGCGCCGCGCTGGCCCACGCCGCTTGCATCGGCGGCGGGCCGGGCGCAAGGACGGGGGATCGTGACCCATATCCCCGACATGCCCGATATCGAATGGCGGATCAGTCCGGGCCTGACCCCCTATGACCAGTCGCTCGCCGAGATGGAGGCGCGCGCCGCCGCCGTCGTGGCGGGCGAGGCGCGCGAACTCGTCTGGCTGCTCGAGCATCCGCCCGTCTATACCGCCGGGACCAGCGCCGATCCGGTCGAGCTGGTCGATCCCCGTTTCCCGGTATTCCAGACCGGACGTGGCGGCAAATACACCTATCATGGTCCCGGCCAGCGCACCGGCTATCTGGTCCTCGACCTGAACAAGCGCGGGCGCGACGTGCGGCATTTCGTCCATACGCTGGAGGACTGGCTGATCGCGGCGCTGGGGCGGCTGGGGGTCAACGCCTTCCGCGCCGAGGGGCGGGTCGGCATCTGGACCCGCGACGGCGGCCCGGAGGCCAAGGTCGGCGCGATCGGTGTGCGCGTGCGTCGCTGGGTGACGCTGCACGGCTTTGCGATCAACGTCGCGCCCGATCTTTCGCATTTCGGCGGGATCGTGCCCTGCGGCCTGCCGGAATTCCCGGTCACCAGCCTTTTTGCGTTGAATGGCGTCAAGTCGTTGGAAACCTTTGACGAGGCGCTTGCGTTCAGCTTTCCGGCTTTCCTCAACGATCTCGGTGCGGTGCGACAAAACGAGGCTTGAGGACCAGGCGGTATCCGATTAATGTCCACCCCGATTTGGGTAATAGGGCCAGCAAGCCGTTCCAAATCCATAATATCAAGGGAGCTTCCAATGCGTGCAATCATCTCCAAGGTCCTGACGGGCTCGATCATCGCCGGCGCGGCGCTCGCGGTTTCGGCTTGCGGCTCGAAGACCGAGAACACCACCGACGCGAACATGACCACCGAAATGAACGCTTCGGAAGGCATGGACACCGCCACCGACAACATGACCGCCGTCGACGGCACCATGAACGGTGGCATGATGGCCAACGACACCACCATGTCGAACGACATGATGATGGCCAACGACACGATGATGACCAACGCGACCAACGCGATGTAATCATCGTCGGGGTCATCCCGACGAAGGGGGCCGTCCGGGCGACCGGGCGGCCCCTTTTTCATGGGCTGGACCCAAGCCGGCGCAGCAACCCGCCGGGCCGCGCAAACCCCGGATTTCGCTATAATTCCGTAACGACCGGCCTGGCATGAACGATTGCCGTACGGGCGTAATTCCGTTTGGGAAAAAAGCCGGAAAGCGTTATGTTTCGGGACGCTCGAAGGCCCTACGGGGGAAGGATCGGAACACAATGAAAGTGGTGCGTACCGCGCTGGTAGCTGGCGTGGCGTTTTGGGGGATGGGTGCCGCGGCGCCCGCATCGGCGCAATTCTTCCTGCAGCCCTATAATTTCCAGGGAAAGCCCGTTCAGGGCGACGAACCCGGCATCGGCCAGCCGCTGCCCGGCGCGACCCCGGCGGAATTGCGCGCGGGATTGCTATGGAACATGCGCGCCGCGCTCAACGTCGCCGCGCTGCAATGCCAGTTCGAACCGATGCTGACGACCGTCTCCAACTATAACGCGACGTTGAAGGATCACGAGGCCGAGCTGAAGGGCGCGTTCGACACGCTGGGCGCCTATTTCAAGCGGCAGAACAAGACGGTGAAGGCCGGACAGGACGCGCTCGACCAATATGGCACGCGCACCTATGCCAGTTTCTCGTCGGTATCGGGACAGCTGGGTTTCTGCACGACGGCGGCGTCGATCCTGCATCAGGCGGTGTTCACTCCGCGCGGCCATCTGGCGGAGCTGGCGGTCGACCGGATGCGCGAGTTGCGCAACAGCCTGGTTCCGTACGGCGAACAGCGCTTCCCGCGCTATATCGGCCGCGAGCAGCATATCGCCGCCACCATGCCGCGCCTGGACGCGCTATGCTGGAACAAGAAGGCGGAATGGGTCGTCAAGAAATGCGGTGTCCAGAACTGGCCGCCCGCAGGCGCGACCGCGATCGCGGCACGCTAATCCACAATCCTCCCCGCCACGGGGAGGTGGCACCGCGAATGCGCTGACGGAGGGGGCTTCTGCTAGGAACGCCCCCTCCACCATCCTGCGGATGATCCCCCTCCCCGTGCCGGGGAGGATGAAACCGCCTCTCCCCTTCCGCGCCGAAATTTGCTAGGCGCGCGCCATGCTCAATCTGAACAGCATCACCGTGCGCCTGGGCGGCCGCACGATCCTCGACGGTGCATCCGCCGCACTCCCCCCCGGCAGCCGGGTCGGCCTGATCGGTCGTAACGGCGCGGGCAAGTCGACGCTCGTCCGCGTGATCGCAGGACAGCTGGAAGCCGATGACGGTGCGTGCGAAATGCCCAAGGGCGCCAAGCTCGGCTATATCGCGCAGGAAGCGCCCGACGGCACCGCGACCCCGTTCGAGACGGTGCTGGCCGCCGATATCGAGCGCGCCGAGCTGATGGAGCGCAGCGAGACCGAGAGCGATCCCGAAAAGCTGGGTGATATCTATGAGCGGCTGATCGCGATCGACGCCTATACCGCGCCCGCCCGCGCCTCCAGCATCCTGCAAGGCCTGGGCTTCGACGAGGCGATGCAGGCGCGGCCGCTGTCCAGCTATTCCGGCGGGTGGAAGATGCGCGTGGCACTGGCCGCGCTGCTCTTCTCGGCGCCCGATGTGCTGCTGCTCGACGAACCGTCGAACCACCTCGACCTCGAAGCGGTGATGTGGCTGGAGGATTTCCTCAAATCCTATCGCGCGACGATTCTGCTGGTCAGCCACGAGCGCGACTTCCTGAACAACGTCGTCGACCATATCCTGCACCTCCAGGGCGGCAAGGTGACGCTCTATCCGGGCGGTTACGACTCGTTCGAGCGCCAGCGGGCCGAGCGGATGGCGCAGCTCGCCGCCGCCAAGGCGAATCAGGACGCGCAACGCGCCAAGTTGCAGGACTATATCGCGCGCAACTCGGCCCGCGCCTCGACCGCCAAGCAGGCGCAGAGCCGCGCCAAGATGCTGTCCAAGATGCAGCCCATCGCCGAGATGGCGAACGACCCGTCGCTGTCCTTCGACTTTCCCGATCCCGACCAGCTGCGCCCGCCGCTGATCACGCTGGATCTGGCAAGCGTCGGTTATGCCGAAACCCCGATTCTGAAGCGGCTGAACCTGCGCATCGACCCGGACGACCGGATCGCGCTGCTGGGTCGCAACGGCAACGGCAAGACGACGCTGGCCCGCCTGCTCGCCGCGCAGCTGACGCCGATGGAAGGCGACATGAACGCGTCGGGCAAGATGCGGGTCGGCTATTTCACCCAGTATCAGGTCGAGGAACTCGACACCGACGATACGCCGCTGGAGCATATGACGCGCATCATGCGCGGCGCGACCCCGGCGGCGGTGCGCGGACAGCTGGGCCGGTTCGGCTTTTCGGGCGACAAGGCGACGACAAAGGTCGGCAAGCTGTCGGGCGGCGAACGCGCGCGTCTGGCATTGGCGCTGATCACCCGCGACGCGCCGCACATGCTGATCCTCGACGAGCCGACCAACCATTTGGACGTCGACGCGCGCGAGGCGCTGGTCCAGGCGCTCAACATGTACAAGGGCACGGTCGTGCTGGTCAGCCATGATCGCCACATGCTGGAGATGACGGCGGACCGGCTGGTCCTGGTCGACAATGGCACCGCCAAGGAGTTCGACGGGTCGCTCGACGACTATATCGCCTTCGTCCTGAAGGGCGATGCAGGCCAGGGCGACGCCGCGTCCAAGGCGGACCGCGCGGCGAACAAGAAAGCCTCGGCCGAGCAGCGCGAACGCTTCAACGCGATGAAGAAGACGTTGCGCGGCATCGAGGACGAGATGGCCAAGCTGACCCGCGAGCGCGACGCACTGGACAAGGCGATGAACGACCCGGCCTCGGCCGAGCCGCGTCACGCGAAACTGTCGATGGGGGAGTTGAACAAGCGCCGCGCGGAGGTGGTCGACAAGCTGGCCGAGGCGGAGTCGCGCTGGATGGAAGCGGGCGAGGCGATGGAGGCGGCGTGAGCCGTACGTCTGGGCGAGGTCGGAGCGGGGCTAGCTTATCCCTCAAAACCCACTTGTTCCCCGGCGAAGGCCGGGGTCCAGTTTCTATAACGCAGGTGGTACGCTAACCACCGCGTGGGAGGCCACCGCCCGCACATCGCGCCTGGACCCCGGCCTTCGCCGGGGTACGGCCGACAGTTAAGCCTGGGTTTCTTCCGAACCCTCGGCGGCATCCGCGCCATCGGCCGGATTCTCGATCCACGCCTCGACCTCGCCATTCAGCTTCAGGGTCAGCGGGCGGCCATGGCGGTCGACCTTCTTGCCCAGTGCGACGCGAATCCAGCCTTCGGAAATGCAATACTCCTCGACGTCGCGGCGCTCATTGCCCTTGAAGCGGATGCCGACCCCACGCGAGAGGAGGTCCTGGTCGAAATAGGGGCTGTCCGGGTTGGTGGACAGGCGATCGGGAACGGTATCGGTCATGCTCGTGGCCTTAACGTCGACTCGGGGGCGCTGCCAAGCAGGGGCTCCAAGAAAAACGGCGCCGGGATCGCTCCCGACGCCGCCAAGGCCTTAGTTACAGACCCGCACCTGCACGTTGCGGCCCCAATAGGGGTCCCAGCGCCAGTCGTTCCAGCAGCGCGGCGTATAGCTGCGATACTCATATTGATACACCGGCGGCGGGGGCGGCGGTGCATAATAGGGGTCATAGCCCCGATTGTAATAATAGCCGCGATCGACATAGCGCGGCTGGTTGCTGCTCGCGATGGCTGCACCGATGCCCAGGCCGACAATGCCGCCGATCAACGCGCCGGCGGCCGCATCACCGCGATCGCGGTGATAATAGCCGCCATAGCCGCCACCCCAGCCACGGCCCCAACGCTGCGCCTCGGCCGGAGCCGCCGCCGTCAGCGCGGTGGCGCCCAAGGCGAGGCCCAGTCCCAGTTTCTTCCAAACTCCGTTCATACCGAACCTCCGATACTGATACGCCCGGTCCGCTGATCGCAAAACGCGCAGGCGGCGTCCGTGTTGCCTTCCCTGCCACTATCGGGCTGAATGGACACGGAATGTGGCGTTTAGGCACGGTTCAGGAGGACAAGCGGAAATGGCATGTTGGCTGCTGAAGTCGGAGCCGGAAAGCTATGGCTGGGGCGATTTGGTCCGCGACGGGCGGACCGAATGGGACGGCGTGCGCAACGCCGCCGCCGCCGGGCATCTGCGGGCGATGCAGCCGGGCGACTCGGCGCTTTTCTATCACAGCGGCAAGGACAAGGCGGCGGTCGGCATCGCGACGATCAATCGCTCCGCCAAGGCCGATGGCGATGACGGGCGCTGGGTTTCGGTCGAGATCGTCCCCGACCGACCGCTGCCCCGCCCCGTCACGCTGGCGGCGATGAAGGCCGAGACCAGACTCACCGCCTTGCCGATGCTGCGTCAGTCGCGGCTGTCGGTGTCGCCGGTCGGCGAGGCCGAATGGGCGGTGCTGATGACGATGGCGGGACTCTGAACGTCCTCCCCGGTACGGGGAGGTGGCAGCGTGCAGCGCTGACGGAGGGGGGCTTCCACGAAGGACACCCCCTGCGGCACGCCCCCTCCACCATCCTGCGGATGGTCCCCCTCCCCGTCCCGGGGAGGATCAGCCCAAGCTCCGGGCGTAATCCGCCGCCTCCTGCACCTGCTCCGGCGTAGGGCGGACGCCGGTATAGAGCACGAACTGCTCCAGCGCCTGGATGGTCGCGACCTGGGTGCCGGTGATCACCCGCTTGCCCAGCCCGCGTGCCGTAGACAGGAATCGCGTCTCGGGCGGATATTGCACCACGTCGAAGGCGATGTCGGCCGCTTCGATCATCGCCTCCGGGAAGGCGAGCTGATCCTCGTTGCCGCCGGTCATGCCGATCGGCGTGACGTTGATCAACAGCGGCGCGCCCTCGACCGGTTCCGCCGACCAGCCGAACCCGTAAAGCCCCGCCAATTGGCGCCCCAGCGGTTCGTTGCGCGCGACGATGGTGCCGTTCGCGAAACCCGAATCGCGCAAGGCCGCAGCCACCGCCTTGGCCATGCCGCCGGAGCCTCGCAGGACAAAGGGCGTGGCGGGATCGATATCGGCGATCAGCTCGACCACGGCGGCATAGTCGGTGTTGTAGCCGGTCAGCCGCCCGTCATCGTTGACGATGGTATTCACGCTGTCGATCGCCGCCGCCGACCCGGCCAGCCCGTCCAGCAGCGGGATCACCGCTTCCTTGAACGGCATCGAGATCGCGCAGCCCCGGATGTTCAGCGCCCGGATCCCGCCCACCGCCGCCGCCAGGTCGGTCGTGCTGAACGACTTGTAGACATAATCGAGCCCGGTCAGCTCATAGAGCCGGTTGTGGAAACGCGACCCGAAATTGCCGGGCCGCGCCGACAGCGACATGCAGAGCCGCGTATCGCGACCGATGGGAGGTTTGCTGGTCATGTCACGGGTTTAGCGGAGTGTCGTTGCAAGTGCATCCCTTGGCCTATCCCCGCATCTCTGCCGCGATCGCCCGAACCAGGTCCGCTGCGGGCAGGGCACGGGCCAGAGGCGCCCCCTGCCCTGCCCATTGCGCGCCGTAACCGCCCTCTCCCCGCACCTTGGCGGCGGCGTTCAACGCTTTCCCCGCATCATAGGCGATCGGATAATCCGGCACCGCCGCCGTCAGGGTCTCGCCCAGCAGGGTGAAGCGATTGGGCAGGCACCGCGCCGGACGCCCCGAAATCGCGCGGGTCATCACCGTAAGCGCGGCCCCCTCACCCATCAGCGCCGCGCGATACGCCGCATCGGCCGCGCTCTCGGGACAGGCGATGAAGGCCGTTCCCAACTGCGCCGCCACCGCGCCCAGCGCCAGGGCCGCCGCGACGCCCGCACCGTCCATGATCCCGCCCGCCGCGATCACCGGCACCCGCGTCCGCATCGCCAGCAACCGGGTCAGCGCCAGCGTCCCCAGGCGGTCGTCCGCCGCATGGGGATCGAAGACCCCACGATGGCCGCCCGCTTCATAGCCCTGCGCCACCAGCATATCGATCCCGGCCCGCTCGGCGGCCTGCGCCTCGGCCAGCGAGGTCACACTCGCCAGCAACAGGCATCCCGCCTTTTTCAACGCGGCGACGCGCGTACCGTCGGGCAGGCCGAAGTGAAAGCCGACCACCGCCGGTTTCACTTCGACCAGCAGCGCCAGCATCGCATCGTCCTGGGCAAAGCTCCGATAGATCGTCCGCAGCGTGTCGGGCGGCTGTGCTTCGAACGCTGCGAAGGCGGGGCGAAGCGCCTCGCACCAGGCCGCCTCGCGCACCGGATCGGGCATGGGCGGGGCGTGGACGAAGAGGTTGACGTTGAACGGCCGCTCGGTCCGCTCGCGCGTCTCGGCAATCATTCGGGCGGCCGCGTCGGCGTCACCCGCGCCGAGTGCAATTCCGCCCAGACCGCCGCCCGCATTCACCGCCGCCGCCATGGCGGGAGTCGACACCCCCGCCATCGGCGCCTGCAGGATCGGAACGTCGAGGGTCAGCCGATCCCGCGCATCGGCATCAGCGCGGGGCCTTGGCACCTTCCACCGCGGCTTGCGGATCGACCGAAGGCGCGCCCTTGGCGGGCGTGCCGGTATTGGCGATCGATCCGGTGTCGGCGCGCGGATCCTCCTCGACCTTGTTGACCGCCGCGTCCGCACCATTGGCGGGGGCATCGCCCGCCGCCGGTTCCGCCTTGGCGGCCGGAGCCGCCGGAAGCGGCAGGTTCGATCCCTGCTGGTTGAGATACAGGATCACGTTCGCGCGGTCCTGCGGATTGGACAGCCCGGCAAAGGTCATCTTGGTGCCGGGCGCGAATTTGCGCGGCGAGGTCAGCCACGCATTCATCTTGTCCCAGTCCCATTTGCCGCCGACCGCCTTCAACGCGTCGGAAAAGGCGAAGCCCGCCTTACCCTGTGCAATGGCTTCGCCCATCGTCGCATAGAGATTGGGGCCGATGCCGTTCGCGCCACCCTGGTTGATGGTGTGGCATGCGGCGCATTTCTTGAAGACTTCGGCCCCCTTGGCTGCGTCGGCGGTGGGCAGCAACGAGGCGATCGGCACCTCGGCGGCACCGCCGCCCGCGCCTTCCGCTTCCACGCCTTCGATCGCATAGCCCATTTTCTCGGGGCGCTCTTCGTGGAAGATCATGCCGCCGACGATCGAAAGGCCCAATGCCGTGCCTGCCGCACCCAGCACCCATCCCGCGATCGTATTGGTCTTTAGGTCCATCGCGTTTCGCTGCCCCGCCAATATCTCTCCTGAACGCGAACCTTAGGTGCGGCTTTCGCGAACGGCAAGTTCTGCTTCCCTTGATCGTGCGGCATGGGGGCTCTACGCCGCAGCGTCATGGAGAATTACGCCGCCCCCGCCCGCCCCATCGTAGAGG
>NZ_LDTF01000107.1 GCF_001477495.1 Sphingomonas yabuuchiae
CCCCGCCACTACCGAGGCCCCCAAGCCCGTCATGGTCCGCGTCGCGATGCAGACGAGTCTCGGGCCGGTGGTGCTCGACCTCGACCGCACCCATGCGCCGATCACCACCGCCAATTTCCTGCGCTATGTCGATCAGCACCGGCTGGACGGCGTGACCTTCTACCGCACGGTCCGCGTCGCGCCGGATTTCGGCTTCGTCCAGTTCGGCATCCAGAACGAGCCCAAGCGCATCCTGCCCCCGATCGCGCATGAGTCGACGACCAAGACCGGAATCAAGCATACGGACGGCACCATCTCGATCGCGCGCCTCGCCCCCGGATCGGCGCGCGGCGACTTCACCATCATGGTCGGCAACCAGCCCTCGCTCGACGCCGATCCCAGCAAGCCCGGCGACAATCTGGGCTATGCCGCCTTCGGCCATGTCGTCGAGGGCATGGACGTGATCCACAAGATCCTCGACCAGCCCGCCGATCCCGCCAAGGGGCCGTTCAAGGGCGAGATGCTGGCCGCGCCGGTCAAGATCCTGTCGGCCAAGCGGGTTGCGGCGGCGAAGTGACATGCTGCTGATCATCGGCACCGTGCGCCTGCCGCCTGACAATCTGGACGCGGCGCGCCCGGTGATGCAACGCATGGTCGAGGCCAGCCGCGCCGAGCCGGGATGCCTGGACTATGGCTATGCCGAGGACGTGCTCGATCCCGGCCTCATCCACGTCAAGGAGATGTGGGCCGATCAGGCGGCGCTGGACCGCCATTTCGCCTCGCCGCACATCGCCGAGTGGCGGGCTGCTTGGCCGGAACTGGGTATCGGCGAGCGTCGCCTGTTCGTTTACGAGGTGGGCGAACCGCGCATGACCTGAATTATGGTTTTAGGCTGGTCGTTCAACGTGTCGCCCGCGCGATGCGCGCTTGTCGCTGCCTGACCTTCAGCGGTACGGCTATGGCGACGAAAAGAGTCATGGCACCGAAGATCGAAGCTGCGTCGAATTGTCGTTGAAGTAGGGCGATGGCAACGGCGCAGGGGATCGCGACGATCGGCGTCAGCTTGGTAACCGACCACAATACCGGCCCCCAGCCGGGCCGATCCCTGACCTCTTTACCCACCAGAATCAGCACCAGCGTGGCGATCAGCTTGGCACCGAGCATGAGGACGACGATCCAGCTCAACAGGTCGATCGGGGCGGAAAAGCCGAAGCTGAAAAACACCTGTGCCCTCCCCAAAAAGAAAGGGGCCTTGCGGCCCCTTTCCCCGTAGTGACATCGTGCAGGGGCTGGATTAGCCGCTGTAGTACATGTCGTATTCGACCGGGCTGGGGGTCATTTCCCAGCGCATCACTTCGTGCATCTTCAGCTCGATATAGCTTTCGATCTGGTCCTTGGTGAACACGTCGCCCTTCAGCAGGAAGTCGTGGTCGGCGGCCAGCGAGTCGAGCGCTTCGCGGAGCGAACCGGCGACGGTCGGAACCTGGGCCAGCTCGGCGGGCGGCAGGTCGTACAGGTTCTTGTCCATCGCTTCGCCCGGATGGATCTTGTTCTGGATACCGTCCAGACCCGCCATCAGCAGCGCCGCATAAGCGAGATACGGGTTCGCCAGCGCGTCGGGGAAGCGCACTTCGACGCGCTTCGACTTCGGGCCGGTGCCGTACGGGATGCGGCACGAGGCCGAGCGGTTGCGCGCCGAATAGGCGAGCAGCACCGGCGCTTCGTAACCCGGCACCAGGCGCTTGTAGCTGTTGGTGGTCGGGTTGGTGAAGGCGTTCAGCGCCTTGGCGTGCTTGATGACGCCGCCGATGAAGTACAGGCAGGTCTCCGAGAGTCCTGCATAGCCGTTGCCGGCGAACAGCGGGGTCTTGCCTTCCCAGATCGAGAAGTGGGTGTGCATGCCCGAGCCATTATCTTCCTTGATCGGCTTCGGCATGAAGGTCGCGGTCTTGCCATAGGCCTGCGCGACCTGATGCACGACATACTTGTAGATCTGCATGCGGTCGGCGGTCTGGGTCAGCGTGCCGAAGGTCATGCCCAGTTCGTGCTGCGCGGCGGCGACTTCGTGGTGGTGCTTGTCGCAGGGCAGGCCCATTTCGAGCATGGTCGAGACCATCTCGCCGCGGATATCGACGGCCGAGTCGACCGGCGCGACGGGGAAATAACCGCCCTTGGCGCGCGGACGGTGGCCGAGATTGCCACCCTCATATTCGCGACCGGTGTTGGTCGGCAGCTCGATATCGTCGATCTTGAAGTAGGACGACGCATAGTTCGTGTCGAACTGGACGTTGTCGAACATGAAGAATTCGGCTTCCGGGCCGACATAGACGGTGTCGCCGATGCCGGTGGTCTTCACGAACGCCTCGGCGCGCTTGGCGGTCGAGCGTGGATCGCGGGCATAGAGCTCGCCGGTCGACGGCTCGACGATGTCGCAGAACACGATCAGCATCGGGGTGGCCGAGAAGGGATCGGTGTACACGGCGTCGAGGTCGGGCTTCAGGACCATGTCCGACTCGTTGATCGCCTTCCAGCCCTCGATCGAGGAGCCGTCGAACATCAGGCCGTCGGTCAGCTCGTCCTCACCCAGGATCGAGGCGACCATGGTCAGGTGCTGCCACTTGCCCTTGGGATCGGTGAAGCGCAGGTCGACCCACTCGATCTCTTCGTCCTTGATCTGCTTCAGGATATCGCTGGCCGTATTCGCCATGTTCCGTTCTCTCTCTGCTTGGCCGCCCTCCGGCGAAAGGCCGGGGCCGGTGATACGTGTTTAGTCGGGCCGAATGTCGGCCCGGTGACGGATGGGTATCGGGTGCGTCAGATCGCCGCGTCGTCGCGTTCGCCCGTGCGGATGCGCAGTGCGGTCTCGACGGGGATCACGAAGATCTTGCCGTCGCCGATCCGGCCGGTCTGCGCGGCGGCGGCGATCGCCTCCACCACACGTTCGGCCAGGCCGTCCTCGACCACCACTTCCAGCTTCACCTTCGGCAGGAAGTCGACGACATATTCGGCACCGCGATAGAGCTCGGTATGGCCCTTCTGGCGGCCGAAGCCCTTCGCCTCGGTGACGGTGATGCCGGACACGCCGATTTCGTGCAGCGCCTCCTTCACCTCATCGAGCTTGAACGGCTTGATGATCGCCTCAATCTTTTTCACGAGCCTGACTGCCCCCGATGTTGTTCGAACCCTCGCCCGATCCTGCGCGTAGCAGGGATCGTGCCAACTGCCTTTCCCTCGTGAGAGGGTAAGAAATCGATCAGAATTGCGCCCGAAAAGCGGGCAGCGCCATGCTCGCTGCTCAAATAACGGGCAGCGGTCACAATATGCCCCGAACGGCTTCGGGCGGGCGCCCGATGACGACGCCCTTGGGCGTTTCGACCAGCGGCCGTTCGATCAAAATGGGGTCGGCGGCCATGGCGGCCAGCACCGTCGCGTCATCCGCATCGGCGAGCGCCTTGGCCGCCGCCTCGTCCTTGCGCAGCCCGTCGCGCGGGGACAGTCCGCCCTTGGCATAAAGGCGTGCCAGTTCGTCGGCGCCGGGGGGTGATTTGAGATATTCGATCACCGTCACATCCGCGCCCGCGTCGTTCAGCAGGGCCAGCGCCTCGCGCGACTTGGAGCAGCGCGGGTTGTGGAGGATCGTCGCCTTCATCGCCGATGCTTGTGGCATGGGCGGCGCAGAATGTGGAGGGGTATTCGGGACTTTTTGGCGTGGCGGGAGGGCCCCTCCGCCACCCGGCTTTACCGCGCGCCCCTCCCCAAGACAAGGTTGGGGAGGGGCGCGCGGGGTGGAGGGGCAGGGCGGGGCTTACGCGCCCTGCTTGGCCAGCCATTCCTCCAGCCACTTGATCGTATAGTCGCCCTTCTGGAACTCGGGGTCGTCGAGCAGCGCCTGGTGGAGCGGGATGGTGGTCTTCATCCCCTCGATCACGAACTCCTCCAGCGCGCGGCGGAGGCGACGCAGCGCGCCTTCGCGGGTCGTGCCGTACACGATCAGCTTGGCGATCATGCTGTCGTAATAAGGCGGGACCTTATAGCCCTGGTACAGCCCGCTATCGACGCGGACATGCATGCCACCCGGCGCGTGGTACATCTTCACCGTGCCCGGCGAGGGGGCGAAGGTGCGCGGGTCTTCCGCGTTGATGCGGCACTCGATCGCATGGCCGCGGAATTGCACGTCCTGCTGGCGCAGGGTCAGCGGATGCCCCTCGGCGATGCGGATCTGCTCGCGCACCAGGTCCAGGCCGGTGATCATCTCGGTGACGGGATGTTCGACCTGCAGGCGGGTGTTCATTTCGATGAAATAGAACTCGCCGTCTTCCCACAGGAACTCGATCGTGCCCGCGCCGCGATAGCCCATATCGGCCATCGCCTTGGCGACCACGCCGCCCATGCGGGCGCGCTCCTCGGCCGTGATGATCGGCGAGGGGGCTTCCTCCAGCACCTTCTGGTGGCGACGCTGGAGCGAGCAGTCGCGCTCGCCCAGATGGATCGCCTGGCCGTTGCCGTCGCCGAACACCTGGAATTCGATATGCCGGGGATTGCCCAGATATTTTTCCATGTAGACGGTCGAGTCACCGAAGGCGGCCTTCGCCTCCGAACCGGCCTGCTGCATCAGCGTTTCGAGCTGGTCCTCGGAGGACACGACCTTCATGCCGCGTCCGCCGCCCCCCGAAGCCGCCTTGATGATGACGGGATAGCCGATCTTGGTCGCGAGCGCCTTGGCCTCGTCGAGATCCGAGATCGCACCGTCCGAACCGGGGACGAGCGGCAGGCCGAGCGCCCCAGCGGTGCGTTTGGCCTCCACCTTGTCGCCCATCACCCGGATATGCTCGGGCTTCGGGCCGACGAAGATCAGGCCGTGCGCCTCGACGATCTCGGCGAACTTGGCGTTCTCCGAAAGGAAGCCGTAGCCGGGGTGGATCGCGTCCGCGCCCGAAATCTCGGCGGCCGAGATGATGTTCGGGATGTTGAGATAGCTGTCGGTCGCCGCGGGCGGCCCGATGCACACCGCCTGGTCGGCGAGGCGCACATGCATGGCATCGGCGTCGGCCGTGGAGTGCACGGCGACGGTCTCGATCCCCATCTCGTGACAGGCGCGGTGGATGCGAAGCGCAATCTCACCGCGATTGGCGATCAGGAGTTTCTTGATCTGCGCCAAGGCGGCTTACTCGACGACGACCAGGGGCTGGTCGAACTCGACCGGCTGGCCGTTCTCGACCAGGACGGCGGTGACGGTGCCTGCCTGGGTCGCGGTGATCGGGTTCATCACCTTCATGGCTTCCACGATCAGCAGCGTGTCACCGGCGGCGACCTTCTGGCCGACGGCGGCGAAGGGCTTGGCGCCCGGCTCGGCCGACAGATAGACGGTGCCGACCATCGGCGACTTCACGGCGTTGGCCGACGCGGCCGGAGCCGAGGCGCCGACCTCTGCGGATGCGGGGGCGGCGGCGACGGGTGCGGCCGCCGGGGCGGCCATGGGCGCAGGGGCCGGCGCATAGCCCATCTGGGCGACGGCCGCGGCCTTGCGCGCGACACGGATCTTGCGGTCGCCATGCTCGACCTCGATCTCGGTCAGGGCGGTGGCGTCGAGCAGCTCGGCGAGCTGACGGACGAGGTCGACATCGACCTTCATCGCTTGTTCAGTCTTTTCGGTCATGGGACGCGCTCCTGTCAGAACCGGGCCGCGGCTTCAAGCGCGAGCAGATAGGAATGCGCGCCAAAACCCGCGATTGTGCCTTTTGCGGCACGCCCGATGAAGCTCTCATGACGGAATGGCTCCCGTGCATGAGGGTTGGATAGGTGAACCTCGATCACCGGGGTCGTCACCGACTTGATCGCGTCATGGATCGCGATCGACGTATGGGTGAAGCCCCCGGCATTGAGCAGCACGGCCTTGGCCTCATAGGCCTGGGCCTCGTGCAGCCAGTCGATCAGATGGCCTTCATGGTTGGACTGGCGCATGTCGATCGCCAGATCGAGCTCGCGGGCCCTGTCTTCCAGCATCCCCGCGATATCGTCCAGCGTGTCATGGCCATAGATATGCGGCTCGCGCAGGCCGAGCAGGTTCAGGTTCGGCCCGTTGAGGACATAAACGGTCGCGGACATCCGCACTCCCATGGTTGCGGCTCGGGATGGCCGGGCCTAGATCGAGGGCCTTCCTTAACCGCATGCCCTATCCCACGTCGAGCGGGCAGCGACTTGCATGGTAAGTGACACAGATATGCCCCATACCGATGGAACCGTGACGATCACCGTGAATGGCGAGCATAAGCGGGTGGCGGCGGGCCTGTCGCTGGCCGATCTGGCGAACCAGCTGGGGCTGGTGCCCGAAAAGGTGGCGGTGGAACGCAATCTGGAGGTGGTGCCGCGCTCGACGCTGGCACAGGTCGAGGTGGAGGATGGCGACGAGATCGAGATCGTGCATTTCGTCGGCGGCGGCGACCATGCGGCCGCGGTCACGGACGACGACTCGTGGGAAGTCGCGGGCCAGCGTTTCCGTTCGCGCCTGATCGTCGGCACCGGCAAGTACAAGGACTTCGCGCAGAATGCGGCGGCGGTCGAGGCGGCGGGGGCGGAGATCGTCACCGTCGCCGTGCGCCGGGTGAACGTGTCGGACCGCAACGCGCCGATGTTGACCGATTTTATCGACCCCAGGAAGATCACCTATCTGCCCAACACGGCGGGCTGCTTTACCGCCGAGGATGCGATCCGCACCCTGCGGCTGGCGCGTGAGGCGGGCGGCTGGGAGCTGGTCAAGCTGGAGGTGCTGGGCGAGGCGAAGACGCTCTACCCGGATATGGTCGAGACGCTGCGGGCGACCGAGATCCTGGCCAAGGAAGGCTTCAAGCCGATGGTCTATTGCGTCGACGATCCCATCGCGGCCAAGCGGCTGGAGGATGTCGGGGCGGTCGCGATCATGCCGCTCGGCGCACCGATCGGCTCGGGGCTGGGCATTCAGAACAAGGTGACGATCCGCCTGATCGTCGAGGGGGCGAAGGTGCCGGTGCTGGTCGATGCGGGGGTCGGCACCGCGTCGGAAGCCGCCGTCGCCATGGAACTGGGCTGTGACGGCGTGCTGATGAACACCGCGATCGCCGAGGCCAAGGACCCGGTGCTGATGGCCCGCGCGATGAAGGCGGGGGTCGAGGCGGGGCGCATGGCGTACCGCGCCGGGCGCATGGGTATGCGGCGCTATGCCGACCCTTCCAGCCCGTTGGCGGGTCTGATCTGACATTAATTTCAGGGAACTTGCCGCGTAACGAACCGTTCTGCTTCCGAGTGTTCAACGGGATTTGTCAATCCCCAGTAAATGGAGGCCGCAATGGGTGAGCTGACCGACAAGATCAAAGGCAACGTCAACGAGCTGGTTGGCAAGGCCAAGGAAGCCATTGGCGAGCACAACAACAACGACAAGCTCGTGGCCGAGGGCGAAGCCCAGCAGGCCAAGGGCAAGGGCGAGCAGATGAAGGGTTCGGTCAAGGGCGCCCTTGGCGACAACATCTGAACCTGCTAGTCGTTCTCTGACTAAAGCAATCAGCAACGAACTCGCCGCCCCGGTTAACGCCGGGGCGGTTTTGTTTTATCCGGCCTCCACAATGTAACGCAATCGATTTTATGATAGCGTTACTTTGCGGCGTTCTGCGTGGTTGTTTGCCGCCAAAGCTATTGTAAGCAGAGAGAATGCGTCAACTTTTGCTCGTTCGTCACTGGCCTTCCACGGCGGGTGGAAGGCCATTGCGCAAGCCAGCACGCTCATGACGCGTTCCGGCGGGATCAGCCTATTTCCCGGCGATTCGTGACAGCGTGGTGGCGGGTGTGATGATCTCGATATCCGTCTTCAGATGCAGCAGGCGCACGCCCGCCTCCGTCATGGCGCGGGACAGGGCGGGGGCGAAGTCCTCGGTCCGCATCACGGTTTCGCTCCAACAGCCATAAGCGCGCGCCAGCGCCGCGAAATCCGGATTGGCGAGTGCGGTCGCCGCCACGCGGCCGGGATATTCGCGCTCCTGGTGCATGCGGATCGTGCCATATCCGCCATTGTCGACGACGATCACCAGCATTGAGGCGCCATGCTGCACGGCGGTTGCCAGTTCTTGCCCGTTCATCAGGAAACAGCCATCGCCCGCCAGTGCCACCACCATCCGGTCCGGGTGGCGCAGCGCGGCGGCGGTGGCGGCGGGGACGCCATAGCCCATCGCGCCGCAGGTCGGGGCCAGCTGACACCCCGGCTCGTAGCGCCAGTAACGATGCCACCAGCCCGAATAATTGCCCGCGCCGTTACACAGGATCGAGTCAGTGGGCAGGGCCTCCCGCATCGCTGCGACGCATTGGCCTAGGTCCAGCGTCACACCGTCGCGCGGGGCGGGTTCGGACCAGGTGAGATAGTCGGCATGGGCTTCCGCACCGGAGGGATGCGGCGCGGCGGCCTCCGTCGCCAGCAGTTCCAACATCCCCAGCGCCCGGTCTACATCGCAACAAAGGGCCAGATCGGTGCGATAGGCGCTGTGCAACTCCTCCGGGTCGGGATGGATATGGATCAGCATCTGGCCCGGATGGTCGGGCGTAATCAGGCTATAGCCGTCGGTCGTCGCTTCCCCCAGGCGTGCCCCGAGCACGATCAGCAGGTCGGCCTGCTTCACCCGTGCGACCAGTGCGGGATTGGGGCCATAGCCCAGATTGCCCGCATAGACCGGGCAGTCGGCCGATACGGCGTCCTGCCGCCGGAATGCCGCGACCAGCGGGATGCCCGCCGCTTCGCCCCATTGCTCGGCCAGTGCCACCGCATCGTCATTCCAGTGCGCGCCGCCGATGATCGCGACCGGTCGCTCGGCTTTGGCGATCAGGTCCTGCGCGGCCATGACGTCCTCGATCCGCACATCCTGCGAGGGGCGCTCGATCCGGGGGCGGGGTGTGCCCTCGATCGTGTCACACAGCATATCCTCGGGCAGGGCGAGCACCACCGGCCCCGGCCGTCCGTTCATCGCGGTGGCATAGGCGCGGGCGATATATTCCGGGATGCGCGCGGCATCGTCGATTCGCGCCGCCCATTTGGCGAGCGGGGCGAACATCGCCTGGAAATCGACTTCCTGAAAGGCTTCACGGTCGCGGGTGCTGCGGTCGACATCGCCGATGAACAGGATCATCGGCTGCGAATCCTGCTTTGCCACATGCACGCCGATCGCCGCATTGGTCGCGCCCGGCCCGCGCGTGACGAACGCCACGCCCGGTCGTCCGGTCAGCTTGCCGTCGGCGCAGGCCATGAAGGTCACGCCGCCTTCCTGCCGACACGTTACCATGTCGATGGCGGGCGTGTCGTGGAGCGCGTCGAGCACGGCCAGGAAACTCTCCCCCGGGACGGTGAAGATACGGTCGCACCCCTGTTCGAGAAGCGCATCGACAAGCAGGCGTCCGCCGGTTTTCAAAGTCATGGACGGCAGCCTAACGCCGCTTCGTGACAAAGCGCAAACGCTCGCCCGCGCAAAGCGTAAAGCCTGGGTTGACCCGGCTCCACCCCTCCGCCTAACGCTTGCGCCATCATAGGGAGGACGCCCATGCAGAAGCTCTATTCCGACGCGGCCGCCGCGCTCGACGGCCTGCTCCATGACGGCATGACGATCTGCGCCGGGGGCTTTGGCCTGTGCGGCATCCCGGAGCGGCTGATCGACGCGATCGAGGCCGCCGGGGTCAAGGACCTGACCATCGCCAGCAACAATGCCGGGATCGACGGCGTGGGGCTGGGCAAGTTGCTCCGCTCGCATCAGGTCAAGAAGATGATCTCGTCCTATGTCGGCGAGAACAAGGAATTCGAGCGGCAATATCTGAGCGGAGAACTGGAGGTCGAGTTCTGTCCACAGGGGACGCTCGCCGAACGCTGCCGGGCAGGGGGCGCGGGCATTCCGGGCTTCTACACCAAGACCGGCGTCGGCACGAAGGTCGCCGAGGGCAAGGAAGTGAAGCAGTTCGACGGAGAGGACTATATCCTCGAACGCGGCATCCGCGCCGACCTGTCGATCATCAAGGGGTGGAAGGCCGACGAGGCCGGGAACCTGATCTTCCGTAAGACCGCGCGCAACTTCAACCAGCCGATGGCGACGGCGGGGCGCATCTGTGTCGCCGAGGTGGAGGAGGTGGTGCCGGTGGGTTCGCTCGATCCCGACCAGATCCATCTGCCGGGCATCTATGTGAAGCGGATGATCGTCGGCGCGCCGTATGAGAAGAAGATCGAGTTCCGTACGGTTCGCGAGCGGGTTTGACGGTTAGAGCAGGGGGTGGGGCATTCCCTCCCCCCGACCCCCTCCCGCCTGCGGGAGGGGGAGCGCATGTGGCGGAGGGCATGGTGATGAAAACTTTGCGATTGAAACCCAATGCTTGCCCCGCAACCTCTCCCCTCCCGCAAGCGGGAGGGGCTGGGGGAGGGCTCCCCGGCCTGAGGCTGGCCCTCACCCTCGCCGCCGCCCTGACCCTGTCGGGCTGCGTCGTAGCCGTCGGCAACAACAGCGCCGCACCCCCAACCGCAGCCGCAAACCCCAAGCTGGCCGGGATGCAATATCTCTACGGCTCGGCCGAAGCCGATGCGATCTCGCGCCAGGCGTGGAACGCCCTCGTCACCTATGCCGCCGACCGGGTCCGTCGTCCGCAAGCCGACAGCGTCGTGCTTGCGCAAGGTGCGAGCCTCGACACCCCCCGCTTCGTGCCGTGCGCAGACAAGCGGCCCGCCGCCGTCTTCGATGTTGACGAGACGGTCCTGCAAAATCTCGGCTTCGAATATGACGATTTGAACGGCCGTTCGGGTCGCGATTTCAACATGCGGTGGCGCGCCTGGGAGCAGAGCGACGGCCATGCCGTCCTGCCCACGCCCGGCGCGGCGGCGGCGATCGCCGATCTGCGGACCATGGGCGTGACCGTGATCTTCAACACCAACCGTGACGATCCGGCGGGCGCGTCGCGCGTGATCGACGCAGCGGGGCTTGGCCCGGCGGTGCATGGCGATACGCTGTTCGTCCGCACCGACACCGCCACTGGCGATAATAAGGATGCTCGTCGCTGGCAGATCGCGCAGCGCTATTGCGTGATCGCGATGGGCGGCGACCAGCTCGGTGATTTCAGCGACCTGTTCAACACGCCGGCCAGCGTGGCGGATCGTCGTACCCGCGCCGATGCACCCCGCATCGCGGCGCTGTGGGGACGCGGTTGGTTCGTCTTCCCGAACTCCGTCTATGGCAAGGCGCTGAAGGGCAGCGCAGACGACATCTTCCCCGCCGACCGGCGGTGGCACCCGACAGGAGAGTGAGCATGGCCTGGACCCGCGACGAAATGGCCGCCCGCGCGGCCAAGGAGCTGAAGGACGGTTTCTACGTCAACCTCGGCATCGGCATCCCGACACTGGTGGCCAACCATATCCCGCAAGGGGTTGAGGTGACGCTGCAATCCGAGAACGGGATGCTGGGCATCGGCCCGTTTCCCTATGACGACGAGGTCGATCCCGACCTGATCAACGCGGGCAAGCAGACGATCAGCGAACTGCCGCACTCGGTCTATTTCTCGTCGGCGGACAGCTTTGCGATGATCCGCGGCGGGCATATCGATCTGACCGTGCTGGGCGCGATGGAAGTGTCCGAGGGCGGCGACATCGCCAACTGGATGATCCCGGGCAAGATGATCAAGGGCATGGGCGGCGCGATGGATTTGGTCGCGGGCGTCAAGAAGATCATCGTCGTGATGGAGCATAACGCCAAGGACGGCAGCCCGAAGTTCATCCCCGAATGCACTCTGCCGCTGACCGGCCGCAACGTCGTCGACATGATCGTCACCGACCTGGCGGTGTTTCAGCGTCCCGATCATGACAGCGCCTTCCGCCTGATCGAATGCGCGCCGGGCATCACGGCGGATGAGGTGGCGGCGAAGACCACGGCCAAGTTCGACCGCTGATGGCCTATACCCTCGTCACCGCGAACCGGAATTACTCAAGCTGGTCGCTGCGTCCCTGGCTGCTGATGAAAGCGCTGGGGATCGGCTTCTCCGACCGGATCGAGCCGTTCGCGGCGGCGGAGAATTACGAGGCGTTCCGCGCCTTTTCGCCGACCGGACAGGTGCCGGTGCTGATTCATGGCAAGCGGACGGTGTGGGATTCGCTGGGCATCGCGCTGTATCTGGCCGAGCGGCATCCGGGCGTCTGGCCGGAGGATGACGTCGCACGTGCCTGGGCGATGTGCGCGGTGACGGAGATGCATGGCGGCTTCGGCGCACTGCGGGCCGAGCGGACGATGAATGTCGGCGTGCGGGTTCAGGCCAATCCGCCCTCAGCCCGGCTGGAGCGCGATGTCGCACGGCTGGCGGAGTTGTGGGGTGAGGGATTGTCGCGTTTCGGCGGGCCCTGGCTGGCGGGCGAGCGTTTCTCGGTGGTCGATGCCTTCTACGCGCCGGTCGCGTTCCGGGTGCGGACCTATGGGATCGACGTCGGTGCGGCGGGGGCAGCCTGGGTCGAGACGGTTCTGGCCCATCCGGCGATGCGGGAATGGGAAGCGCAGGCGCTGGCCGAAACGTGGCGCGATCCGGATCATGAGATCGAACTGGCCGAGTGCGGGGGTGTGACGGCGGATTTCCGCGCGCAAGGGTGAGGGGGGCGTAGCCTTCGACTTAGCTCAGGCCGAACGGATGTTGTGGAGGGTCTCTTCCCTCGCTCCGTTCAGCCTGAGCGAAGTCGAAGGCCACGGGAATCCCCGTCCAAAGCGAAATAACATTGCGTCACACCTTTGCGTCGCGCATCTTTTCGGATAACAGCGCCCCCATCATGGCCCAACGACCCCAGACTCTGTACGAGAAGATCTGGGCCGCGCACGTTGTCGAACGGCGGCCCGATGGCACCTGCCTCATCTATATCGACCGCCACCTCGTCCATGAGGTGACGAGCCCGCAGGCGTTCGAGGGGCTACGGGCCGCCGGGCGCAAGGTGCGCCGTCCCGAGCTGACGCTGGCGGTGCCCGATCACAACCTGCCAACGACGCCGCGCAAGGACGCGAACGGCAACCTCCTGCCCATCGCCGACCCGGAAAGCGCGCAGCAGCTGGACGCGCTTCGCCGCAACACCGCCGAGTTCGGCGTCGACTATATCGACGCGACGGCGGCGGCGCAGGGCATCGTCCATGTCGTCGGGCCGGAACAGGGCTTCACCCTGCCGGGCACGACCCTGGTCTGCGGCGACAGCCATACCTCGGCGCATGGCGCGCTGGGAGCGCTGGCCTTCGGCATCGGTACGTCGGAGGTCGAGCATGTGCTGGCGACCCAGACGTTGCTCCTGTCGCCGTCCAAGACGATGGAAGTGCGCGTCGACGGCGTGCTGGGTCATGGCGTGTCGGCCAAGGACGTCGTGCTGGCGATCATCGGCAAGATCGGCGCGGCGGGCGGGACCGGCCATGTCATCGAGTTTACCGGCAGCGTCATCCGCGACCTTTCGATCGAAGGGCGGCTGACCATCGCCAACATGTCGATCGAGGGCGGCGCGCGGGCGGGCCTGATCGCGCCGGACGAGACGACCTTCGCCTATCTGAAGGGCCGCCCCATGGCGCCCAAGGGGGCGGACTGGGACAAGGCGGTCGAATGGTGGCGCACGCTGCCGACCGATCCGGGGGCGGTGTACGACAAGGTGGTGACGCTGGACGCCGCCGATATCGCGCCGAACCTGACCTGGGGCACCAGCCCCGAGGACGTGGTGCCGATCACCGGCGTCGTGCCCGATCCTGACAGCTTCGCCGATCCGTCCAAGCGCGAAGCGGCGCGCAAGTCGCTGGACTATATGGGTCTGACTCCCGGCACGGCGATGCAGGACGTTGCCGTCCAGCATGTCTTCATCGGCAGCTGCACCAACAGCCGGATCGAGGACCTGCGCGCCGCCGCCGCCGTGGCACGCGATCGCAAGGTGGCGGACGGCGTCCGTGCGCTGGTCGTTCCCGGCTCGGGCCTGGTCAAGCGCCAGGCCGAAGAAGAGGGGCTGGACCGCATCTTCGTGCAGGCGGGTTTCGAATGGCGCGAGCCGGGCTGCTCGATGTGCCTGGCGATGAACCCGGACAAGGTGCCCGCGGGCGAGCGCTGCGCTTCGACCTCGAACCGCAATTTCGTCGGCCGTCAGGGCCCCGGCGCGCGTACCCATCTGCTGTCCCCCGCCATGGCCGCCGCCGCAGCGGTGACCGGGCGCCTTTTCGATGTTAGAGAGTTGAAGAGTCACGATTTCGATCGCGAAGGCATCTGACAGGGACGATAGGGGAAGCCATCATGAAGCACGTACTGGTCATGCTCGTCACCGGCGCCGTTCTCTGCGGCGCGGCGGCCTATGCCGCCGGCATCGCGTCACGCCCCGCCGTGGCCGAACAGCGTCCGCAGCGCGCGGGCTGAGCGCGCGGTTTTCGAATACAGGGATGAAGGAATGAACCCGGTTACGACCGTCTCCGGCACCGCCTATCCTTGGGGTGCCAAGAATATCGATACGGATGTCATCATCCCGGCGCACTGGCTGAAGACGATCACGCGCGCCGGTCTGGGGCGCGGCGCGTTCGAGACGGTGCGCGCGCAACCGGGCAACATTTTCGATGATCCCCGCTATGCTGGCGCGCCGATCCTGATCGCGGGCGACAATTTCGGTTGCGGCTCCAGTCGCGAGCATGCGGCCTGGGCCTTGGCGGACATGGGCATCCAGGCGGTGATCGCGCCCAGCTTTTCCGATATCTTCTCGGGCAATGCCTTCAAGAACGGGATCGTTCCGGTCGTCCTGCCGCAGGACGCCGTGGACCGGCTGATCGCGGTGGCGAAAGACCAGACGATCACGGTGGATCTGGAGACGATGACCGTCACCACGCCGTTTCAGGATCGCTTTGCGTTCGAACTCGATCCGTTTCGTCGCGAATGCCTGATGAAGGGGCTCGACGAAGTCGGCCTGACCCTGGCGCGTGACGAAGCGATCGGCAGTTTCGAGGGGCAGATGGCCGAGGGGCGGCCTTGGATCGCGGGGCGTCAGCGCCTGGATGCTGCCACGGCAGGAACAGCCTGACGAAGCTTGCACCGGCGTCTTGGCGAGCCGTCAGGACGCGACGACCACGACTCCGGCGATCAAGGCCCATAGGGCAAGCGAACCGATCATGCCGTTGATGATGCCCAGCATCGGATTGTTGCGGCGGTCCGGTGGCATGGCGTGGGAATGGATCACGACGCTCTCCTAATTGTCGGTGATATCCCGGCTTTACCGGGGTTTATCCGGTTTTCGTTATGGTTACAGTACGCATCGATCGGCACACGGTTCCCGTCGTTTCGCCTACGCAATGATCGCTCAGCGGGCCATGCAGCCCCCGATAGGCGCATCGGTTGCGCGCGAGCGCGACGCCCCCTATCTCGGACCCTGAGTTTGAATGGCCCACAGGGCTGGGGGATGGCGAACCGATGACCAGTTTCGACGATCGCAGGAAGGGCTTCGAGGCCAAGTTCGTGGCCGATCAGGACATGATGTTCCGTATCACGGCGCGCCGCAATCGGCTGGTCGCGCAATGGGCGGCCGAGCGGATGAAGCTGACGCCGGCCGAGACCGATGCCTATGCCAAGGCGGTCGTCCAGGCCGATTTCGAGGAAGCGGGCGATGAGGACGTCATCCGCAAGCTGCTGGGCGACCTGACCGCCGCCGGGATCGATGTGGACGAGGCCGAGGTCCGCCGCGCGTTGGACGAGCAACTGGTCGAGGCGCGTCGCCAACTGATGGAGAGCCGCTGATCATGCCGATGGCCGCCGATGACATCGCCACGATGATCCGTACCGCCATTCCCGATGCTGAGGTCCAGATCACCGACCTTGCGGGGGATGGCGACCATTATGCCGCGCATGTCGTGGCCGCCAGCTTTGCGGGCATGAGCCGGGTCGCGCGCACCCGCGCCGTCTATGCCGCGCTGGGCGGACGCATGGGGGGCGAACTCCATGCGCTGCAACTGACCACTGCGGTTCCGGCCGCCTGATCCCATTCCCTCAAGGATGAATGATATGACCGACGATACGAATGCGCGGATCGACGCGCTGGTGAAGGACAACGCCGTCCTGCTGTTCATGAAGGGCACGCCGCTCTTTCCGCAATGCGGCTTCTCCAGCCGTGCGGTGGCGATCCTGAACCATCTGGACGTGCCGTTCGAGAGCGTCGACGTGCTGCAGGACCAGGGCATCCGCCAGGGCATCAAGGCCTATTCGGACTGGCCCACCATCCCGCAGCTCTATGTAAAGGGCGAATTCGTCGGCGGTTCGGACATCATGATGGAGATGTACGAAAGCGGCGAACTGGCCGAGCTGGTCCAGGACGTGAAGACCGCGTGATGCGATGAAGGGCCGGATGAAAATCCGGCCCTTTTTTGATCCTCCCCGATACGGGGAGG
>NZ_LDTF01000108.1 GCF_001477495.1 Sphingomonas yabuuchiae
TTTCGTCGGCAGCGTCAGATTTGTTTAAGAGACAGGTCGTCGACGGTCGAGGTCAGGAAGTCGATCTGCGCCTTTTGCGACAGGCCATTGAAATAGCCGATCTGCTGCTCGGCGGTCTCCAGGCCCGCGACCGGCTTGTTCGCGGCCTTGGCCGCATCCGCCAGCACCTTTTCCGGCCCGTTTTCGGGGTTGTAGCCAAGCTTCTGGATGGGGGCGAGCGACAGGGTGACGCCCGCCAGCCACGGCTTCATCCGGTCGAACGCCTGGGGCGGCAGGCCCATGTCGGTCACCGCCTTCAGATAGGCGCCGCGCTTGTCGGCGGGCAGCTGCTCGGTCAGGGTGGGGCCGGTGGTGACGATTCCGTTCTTCATGACGATCTGCTGCATCGTCGCCTGATCGGGCTGCACCATTTCCAGTACCAGCTGGTCGGACTTGTCGAAAGCGGTCTTCACCGCCTCGTCGAACCAGCTCAGACCGGGCTTCAGCACATGGATGGTGCCGAACAGATAGATGGTGGTGTCGGCATCCTTGACCACCCACAAAGCAGGATCGGCGTCATGGGCGGCGGGCTTGCTCTCTGCGCAGGCGGGCAGGTCTATGGCGCGATGCTTGGCGTAGGCGGCCTGGTCTGGCTGTGGCGCAAATACATTTGACCCCCTTCCTTTTCCGCCCCTTTCTTTTGCGAAAGCCCGATCCCATGAAGACGATCATGAAAGCCGCCCTCTCCTCGCTCGCGCTGATGCTGGCGCTGCCCGCCTGCGCAGAGAGCAAGCCCGCCGCCCATGACGCCGATCCTGCTTTGTGGGTGGTCAAGGATGCCGACACCACCATCTATCTGTTCGGG
>NZ_LDTF01000109.1 GCF_001477495.1 Sphingomonas yabuuchiae
GCGGTGAAACCCCTCTAGGCCGACCCTCCTCAGGGGTCAACAGTTGATTTTCATTTTTCTGCAAAAATCCATCAAAATGGCGTATTAACAGAAGCTTACGGAACATCGCTTCCAGCAACGGCAGCGGAACCATATGCCCGTTGGAACGTGCTTTCCCGAATCACCGGCCCGGAAAGCCGGGAATCACCGACAGGATCAATACGCCGGAAAAGACAGGGGCGCCCTTCCCCGTTGGAAAGGACGCCCCCGATCATATGGCGCTAGAGGATCAGACGCTCAGAGACGGCCGACCGTCACCGGCTTATCCTCGGTCCGCTTGAGCGGATTGGCGAGCGGCAGGGTGAACGGTGCCGCCGCGATCTCGAACACATCGCCTTCCTGGGTACGGATACCGTCCGAGAAAGACAGCGTCGCCGTGCCGAAGAAGTGGACATGAACGTCGCCCGGACGACGGAACAGGGCATATTTGAAGTGGTGATGCTCGAGGTTTGCCAGGCTGTGCGACATGTTCGCCTCGCCCGACAGGAACGGCTTTTCCCAGATGGTCTGGCCGTCGCGCGCCACCTTGCTGGTGCCCTCGATATGGTCGGGCACCTCGCCGAGCAGCAGTTCGGCCCCCAGCGCGGCAGGGCGCAGCTTGCTATGCGCGAGCCACAGATAATTGTGACGCTCGGTCACATGGTCCGAAAATTCGTTGGCGAGGCACAGCCCCAGGCGATGCGGGGTGCCGTCGGGCCCGATCAGATAGATGCCCGCCAGTTCGGGCTCCTCTCCGCCATCCTGTGCGAAGGCGGGCATTTCCAGCGCGTCGCCGGGGCCGACCAGCTGCGAGCCGTCGCCCTTGTAGAACCATTCCGGCTGCTGGCCGACCTGGCCTTCGCCGGGCTTGCCGCCCTCGACGCCTTCCAGGAACATACGCATCGAGTCGGTCTGGTGCGCGGCCGCCGCGGCATCGCGGTGCATCTTGTCGCGCCCCTCCGCCGAGCCGAGATGGGTGAGGCCGGTGCCGGTCATCACGCAATGCGCGGGGTCGGCGTGGTCGATCGGCGCGATCAGATGCCCCGCCGCCAGCTCGGCCGCGAGATCGACGCTCTCACCCCGACCGCAAGCCAGCGCGGTATCGAGCAGCGACCGGCCCTCCGCGATCGCACGCTGGGCGAGCGCAACGACGCTCTCGACGCCCGGCACGAACGCGGCCTGGTCGCCCCGCGCGAGAATGACCGAGCGCTCACCCGAGGGCGCGCGGTGCTGCAACAGACGATCAGCCATCAAATCCTCCCCTAAATCTTATCGACAAAAAAGGGCGCGGACCCTGATCGGCCCGCGCCCCATCATAGCTTAGCCCGGCTGGCCATCGACCAGGCGGGGCAGCGTGCCCGCGGCTTCATCCTTCAGATCCTGCGGCAGCAGTGCGGCCGACAGGTTCTGGTACGACACCGGCCGCAGATAACGGTCGATCGCGAGGCTGCCGACCGAGGTCGTGCGCGCATCCGAGGTCGAGGGGAACGGCCCGCCATGGACCATCGCATGGGCGACTTCCACGCCGGTCGGCCAGCCATTGGCGAGGATACGGCCCGCCTTGCGCTCGAGCACCGGCACCAGCCGCGCCGCCATGTCGGTATCGCCCTCGTCCATCTGGATCGTCGCGGTCAGCTGGCCCTCGGCGGCCTTGAGCACGGCGGTCAGCTCCGCCTCGTCGCGGCAGCGGACCAGGATCGACGATGCGCCGAACACTTCATGGCCCAGTGCCTCGTCGGCGAGGAACGCCTCGGCCGTGGTCTGGAAGAAGGCGGCGCGACCGGCGGTGATGCCCTCGCCCACCTTGCCCTGCGCGATCGTCTCGACCTTGTCATGGCTGGCGAGCGATTCGGTGCCCTTGGTATAGGCGGCATGGATGCCTGGCGTCAGCATGGTCTGCGCCGCCGCCTCGGGCAGCGCGGTACGCGCCGCTTCGACGAATGCGTCCAGCCCCTCGCCCTCGATGGCGAGCAGCAGGCCCGGATTGGTGCAGAACTGCCCGGCGCCCATGGTCAGCGAACCGACGAACGCGGTGCCCAGCGCCGCGCCGCGCGCCTTCAGCGCCTCGGGCATCAGTACGACCGGGTTGATGCTCGACATTTCGGCATAGACCGGGATCGGAACGGCGCGTTCCTGCGCGATCTTGACCAGCGCCAGGCCACCCGCGCGCGAGCCGGTGAAGCCGACCGCCGCGATGCGCGGATCGCGGACCAGCGCCGCACCCAGTTCGTTGCTTGGGCCGGTCAGGTGGCTGAACACGCCCTTGGGCAGGCCACAGGCTTCGACCGCCCGCTCGATCGCGGCGGCGACCAGCGCGCCGGTCTGCGGATGGGCGGGGTGGCCCTTGACCACGACCGGGCAACCGGCGGCCAGCGCCGACGCGGTGTCGCCACCAGCGGTCGAGAAGGCGAGCGGGAAGTTCGACGCGCCGAACACCGCGACGGGACCCAGCGGCACCATGCGCAGGCGCAGGTCGGGGCGCGGCAGCGGCTGGCGGTCGGGCATGGCGGGGTCGATGCGGACCTGCAGATAGGCCCCAGCGCGCAGCACCTTGGCGAACAGGCCCAGCTGGCCGACGGTGCGGCCACGCTCGCCCTCCAGGCGCGCACGCGGCAGGCCGCTCTCACGCATCGCCGCCTGGATCAGGTCGTCGCCGATGGCCATGATCTCGGCACCGATCTTGTCGAGGAACGCGGCGCGCTCCTCGCGGCTGGTGGCGCGATAGACGTCGAACGCCTCCTCTGCTGCGGCGCACGCCGCCTCGACATCGGCGGGGCCGTGGACCGCGAAAGCGTCGCCCACCGGCTGGCCGGTGGCGGCGTCGATCGAACGGAAATCGGTCATAGGGGAAGCTCCTTTATATTACTCCGACATATTAGTTTGACGGAGCGATGGCAATGTTAAAGGTTGTGGG
Source organism: Sphingomonas yabuuchiae (assembly GCF_001477495.1). Lineage (GTDB taxonomy): Bacteria > Pseudomonadota > Alphaproteobacteria > Sphingomonadales > Sphingomonadaceae > Sphingomonas > Sphingomonas yabuuchiae_A. Next base: position 2,933 of record NZ_LDTF01000109.1, read on the forward strand.
TAAGGATGGGGGCGGAGAGGTACGATCGATGAGTGACAGCATGACGAACGGCGATGCGCCGCCCGAAACCATCGGAGACATGGGGTCTGACGAGGCCGCCCCCAAGGCCCGGCGCGGCACCGGCCGCCGCCTGCACGGCGCGATCGCGCACAAGCTGGGTGCTGCGATCGTCTCGGGCGAGTATCGGCCCGGCGACACGCTGTCGGGCGAAGTCGCCTTTTCCGAAGCGCTCGACGTGTCGCGCAGCGCGTACCGGGAAGCGGTGCAGGTGCTGAGCGCCAAGGGGCTGGTCGAAAGCCGACCCAAGACCGGCACGCGTGTCCTGCCGCGAAGCCGCTGGAACCTGCTCGACCCCGATGTGCTGGCCTGGGCCTTTTCGGGCGAGCCGGACATCCATTTCGTGCGCAGCCTGTTCGAACTTCGCGCCATCGTCGAGCCTGCCGCGGCCCGGCTGGCGGCAGAGCGGCGCAACAAGACCGACCTGAAGGAGATGCGCGACGCGCTGGGGGCGATGCGCCGCCATACGCTGGCCACCGATGCGGGACGGGCCGCGGACCGGGACTTCCACAATGCGGTGCTGGCCGCGACTCGCAACGACGCGCTGGTCGTGCTGACCGCCAGCATCGGCGCGGCGGTCGCCTGGACGACCCAGTTCAAGCAGCGGTCGCGCGCGCTGCCCCGCAATCCGGTGCCTGACCATGTGAAGGTCTATGACGCGATCGCCGCGGGCGATGTCGAGGCGGCGGGAGAGGCGATGCGGTTGCTCGTCGATCTGGCGCTGGAAGATACCCGCAGCGCGATGGAAGGATAGAAGGCCCGCCCCCGGCAAGGGAGCGGGCCACCCGAGACGCCGGGTTCGGGAAAGGGCGTTCCTAGAGCGGACCGACATTCTGTGATGCTTTTTCCCTCCCTCGCCCCTCATCGAGGGGAGAGGGTTGAGCAGACTTGGTCTTTGCGAAAGCAAAGGCTTAGTCGGAGCTGGGTGAGGGGTGGGCGCGCGTTACGCGCGCGCGAGCCGCAGGCTCGCTCAACCCCTCACCCAAGCTGCGCTAGCCAGCACGCTGGCAAGCTCCGCTAACCCTCTCCCCTGTCCAGGGGAGAGGGGAAAGAAGAATTCAAATCGCCGCACGGTGGACTGGCTTGGCGGGAACGGTAACCCGGAAGGTGAAAATGTCACCCGCCTGGACCTGCTCGGCCAGTTGCTCTTCCGACAGGCCCTGCCGCGCGGTGGTGGCATAGGCGGTGCGGCCATCGGGGCCGCCCAGCGCGATCTTGGTGATGTTGGAGACGGGAAAGCGAACCTCGTCGGTCAGCACGCCGTCAGGACCGTAGCGCCGTGCGGCCCAGCCGCCGAAGAAGCCGACCCACACGCCACCCTCGGCGTCGCAGATCGCGCCGTCGGGATGGCCGTCCGCATCGCCGAAGCGCGCGAACTCGGTCGCGGGGCCGAGCGTGCCGTCACCCAGGATCGGGTGCGCCAGGATCACCTTGCCCAGCGTATCGACATGATAGAGCGTGGAGTCGTCGGGCGAGATGGCGGGACCGTTGGTGATGCATACCGCATCCGCACTGGTCGGCGTGACCAGCCCGGCGGCCCATTGGAACAGGCGGCCCGAGAGCGAGGTCTCGTCATTGTCCATCGTGCCGAACCAGATTCGCCCCTGCCCGTCGACACAGGCGTCGTTCAGGCGATTGGCGGGCAGATGCGCATCGACCTCGGCCAGCCGTTCGAAGCCGCCGGTCGCGGGATCGAAGTGATGCGGCCCCGACTTCAGCCCGGCGACGAAACCACCGCGCTGCGCCGGGACGATCCAGCCGACCATTTCGGGCGAGGCCCAGTGATCGAGCGCGCCGGCGACCGGGTCGTGGCGATAGATGCGCTGCTGCTTGATATCGACGAACCACAGCGCGTCATCGACCCAGATCGGGCCCTCGCCCAGCGTCGCACCCACGGTCAGGCAATGTTCGGCCTGCTGCATCACTCTCTCCTTGTCCTCGCCCGGTCGTTTTATCGCCAACCGGCGTCGATGAAATAGTCGTGGCCGGTGCACATCTTCGCATCGTCCGACGCGAGGAACAGCACCAAAGCCGCAACGTCCGAAGGCTGGATGCGACCGTCGAGACACTGGGCCGCGACGATCTCCGCCTCGCCTTCGGGGGTGTACCATTTTTCCTGGCGTGGCGTCTGGACGTTACCCGGCACGATCGTATTCACGCGGATATTCTCGCGGCCCAGATCGCGCGCGAGGCTCCGGGTCAGCCCCTCGATCGCGGCCTTGCAGGTCTGGTAGAGGACCAGGTCGTTCAGACCCAGATGCCAGCTGATCGATCCGAAGTTCAGGATCGCGCCGCCCCCGGCCCGCTTCATCGCCGGGATCACCGCTTGGGCCGCGAAGAACTGGTGACGCAGATTGACGTTCAGCCGCTCGTCCCAATAGGCCGGGGTCACGTCCTCGATACTGTGGCGATCGTCATTGCCCGCATTGTTGACCAGGATGTCGACACCGCCCAGCGCCGCTTCCAGATCGGCGAAGACCGCCTTCAGGCTGTCGAGGTTGGTCAGGTCGCAGTGACGCTGGATCGGCGCATGGCGCGCATCGGGGGTCAGCCGGTCGACGAGCGCCTGGGCCGCGTCCTCGGCGATGTCGACGAAGGCGACGCGCGCGCCCTGCGCCACGAACGCCTCGACCAGCCCCTCGCCGATCCCCGAACCGCCGCCCGTCACGATGACGCGCTTGTCGATCAGGCTGGGGTAGCGCGCGACCATGTCGGTCGCGGCACTGGTCTTCTGCAACATGGAAGTCTCCGTCACAACAGGCCGCGCTTGGCCAGGTTGCGCATCAGGTCGCCCAGACCGAAGGTCCAGGCAGGGGCATCGGCCGAGGTCATCACCGGATTGACCAGCGTGCCGAGGCGCGGATTGGTGATGACGACCGTGTCGCCGACCTTGTGGGTGAAACCACGGCCCGGCTCGTCACGGTCCTGGGTCGGCGCGAACAGCGTACCCAGGAACAGGACAAGGCCGTCCGGGTAATGATGCTCGCTCAGCGCTTGACCAAGCAGGTCCTCGGGATCGCGGCTGATCTGGTCCATCGAGCTGGCGCCCTCCAGCACATAGCCGTCGGTACCGGTGATGGTCAGCTTGACCTCGCTCGACCGGACATCGTCCATGGTGAAGCCGTCGTCGAACAGGCGGACGAGCGGGCCGAGCGAGCAGGACGCGTTATTGTCCTTCGCCTTGCCGAGCAGCAGCGCCGAGCGCCCCTCGAAATCGCGCAGATTGACGTCGTTGCCCAGCGTCGCGCCGACGGCACGCCCATGCGCATCGGCGACCAGCACCACCTCCGGCTCCGGGTTGTTCCAGGTCGAGTCGGAACGGACGCCGACCGGCATTCCCCAGCCCACCGTCGACAGCACCGGCGACTTGGTGAAGATCTCCGCATCGGGGCCGATCGCGACCTCCAGATATTGCGACCAGAGCCCTTCGGCGATCAGCGCGTCCTTCAACTGCGCCGCTTCCGGAGAGCCGGGCACGACCGAGCGGATATTGCCGCCAAGCGCCGCTTCCAGCGTACCGCGAAGCCCCGCCGCCTTGGCATGGTCGCCGCGCGCGCGCTCCTCGATCACCCGCTCCAGCGCGGACACGGCAAAGGTCACGCCCGCCGCCTTCACGCATTGCAGGTCGATCGGCGACAACAGCCGATGGGCCGCGCCCGCGTCCGGCGAAAGGTTCAGATCGGCCAGTTCGCCCAGCGCCTCGCCCTGCGACGCCTCGACCGTGCCGCTCGCCAACAGCGCCGAGACGGTCGGGGCCACACGGCTCATGTCATAGACCTGGCCGTCCTCGACCAGAATCGGGCAAGGCCCCTCGCCCCGGTCGATCCGACCGACGAAGCGTCCATCGCGCCAATCGTCCGGCAAAGCGCCCATCAGGTCGGTAAGATTGCTGGCCATAATTCCTCTCCGCAGATTTGTTAGCGGTATCGATTGCTGTCCGGTTCAGGTCAAGAGGGCCCAGGGCGGCCGCCCCGTTCTGGGGCGTTCAACGAATGCAGGTTGTTCTCATCCTGCTTGGTCCCGTCTAGGGCTTCGGCGACGGCTCCCTCCCCTCGGCGGGGGCCAGTGCACAGGAACCGCATGCACATCGAAGACCCCGCGTTCACCGTTACGATGGACGATCGGTACATCATCCACGTTCGCGCGCATGGCCCCTGGTCGCCCGAGATCGCGGATCGCTACTGGCTGGCCTTCCAGCCCTTCCTCGACGAATCGCGCCGCCGACTGGGATATGCCAAGGCGCTGATCGACCGGCGGGGCGCGCCCGTCATGTCGATGGCCATGGTGCAGGCCATGCGCGACGGGATCATGGCCCATTATCATCCCGATGACCGCCTGGCCCTGGTCGTCGATTCCAGCCCGCTGAAATCGCAGGTTCGGAAAAACTACCCGCTCGCGCATCTCGACGCCTTCCTGTCGTACGATGCCGCCCTGGCCTGGCTGCAGAATCACTGACGTCGGCGGATCGACCGGCCGGGCAGGATGATCCGCCCGGCCGGTCGCCATCATGATCAGTGGTTGTCGCGCGGCAGACCCTGGGTCTGGGCGATGCGCTGATACTTCTCGGCGCCTTCCAAGATCGCGCCGGTCGACATCTGACCGACCACCGAACGCTGGATTTCCTGCCACGGGGTCTGCGAGGCCGGATATTTGTACCCGCCCGCCGCGGCGAGGGTCTTGCGACGTTCGGCCAGTTCCTCCTCGGAGATGAGGATGTTGGCGCTGCCGGTGTTCAGGTCGATGCGCACCCGGTCGCCGGTCCGGATCAGCGCCAGGCCGCCCATCGCTGCCGCTTCCGGGCTGGCGTTCAGAATCGAAGGCGAACCCGACGTGCCCGACTGACGCCCGTCACCGATGCAGGGCAGCGAATGCACGCCCTCGGTGATCAGATAGGCGGGCGGACGCATGTTGACGACTTCCGCCGCGCCCGGATAGCCGATCGGCCCCGCGCCGCGCATGAACAGCAGCGTCTCGGGCGTGATGCCGGTCGCGGGATCGTCGATCCGGTGGTGATAATCCTCCGGCCCGTCGAACACGACCGCCGGACCTTCAAAGGCGTTCAGGTCGTCGGGGTTGGACAGATAACGCTCGCGGAATTCAGGCGAGATCACGCTGGTCTTCATGATAGCCGCGTCGAACAGATTGCCCGACAGCACGATGAAGCCCGCTTCCTCCACCAGCGGCTGCGCGAAGGGACGGATGACCTTTTCGTCCTCGATGGCGACACCACGGCAATTCTCGCCCATGGTCTTGCCGTTGACGGTCATCGCGCCCTCGTGGATCAGCCCCTGCTCGATCAGCTGGTTGACCACGGCGGGCACGCCGCCCGCGCGATAATAATCCTCGCCCAGATACTCGCCCGCAGGCTGCAGGTTCACGAGCAGCGGCACCTTGTGCCCCTCGCTCTCCCAGTCCTGCACGGGCAGGTCGACGCCGATGTGGCGTGCGATGGCGGCAAGGTGGATCGGCGCGTTGGTCGAGCCGCCGATCGCCGAGTTGACCTTGATCGCATTGTGGAACGCATCCTTGGTCAGGATGTCGGACGGCTTCAGATCCTCGTTCACCATCTCGACGATGCGCTTGCCGGTGAGGTACGCGACTTCCTGGCGATCGCGATACGGCGCGGGGATCGCGGCCGAGCCGGGCAGCGACATGCCGAGCGCTTCGGCCAGCGAGTTCATCGTGGTCGCGGTGCCCATGGTGTTGCAATAGCCGGTCGACGGCGCCGACGACGCGACCAGGCGGATGAACTCCGCATCGTCGATCTCGCCCGCCGCCAGCATCTGGCGCGCCTTCCACACGATGGTGCCCGAACCGGTGCGCTCGCCCTTGTGCCAGCCGTTGAGCATCGGCCCGACCGACAGCGCGATGGCCGGGATATTGACCGTCGCGGCCGCCATCAGCATCGCCGGGGTCGTCTTGTCACAGCCGATCGTCAGCACGACGCCGTCGAGCGGATAGCCGTACAGCACCTCGACCAGCCCCAGATAGGACAGGTTGCGGTCGAGACCCGCGGTCGGACGCTTGCCGGTTTCCTGGATCGGGTGAACAGGGAATTCCAGGACGATGCCGCCCATCTCGCGCACGCCTTCGCGCACGCGCTCGGCGAGCACCAGATGGTGGCGGTTGCAGGGCGACAGGTCGGAGCCGCTCTGCGCGATGCCGATGATCGGCTTGCCCGACTGAAGCTCCTCCAGCGAGAGGCCGAAGTTCAGATAACGCTCCAGATAGAGCGCCGTCATGTCGATATTCTCGGGATTGTCGAACCAGGCGCGGCTGCGCAGCTTCTGGGTGGGCGTGTCGGTCATGTCAGGCTTTCGGTCAGCGAACGGTGGAGAAGCGATAGATCATGGTATGCCGGTAGGGCTTACCCGGATCGACGCGCGGAGAGACGAAGGACGGCTTGTTGGGCGAATCGGGGAATTTCTGCGGCTCCAGGGCGATGCCGTCACCCATGCGGTACAGATGGCCCTTCTTGCCGACATAGGTGCCGTCGAGGAAATTGCCCGTGTAGAATTGCACGCCCGGCTCGGTCGACAGCACTTCGAGCACGCGGCCCGAGGCTGGGTCCTCCAGTCGCGCCGACAGCTGCGGCGTGGCGGTCAGGCCCTTGTCGAGCGCGAAGTTGTGATCATAGCCCTGGCCGTAGCGGATCTGCTGGTCGTTGCCGTCGCGGATGCCGTCGGCGACGACGCGGGCCGCGCGGAAGTCGAACACGGTGCCGGCCACCGGCTTCAGCTCGCCGGTGGGGATCAGCTTGGCGTCGACCGGCGTGAACGCGGCGGCCGGAATGGTCAGCTTGTGGAAGGTCGCGCCCAGGGGCGAACCCTCACCGTTCAGGTTGAAGATCGCGTGGTTCGTCATGTTGACGATGGTCGGCTTGTCGGTCTTCGCCTCGAACGCGATGGTCAGAGACCCCGCCTCGTCCAGCGAATAGGTGACGGTGGCGTCGACCTTGCCGGGATAGCCCTGGTCGCCGTCCGGGCTGGTCAGCGCCATCACCACGCTGGCGGTGGGGCCGTCCTTCATCGACACGATCTTCCACAGATGCTTGTCGAAGCCCTTGGCCCCGCCGTGCAGCGAATTGACCTTGTCGTTCAGCGGCAGCTGATAGCTCTGGCCGTCCAGCGTGAAGCGGCCGCCCGCGATACGATTGGCGAAGCGACCGACCGTGACCCCGAAGAAGTTCGGATGGTTCACATAATCCTCGGCCTTGTCATAGCCGAGCAGCACGTCGGCAAACTTGCCGTCACGATCGGGCGCCATCACCGACTGCAGGGTCGCACCATAGGTCAGCACGCGCGCCGACAGCCCGGCCTTGTTGGTCAGGGTCACCGTTTCGATGGCCCCGCCCTCGGCGGAATAGCCTGCGGGCGCGCGCTTTACCTCGCTCGCCAGAGCGGCCGTGGAAGTCATTGCGGAGGTTACCGCTACCAAAGTAAGAAAGCTCTTGATTGACGCCATCGACATGCCTCATCCCTCCGTCGCCAGACGCCATTGACGCGCCTTTTGCGTCACTATAGTCAGACAAAATATCAGGAGCAAGCCGGTCAACGAACATCTTTTGATGATGCTCGCCGGTATGAAGGAGAGGAATGCCATGGCCGCACCACCCGTCACGTCCCGCGCCAACGGCGCAACGCCTGTCGGGGCGGGGGGAGCTGCCAGTTATGGACCGGCGCTAGCCCTGCTCGCCAGCCTGTTCTTCATGTGGGGCTTCATCACCGTCCTCAACGACATTTTGATTCCCCATCTGAAGGCGGTTTTTGATCTCAACTACACCCAGTCGCTGCTGATCCAGTTCGTCTGGTTCATCGCGTATGGTGTCGCGTCCTTCCCGTCGGCCAAGCTGATTGAACGGATAGGCTACAAGCGTTCAATGGTGGTCGGCCTCGTCATCATGGCTGCGGGCGCGGTAGGTTTCGTCCCTGCGTCGCAATTCGCTTCCTACGGCTTCTTCTTGACCGCGCTATTCGTTCTCGCTTGCGGGATCACGCTGCTTCAAGTTGCTGCCAATCCCTATGTGGCGGTGATCGGGCCACCCAGCACGGCGTCGTTCCGCCTCAATCTGGTGCAGGCATTCAATTCGCTCGGCACGTTCGTCGCCCCGACCTTCGGCGCGATGCTAATTCTGTCGCGCTCCGCCTCGGGCACCGCCGAGGGCGGCGAGGTCAAGCTGACCGCTGCGCAGAAGCTAGCCGATGCGCAGTCGGTGCAAATTCCCTATCTGCTGATCGCAGCCGTGCTTGTCGTCATCGCAGTCATCATCGGCCGTTTCAAGCTGCCCAATCTTGGTTCCGCGACCAGCCGCATGGCGGCAACCGAACGGCACCAACATTCGCTTTGGAAGCACCGCAACTTGGTGTTCGGCGTCCCTGCGATCGGCTTGTATGTATTGGCCGAAATCTGCGTTGGCTCGCTGCTCATTAGCTTCATCCAGCAGCCGAACATCGCCAATCTCAGCGCGTCGGAAGCCAGCCATTACCTTACCCTGCTCTGGGGCGGCATGATGGTCGGTCGCTTCTTAGGCGCGTTCATCATGCGCTATGTCGCACCCGCCCGCCTGCTAGGCTTCAATGCCCTAGTCGCGGCAATTCTAGTCATGACGGCGGTTTTGGGCAGTGGCCATCTGGCGATGTGGGCGCTGGTGCTGGTAGGCCTATTCCATTCGATCATGTTCCCGACCATCTTCACGCTCGGCATCAAGGGCCTTGGTCCGTTGACCGAAGAGGGTTCCGGCCTTCTGGTCATGGCCATCGCCGGCGGCGCTCTGGCCACGGTGCAGGCCTGGATCGCCGACCATCATGGTTTGAGCATCTCGTTCCTGATCCCGGCAGCGTGCGAACTCTACATCCTGTTCTACGCCATCTGGGGATCGAAGCCGACCAACGCGTTCCCGGACGAAGAAGCAGCCTGAACCGGCTGATCATCACTGAGGTTTGGAGGGGCGGTGCCGCGAGGCGCCGCCCCTTTTGCTTTGGCCAAGCCGCGGCTTTCGTTATCGTATTCGATCTGGTAATGTTACACCGTAACACGAACGATCGAAGACGCTATTCATGACCCTGACGGCCGATACCGCCACGCTTCCGCCGCTCAAGCCGCTGCCCGATCATGTCCGTATCGACGGCGATCCCGCGGTGCTGGCGACGATCGGCCAGCCGCAGGTGACGCTGGCGGTGTGGCAACGGCCTTCGCCCCTGCCCGCGCCCGATCTCGCCGATTTCCCGGCGATCCGCTTTGCGGCGGACATGCCATCGGTCGCCTCGGGCGTCCGCGAGGCGCTTGGCGCCCTGCCCTCCCAGCCCTGGCACGAGACGCTCGCCGTCGACGTGGCGCGGCTGGCCCTGCTCTATGCGACCTGGACCGGCGAGGAACGGGTGGAGGTGCGGATCGAGCGCGTCACGGGCAACGGTTGCTGGAAATTCCACGCCGATTATGTCGGGCTGCGGCTGATCTCCACCTATTGCGGGCAGGCGACCCAGTGGCTGCCGCAGGGTGCGACCGACGATACCGCGCCGCGTGCGCTGGCGGCGGGCGATGTCGGCCTGTTCAAGGGGCGCGAGCGGGCGGGTGACCGGGCGATCATCCACCGCTCGCCGCCGATCGCGGGCACCGGCGAGGACCGGCTGCTGCTCGTGATCGATGCGCCCTGGCCGGAGGAGGATGCGTGACCAGCCTGACCCTGGCGCGTGACGCGGTGCGGACGACCACGCCGCCCATGGCCACCGCCGCACGGCTGGCCAGTATCGATGCGGTGCGCGGACTGGTCATGGTCATCATGCTGCTCGACCATGTGCGCGATACGCTCGGCACCCATTGGTTCGTCGGCGATCCGATGGATGCCCGCCTCGTCGCACCCGCCCTGTTCTTCAGCCGGACGCTCGCCTCGCTCTGCGCGCCGACCTTCATCGCGCTGACCGGCCTGTCGGCCTGGCTCTATGGCCAGACGCACAGCCGCGCGGAGACGAGCCGTTTCCTGCTGACCCGCGGCCTGTTCCTGATGCTGCTGGAGGTGACGTTGGTCGGCTTTGCCTGGTCGGCGCAGTTCCCGCCGCAGACCATCTGGTTGCAGGTGATCTGGGCGATCGGCGTGTGCATGATCGCGCTCGCCGGGCTGATCCACCTGCCGCGCGGCGCGGTGGCGGCGATCGGCCTGGCGATCGTGGCAGGGCACAATCTGCTCGACCCCATCGCCTTCGCGCCCGACAGCCCCTGGTTCAAGCCTTGGGCGCTGATTCACAAGCGCAGCGCCTTTGAGTGGATGGGGATCACCATCAAGACGACCTATCCGGTGCTGCCCTGGATCGGGGTCATCGCGCTGGGTTATGCCATCGGCCCTTGGTTCACCCGCCCGGCCGGGGAGCGGCGGCGCTGGCTGGCGGCGCTCGGGTTGGGGCTGATCCTGGGCTTCATCCTGTTGCGGACGATCAACGGCTATGGCGATGCGCCCTGGGCCATGGTGCCGGGTGATCCGCTGCGCAGCGTCATGAGTTTTCTGGCGCTGACCAAATATCCGCCGTCCCTGCTCTTCCTGCTGTCGACCCTGGGTGTCGCGGCGCTGTTGCTCGCCCTGTTCGAGGGGCGGAGCGGGCCGATCGCGCGCAAGCTGGCGGTGATGGGCGGTGCGCCGATGGGCTTCTACCTGCTCCACCTCTATGTGCTGCGCGGCCTGTATCTGGGCGCGGTGGCGATCTGGGGCACCAATCAGGGGCAGGTGTTCGGCCTGTCCTCGGTCGGCGCGATGTGGCTGGTCTATCTGCTGCTGATCGTACCGCTCTATTACCCGACCCGGTGGTTCGCCGAGCTGAAGCGCCGCCGCCGCGACCTGCGCTGGCTGCGCTATTTCTAGAACCAGGTCCGGATACCCAGCGCCAGCGCGGCCCCGCCGCCGCTGGCAGGACCATAGCGCCGCTCCCAATTGACCCCGACATAGGGGGCGAATTCGCGCGCGATCTCGTAGCGCAGGCGCAGACCCAGTTCGAGGCTGGAGACACCCGCCGCGATTTGCTGGTCGGGCACGTCCTGCGCGGCGAAGTTCACTTCGATGCGCGGTTGCAGGATCGCGCGCTGGGTGAGGCGCTGGTCGACCCAGGCTTCGGTGCGGGCCAGCAGTTCGCCCTTGTCCGATAGGAACAGCGCGCCCTCGACATCGAACCAATAGGGGGCCAGACCCTCCACCCCGACCACGGCATAGGTCCGCCGCGCACCCGTTCCGATATCCTGCCGCACACCCGCCTGCAGGTTCCAATAGGGATCGATCGCCCTGGAATAGAGCGCCTGCACCTCCGCCGTGCCGATCCGGTCGTGGAAGCTACCTTCGCCTTCGCTCTTCACGACCAACCGGTGGATGTCGCCGCCGAACCAGCCTTCCCCGTCCCAGCGATAGCCGTCGCGTCCGTCGCGGACCTGCACCTCGGCCAGGTTGAACAGAATCTGCGAAAAGCGCATGCCGCCATGCTCCATGCGCATCTGCCGGTTGGCGGCGGCCATGGCGGCGGGATCGTAGAAGCGGTCGGCGGCGCGATCGGTCGGGGCCGGAGGGGGCGGCGCGGTGCCGACGGCCCCCTGCCCCGGCGCCATCCCCGCCATCGCACCATGATCCATGGCCATGCCGGGCATCGCGCTATGATCCATGGAAGCATCCGCATCCGGCGCTTCCTTCGCCGGGGCGGCCGGTTTGCAATGCCCCATCGCCGCATGTTCGGGAGGACAGGGGTCCGCCGTCGTCGGCATGGCCCCCATGCCCGGCATCGCGGCGTGATCCATGGCGGCGGGCGCATCGGACGGCGTGCAATGGCCCATGGCGGCATGTTCGGCCGAACACGCTGCCGCCCGGGGCTTGGTCGCCGCTTCGGTCTTGCGCAGCGCACGGCGACGCTGCGCCGTCTTGCGGGCGGACTTGGCCGGTTTCGCCTTCGGTTTCGCCGCAGGCGCCATGGTCATGCCGGGCATCATGTCATGCTGGTGCTGCGGTTCGGCGAGCAGGAGCGCGAACAGGATCATGCCGCCGCTCCCTTGTCCGCGTCACGCCGGACGGTGACGACCTGCATCATACCCGCATGCATGTGATAGAGCATGTGGCAGTGAAACGCCCAGTCGCCCTCAGAATCCGCCGTCAGGTCGAACGTCGCGGTGCCGCCGGGGGCGACATTGACGGTGTGCTTGCGCGGGGCATGGTTGCCATGGCCCGTCACCAGCTCGAAGAAATGGCCGTGCAGATGGATGGGGTGCGCCATCATCGTGTCGTTTACCAGAGTCACGCGCACCCGTTCGCCCAGCCGGAACGGAATCGGCGCCGTCACCGCATTCAGCTTCACTCCGTCGAACGCCCACATATAGCGCTCCATATTGCCGGTCAGATGGATAGTCAGCGCGCGCGACGGCGTGCGGGTGTCGGGATTGACCCTGGCGCTCACCAGATCGCGATAGGTCAGCACGCGGTGTCCCGCATCCGCCAGCCCCTGCGGCGGCTCGCCGGTACGGTCGACCGGCATCGGCGCGACCGTCTGGACGACGGGGGTACGCGGCAGACCGGGGGCGTTGGCGAAGTCGCGCATCTTATGGCTCATCTGGCCATGATCCATTTCGGGCGCGGCACCCGGCTGGCAATGCCCCATCGCGGCATGTTCGGGGGAGCAGCCGCTCGCCATGGCGCCATGGTCCATGCCGCCCATCCCCATATCCTTCATCGTCGCCAGCGGCCGGGGGCGCAGCGCAGGCACGGGCGCGGCCATGCCCATCCGGGGGGCCAGCGTCCCCCGTGCCATACCAGACCGGTCCCAGGTTTCGGCGACCAGCGTATAGGCGCGGTCCTCGGTCGGCGTGACGATCAGGTCATAGGTCTCGGCCACCGCGATCTGAAGCTCGTCGACCGTCACTGGCCGCACATCCTGCCCATCGGCCTGCACCACGGTCAGCGCCAGGCCGGGGATGCGAATGTTGAAATTGGTCATCGCCGAGGCGTTGACCAGCCGCAACCTCACCCGCTCGCCGGGGGCGAACAGCCCGGTCCAATTGTCCGCCGGACCATGGCCGTTGACCAGATAGCGATAGGTCGAACCCGTCACATCGGACACGTCACTAGGGTCCATCCGCATCCGACCCCAGTCCAGCCGTTCGCGCAAGGGCTGGTCCTTGCCCGCCAGCAGCCCGGCCAGCGTCTGCTTTTGATAGTTGAAATAGCCGCCCTGCATCTTCAACCGGCGAAAAATCGCATGCGGGTGAAGCGGGCTGTGATCGGACAGCAGCACGACATGCTCGCGGTCCGAGGCAATGGGGTCGGTTCCGGCGGGATCGATCACGATCGGGCCGTACAGCCCCTCCTGCTCCTGAAGACCCGAATGGCTGTGATACCAATAGGTCCCAGCCTGGACGACGGGAAACTCATAGGTGAAGCGCCCGCCCGCCGGGATGCCCGGAAAGCTGATCCCCGGCACCCCGTCCATCTGGAAGGGCAGAAGCAGGCCGTGCCAGTGGATCGACGTTTCCTCGTCCAGCGCGTTGACCACGGTGATCCGCACCCGCTGCCCCTCGCGCAGGCGGATCAGCGGGGCGGGGGCCGATCCGTTGATGCCGATCGCGTGATAGGGCTTGCCGTCGATCATCATATGCTGACGCGCGATGGTCAGGGTGATGTCGGGGCCGGTCAGCTCGGCGCGCGGCGAGACACCATGCTGCTGTGCCCAGGCAGGCATGGCGGCAAGGGTGGTCAGGCCGACGCCCCCGGCCAGAAGGTCACGGCGGCGTATCGCGGTCGTCGGGTCGATCATGCCCCCTTATACGCATGGGGACGGCCCTCCCCTCACCCGGCCCCTCACCCGGTCTGTTCGCGCAAGGCGGCCCGCGCCCGGCGGATACGCAGTTCGACCGCCTTGCTGCTCAGGCCCAGCGCCTCGGCCGCCTCGGCCTGGCTCAAACCCTCGACCGCACACAGGATCAGCGGTTCGCGCAAAGCGGCGGGCAAGGCATCGAGCGCGGCCAATGTGCGCGCCAGCGAATCCCGCTCGATCGCCGCCGCCTCGCCCCCGATCCGGTCGTCGGCCACCTCCGACGCCGCCTCGACCGGCAACACCCGCGCCAGCATCGCGCGGACCCGGCGCCGCCGCGCCCAATCGCGACATTTGTTGAGCGCGATCCGGCTGAGCCAGGCGCGCAAGGACCGCGCCCGGTCGAACCGGCCCAGCGCGCCATGGGCCGCGACGAAGCTTTCCTGCACCAGATCCAGCGCCTCGTCGGCGTCGCGGACCTGCGCCAGGATCAGGCGATACAGTGCCGCCTTGTGCCGGGTGACGATCGCGGCATAGGCACCCGGCCGCCCGCCGATCGCCAGCGCGACCAAATCGCCGTCCGCCAGCCCCACCAGATCGCGCTCCCCCACGGGCCCGATTATCGGCCTGTGTCGGTCAGCTTGGCGGCCACCAGCCGGTCGAAGGTCGCCGCCTGATCGGGGCGAAGGAGGCTACGCATCGCAAAGACATGCGCCAGCGTCGCCTTTTGCAGATCACCCATGCTGTGATGCACCGCGTCGATGGCTTGCGAGACTTGCGGCCCGTCGCGGTGCTCGGACTCGATCGCGGCGGCCAGCCGGGCATTGTCACCACGCAACCGCGCCTCCAGCCCGGCGCGCCGCGCCGCGAACTGCGCCTCCAGCCGGTCGAGCGCGATCCGCTGCCCCGGGTCGAGCGCGATGTCGCGGTGGATCAGCATATGAATATCGCTGGCCTGGGGTTCGGCAGGCATCAGCAAACGGCACCCGATCGCCACCCCCGCGAGCGCCGCGACGAACGCGATCACCAGGGTCAGCAGGTTTCGCCGCATCGCCCCGCTCATCGGCCAAGCAACAGGGTGGAGGGCGCCAGTCCCGTATCGAGCGCGGCGACCGCCACCGGCCCTGCCCGCGCCTCGCTCCGCCCGGCCACCACCCCGCCGCCGACGATCCCCAGCATCAGCGCCGCACCGCCCGCCAGTGCCAGTCCCCGGACCGACAGGCCGCCCGTATCCGACGCTCCCGCATCGATCGCGGTCGCGACCCGTTGCTCCAGCGCGTCGAGGGTCGCGGGCGGTGTGCGGTGCGCCAGCCTGGCGAGATCGCGGTCGAACGGGTCGGTCATCATGACACCAATACGCAAAAATAGTGGCCGTCCCTCATCGGGCGGATAGGATCAGCATATGGACATGGCCACGCTTCGCAATATCGCCGCTTTCGCGCCCATCCTGGCCGCACCCGATTTCGTGACGGGCGCATGGACCGAGCCGCAGCGATCCGCCGAGGGGGTCATCACCATGGCCTGGTTCCACCTCTCCGGGCCCGCCTCCGCCTTCGTCGCGGCCATCGCGACCGAGGATGTCGCGGCCCATTACCGCAAACCGGTGGACGACGAAGCACGCGCCGCCCTGATGCACATGGCCGAGCATCCTTCGGCGATCGCCGATGCGAGCATCGAACAGATCGCCTGGATCCTGACGTTCCAGCTGCGCGCCGACCGGTTCTCGGAAGGGTCGCTGGCACGCGCCTTCGACACCGGGCTGATGCGCGCCATCGCCGAGCGGGCGGCGGTTCTTTGTGAAATCGACCGGAAAACCAAAAACCCCGCTAAGCCGTTGGCCTAGCGGGGTTTTCGATGGTGGGCGTGGCAAGGATTGAACTTGCGACCCCTGCGATGTCAACACAGTGCTCTACCACTGAGCTACACGCCCGCCGGAGGCCGGGCAATTAGCAGTTTCGGCGGGGCTGGCAAGCCCTAAATCGCACCATCCGCCGATTCTTTTGCAAAAAGTCGGTCCACCTCCATCACCAGGTCGCGCAGATGGAAGGGTTTGGACAGGACGCGGGCGTTGGGAACCGCCTGCCCCGCCTTCAGGGTGACTGCGGCAAAGCCGGTGATGAACATCACCCGCAGGTCGGGGACCAGCGAGGCGGCACGCTGCGCCAGTTCGATGCCGTCCATCTCGGGCATGACGATATCGGTCAGCAGCAGGTCGAACCGTTCGCTTTCCAGCAAGGGCAGGGCCGCCGTGCCGCGATCGACCGCCGTCACCCGGTAGCCGGACCGCGTCAGCGCCCGTGTCAGATATTCGCGCATGACCTCGTCGTCTTCGGCCAGCAGGATATGGAACATCGCGTCATCCCGATTCATGTTGAGGGCCAGCTTAGCGGCGGCGCGGTTAAGATTTCCAGACCATTGCCCATATGGGATTGCCGCCATAGGATCGCGGCCAATGGCCAGCCCGAGCTTCGGCGCATCCTTTCAGAGCCTTGGCGACCCGGTGCCCTCGGGGCCGGTGGTGATCTCGGTTTCGCATGGCGGACGCGCCTATCCGCCGGAGCTGGTCGCCGCGCTGCGGGTGCCGGTTGCCGCCGTGATGGCGCTGGAGGACCGGTTGATCGATCTGGTCGGCATGGCGGCGCGCCGCGACGAGCCGATGCTGGTCCAGAATATCCCGCGCGCCTGGATCGATTTGAACCGTGACGAGCGCGAGCGGGACCCGCTGATCGACGAAGGCGCGCGGATGGCGCCCCGCGCTTCGGCCAAGCTGCGCAGCGGGCTGGGCCTGGTGCCGCGCCGGGTGGCGGGGCATGGCGATATCTGGACTCGGCGCTTCACCGATGCAGAGATCGTCGCGCGGATCGAGAACGACCACCGCCCCTATCACCGCGCGCTGGCGGAGCGGCTGGCGGCGGCGCGGGCGCGGTTCGGGGTGGCGGTGCTGCTCGACCTGCATTCGATGCCGCCGCTGGGGGCGCCGGGGCTGGTGCCACGCATCGTCATCGGCGACCGGCATGGCACGACGGCCGCCACCCGCTTCGTCCGCCGGATCGAGGCGGAGGCGCGCGGCACTGGTTTCGCCGTGACCCGCAATGCGCCCTATGCCGGGGGGCATATCGTCGAGCGGCATGGCGATCCCCGTCGGGGCGTGCATGCGGTCCAGCTGGAACTCGACCGTTCGCTTTATCTGGATACCGCGCTGGAGGCGCCGGGGCCGGGCTTCGACGCGACGGTCGCGCTGGTGCGCCGCATCCTGTCCGGCCTGACCGCCGAAGCGCTAGGCCCGCCAGCGGCGATGGCCGCGGAATAAAAAACCGCCTCGCGCAAGGGGGAAGAGCGCGAGGCGGCCAAGGTTCAGGGAGGAGACACGCTGAAAGCGTGTCGCACGACACCGCGAAAGGGGGGACACGATGTCGTACTGCTATAAATAAGAAGGGGCCTATTTGGTTCAACCCCCGCCCCCGCAATTCGTCATTTTTTCGTAACGGGTGGTGGCGGGACCGGCGACCACCCTTGTCGTGAGCGTCCAGACGATGGCGCGCAACGCACTCGCTGTCTGCTATCGCCCAGTAGCGGACGTTTTGAGTTGCTCAACTGCACGAATGATGCTGCCGTTGACGGCTGCTGACTGTGGGGCGCACAATCCGCGGTGGACACTGGATAAGGGCGCTACCGTGGATCAGACCTATGATGACTTCGGCCGCGAGACGGACGAAATGGGTCACATCAAAGACCCTGCCGAGCGCTACCAGCAGTTTATGCTGGAGCTCCATGACATGCTCGCGGATGCTAGTGACTACGGCTACTCACCCGAAGGTTGCCAGATGCTGGCACAAGCTCGGTTGGCCTTCATGGATGAGTTCGAGGCTCATTACCCCGGTTACGGAAAGGGCCGGGCAGTCTGGCGCTGAATGTCCGCTTCCCACCCAATCCGGCCATCTACGCCAATTCTGAAGCACGCCGACAGGCAGTACCT
Source organism: Sphingomonas yabuuchiae (assembly GCF_001477495.1). GTDB lineage: Bacteria > Pseudomonadota > Alphaproteobacteria > Sphingomonadales > Sphingomonadaceae > Sphingomonas > Sphingomonas yabuuchiae_A. Next base: position 20,732 of record NZ_LDTF01000109.1, read on the forward strand.
TTGGCAATCGGCAGATCATATTCCATCGGCAAGCCCACAAACCGGCTCACCCCCGGCGCCAGCTCATCCGGGCAAGCACGCCATCACGCAGCAAGAAATGGTGGCGCAGGGCCGCCGCGACATGGATCGCGACCAGCACCAGCATCGCCCAGCCGAGAATTTCATGCGCCTCGTGTCCGAAATGCCCTGCGGCCTTGCCGATCGGCAGCGGCGGCACGTCGAACAGGCCGAACCAGCTGACGGGGCGCGGCACGTCGCGGCCCGATCCCATCGCCCAGCCGGTCAGTGGCATGGCGATCATCAGAAAATAGAGGGTGGCGTGGAGCGCATGGGCGCTTCCCCGTGCCCAGACCGGGATTTCGGCGGGCAGCGGCGGCGGGCGGTGGCCCAGGCGCCAGACGATCCGGGCCGCGGTCAGCGCCAGCACGGTCAGACCGATCGCCATATGCAAGGGAATGGCGCCGGGCAGCAGGCTCTCATGGAGCAGCCCGATGGCGAGGTTCGCCACGACCAGGGTCGCGATCGTCCAGTGAAAGACGATCGCGACCCGGCTGTAGCGCGGACTGGCTGATGCGACCGGCCCGCGCATCGGATCAGCCGACCGGCTGGAGCTGCGGCTGCGGCATCTTGCCCAGCTGCGCCTGACGGGCGAAGATGTCGCGCATCAGCGAGAGCGAGAAGAGGTGCGCATAGAGCAGCGGCAACATGCCCGACTGGCTCATCTTGCGCAGCTGGTCACCGCGCAGGTCGACCAGCTTTTCCTCGTTGATCATCTGGAAGCCGCGATAGACGAAGGGCTGGTCCGCGCCGTCCGGCTGGATCGAGACTTCGCCGTCCATCAGCAGACCCATTTCGCCCAGTTCCTTCATGAAGTTCTGGGTGCGGGCGCCCGCCTGTTCGAACGATTCGTTGAACTGGAGGATGTTCTTGGTCAGCTCACTCGGCTGGTTGCCGTCGAACAGCGCATCGCCGTCGTCGAACGCGCCGATGGTCGGCGAGGTCGGGTCGAAGCACAGCGACAGCTCTTCCGATTCCGGCCGCAGACGGGCCAGCATATACGGGTAGCGGCGGATATAGGCGGGGACGTAGAAATTCGTCTCGGTCAGGCGGCCTTCGTCATCGACGAAGACGTTCACGCCCTCGTTCAGGCCCATCAGCGCCAGCGGGATCGGCTGGTCGCCGACCGAGAAGACGATCGGCATGAAACGCTGCACCAGCGGGAATTCGTCCACGGTGACGGGGATGGCGTGCTGGCCGACCAGGAAGGGCGCGGTCTCCTGCGGGCGAACCTTGTAGTTCGCATGAGCCTCGCTCGAAAGCGGCTCCAGGCCGTTGTAGAAAAGCGGAAGGGACGGCGCGCTCGCCATGATATTCTCCAAAAAACTCGATCCACGCGAGCCCCCCGGCCGCGTGTCCTGGCTCCGTGTCTATGGGCCTAGCGCCTCATGCGCAAGCGACGAGCTTGCCCGGATTGAACAGACCGTGCGGATCGAGCGCCGTCTTGATGGCGCGGATCGCCGCGACCCGTTCCGGCGACAGGCGGGCGAGTTCGTCGCGCTTCATCTGGCCGATGCCGTGCTCGGCCGAAATCGTGCCGCCCGCCGCCATGACCAGATCATGGACGAAGCGGGTGATGGTCGCGGCATCCTCGGCATAGAAACGGTCGCGATCGGTGCCGGGGGCGGCGCGGACATGGAAATGGATATTGCCGTCGCCCAGATGCCCGAAGCCCGAGGCATGGGTTCCGGGGAAGCGCGCGTCGCACGCTGCCGCCGCCTCGACCATGAAGCGCGGCATGGCGTCGACCGGCACGGCGATGTCATGCTGCACCGCCGGACCCAGCGCGCGCTCGGCATCGGACAGCGAGTGGCGGAGCAGCCAGAAGGCCTCGGATTGCGAATCCGAGGCGGCGATCACCGCATCGGCGACCATTCCGTCCTCGATCGCGCGGGCGAGTTGCGTCTCCAGCATCGCGGCCGGATCGGCTTGCGCATCGCCGGTCACCGCCTCGATCAGGACATGCCAGGGATGCGTGCCCGCCAGCGGCGAGCGCGCGCCGGGCAGATGCGCGACGGCGGCGGCCAGGCTTTCGGCAGGCATGATCTCGAAACTCTCGATCATGTCGTTCGCCGCCTGCAACCGGCGCAACAGAGTCAGGCCTGCCGCCGGATCGGACAGCCCGACCCAGGCGGTCGCCGACCGCACGATGCCGGGGGCGAGCCGCAGCGCGGCGGCGGTGACGATGCCCAAAGTCCCCTCCGCCCCGATCAGCAGCTGGCCCAGATCGTATCCGCGATTGTCCTTCTTCAACGCCGACAGCCCGTCATACAGCGATCCATCGGGCAGCACCGCCTCCACCCCCAGCGTCAGCCCGCGCATCGTGCCGAAGCGCAAGACCTGTGTGCCCCCTGCATTGGTCGAGACGAGGCCACCGACCGTGGCATTGCCTTTGGCCCCCAGAGTCAGCGGGAAACGTGCGCCCTCCGCGTCGGCGGCGGCGTGCAGGTCGGCCAGGATCACCCCGGCCTCGGCGACGACCATGCCTGCGCCCGCGTCGACGCGCCGGATGCGGTTCATCCGCCGGGTGGACAGGATCAGCGCCGAACCATCAGCGGGCGGCGTCGCGCCGCCGACCATCGAACTGTTCCCGCCCTGCGGCACCAGCGCCACCCGGTGTTCGGTCGCCGCGCGCAGCACCGCCTGCACCTGTCCCGTATCGGCGGGGGCGAGAATCGCGGGGGCATGACCGGAAAAACGACGCCGCCAGTCCACTTCCCATGGCGCGATCAGCGCGGGGTCGGTGACGATGCCCTTGTCCCCCAAAATGGGGGTCAGGGCCTGCAGCAGAGCGGTCTGGGCGGGAGTCATGACGGGGATCGCCTAGGCCAGGTTCATAAAGCGTTCAATCATCGGCGCTATGAAGGGATCCTGCTGACATGCTGCGCCGCCATCGAAACCTTGCCGCCATCGCGCTGATGACGCCCGCCCTGCTGGGCGCGACCGATCAGCGTGAGCCGGTGGATTATGCGCAGGTCATGATCCGTGAGCGTGTCGTCATCCGCGTCTCCCGCGCCGCGCCAGCGCCCGTCACCCCGATCCGGTGGAAGGAACGCAAGGGCCCCCGCTGCATCCCCGCCCAGGATCTGGCGGGTGCGCTGCCCGCCGAGGAAGGTGCGGTCGATATCGTGCTGACCGGCGGCAAGCGGGTACGCGCGCGACTGGTGCGCGCCTGTCGCCAGCTCGACTATTATTCCAGCTTCTATATCCGCCCCGGTCCCGACGGCCAGATTTGCGCCGACCGCGACCCGATCCGCACCCGTGCGGGCCGCACCTGCGAGATCGAGCGGTTCCGATCCCTGGTGCCGGTGCGCTGAACCAATTCTGCCAGCCGAGACGCCATCGAAATCGCCATGCCCACTCCACGGGCACGCCCCTCCCGCAGGCGGGGATGGGGGAGGGAGCGTGCCCGTGGA
>NZ_LDTF01000011.1 GCF_001477495.1 Sphingomonas yabuuchiae
ACCCCGCCCCGCCCGGATCGTCGAGTCGCGGTCGCCCTCCGTGGGACTGGGGCAGAAGGGGCGCGAGGATCTGCGTGTCGGCGAGCGCGTGTTCCACCAGAAGTTCGGCTATGGCGCGATCGCGGCGATCGAAGGCAACAAGCTGGAAATTGATTTTGAGCAGGCTGGACGCAAGCGGGTGATGGACAGCTTCGTCACCAAGGGGTGAGGATCACCCGCTTCTATGGCGCAAGGGACGCGACGACGTGCCGTTCAGGAACCATATTCTTTCGTAACCGTATCGGTCCCCTTCCCCGATTGTCGGGGCATGGAGGGATAGGAACGATGGGCTTTCGTCGTCTGACCATCTTGGCGATCACGACCGCCGTCACCGCAACGGCCATTCCGGCGACGGCGCAGACCGCCGCTCAGGATGCGCGGTTCCGGGCGGCGCAGGCTCGCTTCGATCGGGAATATCAGATCTATCGTCAGGAAGTGGATCTTTACCAGTCCGAGCGGAGCCGGGGCGGCTATGACGATGGCGACTATCGTTCCGCCCCGCCGCCTTCCGGCCCCGGCGGTTATCGGGTCGCACCTCCGGTCCCGGCCGATGGCTATGACCGCAATGCCGAACCCTATTACGATCCGGTCGGCGATTATCGCGACGGGTCGCAATATCGCGAGCGGGTTCTGCAGCCGCAGGACCGCGTCTATGCGGGTACCGATGGCCGCTATTATTGCCGTCGCCCGGACGGCACGACCGGCCTGATCATCGGCGGCGCGGCTGGTGGCGTGCTGGGCAATCTGGTCGGCGGCCGGAGCAGCACGATCGCGACGCTGCTCGGGGCGGCTGGCGGTGCACTGGCCGGGCGCTCGATCGAGCAGAACCAGGTCCGCTGCCGCTGAGGCTCATACCAGGCACCGCGTTTCATCCGACGCGCGGTGTCTGGTTCATACAGGATCAGCTCGGCTCGACCATCATCAGCGCGGCACCCTGATATTTCTCGGCGTCGCGCTCGAACAGGCCGCTTGCGGCGAACCGGCGCGGCGTGAGGCGCAGCGCGCCGAGTCCCGCAAGCTTGAACGTGCCCATCTTTTCCTCGCGCGGCGGCTTGCCGTCCCGCTCGATCGTCGTCGCGTCGACGTACAGCTCGTCGTGCCGCGTGAAGATCACATGGGGCGCCAGCACCACCTCGCCGCGATTGTACATGGCGGATACCGCCTGCATCTTGACGATCGCTTCGAAGATGATGGCGGGAGCGCCTGCCGCCGGTTCAGCCGGACGGCGCTCGGTCGTCGTCATATCGGTCATCCCGTGCATTTGCCGATCCTGTCGCGGCGCAGCAAGAGCATAATTGCCGCATGGGGCGATGGAAAGGCCGGACGTACGAGCCGTCCGACCTCTCCGGTATCACTTCGGTGCGTCCATCAGCTTTTGCGCGAAATATACCATCTGCTGAGCGCTCAACCGCGCACCTTGCGCAATGTCCGCGTCGCCGGAGTGTCCCCCCGCCGTGTCTTCGTAAAAAAGATAGGGTATGCCATATTCCGACAGCCGTGCGGCGAACTTGCGGGCGTGCTGCGGCCCGACCCGGTCGTCCTTGGTCGTGGTCCAGATGTAAGGCTCAGGATAAGCGACGCCCTTGCGGATATTGGCATAGGGCGAAATCTTGCGCAGGAACGCGGCCTCTTCCGGCACGTCGATCGAGCCATATTCGTCCTTCCACGAATCGCCCGCCGCGATCTTCTGATACCGGACCATGTCGAGCAGCGGCACCTGGATCGTCACCGCCTTCCACAACTCCGGATGCTGGGTCAGTTCGACGCCCATCAGCAGGCCGCCGTTCGACCCGCCATAGATGCCCAGCTTCTGCGGATTGGTGATGCGCCGCGTGAACAGGTCTTTCGCCACGCTCGCGAAATCGTCATAGATGATCTGACGCTTGGTCTTGCGGCCCGCATCATGCCATTTCGGGCCGAACTCGCCGCCACCCCGGATATTGGCGAGCACGAATGCCCCGCCACGCTCGGTCCAGATCTTACCGGTGGAACCGAGATAATTGGGCAGTCGGGCAATCTCGAACCCGCCATAGGCCGTCATCAGCGTCGGCGTCGTACCGTCCAGCTTTGCGCCCTTGGGAAGGACGACGAAATAGGGGATCCTGGTCCCGTCGGTCGAGACGGCTTCATATTGATGGACGGTCGTGCCCGCGGCATCGAAGCGGGCGGGCAAGGTCTTCAGAACCTCAGGTGCGACCGGACGGCTGGCGTCGAAGCGCGACAACACGGTCGGCGTCGTGAAGCCGGAGGTCGACAGGTAGACGGCATTCGAGCGGTCGCTGGTGCTGACCACATCGACCGCCATATTGTCCGGCACCTGCACAGGCGTAGCCGTCCAGCCATTGCCGGTCGGGGCGAAGACGCTCGCCCGGCCCCGGACATTGTCGATATAGGTGACGACGACGCGGTCCTTCGTGGTCGAGACTCCCTCCACCGCCTGTCGGTCGGTCGGCGTGAACAGCGCGCGCGGCGTGATCTGCCCCGCTTCCAGCTCGGACAGTGGCGCCCAGACGACCGAGCCCGCCGGATGCTGGCTCCAGGCGTCGCTGGTCTGAAAGATCACTTTGCCATCGACCATCCCGGACGGAAAGGCGCGGGCGGGCATGGCGATCGGCTTGGCCCCGCCGCCGGGCGTCCAGAACAGCTTGCTGCCGCCGAAAAAGGTCTGTCGCCGCTCGATCACGACCGCCCGGTTACCCTTCGCGTCGGTCAGGACGCTGGCATAGGTGCCAAGTTCGTCGGTCGGCGCGCCCCGGAAAATCTCGGTCGCCTGATCGAGCGCCGCGCCGCGCTTCACCATCTTCACGACGAAGGGATAGCTCGATTTGGTAAGCGTCCCCTGCCCCCAGTCGCGGCTGACCAGCAGCGTATCCTTGTCGAGCCAGGCGGCGCCCTGCTTGGAGGTGGCGAGACGGAAGCCGTTCGGCACGAACTGGCCGGTCTCCAGATCGAACTCGCGATACTCGATCGCGTCCTCCCCGCCTTCCGAAAGGGCGATCAGGCACAGCCGATCCTCCGGGCTGAGACAGGACAGGCCTTTCCAGACCCATTTCTTGCCCTCCGCCTTGCTGAGCGCGTCGAGGTCGAGCAGCGTCGTCCATTTGGGGTTGGCTGAGGCGTAATCGGCCTCGGTCGTCCAGCGCCAAAGCCCCTGCGGATGATCGGCATCGCGCCAGAAATTGACGATACGGCCATAGATCTGGCCCGGCATCGGGATACGATCCTTGGCCGAGGCGATGGCGAGAGCCTCGGAATAGAAGGTCTGATAGCGTGGATCGTTCTGAAGCCGCGGCAGGGTCTTGGCATTCTCCGCCTCGACCCAGGCGAGCGCCTTCGCGCCGTCCTTGTCCTCCAGCCAGATATAGGGATCATTGTCGGTCATCGGGCTGGTCTGCGCCATCGCAGGCCCCGCCACAACCTGCCCGGCCAGCATCGTGCCCGCCAGCAGTCCACGCCATCCCCGCATTCCGTCACGCTCCGTCTCAATCACGAATGACGGGAATGTGACTTCATCACGTAACGAAGGCAATGCGAGACAGCCGCTTTATTACCCTCCTCATCGGCCCCATCCAAGTCGATGGAAACATGGGATACCTCGCCGCTCTGCAATCGCCGGGGATACGGAACGGCCGCACGACCGGTCCGTTCACCTTCCGCCTTATCGCCATATGCGCAGGAGCAGACGATGCCTTATGTGAAGACTCGCGACGGAACCGACATTTACGTCAAGGACTGGGGTGAAGGTCGCCCCGTTGTACTGCTCCATGGCTGGCCGCTCTCGGCGGACATGTGGGACGCCCAGATGATGGCACTGGCCGAGGCCGGGTTCCGCGCCATCGCCTATGACCGGCGTGGTTTTGGACGCTCGGGCCAGCCGTGGTCGGGGTACGACTATGACACGCTCTCCGACGATCTCGCCGATGTGCTGGAGGCGACGGGCGCGCAGGATGCCGCGATCATCGGCTTCTCGATGGGGGGCGGTGAAGTCGCCCGTTATATGAGCCGCCATGATGGCAAGGGCGTGGTCGCGGCCGGGCTCATCGCCTCGGTCGTGCCATACATGCTCAAGACCGACGACAATCCCGACGGCACCGATCAATCGGTGTTCGACCAGATCGGTCAGGGCCTGCGCGACGACCGCGCCAACTTCCTGCGCCACACCTTCTTCAAGCAGTTCTTCGGCGTGGGCTTCATCAGCAGCCCGGTCAGCGACGATGTGCTTGACTGGGCGACGAGCGTGGCGATGCAGGCGGGGCTCAAGCCGACGCTGGCCTGCGCTGAATCGTTCAGCCAGACCGACTTCCGCCCGGATCTGTCTGCCTTCCGCGTGCCGACGCTGATCGTGCATGGAACCGGCGATCAGACCGTGCCGATCGACGCGGCAGGACGGGCCGCAGCGGCCGGGATCGCGCATTCGCAGCTTGTCGAATATGACGGCGCGCCGCACGGGTTGAACGTCACCCATAGCGACCGCCTGACCAGCGACCTGCTGACCTTCCTGGGTCGGTGATACAGAAAAGGGCGGCCTTGCGGGGCCGCCCTTTTCACTTCAGGGGGACGATGACCTCGTCCGGATGGGCGACGTTCAGTTCCTTGCGGACCATTTCATCGACCATATCCGGATTGGCATGGTCCGGATCGAGCAGCGCCACCCTGTTCTTCAACACCGTCCGCCGTTTGTCGAGCGCAGCATAGTCATGCTCCCGCTTCACCAGCTGACGCTGATACTCGCCGTAAGCAAGCAGACCGTTGCGCCCCAGCACCGCATAGGCGCCGAAGAAGGCAACGATCGTCAGACCAAGGGCGGGCAGCGCGGCCCGCCGCATGGTCCGGATGAAAGGCGACGGTTTCTTGGTCACGGCAACCATAATCGTCCCGTCGCCTTCCGATTTCAAGCGCGGATGAGAATATCGCGACCGGCATAGCGCGCCGAGTCACCCAGCTCTTCCTCGATGCGGATCAGCTGGTTGTACTTGGCGAGCCGGTCCGAACGCGCCAGCGAGCCCGTCTTGATCTGGCCGCAGTTCGTGGCGACCGCCAGATCGGCGATCGTCGCGTCCTCGGTTTCGCCCGAACGGTGCGACATGACGGCGGTATAGCGCGAACGCTGCGCCAGCGACACGGCCTCCAGCGTTTCGGTCAGCGTGCCGATCTGATTGACCTTCACCAGCAGCGAGTTGGCGTAGCCGCCCTCGATGCCCTTCTTCAAACGCTTGGGGTTGGTGACGAACAGATCGTCGCCGACCAGCTGCACCTTGTCACCGATCAGATCGGTCAGGGCCTTCCAACCTTCCCAGTCGTCCTCGGCCATGCCATCCTCGATCGACAGGATCGGGTACTGACGGGTCAGGTTCGCCAGATATTCGGCCATCTCATGGCTGGACAGGATCTTGCCCTCGCCCGAGATATTGTACTTGCCGTCCTTGAAGAATTCGGTCGCGGCGCAGTCGAGCGCGATCATCACGTCGTCGCCGGGCTTGTATCCGGCCTTCTCGACCGAGGCCATGATGAAGTCGAGCGCCTCGGTGGTCGAGGCGATGTTGGGGGCGAACCCGCCCTCGTCGCCCACGCCGGTCGCCAGGCCCTTTTCGTGCAGCGCCTTCTTCAGCGTGTGGAAGATTTCCGAACCGCAGCGGACGGCTTCCATGATGTTCGCCGCGCCGACCGGCATGATCATAAATTCCTGGAAATCGATCGGGTTATCAGCGTGTTCGCCGCCATTGATGATGTTCATCATCGGCACCGGCAGCAGATGCGCCGAAACGCCACCGACATACTTATAGAGCGGCAGGCCACGCGCTTCGGAGGCGGCCTTGGCCGCCGCCAGGCTAACGCCCAGGATGGCGTTCGCGCCTAGGCGGCCCTTGTTCTCGGTGCCGTCCAGCTCGATCATGGCACGGTCGAGATCGGCCTGGTCCTCGGCGTCCATGCCCAGGATCGCGTCGGTGATCTCGTCGTTGACCGCTTCGACCGCGGCTTCGACGCCCTTGCCCATCCAGCGGCTCTTGTCGCCATCGCGCTTCTCGACGGCTTCATGGGCGCCGGTCGATGCGCCCGACGGAACCGCGGCACGGCCGAAGCTGCCGTCTTCGAGCAGCACGTCGACTTCGACGGTGGGATTGCCCCGGCTGTCCAGGATTTGACGCGCGTGGATGTCGATGATTGCGGTCACGTAACGATGCTCCTACATCAGCCTAGTGGTCTCGGCGCGGCTCTATCGTGTGACTGTGCGAAGGGCAATTGCGGTAAAAGCATGGAACCGTGCTTCCATCGCCGGGGTTAAGAGGCAAACCGCCCGTTCGTCCGGGCCGTAACGAAAGGGTATCTCGATGGCTGACACCGACAGCACCTTCCCCGCCGCCGATACCGCGACGCCCGGTTTCGGCGCCAACATCGCGGTTGCGCCGGAAGTCGCCGCACCGAACGCCCCGCTGGTATCGGACGCCGATGCGTCGAAGGCCAAGGCCGGTCTGGCCGACGCCAAGCAGCAGGTGAAGGACGGCGCCAGCAAGTTCCAGCAGCAGGCCGTCGATAAAATCCAGGCACTGGCCGGTGACGGCAAGGCCAAGGCCGGCTCGGCACTCGACCAGGTGGCGCAGCTGCTGAACGACGCGGCCGGGCAGGTCGACGAAAAGCTGGGTAACCAATATGGCCAATATGCCCGGTCGGCCGCCGACACCGTGACCTCGCTGTCGAGTTCGATCAAGGACAAGGATGTCGAAGAACTGCTCGACGACGCCCGCGCCTTCGTCACCAAGAGCCCGGCCGTCGCGATCGGCATTGCCGCCGCGCTCGGCTTCGCGCTGGCACGCGTGGTCCAGTCGGGTGTCGAAACCCGCCAGTCGGCCGACGCCTCCGCGTGACCCGCGTCGTCGAAACCCTGCGGACGGCGGTATCGCCCGAGCCGGAGACGTTGACTTCGCTGGTGTCTCAGCTTGTCGACGACGGGCGAACGTTCGTCAGCGCCGAGATCGATCTGGCGAAGGCCCGCGTTACCGACAAGATCGGGCGCTATCGCAGTGCCGCGATTTTCTTCGGGGTCGCAGCGATATTGGGCCTGTCGGCGCTGATAGCATTGCTGGTCGGCCTGATCTTCGCGCTGGCACCCGCGACGGGACCTTTCGCGGCGACGTTGATAGTCGTCGGCGCGGTCGTCATCATCGCTGGCATCTTGGCGATGATGGGCAAGTCCCGTCTGTCCGGAGGTGGCGCATGACCGTCGCAGAAGCAGAACTCCGCGCGGCCGAGGCACGCGAGCGGCTGAACACCACCGCATCGCGCATCCAGGCGAAACTGGAGCCGCAGGCCCTTGCTGCGCAGGCTCGCGAGGCAAGCGTCACGGCTGCTAAATGCGGCCTCGAGTCCGCCAAGAGCAACCCTGCCGCCGTCGCTGGTGGCGTGGCCATTGTCGGCCTCTTCCTCAATCGTCGGCGGATCGCCCGCCTGTTCAAGCGTAAACGCTGATTTGGTTCGCGGGGGGCATACCCTTCGCGACACGGCCCAGAAGGATGTTCGCAATGACCACCGAAACCCACGATCAGCAGACCGCCCTCCGCGAGAAGATCGACCACACGCGCGAGACCGCGTCGCAGGCCTATCATGACGCGAAGGACAAGGCGGCGAGCGCGCTGCACACGTCCAAGGACAAGGCCGGCGAGTTGGCGCACAAGACCGCTCGCACCATCGAGTCCAATCCGCTCGGCATTCTAGTCGGCGGGCTGGTCGTCGGTGTGATCGCCGGGGCGCTGATTCCCCGTTCGGCGCGTGAGAAGGAATTGCTCGCCCCGCTTGGCAAGAAGCTGGGTGAGACGATCCGCCAGGCGACGCAGGCCGCGCGCGAGACGGGCCTGCGCGAGCTGGAAGATGCCGGTCTGACCAAGGATGCCGCCAAGGACCGCGCCAAGTCGCTGTTCGACGATGTGGTCAAGGCCGCGAGCAATGCCGGTTCGGCCGCAGCCAAGGCCGCGACCAACAAGACCTCCGCCTGAGTTCACCGTCTTATATTCGGGCGAACGGCGCCCCGCGATCCGAAGGTGATCGCGGGGCGCTTCTTTTGACGAGGGCATGCGGCAACGGCTTGCGGGTGCGTACGGGGCTTTCTACCAAGATCGTTCCATCGCTCTCACCGGGATATCCGCTTGCGCTCTTCCTCCCTCGCCATCGTTCTCGCCGCCCTCTCGCTGGGCGCCCCCGCCGTCGTGCAGGCGCAGGCCACCCCCATCGCGGCGCCCCAACCCGGCGAGGGCAAGGAGGACGCCCGGCTGAAGCAGCTTTTCCATGACAGCGACGAGGCGAGCCTCGCGCGCAATCCGATCAGCGGCATATTTCGCGGCGACATGCGCCGGGCCGACCGGATCGGCGATTTCTTTTCCGACGCCTATATCGCGGCCGAGCGCGCGGCGACCGAAAAGGATCTGGAGGCGCTGAGCCGGATCGATCGGGCCAAGCTGACCCCGACCAATCAGGTCGCCTATGACGTCTTCAAGCAGCAGGGTGAGACGACGCTGAGGGGCTTCGATCCCGCCATCGTCGCGCTGACGATCGTGCGGCCCATGGATCATTTCTACGGCATCCAGACCTTTTATCCGGAATTCGCCTCGGGCCAGGGCGCGGCGCCGTTCAACACCGTTGTCGACTATGAAAACAACCTGAAGCGCAACGTGGAATATGCCCACCTTCTGGACCAGGCGATCACTCGCTTCCGGCAGGGCATGGCAAGCGGCATCGTCCAGCCCAAGCTGGTCGTCCGCAACATGATCGCCCAGTTCGACAATCTGCTCGCCGTGCCGGTCGGGAAGTCGACCTTCTACGGCGCGGTCCTGAATTTCCCCGCCACCGTCCCGGCAGCCGAGCAGGCGCGGCTCAAGGCCGCCTATGCCGCGCAGATCCGCGACGTGATCGTGCCCGCCGAGCAGCGGATGCGGACCTTCCTGGCCGACACCTATCTGCCGGTGGCGCGCGATACGGTCGGCCTGTCGGGGATGCCGAACGGCGACAAGCTCTATGCCTATCTGATCGAACAGAACACCACCCTGCCCCTCAAGGCCGAGGACGTCCATCGGCTCGGTCTGTCCGAGGTCGCGCGTATCCTGAAGGCGATGGAAGTCCAGAAGCAGGCGGTCGGCTTCAAGGGCAGCCTGGCGGAGTTCTTCACCTTCCTGCGCACCGACCCGCGGTTCGCTCCGAAAAGCGCGGCACAGCTCCGTGAAGGCTATGAGGCGATCGGCCGCCGCGTCGATGCGCGCATTCGCGAGCAATTCTCGCTGATCCCCAAGACGCCGCTCGAAATCCGCCCCGTCCCGGCCTTCAAGGAAAAGACCGATGCCGGTGGCTCCTATCAGGGCGGCACGCCGGACGGGACGCGGCCGGGTGTCTTCTATTACAACACCTATGATCTGCCATCACGATACATGTGGGAAATGGAGACGCTTTATCTCCATGAGGCGGTGCCGGGGCATCATTTCCAGATCAGCCTGGCGCAGGAAAATGCGGCGTTGCCCGCCTTCATGCGCTTCGGCGGCAATACCGCCTATGCCGAAGGTTGGGCGCTCTATGCCGAGACGCTGTGGCCGGAACTGGGCATGGAAACCGATCCCTATCAGCGGATGGGCGGCCTCAACGATGAAATGCTGCGCGCGATGCGGCTGGTCGTCGACACCGGCATCCACGCCAAGAGTTGGACCCGCGATCAGGCGATCGACTATATGCTCGCCAACTCGCCCATGGCACGGACCGACGCCACCGCCGAGGTCGAGCGTTATATCGCCATTCCGGGCCAGGCATTGGCGTACAAGATCGGCCAGCTGACGATCAGCCGGCTGAAGGCGCAGGCAAAGGCGGAACTGGGCACAAAGTTCGATCCCCGCCGCTTCCACGCGGAGGTGCTCGACACCGGCGCGCTGCCGATGCCGGTGCTGGAAAAGAAGATCGCCGACTGGATCGCGGCCGAAAAGCGCCGCTAATGTCTCAGGGGAAGCGCCGCGTCAGGGAACGTGTCGCTTCTCCAGTTTCCGCGCGAGGGTGCGACGGTGCATCCCCAGCCGCCTCGCAGTTTCCGAGATGTTGAAATTGGTCTCGGCCAGCGTCTCGTTGATCCGTTCCCATTCCAGCGTCTTGATCGAGCTGGGCCGGTCCGTGATCGCGGTCGTCGCGTCGCCGCCCGCCTTGTGGAAGGCCGCCTCGATATCGTCGGTGTTGGACGGCTTGGCGAGGTAATGGCACGCCCCCAGCTTGATCGCCTCCACCGCCGTCGCGATGCTGGCGAAACCGGTCAGCACGACGATCAACATCTCGGGATCATGCGCGTGCAGCGTCTGCACACAGGCCAGGCCTGAGGCCTGTCCCAGCTTCAGATCGACCACCGCATAGCGCGGTGTGGTCGCGTTCAACACCTCGCGCAGCGCATCGGGACTGGCGGCCACCCATACCCGATAGCCGCGACGCTCGAACGAGCGCTGCAGGGTTCTTGCGAAGGTCTCATCATCCTCGACGATGACCAATGAACGATCTTCGTCCATTTCTACTCCCGATCCGATACGCCGATCATACTTAAAGGTAGGGTGAGCGTGACCGCCGCGCCACCCTCGATCCGGTTCTCCGCCTCGACCCGGCCGCCCAGCTTGCGCACCACGCTGGACACCAGGAACAGGCCGACGCCATGCCCCTCGCCTTTGGTCGATTGTTGCGGTCGCCCGACCTGCGACAACGTTGCCGGGGTAAAGCCTGGCCCGCGATCGGTGACGCGCACCGCCACCGCCCCGCCCTCGCGCGCCACGGTCAAACCGACCCAATGCGGTGAAGCTTCGGCGGCGTTGTCGAGAACGTTCCAGACCGCCTGCTTGATGGCGGGGTCGGAGACGATGGCGGCATCGTCGTCGGTGCGCTGATAGTCGAGCGCGACTTGGGCATGGCTCTGTCGCCATTCATCGACGATGGCGTCGATAAAGCGCCCAACCTCCGACAGCTCGGCCGCCTCGCCGCGCGGTTCGCCCGCCGATTGCAAAATACGGGTGACGATCGCCTTGCACCGCTGAACCTCGGCCTGCATCTCGGCGATCTCGCCCATCAGTTCGGCATCGTCGCGCAGCTTGGGCACGCGCCGCCAGTCGCTGAGGATGACCGACAGGCTGGCCAGCGGCGTGCCGAGTTCATGCGCCGCGCCCGAGGCCAGCAGGCCCATACGGACGATATGCTCCTCCTCCGACGCCTGCTGACGCAGGTCCGCCAACCGGGCGGCGCTGAGACGCATATTGTGGCTGATCCGGGTGACGAACAGGATCAGCAACCCCGTGACCAGCGCAAAGCCCAGCCAGTTGCCCAGCGTATGCAGTCCGGCAATGTCGCCGAACAGCCATGGCGGAAAGGCGAGCGGCCGGTGATGGAGCGACAGCAGTCCGAAGCAGAGCCCGGTAATCCCCGCCAGCGCCCAGGCCGACCACGTCTCCAGCAGCACCGCGCCTAGGACCACCTGGATCAGATAGAGCGATATGAACGGATTGGTCGCACCGCCCGCCAGGAACAGCTGAAGCGTCAGCGTGCCGACGTCGAACATCAGCGCGAAGAGCAATTCGGTATTGGTGATCCGGTGGAAGCGCAGCCGGAAATAGCTGAGCAGATTGATCGCGGCCGCCATCACCAGCACGCCCATCATCGCCGGAATGGGAAGCTGAACCCCCATGACGCGGTTGACGAACAGGATCGTTATCAGCTGCCCCGCCACCGCCATCCAGCGCAGGTGGATAAGCTGCCGCATATTGGCGGTGCCCGCAGCCGCGTCGGGCTCGCGTGGGCGCACGGTAAAGGGCAGGAAGGGCGGATCGCCAGACGTCACTCGCGGCCCCGCCGCCAGAGGATGACGATGCCGACCGCCGTCAGGATCGCCAGGGCAAGCCAGGTCAGGGCATAGGAAAGATGGCTGTTCCGGAACGCCACGACGGTCAGCCCGCCGACCGGATAACCGCCGGGATTGGGCGTCTTGTCGGCGTCTATGAAATAGGGCGCGACGGCGCCCAAATGCTTGGCCTCGGAAATCGCGGCGACATCGCGCGAATACCAGCGATCGGCAGCCCGATCGTTCGACCGGAGGAACGCCCCGCCGGGCTCGGTGACGCGGATCAGCCCGGTGATACGAACGGGGCCATCAGGTCGACTATGATCGGCCCGCTTCTCGGCGGGCACGAAACCGCGATTGACGAGGACCGTGAAGCGACGGCCGACCAGCGGCGTCACGACCCAAAACCCCGGCCCCCTTTCGGTCACGGCCTGGACAAAGGTTTCGCGATCGTTGCGGAAATGGCCCTCGGCCGTCACGCGGGTATAGGCGTCGGATGCGCCAGCGCTTGAGGGAGCCGCGACGGGGGGGGCCTTGAGCCTCGCTTCCACCGTTTCGATCAGGTCCAGCTTCCAGACCCGGCGCTGCAACTGCCACAGCCCAAGCGAAAGAAAAGCCGCGATCAGCGCAACGCCGACCGCGGTCAGGATCGCCAGCGTCAGTGGCGAACGGCCACGCCGCTCGCCGCTCACGCCAGCATTGGCCATTACATGCCGCCGCCCAGCTGGGCGGCCATGTCCGGCATCATGTTGGTGTTCATATGATACATGACCCAGATCGACCCGCTCAGCGTGATGACGACCAGCACGGCGGTAAAGACCAACGCCATCATCGTCCAGCCACCCTCCGACTTGGTGTTCATGTGGAGGAAGTAGATCATGTGGACGACGATCTGCACAAAGGCCAGGCCCATGATGACCAGTGCGGTCGTCTGGGTATCGCCCAGCGCGCCGGTCATGACCGCCCAGAACGGGATGGCCGTCAGGATCACCGACAGCACGAACCCGATCATGTAGCCCTTGAGCGAACCATGGCCATGGGTGTCGCCGTGCGAATGAAGATCATGGTCCAGATTGGCGTGATCGCCGTGACCATGGGGTTGATGAGCGCTCAACGGAGAACTCCCAGCAGATAGACAAAGGTGAAGACGCCGATCCAGACGACGTCCAGGAAGTGCCAGAACATCGACAGGCACATCAGGCGACGCTTGTTCGCCTCGATCAGGCCGAAGCGACCGACCTGCACCATCAGCGTGACCAGCCAGATCGAGCCGAAGGTGACGTGCAGACCGTGGGTGCCGACCAGCGTGAAGAAGGACGACAGGAAGGCCGAACGCTGCGGACCCGCGCCCTCATGGATGAGGTTGGCGAATTCGTAGAGCTCGATCGACAGGAAGGCGAGACCGAACAGGCCGGTGATGCCCAGCCAGATCAGCGTGTTCGACTTCTGGTTCTTCTCCATCGCGATCATGGCAAAGCCATAGGTGATCGACGACAGCAGCAGCATCGAAGTGTTGAGCGCGACCAGCGGAAGCTCGAAAATCTCCCGCGGGGTCGGCCCGCCCGCATAGCTGGTGCCCAGCACGCCGTAGGTGGCGAACAGGATGGCGAAGATGAGACAGTCGCTCATCAGGTACATCCAGAAGCCGATGGCGGTCGAGCCACCGGATTCATGATGATGATCCTCGTCCTCGACCAGATAATAGGTCGGGTTCTTGGCCGGATCGGCGCTCAGAACGTCGGTCGACATGGATCAGGCTCCCTGCCCGAGCAGACGACGCCGCTCGCTTTCCGTAGCCACGACTTCCTCCACGGGGATGTAGAAATCGCGGTCATAGTTGAACGTGTGCCAGATGGCGACGACGACGACACCGACCAGCGCGATGGCGGCCAGCCACCACATGTACCAGATCATGCCGAAGCCGAAGGCGGTCGACAGACCAGCGATGATGACGCCGGTGCCCGTGTTCTTGGGCATGTGGATGGGACGATAACCCTCGATCGGCGCCTGTGCCTTCTTGTCCTTCATGTCGTACCAGGCATCCAGCTCATGGATGACAGGCGTAAACGCGAAGTTGTAGTCCGGCGGCGGCGACGAGGTCGCCCATTCCAGCGTACGGCCGTCCCAGGGATCGCCCGTCACGTCGCGCAGATCTTCCTTCTTCCAGATCGACACGCCGATCTGAACCAGGAAGGCTCCGATACCGCCCGCGATCATCAACGCACCGAGCAGGGCGACGACGAAGTAAATCTGGAGCGACGGATCGTCGAAGTGATGGAGGCGACGCGTCACGCCCATCAGGCCCATGATGTAGAGCGGGGTGAAGGCGACCCAGAAGCCGATGACCCACAGCCAGAACGACACCTTGCCCCAGAACTGGTTGAGCTTGAACCCGAAGGCCTTGGGCCACCAGTAGTTGATCGCAGCAAAGGCACCGAACAGCACGCCGCCGATGATCACGTTGTGGAAGTGTGCGATCAGGAACAGCGAGTTGTGTAGCACGAAGTCGGCGGGCGGAACGGCCAGCAGAACGCCGGTCATGCCACCGATCGAAAAGGTCAGCATGAACGCGATGGTCCACATCATCGGCAGCTCGAACCGGATGCGCCCCTTGTACATGGTGAACAGCCAGTTGAAGATCTTCGCGCCCGTCGGGATCGAGATCACCATGGTGGTGATGCCGAAGAACGAGTTGACGCTGGCGCCCGAACCCATGGTGAAGAAGTGGTGCAGCCACACCAGGTACGACAGGATCGTGATGACGATCGTGGCGTAGACCATCGAGGTATAGCCGAAAAGCCGCTTGCCGGAGAAGGTCGAGGTGACTTCCGAGAACACGCCGAACAGCGGCAGGATCAGGATGTACACCTCGGGGTGACCCCAGATCCAGATCAGGTTCACGTACATCATCGGATTGCCGCCGAGGTTGTTCGTGAAGAAGTTGGTGCCGACATAACGGTCGAGCGACAGCAGGACGAGCGTGGCGGTCAGCACGGGGAAGCTGGCGACGATCAGGACGTTCGCGCACAGCGAGGTCCAGCAGAAAACCGGCAGCTTCATCATGGTCATGCCCGGCGCGCGCATCTTGATGATGGTCGCGATCAGGTTGATGCCCGACAGGGTCGTGCCGACACCGGCCACCTGTAGTGCCCAGATATAATAGTCGACACCGACATCGGGACTGAAATCAAGCTCCGACAGCGGCGGGAAGGCCAGCCAGCCCGTCCGCGCGAACTCGCCGATGAACAGCGAGGCCATGACCAGCACCACGCCGCCCGCCGTCATCCAGAAACTCAGATTGTTGAGATACGGGAAGGACACGTCGCGCGCGCCGATCTGGAGCGGCACGACATAGTTCATCAGGCCGGTGATGATCGGCATCGCCACGAAGAAGATCATGATGACGCCGTGGGCGGTGAACACCTGATCATAGTGGTGCGAGTTCAGGAAGCCCTGGTTATCGCCGAACGCGATCGCCTGCTGCCCGCGCATCATCAGCGCGTCGGCAAAGCCGCGGAGCAGCATCACGATGCCCAGGATCATGTACATGATCCCGATCCGCTTGTGATCGACGGTGGTGAACCACTCCTTCCAGAGATAGCCCCACAGCTTGAACTTGGTGATGAGCGCCAGCACCGCGATGCCGCCGACCGCGACACCCAGGAAGGTGCCGACGACGATCGGCTCGTGGATCGGCAGCGATTCGATCGATAGCCGTCCGAAGATGGTCTTTATGATGTTTTCCATGATGGCGTGCCTCAGCCGCGACCCGCACCGGCATGACCAAAGGTCTGCGGGCCGGGGGTCTGCGGGATGGAAAGGAAGGACATGCGGCGGTTCTTCATCTCACCGGCATCCTGCGCGCCGTTCGACGGCGTGGGCTCCAGGCTCTGGTGCGGCGAGACCTCGATTTCCTCGGGTGACTTTTCGAGCGCACCCTTGGTCCGATCCCCATGCATCGGGCCGGTGTTGTTCACGGGCGGATTGCCCTCGCCGACCTTCATCTTGTGCGGATCGCCGCCACCGGTCATGCGGTCGTGCATCATCACGTCCGACATGCAGGGGGTGTTGTCCGCGACGCAGCGGTTGACGACCCGGTCGAACAGGCCGCCCTGGACGCCGCTATAGTACATCGCGGGGACATACTCGCTCGGCTTCTCGACGGTCAGGAAGGCCGCGCGGGTCAGCTGACCCTGGCCCTTGCCCTGCCCGGCCCGCGACGTGCGGACCTTCTCGACCCACTGGTCGAAGCCGCTCGACTGCAGTGCATAGACCGGGAAGTTCATGCCCGAGAAGCCCGCGCCACTATAATGCGACGACAGCCCCTTGAACGTTCCCTCGCGGTTCAGGACCGCGTGCAGCTTCGTCTCCATGCCGGGCATGGTGTAGATCATGCCCGCCATCGCGGGGACGTAGAAGGCGTTCATCACCGAGGTGCCGGTCAGGCGGAACTCGACGGGCCGGTCGACGGGCAAAGCAAGCTCGTTGACCGTCGCGATGCCCTGCTCCGGATAGATGAACAGCCACTTCCAGTCGAGAGCGACGACCTGGACCTCCAGCGGCTTGACGCCCGCTGCAACCGGCTGACCCGGCGCGGTGCGCTCGATCGGGCGATAGGGGTCGAGCAGGTGGGTGCTGGTCCACGTCACCGCGCCCAGGCAGATGATGATGAGCAGCGGAGCCGACCAGATCACCAGCTCCAGCATGGTGGAGTGGTCGAACTCCGGATCATATTCGGCTTCGGTATTGCTCTTGCGATAGCGCCACGCGAACAGCACCGTCAGCGCCATCACCGGAATGATGATGAGCAGCATCAGGGCCGTCGCGATCAGCACCAGATCGCGTTGCTGCACGGCGACGTCACCGGCAGGGTTGAGCACGACCGCGTCGCATCCCCCCAGCATGGCCAGGAGGGGCAAGGCGGCCCAGCGAAGAGGGCGCAGGCGCGCAAGGCTCGACGAATGAGACATATGACAGGGGCCGCTACGCCTTTGCTGCACCTGCGCACATTGGACAGTTTGTCCAATCCCCCCATCGCCCGGAAAGGCGCATAGGCGCAGCAGAATGGCGGTCATGCGCGGTCTTTTTGCGCTGCAACTGATCCGCTTCAATAACTTGGAAGAAGTCAGGACTGGCAGCTGATGAGCGCAGAGTTAACCGCATCGACCTCGACGCCCCTTGAGCGGGACGCGCGGCTGGTCAATGCCCGCGATCCGCACCACGTCGCGCCGGGCGATATCGCCATCGGCGTCATCATCGGGCGTACGTCGGAGTTCTTCGACTTCTTCGTGTACGCCATTGCCTCGGTGCTGGTGTTCCCGTCGCTGATCTTCCCCTATGTGGATGCTCTGACGGGGACGATCTATTCGTTCGCGCTGTTCTCGCTGGCGTTCATCGCGCGGCCGATCGGTACCTTCATCTTCATGGCGGTCGACCGCAACCTCGGCCGTGGCGTCAAGCTGACCATCGCGCTGTTCCTGCTCGGCGGCTCGACCATGGCGATCGCCTTCCTGCCCGGTTACGCGCAGATCGGTACGTCCGCCGCCGTGCTGCTCGGCATCTTCCGCATCATGCAGGGGCTCGCGCTGGGCGGTGCTTGGGACGGCCTGCCCTCGCTGCTTTCGCTGAACGCGCCGGAGCGTCGTCGCGGCTGGTACGCGATGATCCCGCAGCTGGGCGCGCCGCTCGGCCTTCTGGTCGCCAACGGCCTCTTCGCCTTCTTCCTGACCACGCTGAGCAACGCGGACTTCCTCGACTGGGGCTGGCGCTACCCGTTCTTCGTGGCCTTCGCGATCAACGTGGTGGCGCTGTTCGCCCGCCTGCGTATCGTCGCGACCCCCGAGTTCCAGCGCCTGTTCGAGACCCGCGAGCTTCAGCCCGCGCCGGTCGGAGAGACGTTGAGCACGGAAGGCCGCACGGTGTTCCTGGGCGCGTTCGCGCCGCTCGCCAGCTTCGCGATGTTCCATATCGTCACGGTTTTCCCGCTGTCCTGGGTCGTTCTGTTCAACAAGGAACGCCCGCAGGACTTCATGATGATCGAGATCATCGGCAGCATCGTCGGCGTTCTGGCGATCCTGGCCTCGGGCAAGATCGCCGATCGGGTCGGTCGCCGTACGCTGCTGGGCCTGTCGGCTGCCGCGATCGCTGCCTTTGCGGGTTTTGCGCCGTCGCTGCTGGATCAGGGCGGTACCGGTGAGACGATCTATATCGTGCTGGGCTTCCTGTTGCTGGGTCTGGGCTTCGGCCAGTCGTCGGGCGCGATCAACTCGGGCTTCTCGCCGCTGCGCCGTTATACGGGTGCGGCGATCACGTCGGACCTGGCGTGGTTGATCGGTGCGGGCTTCGCGCCGCTCGCCGCATTGCTGCTGTCGAGCCATTTCGGACTGGTGGCGGTTGGCGCCTATCTGCTGTCGGGTGCGATCGGCACGCTGGCGGCGCTGGGCATCAACAAGGAACTGGCCAAGCGCGCGTCCTGATAGGACCGTCTCTCGTTTGATCGAAGCGGCCGGCGGGGCAACCCGCCGGCCGTTTTGCATTCGTACAGGCAGCTTCCCATATTCCCGACCTGACAGTGACTTGCAGCGGGATAGGACAGGCAATGAGCATGGGTCTTTTGCGGGCGACGGGTATCGTGGCGGCCGTCATGGGGGTCGGGCTGACGACGAGCGCAGCGGATGCACGGGTTCCGGCTGGAACCTGGGCGAATCCGTCGAATACGGTGCAGGTCCGCTTTGCGCCGTGCGGACGTGGGGCAGACGCCGAACTGATGTGCGGCACGGTCGTCTGGGCGAGCGAGCAGGCCAAGGCGGACGCGGCACGGGGCGGCTCGCCCCGATTGGTTGGCACGCAGCTGTTCAGCGATTTCGAGGAGGAAGAGCCGGGCCGCTGGTCGGGCACCGTCTATGTCCCCGATATCGGCCGTGAGGTTCAGGGCACGATCACCCAGATCGACGCCCGTACCCTGGTCGGCGAGGGTTGCCTGCTGGGCAGCCTGGGTTGCCGCGAACAGCGCTGGCGTCGGGTCAAATAAGCGGGACTTCAGGGAACCCAACCCCATTTGCGGCGTCCCCGACGCAGCCACTTTTGGGAAGGAATGCCATGGCAGAAGAAGCGCTGACGATCGTAAGCGGCACGGTCGAAGACAATGTGTCGGACCGGCAGGTGGAGTTTGTCGGAGAACTCGACGGCGAGGAATATCAGTTCGCAGTCCAGTATGACATGCTGGAAGCGCTGAGCGGCGACGTTCCCGAGGGCGACGCGGTCGAGCTTTTCGAGCGCTATTCCGACGATATCCTCGAGGCGGCGCAAACCGCGCTTGGCCGGGACATGGAGCAGTCGTTGGTCGTCGTCAGTGAGAATGACCTCGACTGAAATAGCTTCTCGGCCGAACCGCTGCGCAAATCCTTGAACGGTACAGGATTTGCGCAGAGGGGCCGCGGGAGGTTTCACATGCTCCCTTCGTCCATGACGGACAGGACGACTTATCCGACCGTCATAATTCCTCGCCAGCCAGGGTCGCTGCCGCCTGGATGACCGCAAGATGGGTAAGCCCCTGCGGCATATTACCCAAATAATGCCCCGTCTTGGGGTCGATCATCTCGGCATATAGCCCGGCTCCGTGGCTATCCAACGCCTCGGTCGCCGCGTCGAACGCCGCCTGGGCTGCCTCGTGCTGACCGAGGATCGCGCGTGCTTCTATCATCCAGAATGTGCACGCCAGGAAACAGCCCTCCTCCCTCTCCACACCAGTATAGCGGTAGTGAAAAGCACCCGATGCGAGTTCCTTGTCCAGCGCATCCAGTGTCCGCGCCAGACGATCCTGCCCGTCAAAGCGGAAGCGCACTGCTAGCGCCAGGCTGGCGTCCAGTGCGTCGCTGTCGGGATGCATCAGATACGCACCGCGCTTTTCCGACCAGCAATGCTCGCCGATCCAAGCCTCGATCCTGTCACGCTCGCGTGCCCAGCGGTCGCGGCAGGTCGTGGGTATCTGGCCCTCGTCCGCCAATTCGACCGCGCGAGCCAGCGCCTGCCAGCAGCTGATCTTGGACATGGTATAATGCCGCTCCTCGGGCAGTTCCCATATACCCGCATCCGGCAGCCGCCAGCGATCGGCGCATGCATCGGCCAGATGTGACAGCGTCTCGGCGCTGGAGGTGTCGAGGAAGTTGCCGCATGCGACGAAGCGGCTCGCGGTCTCGAAGATATCGCCGTAAATGCCGTGCTGGTGCTGGCCGCCCGCCAGATTCCCGACGCGCACAGGCTTGGAATGTCGATAGCCACTCACGGCGATCTCGCGCTCCGCCGGGACCGGGCAGCCGTCCAGCGTGTAGCAGACCTGCGGATCACCCTCGCCCAGCCGCTTGAGCAACCACGTAAAGGCCGCCTTGGCCTCGCCATGCGCGCCGATGCGCAGGAACGCCTTGATCGTATAGCCTGCGTCCCGGACCCAGGCGTAGCGATAGTCGTAATTCTTCTTGCCACCGATCCCTTCGGGCAACGAGGTCGTGGCCGCCGCCGTGATCGCGCCCGTGGGTGAATAGAGCAGCAGCTTGAGCGCCAAAGCGCTGCGCAGGATGCGATCGCGATGAACTTCAGGTACCTTCAGCCCCTGCGTCCATTGCCGCCATTCGAAATCCGACAGGTCGATCCGCGCGTCGATCTGCTCGATATCCTGGCAGACCAGCGGCTCGTCCTCGCCCGCGATGATAGCGATCCGGGCACGATCGCCCGGCCCGACCGCCGCCGTGGCCGTGACCAAGCCGTCCTCGACCGTATCGATCGTCACGCCGCCGCAATGACGGAACACGCCCAGCACCCGGTCGACATGAAAGACATTGTGCCCGCCTGCAGGCGCAAAATAGGGGCTGACCGTATCGGCGCGGCGGCTGAAGCGCAGGGTTATGGCAAAGCGGACGAAACCGTCCAGCCCCTCCACCCGACGCGCCAGTTCCGCCCAAGGCAGCCGCCCCGCCGGCCCGCTGTTGAGCGACTCGACCAGCTTGGCGCGACCGCTTGCCGTAATGAAGATCGTCTCGAGGACGTTGCTGTCCGGTCGATAGCGTCGCTCGACCGCAAAGGGTTCGACCGGCGTAATGGAGAAGGTCCCGCCGCGCTCCCCGTCGAGCAACCGGTCGAACAAGGGTGCCGAGTCCATATTGGGTACGCACCACCAGTCGATGGCGCCATCCGCACCACTCAGCGCGACGCTGCGCCCGTCGCCCAGCGCGGCATAGTTTTCGAGGTTCAGAAACCCGTCGGCGTCACGAAGCGGCTCGGGATGCTGATCGGGTAAAGTCACGAGCGCGCGTCTCCGTTGATACAGGTTAGGCGGATGAAAACTCGCCAAAACCATAATATCTCCGTGGGACCTTCCCCGAATTGGCGCGTTGCAGCAGCCGTTACGAGATTTGAAGTCTTATATTTGGGAGAACGGCCATGAGCTTGGCATCGGCATTCGGTTTCGGCGCGAAAAAGGTTCGCTATGCGGTCGTTGGCGCGGGCGACATAACGCAATCGGCGATGCTGCCCGGCATCAAGCACACCGGCAATTCGGAGTTGACTGCGATCGTCACGGGCGATGCGGAAAAAGGCAGGCTGCTGGCCGAAAAATACGGCGTCGAGCATGTCTATTCCTACAACGAGTTCGACAAACTGCTGACCGCCGGGGTCTGCGACGCGATCTATCTGGGTACGCCCAACTGGCGCCATGCGGAGTTCGCCATTCCCGCGCTTGACGCCGGTATTCACGTCCTGTGTGAAAAGCCGCTGGAGATTTCCAGTGAGAAAGCGCGGGCGATCCAGGATGCCGAACGGCGTTCCAAGGCCAAGCTGATGACGGCCTATCGCCTGCACTTCGAGCCGGGCACGCTCGACGCCATCGAGAAGATCCGCAATGGCGAACTGGGTGAGCTGGTCGGCTTCACGTCGTGTTTCGGGCAGAAGCTTGACCCCGACAATCACCGGGCCAAGCACGGGCTCGAGGCCGGGCCGCTGTTCGACATGGCGCCCTACCCGATCAACGCCATCCGCTATCTGTTCGGAGCCGAGCCGGTCGCCGTGGAAAGCGCCGTCGCCACGCGCCAGCCGAGCGCGGGGCTGGGCGATCTGGACGATACCTTCGCTGTCGTGCTGCGCATGCCGGGCGACAAGCTGGCCAGCTTCACCGTCAGCTATGCGATGAACAACATCGACAGCTTGATCGTCGCGGGCATGAAGGGCTCGATCCACATGAGCCCGGCCTATGGCTTCCAGTCGGGGATCGAGCAGAATCTGACGATCGGCGACAAGCAGAGCCACGAGAAGTTCAAGCATACCGACCATTTCGGCGGCGAGATGCGCTATTTCTCCGACTGCATCCTGAACGACCGCGATCCCGAGCCGGATGCTGAGGAAGGCCTGTCGGACCTCCGCGTGATCGAGGGTATCGTGACCGCCATGAAGACCGGCGGGCGCGTCGAACTGCCGCCCTTCACGCGCACGCGCCGCATCGATCCCGAAAGCCAGCGCCAGACCCTGTCGGCGGTCACCCCGCCCGACCAGGTCAAGGCGAAGTCGCCGACGGGCAATTGATCCGCATCAACGCGATTTTCGGGGAGCGTTATGGCCGGACCAATCGTTACGCTCGCGATAACAGTTTGCGGGTCACGATAGGGAGGTCATGATGAACGATCGGGATGAACAGCTTCGGCAGCGTGCCTATGGCATCTGGCAGTCGGAAGGCGAACCGCATGGTCGTGACCGCGAACATTGGGAGCAGGCCGAACGCGAGCTGACCGAAGCGGCCCCGGAAGAACCCGCTGCTCCGGCCAAACCGGCCGCACGCCGAAAAAAGGCTGAGGCCGCGCCGCAGACGATCGCGGCGGAGCCGAAGCCCAAGCCGACCCGAAAGCCGCGCGTCAAGACCGCATAACCTATGCCCGGTGGCTCCCGTTCGCGGGACGCCAGCGGGCAATGACGCCCGAACCCTGTCGAAATGCCACGCGCATAGTCTTTTCGACTTTTGCCGGAGAGTCCCCTTGACTGATTTGCCTGACCAGATCCTGCCCGGCTCCGCCTACCCGCTGGGCGCCAGCTTTGATGGCGAAGGGGTAAATTTTGCCGTCTTTTCCGCCAATGCCGACCGGATCGAACTTTGCATCTTCGACTCCCAGGGGAAGCGCGAACTGAAGCGCTACACACTGCCGGAATGCACCGACGAGGTATGGCACGGCTATCTGCCCGATGTCGGGCCGGGGCTCCTTTACGGTTACCGCGCGCATGGCCGCTACGAACCGGAGGCCGGGCATCGCTTCAACCCGAACAAGTTGCTGCTCGACCCCTATGCACGCAAGCTGCACGGTGAGATCAAGTGGACCGACGCGCTGCATGGCTATCAGATTCGATCGAAGAAAGAGGATCTGAGTTTCGACAAGCGTGACAGCGCCGCCGCCATGCCAAAGGCGGTGGTGGTCGACGATCATTTCGACTGGTCGCGCGATGTGAAGCCAAACACGCCCTGGTCGGAAACCGTCATCTACGAAGCCCATGTGAAGGGCCTGACCAAGCTGATGGAAATGGTCCCGCCGCGCGAGCGCGGCACCTATGCGGGGCTCGGCCATCCGGCCGTCATCAAGCATCTGAAGCGGATCGGCGTGACCGCGATCGAACTGCTGCCGATCCACAGCTTCACGCAGGACCGCTTCCTTCAGGAAAAGGGTCTGCGCAATTACTGGGGTTACAACACCCTCGGCTTCTTTGCGCCCGAGCAGGCCTATTTCGCGACCGACACCCAGGACGAACTCCGCCGCGCGGTCCACAAGCTGCACAAGGCCGGGATCGAGGTCATTCTCGACGTGGTGTACAACCACACCTGCGAGGGATCGGAGAAAGGCCCGACCCTGTCATGGCGCGGGCTGGACAATGCCAGCTATTACCGGCTGGTCCAGGATCAGCCGCGCTATACGATCAACGATACCGGCACCGGCAACACGCTGAACCTGTCCAAGGCGCGGGTGATCCAGATGGTGACGGACTCGCTGCGCTACTGGGCGACGAGCTTCGGGATCGACGGCTTCCGCTTCGACCTTGGCTTGACCCTGGGGCGTGAGGCGACGGGTTTCGATCCGGGCGCGGCCTTTTTCGACGTGCTGCGGCAGGACCCGGTGCTGGGGCGGCTCAAGCTCCTGACCGAGCCATGGGATGTCGGTCCGGGCGGTTATCAGCTCGGCAATTTCCCGCCGGGCTTTTCGGAATGGAACGACAAGTATCGCGACACGGTGCGCAAATTCTGGCGAGGCGATCCCGGCCAGCGCGGCGATCTGGCGGCCCGGCTGTCCGGCTCGGGCGACCTGTTCGACCGTCGCGCACGGCGTCCCTGGGCCAGCCTGAACTTGCTGGCCGCCCATGACGGTTTCACCCTGGCCGATACCGTGATGTACGAGCAGCGTCACAACGAGGCGAACAAGGAAGACAATCGCGACGGCCATTCGGAGAATTACTCGCGCAACTGGGGCGCGGAGGGGCCGACCGATGACGAGAATATCAAGGCGGCTCGTGGCCGTGTGATGCGTTCGATGATGACCACCCTGCTCGCTTCGCTGGGTACGCCGATGATCGTAGCGGGCGACGAGTTCGGCCGTACGCAGCACGGCAACAACAATGCCTATTGCCAGGATAACGAGATCAGCTGGCTCGACTGGAAGGCTGCGGCGTCGGACGACGGTGAAGGAATGATCGCGTTCACCGCGCGACTGGCCGAATTGCGCCGTCGATATCCGGTGCTGCGGTCGCCGAGCTTCCTATATGGACAGGACACGCCGGGGCACGGCATCAACGATATCGAATGGTGGGACGAACGCGGCCAGCAGCTGAGCTCCGAGGATTGGGACAATCCCGAAGGGCGTGCGCTGATGATGCGGCGCGCGACGGCGACCGAGGATGGCGGCGTGGAGGCGGTTTCGCTGCTGCTCAACGCCTCGCCCGATCCGATCACCTTCACCCTGCCCCCACCCCATGCCGCCCGCACAGTCCTGATCGACAGTGCCAAGCCCGAACAGGGTGAGGTCGAGATCGGCGACAGCTATGAGGTCGGACCGCAAAGTGCGGTACTCATCACCTGGCGGGATACGGTCGACGCATGACGAACTGGGGTCCTGAGCTGCGCGAGGGCGCAGATACGCAGTTCCGGCTTTGGGCGCCGGATCGTGACGCGGTGACGCTGGAGATCGACGGCGCGCCCTCCGTACCGATGGATCGCGATGGTCAGGGATGGTTCTCCGCCGCCGCTCCGGCGGCTGCTGGAAGCCGCTATCGCTTCCGCCTGGACAAGGATTTGGCGGTGCCTGATCCCGCCTCCCGACTTCAGGCGGGCGGCGTCCATTGCTGGAGCGTGGTGGTCGACCCGACCTTTGCCTGGAGCGCCACCGAATGGCGCGGGCGGCCGTGGGAAGAGACGGTGCTGCTCGAAGTGCACGTGGGGACGCTGGGCGGCTTCGAGGGTATTCGACAGAAGCTGCCCGCTATCGCCGCATCCGGTATCACCGCCATCGAGCTGATGCCCATCAACGGGTTCGGCGGCACGCGCAACTGGGGCTATGATGGCGTCCTGCCCTATGCCGTGGCCGAACCTTACGGCTCACCCGCCGAGCTGAAGACCTTGGTCGACACGGCGCATGGCCTGGGTCTCTCCGTCTTCCTCGACTTGGTGTATAATCACTTCGGGCCGGACGGGAATTATCTGGAGGCCTATGCCAGCGCCTTCTTCCACAAGGAGGTCGACACGCCCTGGGGCGGCGCGGTGGCGGTCGATGCCGATCCGGTGCACCGCTTCTTCGTCGACAATGCGCTGATGTGGCTGCGGGACTATCGCATCGACGGGCTGCGCTTCGATGCCGTTCATGCCATCGCAAATGACAGCTTTCTCGACCGGATGGCGAGTGAAATCCGCGCGGCCCTGCCCGAACGGCATGTCCATCTGGTCCTGGAGAATGAGAAGAACGACGCGGATCGCCTGCGCGCGGGTTGCTACGACGCCCAATGGAACGACGATTTCCACAACGTCCTGCACGTCCTGCTCACGGGGGAAACGAGCGCCTATTATGGCGACTTCGCCGATCATGCCGCCGAGCGGTTGGCGCGTTGCCTGAAGGAGGGCTTCATCTATCAGGGTGAAGCATCGCCGAACCATGACGGCAAGCCCCGCGGCAAACCGTCCGGCGATCTGCCCAGCACGGCCTTCGTCGCCTTTCTTCAGAACCACGACCAGGTCGGAAACCGCGCGATGGGCGAGCGGCTGATCCGCCTGACCGATCGCGAGCGGCTTCGCGCGGCGACGGCGCTGCTGCTGCTCGGTCCACAAATCCCGCTGCTGTTCATGGGCGAGGATGAGGGGAGCGAAAGTCCCTTCCTGTTCTTCACCGATTTCCATGACGAGCTGGCCGACGCGGTCCGCGAAGGACGCCGACGCGAGTTCGCCAAGTTCGACGCCTTCGCCGATGAGGAAGCGCGCAAGCGTATCCCCGACCCCAATGCCCGCAGCACTTTCGACGCCTCGATCCCGGAGCCCGGCCCCCAGGCCGGGGAGTGGCGTGCGCTATACCGGGAGCTGCTGGCGCTTAGGCAGGTGCATATCATGCCGCGCCTGAAGGGCGCGGTGGGGCTCTCGGCCGATGTGACGGGGCCTGCTCAGGTCAAGGCCCGGTGGCGCATGGCCGATGGCGCGACGCTGAGCATCCTGATCGATCTCGGCGAAGCGCCGCAGCCCATCGCCGAGGATGCAGGCCAGTTGATCTACCGGGAAGGCGATCGCTTCGCCGCATGGATCGCCCAATGAGCGACCTTCATACCCGCGCCGAAGCCGCCGGACTGTCACGTCACTGGCAGGACGCGAAAGGGCATGACCAGACCGTCTCCGACGAGGCACTGGCGGCGATCCTGGATCGGCTGGATACCGATGTCGGCGAAACCGTATTCGTCTCGGGTGAACTCGGTCAGCAGATTTCCCTTCCCGACACATGCCGTGACGGGACCGCACGGCTGACCCTGGAGGGCGGCGACGTGGTCTCGGTCTCGATCCGGGACCGTAATCTGCCTGCCATTCTCCAGCCGGGTTATCATCGGCTGGAACAGGGTGAGCGGGAATGGACGATTGCTATCGCCCCGCCCCGTTGTCCGGCCCCACCGTCGGGCAGACATTGGGGCAGCGCCGTCCAGATCCCGTCCCTGCGTGAAGGCGGCGGCGCCTTTGGCGACTTTGCCGGTCTGGCCGGCGCCGCCAAGGCCTTGGGCCGAGCCGGTGCCGCCGCTCTGGCGATCAGCCCCGTCCACGCGCTGTTCCCCGCCGACGCCGCGCGCTTCAGCCCCTATGCCCCGTCGAGCCGCTTGTTTCGCAATGTCTGGCTGGCCCCCGCTGGCGAGCCGGTGGCCGACGCCCCTGCCCTGATCGACTGGCAAAGCGCCGCGCCGGACCGGATGCAGGACCTTCGCTTCGTCTACGATCGGCTGGACCAGACGCAAGTTCAAGCCTTCGAGCGTTGGCGGATGGAGGGCGGCGAACGGCTGGAATCGCAGGCGCTGTTCGATGCGCTTCACGCCTATTTCCACGGCCGTGACCGGGTGAGCGGCTGGATCGACTGGCCGGAAGAATATCACGATCCCGAAAGCGAAGCGGTTGCCCGTTTCGCCGCCGAGCACCACGACGCCATTCGCTTCTACGCCTTTGCCCAATGGTGGACGGACCGGGCGCTTCGCGACGCGGCGCACACCGCGCGGGGCAGCGGCATGGCGATCGGGCTGATCGCTGACCTTGCCATCGGCGTCGCCATGAACGGCGCGGACGGCTGGAGCCGACGCGGCGAGTTGCTGACCGGCCTGTCGATCGGCGCCCCGCCCGATCCGTTAGGTCCCGATGGCCAGAATTGGGGAATTACCGCCCTGTCGCCCTTCGCGCTGCGGCGGCAGGGCTTTGCGCCGTTCATCGATACGCTGCGCGCCGTCTTCGCGCATGCGGGGGGCATCCGCATCGACCATGCCCTCGGGCTTTGCCGTCTCTGGGTGGTCCCGGACGGCGCTCCGGCCGATCAGGGTGCCTATCTGGCGATGCCCTTTACCGACATGATGCGCATCCTGCGGATCGAGGCGCACCGGGCCAATCAGGGACGCGGAGCGATCGTGATCGGCGAGGACCTTGGCACCGTCCCGCCCGGCTTTCGCGACATCATGGCGGAGGCCGGGATGCTCGGCATGCGCGTCCTGCCGTTCGAGCGGGATGGGGACGGCGCGTTCCTCCCCCCGGATATGTGGAGCGATCAGGCGATTGCCATGACCGCCACCCACGACATCGCGACCGTTGCCGGGTGGTGGAAGGGCCGCGATCTGGAATGGCGGGCGCGTATCGCCGGTCGGCCCGTCTCATCGGAGGAGAGCGCCGACCGGGCTCAGGAACGGACCGCGCTATGGCAAGCCATCGGCCATGATGCCCCAAAGCCCGACGAACCCTCCGAGGTCGTCGGCGCTGCCATTGCGGCGGTAGCGGAGACGCCGTGTCCACTGGCTATCGTACCGGTCGAGGATCTGCTGGGGCTGGACGAGCAGCCCAATCTCCCCGGCACTATCGACGAGCATCCCAATTGGCGTCGCCGCCTGCCCGATACGCTCGACCGCTCGCTCGCCAAGCCCGAGGTTTCGGCGCTCATCGCCATACTCAACGCCCGCTGACCCGCTTTATCGAAGGACGTCGCCCATGACGCCGCGCGCCACCTATCGCTTTCAGTTCCACAAGGACTTCCCCTTCGCCCGAGCCGAAGCCCTGCTTCCGTATCTAGACACGCTGGGGATCAGCCATGTCTATGCCTCGCCGATCACCACGGCGACGGCTGGATCCATGCACGGATATGACGTCATCGACCCGACACGGATCAACCCGGAACTGGGAGGCGAAGATGCCTTCCGGTCTCTCGCCGAAGCCGCCAGGGCGCGTGGCATGGGTGTTATCATCGACATCGTACCCAATCATATGGGCGTGGCGGGCGGCGGCAATGACTGGTGGAACGACGTGCTGGCCAAAGGCGAGGCGAGCCGGTTCGCACGCTTTTTCGACATCGACTGGTCGCGCAAGCTCGTCCTGCCGATCCTCGGCGATCCGCTCAAGAAGGTGCTGGCGGACGGCCAGATCGTCGTCGAACGCCGAGACGGCCACGCCGAGATCGTCGCCTATGGCGAACATCGCTTGCCGATCCGGGACGAGGATCAGGATGGGGCCGAGAAGCAGGACCTTGCCGCTTTGCTCGGTCGCCAGCATTATCGCCTGGCGTCGTGGCGAGTATCGAACGACGAACTCAACTGGCGGCGCTTCTTCACGATCAACGATCTGGCGGGGCTGCGGGTCGAGGACGATCAGGTGTTCGCGGAAACCCATGCCCTCTACTTCCGGCTTTATCAGCAGGGACTGATCGACGGCGTACGGATCGACCATGTCGACGGATTGACCGACCCGATCGGCTATTGTCGCAAACTGCGCGCGCGCTTCGACGCCATCGCGCGGGACGATGGCAACCGCGCCTATATCGTCGTGGAAAAGATCCTCGCTGCCGACGAGCCCATGGGGGACGATTGGGGCGTCGACGGCACTAGCGGCTATGACTTCATGGAGGAGGTCTCGGCCCTGCTCCATGCCCCCGAGGGCACGCGGTCGCTCGCCGAGCTCTGGGCGCAGTTGAGCGGCCGTTCGGACCAGTTCGCGCCGGAGGAACTTCAGGCACGGCAGGACCTGCTCGCATGGCAGTTCGCCGGGCAGTTGGACCAGTGCGTTGCGGCCTTCGCGGCGCTGACAGCTTCCGCCCCGGAATTGGAGGGGGCGATCACCACCCCGATGCTGCGCCGGGCGATCGAACGGCTGCTCTGGGTCTTTCCGGTCTATCGAACCTATGGTCCCGATGCGCCTTCGTCCGATGAAGCCATCCGCCGCATGGCGCGCGAACGGGTGGAGCCGCTATTGCCCCCCGGTGAGGCTTTTGTCGTCGACCAGATGCTGCAATGGCTGGCCGGGTCCCGTCCCGGCGATCGGGAACGGCTTGGAGAAGCGGTCAGGCGTTTTCAGCAGCTTTCCGCCCCCATCGCGGCCAAGGCGGTTGAGGACACCGCTTTCTATCGTCACGCGCCCCTGCTCTCGCGAAACGATGTCGGCTTCGATGCGGCGCGGCTCAGCCTGTCGATCGCGGGCTTTCATGACCGGATGAAGGGCCGGGCCGAGCGTTTTCCGCTGGCGATGCTGACCACCGCTACCCATGATCATAAGCGCGGGGAAGATGTTCGCGCCCGGTTGGCGGTCCTGAGTGCGATGCCGGAGGACTGGCGACGTCATGTCGAGGCGTGGCGGACGCAGACGGTGAACCTCGCCGAATGGGTTGATCCGGCCGACTGGTACATGCTGATCCAAACGCTCGTCGGAACCTGGCCCGATCCCGGCGAACGGGATGACTTTGCCGAGCGGATCGCCGCCTGGCAGGAAAAGGCGCTGCGGGAGGCCAAGCTTCGATCGTCCTGGGAAGATCCCGACACCGACTATGAGGCGCGCTGTAATCGTCTGGCCACGACGTTAATCGATGGCAACGAAGGAACGGCCTTCCGGGAAGGAATGACCGCACTTCTCCGCCGCATCGGTCCGGCCGCCGCCGCCAATTCGCTCGTCCAGGTGGCGCTGCGTTATACGGTGCCGGGTGTACCCGACTGCTATCAGGGGACCGAGTTCGCCGACCTGAGCCTGGTCGATCCTGACAATCGCCGTCCCGTCGACTATTCCGCGCGCGAAGCGGCATTAGCCAATGGCGATGCACCGAAACAAAAGATCGTGGCCGATCTGCTGGGCCTGCGTCGCCAGCATCCCGACGTGTTCACACACGGCACCTATCATCCGCTTGCCGTCACCGGCCATTGTCGCGACCGGGTCATCGCCTTCGAGCGGCGGCACGGCGACACCGTCCTGACCTGTGTCTTCGGTCTGCGGCTGGAACCGTTGATGGGCGAAGACGGCACGATCGACTGGCGCGACACGACCGTTGACCGTGATGGGGCGGCGCTGCGAGTCGGCGAGTTGCTGGGGGACGGGCCGATCTGGTACGGCTTGCGCATCGGAGCGAAATGACGGCGCTTCCCATCGGCTTTTATCGGGGCGAGGTGGACGATGTGGCGCGTTCGCTCATCGGCATGACGCTGACTGTCGACGGCGTCGGTGGGGTGATCGTCGAGACGGAAGCCTATGACGCGGCCGATCCCGCTTCGCACAGCTTTGCGGGACGAACGGCGAGAAACGCGGCGATGTTCGGCCTGGTCGGCCGTGCTTATGTGTATCGTATCTA
This sequence comes from Sphingomonas yabuuchiae, assembly GCF_001477495.1. Lineage (GTDB taxonomy): Bacteria > Pseudomonadota > Alphaproteobacteria > Sphingomonadales > Sphingomonadaceae > Sphingomonas > Sphingomonas yabuuchiae_A. Next base: position 31,201 of record NZ_LDTF01000011.1, read on the forward strand.
TGGCCTTCACCACTGCCTAAACGTCGTATGTGGTTCTCCGGGCAGTGCCGTGCTGATCCGGGCGCTAGAGCCTTTGCATGGTCTGGACGCCATGCACGAACGGCGCGGTTCGGGACTGGGGATGAGGCAGCTTTGTTCGGGGCCGGGCAAATTGTGCAGCGCCCTGGGTATCGACTTGAGGCTGAACGGCGCGTCGCTCTTGCAGCCGCCCTTCGCGCTGAGCGGAACGCCGGACGCCGCGCCGATCCTTGTCGGGCCGCGGATCGGCATCACCCGAGCGGCGGAGCGACCGCGCCGCTTCGGCTGGAAGGATTCACCCTGGCTCAGCCGACCGATAAGCGGCTGAATACGGCGTCGCAGCATGAAACTAGTGCAATGCAGCGACGTATTTACTTGATATTGACCACAACAACAGCGAGCCTCGACTAATAACAGAAAAAGGGCGAGTCGATGGAGTGGATCAAGGTCCTGGCGTTGGTTGCCATGGTCTATGGAATCTGGGCAGCCTATAAGTCGTTGGGCGCACCAGTTCTGCATGAAGGCTCGCGTTATTTTCGCCAACCTGATGGAAGTTTTCGGCGCTGGTATGGCGGCCGCCGGTTCAGCGCGTCCGAAGTCGGAATGACCGAACAGGGCTGATCCCGCACGGTCAGCAACGGTAAAGACGGACGCCCCTATCTCCCGGCCCTCGCCCTCCCCATATGGGGAGGACGAAGGAATGGAACCGCAATGTTTGCCGATTTGGGCGTCCCCCTACCCCTGCTGGCCGTCGTCCTTGCCGTTGTCTTGGCGGGTATCATCGCGCGGCGTGTGCCAATATTACGCGTGGCGATCAGCCTGCTGTCCTGGCTCTTGCTCGGCGGCTTGTTGTTCGTACTGCTTCAACAACGCCAGCAATTCGATCCGTATATCCAACGCGCGATGCAGATCCTAAATTTGCAGGACCAGAGCGTCGTTGGTGACACGGTGCGTATCCGCATGGCGCCGGACGGCCATTTCTGGGCGCGCGTCACCGTGAACGGGGTCAGTCGGCGGATGCTGGTCGACAGCGGTGCGACGCTGACCGCCCTGTCCAGCGCAACGGCAGAGGCGGCCGGGCTGAAGCCCGGGATGCCCGCCTTCCCGGTCATGCTCAACACCGCCAACGGGATGATCCGGGCGGAAACCGCGCGGGTCGACTCCCTCCGCATCGGCACCATCCGCGCGGACAAGATGCCAGTGGTCGTATCCCCCGCTTTCGGCGAAACCGACGTGCTGGGCATGAACTTCCTGTCGCGCCTGAAGAGCTGGCGGGTCGAAGGCTCGACCCTGATCCTGGAGCCGCATCACCCCCAGCCATTAACCGAGCGGTCATGACCGTCATGATAGGCAAAGTGATACAAATCAACGTGATCGGTGCCGTCGCCGATTGACTTGACGGTACAGCTTACTCATGCGTCAACCCATGATGACTCCCCTGTCGCGAATGCTGTCGCTCCCGCCGCAGCTCGAACGATATGTTGCCGAAGCCGTCGATGCGGGCGACTTCCCCGACGAACAGGCCTTGCTGGTCGCCGCGATCGAGCGGATGCGGGCCGATGGCCCCGTCTCGGATGTCGACACCTGGCTGATCGGCGGGGGGGAATGCGGCCAGCGGGTGCGGGACATCGACTGGTCGGCCAGCCCGCTGGGTGCGATCGGCGGCTGGCCGAGCGTGTTGCGCACAACGGTCGCCAACATCGTTCATTCGCCGATCGCAAAGGTCCTGATGTGGGGGCCGGATCATGTCATGATCTACAACGATGCCTATCGCAGCATCGCCGGGCCGCGCCACCCGGAAGCATTTGGCGGCTTGGTGCCACAGATATGGCCCGAGATCTGGGACTGGAACCGCGACATATTGGACCGCGGTTTTCGCGGAGAGGACATCGCCTATCGCGACCAGGCGCTGATCGTCACGCGCGCGGGCGTCGAGGAAGAGGTCGTGTTCGACCTCTATTATACCCCCGTCTATCTCGAATGCGGCAAGGTCGGCGGCGTGATGTGCACCGTCGTCGAGAATACGGGTCGCGTGGCCGCCGAACGACGGCTGGCCGAGAGCGAGGCGGAGTTGCGGATCATCACGGACTCGCTGCCCGTGCTCGTCGCCTTTGTCGATCGCGACGAACGCTATCGCTTCGCCAACGACTATTACCGCGAGTTTCTGGGCACCGATCCCGAGGGGATGCTGGGCCAACGGCTGAGCGACGTGCTGACCGCAGAGGACTATGCCCAGCGTCGCCCGTTGATCGAACGTGCGCTGGCCGGTGAAGCCATCGTCGCAGACGTTCACCTGCATCACCGCGACGGCAGCCGACGCCGGGCGGAGACGCGTTATCTCCCACGCCGTAACGATGATGGCGAGGTGGTGGGTTTCCATATCCTGGTCTTCGACGTGGACGAACGCGCCCGTCATTCCGACGCGATCGAACGTAGCAACCGGCGTTTTCGGGCCGCGATGGATGCGGTGCACGGCGTGCTCTGGACCAACAGCGCCGATGGCCGGATGGTCGGCGAGCAGCCGGGCTGGGCGGCGATCACCGGGCAGACCTTCGACGAGTATCAGGGCTTCGGCTGGTCGAACGCGGTTCACCCGGACGACGCCGCTGCCTCGGTCGTGGCATGGAACGAAGCGGTGGCGGCCAAGGGAATGTTCGTCCACGAACATCGCGTCCGTCGCCATGACGGGGCGTGGCGGACGTTCGCGATTCGTGGCCTGCCGATCATCGCCCCTGATGGCGAGCTGATCGAATGGGTCGGCGTCCATACCGACATCACCGAACAGCGGGCCGCCGAACAGGCGCTGCGCGATCAGGCGACGCTCCTCGCCCGTCAGGTCCATCATCGCGAACGGGCCGAGGCACAGCTTCGTCAGCTGAACGAGACGCTGGAAAGCCGCGTCATCGAAGAGATCGCCGAACGGCGTCAGGCCGAGATGAAACTCGCCCAGGCGCAGAAGATGGAGACGATCGGCAAGCTGACCGGCGGAGTCGCGCACGACTTCAACAACCTGCTTCAGGTCGTGTCCGGCAATCTCCAACTGCTGGGCAAGGATGTTGCGGGCAATGAACGCGCCGAACAGCGCGTCGCCAATGCCATGGCGGGCGTGTCGCGCGGATCGAAGCTGGCCTCGCAGCTCCTCGCCTTCGGGCGGCGCCAGGCGCTGGAACCCAAGGTCGTCAACGTCACCCGTTTTGTGCAGGGCATGGACGACATGCTCCGTCGCGCGATCGGCGAGGGCGTGGAAATTGAGACGATCGTCGGCGGCGGCCTGTGGAACACCTTCATCGATCCCGCCCAGATCGAAAATGCACTGCTGAACCTCGCAATCAACGCGCGCGATGCGATGGACGGCCAGGGCAAGCTAACCATCGAACTCGGCAATGCCCATCTCGACGACAATTATGCCCGCACCCATGACGAGGTGACCCCCGGCCAATATGTCATGCTGGCCGTGTCGGATACGGGCAGCGGCATGTCCGATGACATCATCCACAAGGTCTTCGAACCCTTCTTCTCGACCAAGAGCGAGGGCAAGGGATCGGGGCTGGGCCTGTCGATGGTCTATGGCTTCGTCAAACAGTCGGGTGGCCATGTTAAGATCTATTCCGAGGTCGGCCATGGCACCACGATCAAACTCTATCTGCCGCGTGCGATGGAGGCGGAAGACGTCGAGGTTGCGGTCGATACCGGGCCGATCACCGGCGGTACGGAGACCGTGCTGGTCGTCGAGGACGATGCCGAAGTGCGCGCCACCGTCGTCGAGCTGTTGTCGGACCTGGGCTACCGGGTCCTGAAAGCGGTCGACGCCCAAAGCGCGCTGAGCGTCGTCGAGAGCGGTATCCCGATCGACATCCTGTTCACCGACGTGGTGATGCCCGGCACGCTGAAGAGCCCGGAGCTGGCCCGGAAGGCCCGTGAACGGCTTCCCGATATCGCGGTCCTCTTCACCTCCGGCTATACCGAGAATTCGATCGTCCATGGCGGGCGGCTGGACAAGGGTGTGGAGCTGCTGTCCAAGCCCTATACCCGCGAGGCGCTTGCCCGGAAATTCCGGCATGTGCTCGCCAATCAACGGCAGCGTCAGATGCCAAAGGCCGAGCTTCCCGCTCCGTCGCGGGACGTGCAGGCGGGCGAGCCAGCCTCGCAGCCCCTGCACGACGGTCGTACCATCCTGCTGGTCGAGGACGACGACCTGATCCGCGCCAACACGGCCGAGACGCTTCAGGATGCGGGCTTCGTGGTGGTCCACGCCGTTACGGCAGAGGAAGCGATGACCGCACTGCAGACGGCACAGATCGACGTGCTGGTGACGGACCTGAACCTGCCGGGCGAGTCTGGCGCGGAGCTGGCGCGCCGGGCGCGGCAGTTGCGACCGACCCTGTCGATCATCTTCGCGACGGGCGATGGCGGCATGGCGGCCGAGGCGGCGGATATGGATGCGGCGCTGCTGACCAAGCCCTATTCGGCGGGCCAGCTGATCAATGCGATCCGCGGTCGGTTGGAAATCGTAGAGCAGGCGACCCGGCGCTGAGCCGAGCCGCCTGCTCCATTCCGGTCAGGCCCATGCCGGAGGGGACGGCAGAGGAGCCTTTGCGAAACCAGTAAAGCGGGTTAGCGGGCCTTCCAGCCCTCGATCGCGGCGAAGGTGATGATCACCGCGAGCACCAGCAGGGCACCCTGCAATTCCAGTGCGGTCAAATCGAACTCCATCGTCATCGGTCATTCTCCCGACTGAACTTGCCTGAACTCGTAAGAGGAGGGCCTTCCCACTTTTTGCGAAGGCCGCGTGTTCCTCTGAGATCAGGATATACGCACCCTTTTTTGCTGCCGTGCAGCGAGTGCGTGACAAATCATGTCCGACAATGCGGAAGACGAATTTCGGCGCAAAGCCCGCCCTCGGGGCGATTGGCGAGGGTCAGTTCGCCGCCCTCGGCGGCGACCACACGCGCGACGATCGACAATCCCAGACCAAATCCCACCGTATCGCGACGACGCGCCGTATCCAGGCGGACAAACGGCTCCAGCACCAGTTCGAGCGACTCGTCGGGAATGCCGGGTCCGTCGTCCTCGACCCGGATGCGCACATCGTCGCCCGGATCGGCGTGAAGGGTGATGATCGCGTGTTCGCCATAATGCAGCGCGTTCTCGACCAGGTTGGTCAGGGCACGTTTCATGCCGAAGCGGCGCAAGCGACAATCGAAATGGTCGGGCCCGACATAGCGCACGTCACGACCATGATCGACCGCGTCGTCGGCCAGATTGGCGCACAGGATCGCGAGGTCGGTCAGCTCCGGTTGCTCCACATCCCCGTCCCCGCCGAGGAAAGCGAGAAGCGACGAGACCATCGCCTCCATCTCCTCGATATCGGTGCCGATCGCCTCGCGCACCTCGTCGTCGCGGATCGAGTCCGCCCGCAGCCGCAGACGGGCCAGCGGCGTACGGAGGTCATGCCCGACCGCCGCCAGCGCGCGGGTGCGTTCGTCGATCAGCCGTCCGATACGCGCCTGCATCCGGTTGAACGCGCGCGTCACGTGGCGCACCTCGCCCGGCCCACGCTCGGGCACGATCAGCGCCGCCCCCTGCCCGCCC
>NZ_LDTF01000110.1 GCF_001477495.1 Sphingomonas yabuuchiae
GCTTCAGGTCGGGATTGCCGAACTCGACGCGCACCGTGTTGCCCTCGCTCGTCTCCAGCACGCGCGGGGCGATCTGCGGGAAGTTGGGGCGGTTGATCGCGCGGCTCAGCGCGGCGCGCAGGATCAGGTTGGGCGTGAAGGCCTGGCGCAGCGTCAGGTTCGGGAAGAAATCGGCATAGCCGTTGCGCCCCCGCGCCGTCGTCACCGCGCCGGTGCGCGAGACGCTGGGAGCCTGGCTCTCGAAATCGGTGGTCTCGACGCGCAGGCCCGCGACCAGCGTCGTGCCGTCCTTCACATATTTCGCCATGCCGAACAGGCCGAGGATCTTCTCCTCGGCGACATAATCGGCGGTCAGCGACTGCGGCAGGCGGCGCTGCGACGCGGCCTTGGTCGCATCGAAATAGGCATCGGCCAGCCCGGTGTCGAAACGCCGGCCCAGATCATAGTTGAAGTTGCGCGATTCCTCGTCGGATAGCAGCCCGGCCAGGCTCTGCGTCGGCGCGGCGGTCGCGCGACGGTCGCGGAACCGCTCCTCATCGGCGTTGATATGCCGTTCGCGATATTTGCCGCCGGTCGAGAAGGTCACGAAATCGCCGACCGGCAGGTCGGAACGAACCGCCACGGTCAGCTCGTCATTCTTGGTCGTGTTCGACCGATAGGCATTTTCCTGAAAGGCGAAGGTGCCGAGCTGGAGATGCTCCTTGCTCTGGAACAGCGAATAGCTGGGCAGGTCGGCATTGCTGAAGTCATAGGACAGCGTCGGGCGCAGCGTCGAGCGGAACAGCAGTTCGTCGCGGCGCGGATAGGTCTGCGAGCTTTCGCTATAGGCCACGTCGGCGCGGATCGTGCCTTCGCCCAGCCGCTGCTCGATGCCCGCCGTCGCCGACCAGATCTCGTTCACCTGCTTGCGGTGGCGGACCTGCTTTTCGATACGGGTGTTGCGATAGGTCGCGGTGCGGTCGGTCGATCCGGCCTGCAGCGCGCCATCGCTCCACAATATGCCGATACGATCGCGGAATTCGTCATCCTCGAACCGGGCATAGGTGCCGCGCACCCAGGCATGGGTCGCATCGGAGGGGCGCCATTCGAACGCACCGGTGCCCGCGATCCGCTGGCGCTTGGTGTCGTAATCCTTGAACAGCGTCTCGGTCACGCGCGGGCCGTTGGCGGTCTCGGTCCAGGTGTTCTCGACATTGTCGGGGCGGCGATGGGTGCGCGAATAGCTGCCCGAGAAGAGCAGGCCGAACTGGCGATCCGGGCCGAAGGTGTCGCTGACCGCGGCCGATCCGCGATAGTCGCTGCCCTTGCCATATTGGTTGTAGCTGGCGCCCGCCATGCCGGTCAGCGCAAAGCCCTTGCGGTCGAAGGGCGAGCGGGTGGTGATGTTGACCGCGCCCGCGATCGAGTCCGCATCCTGATAGGGGAGCAGCGACTTGGTCACTTCCAGATTGGCGACGATGTCGGAGGGCAGCGTATCGAGGTCGACTGCGCGCGTCGTCGGGTCGACCGAGGGGATCTGGATGCCGTCGACCGAGACGGCCGACCATTCGGACGGCGCGCCGCGCACGTTGATATAGCGGCCCTCGCCCTGGTCGCGCTCGATGCCGACGCCGGGCGCGCGCTGGAGCGCCTCGGCGATATTGGGATCGGGGAAGCGGCCGATCGCATCCGACGAGATGATGGTGACGGTGTTGTCGGCGGTCCGCTGCTGGTTGAGTGCGCGCGCGGTATTGTCGAGCAGCGAGGCACCGGTCACGACGATGTCGCCCGGCTCGCCGCTGGCGGCGTGCAGGGTCAGCGAGATCGGACGGCCTCGCTCGGCCGCAGCCACCACGCGGGTGACGGGCGGGCGGCCGAGATAGTCGATCAGCAGCGTGACGTCGCCCGCTTCCTCGGGCGTGATGACGCTGAATTCGCCCTGGAGATTGGTCGTCGCCTGCGCGCCCGTCCCTTCTACCACGACGCGCGCACCGGGCAGCGCGACGCCGGTGGCGTCATAGATGCGCCCCGACAGGATCGGCCCCGAAGCGGGCACGCCCGCGGTCGCGGTCGCATCATCCGCCATGGCCAGCGCGGGCGCGCCGGCCAGACCCAAGGCGATGAGAGAAACCCCCGCGAGACCGCGGAAGCCGGAACGGACGATGTGCATGATGGTCCCCTTGGGCGCTTGGTCGTGCCGACGCCCCCCGGCGCCGGTCGTTACCGCCCCCGTGGCCGGGGTTTGTTACGATGCGATGTTAGGTCGATGACTGGTTGATGACGCAGGCGTCACACTCGATTGAGCCAAGCTGGGGCGGCCGTGCAAAAAGTTTCGGGTGGCGGTGGGGAGCAATTGGCGGCATCCCTTCGCTTCCCGGTCGTGTGATCGACCCCTAACCGGATGACAGCCACGCCATGCGCATTCTCGTGACCGGAGGGGCCGGCTTCATCGGGTCGGCGCTGGTCCGCCATCTGATCCGCAACACCGCGCACGAGGTGCTGAACCTCGATGCCCTGACCTATGCCGGGACACTGAGCGCACTGGCGCCGGTGGCAGACGACCCGCGCTATCGCTTCGTGCGGGCGGATGTGCGCGATGCCGTCGCGGTGACCCGGGCGATCCGCGAATTCCGGCCCCAGGTCATCACCCATCTGGCGGCGGAGAGCCATGTCGATCGCTCGCTCGACGGGCCTGCCGCCTTTGTCGAGACCAACGTTCTTGGCACCTTCCAGATGTTGAACGCGGCCCGGGCCTATTGGCAGGGTCTGGAGCTGACGGAACAGGCGGCGTTTCGCTTCCACCATATCTCGACCGACGAGGTGTTCGGTTCGCTGGGCGAAACCGGGCTGTTCACCGAAACGACGCCCTATGATCCGCGCTCGCCCTATTCGGCGAGCAAGGCGGCGTCCGATCACCTCGTCAGCGCCTGGGGCCATAGCTATGGCCTGCCGGTGATCGTCACCAACTGCTCGAACAATTACGGCCCCTATCACTTCCCCGAGAAGATGATCCCGCTGATGATCGTCAAGGCGCTCGCCGGGGAAACCCTGCCCGTCTATGGCCGGGGCGAGAATGTGCGCGACTGGCTGTTCGTCGAGGATCATGTCCGCGCGCTCCAGATCGTGTTCGAACGCGGGGAGCCGGGGCGCCGCTACAATATCGGCGGTCATGCGGAGCGGCGGAACATCGATGTGGTGCACACGCTCTGCGCCCTTCTCGACCGCCTGCGTCCCCGCCCCGACGGCGCATCCTATGTCGAGCAGGTCGGCTTCGTCACCGATCGCCCCGGCCACGACCTGCGCTACGCGATCGACGCCACCCGCATCCGCGCCGAACTGGGCTGGGTGCCGCAGGAGAGTTTCGAAAGCGGCCTGGAAAAGACCGTGCGCTGGTATCTCGCCAACGAGGACTGGTGGCGGCCGCTGATCGCCCAGGGCGGCGCCGACCAGCGGCGGGGGCTCGGCCTATCGCCTAACCTATTGTTCAGCGAACCGCGTTAGGATGATGCCATGAAGGGCATCATCCTGGCAGGCGGCACCGGCACGCGGCTTCATCCGGCGACGCTGGTCGTCAACAAGCAGCTTCTGCCCGTCTACGACAAGCCGATGATCTATTACCCGCTGTCGACGCTGATGCTGGCGGGGATTCGTGAAATCCTGATCATCTCCAGCCCGGATTGCCTGGCCCATTATCGCACTCTGTTCGGGGACGGCAGCGCGCTCGGCCTGACGATCGCCTATGCCGAGCAGCCGCGCCCCGAGGGGCTACCCCAGGCGTTCACGATCGGGCGCGACTGGCTGGCCGGAGCGCCCGCCATGCTGGTGCTGGGCGACAATATCTTCTTCGGCAACGGCCTGGGCCCGATGCTGCGCCGCGCGGTCGCCGGGGTGGAGGCGGGGGGCGGCGCGACCGTCTTTTCCTACCGCGTCGAGGATCCCCGGCGCTACGGCGTCATCGCGTTCGACGCGCAGGGGTGCGCCGTCTCGATCGAGGAAAAGCCCGACCAGCCCCGCTCTCCCTATGCGATGACGGGGCTTTATCTGTTCGACGAGACGGTGTGCGACCATGCCGCGACGCTGGCCCCCTCCCCTCGCGGCGAGTTGGAGATCACCGATCTTGCGCGGCGCTACATGGATGCGGGGATGCTCCGCGTCGAAGCGATGGGACGCGGCTTCGCCTGGCTCGACACCGGCACCCATGACAGCCTGTTGGAGGCGGCGGAGTTCGTCCGCACGATTCAGCACCGCCAAGGCATCCAGATCGCCTGCTTGGAAGAAATCGCCTATCTACAGGGCTTCATATCCCGCGAACAGGCCGAGACGCGCGGCCGCGCGCTCGCCAAGACCGCCTATGGTCGCGCGATCCTGACCGCCATCGAGGACTCCCCCGCGCCGCTGCCGCAAGGCGAACGGCGCAAGGGAGATCGGCGGCAGGGGTGAGCGATCACCCCTTTGTCAGGTACAGCGCCCGCAGCTTGGCGATCTTGGCCGCGTCCAGACCCAGTTCGTCCTTCAGATACCCCATCGTCCCGCCGGGATGGCGGTCGGTCACGGCGAACACCGCGTCGATATAGCGGCGGTCGACCCCGGCGAAGGTGCGGGCGGCCTCAGGAGACAGCGTCGCCCAGAAACCGGTCGGGTGGGCGGG
>NZ_LDTF01000111.1 GCF_001477495.1 Sphingomonas yabuuchiae
CACCCCGCCCCGCCCCCAGCACCTTGCGCATCGCAACCTCCCGCGCGCGCAGCCCGGCCCGTGCCGTTGCCAGGTTCACATAATTGACGATCGCGATCAGCAGGGTCAGCACGCCGACGATCCCCAAAGTCGCTACCGTCATCTTGCGACCCGGCGTATTTTGCAGATGGATGTCGGCGATCGGGTTAATTTTCAGGCTGAGGTTCTTGATCGAAGGCCCCTGATCCTTGCGTCCCCGCCGGTCGACGAAGCTGCGCATCCGTGCCTGCCGGTCCTTCACCGCCTGCGGGGTATCAAAGCACAGGATCGTCCAGACCCGCCCGCTGCCCCAATGGAACCACATCTTGTCCGGGTGCGGACTGGGCATCTTGGCAAGGATAGAATAGGACAACTCGGTATTGGGTGGCAGGTCGCGGAAGATACCTGCGACTCGGTAATTGGCCGTCGTGCCGATGGTCGTCAGGGTCATCGTCTGCCCGATCGGATTGCGACCGGGGAAGTAGCGTTTTGCGATCGTCTCATTGATCAGGACAGTGTCTGGCGCCTGCAACGCATGGGCGGCATCCCCGGCGACGATCGGCAGGCGAACGATGTCGAGGAAATTCGGGTCGGCATAGGCGAATGTCTCGCTGGTTGCGGTCCCCCCGCGCACGACATTGGCGTTAATGACCTGGATGCGCGTTCCGACGGTATCCGGAAAATCCTCGCGAAGCTGGTCGATCAGGCCGCCCATCGTGCCGGTGGAATAGCCATTGGCCGGGCTGCCCGGCATGTTCCAATATTCCTCGACCAGATACAGCTTGTCATGACCCGGCAGCCATTTCTCATACCCTGTCTCGAACCGAACATAGAGGCCCAGCACCAGGAAGACGGCGATACCCACCGCCAGGCCGCCAATGTTGAGCGCGGTATAGAGCTTGTGCCGCACAAGCGAGCGATAGAGCGACAGAAGCGCGAAGCGGTTCATGATTGCAGTCCCCCGGACAAGACGGTCATCGACCGCAGGCGATGCGGGCCAGTCCGCTCTTGGCGACGGTGCAGCGGGGATTTCCCTCGACGCTGACATTGGCCATGCCGCTGGCGCTCACATTCGCGTATTCGGCGGCCCCGACGCGAACATGGGCCGTGCCGCTGGCACCGATCGTGACTTGGGATACGGACAGGGCGCGGGTGTTCACCTCGCTCGTCCCGCTGCTGTCGATGGTCAACTGGCGCGCATCGCCGCCCGCGCGAAGGACGCTCGCCCCCGACGTGTCCAGCTTGGCGCGCTCGGCGCGCAGGCTGCGGACCGTCGCCTCGCTCGCCCCCGACAGACCGAAACTGGCCATGCCGCTGCGCAGCGCCGCAAGGCGGAGCACGCTCGCACCGCTGGCATCCGCCGCGAAGGCGGGTGCCTCGAGGGCGGGCAGGTTCATCTCGACCGCACCGCTGAGCTTGACCGCCTTGATCGCGGGCAGCGTGACGGCGATCGCGACGCGGCGGTCATGACCGGTGCAGCTATTGTCCTCGCGGCGGATGCGCAGTGCGCCGCCATTCGCGTCGATACGCAGCGCGTCGATATTGGCCGCCCGCCCCCGCGCCGACACGGTATAGCCGGAGCCCAGCGAAACGGTCACGATATCGCACCCGCCGACATCGATCCGGTCGAAGCCGCGAAGGTCGTAGCCGCGCGTCGTCAGCGCATTGTCCTGTGCGGGTGCGGCAATGGCGGGGAGCGAGAACAGGGCGATGGCGGAGATCATCGTCTTCATCGGAATGTCCTTTCAGATCGCGCGCATGGCGCTGGCAACGATGCGGCCGTCGAGCATGTCGATGCGGCGCTTGGCGAGGTCGGCATGGCTGGGCGAATGGGTCACCATCACGATGGTCGCCCCCGCTTCGTTCAGCCCGGTCAGGATGTTCATCACCTGCTCGCCATTGGCGGTGTCGAGGTTGCCGGTCGGCTCGTCCGCGAGGATCAGCTTGGGGTCGCCGACAATGGCGCGGGCGATCGCGGCGCGCTGCTGCTGCCCGCCAGACAGCTGGTGCGGGAAGTGGCGCGCGCGGTGCGCGATGCCGACCTTGTCCATCGCAGCGGCCACTCGCCCACGACGGTCCCCCACGTCGCCGCGATAGGCGAGCCCCAGCGCGACATTCTCCTCGATGGTCAGCTCGTCGATCAGGTTGAAGCTCTGGAAGACGAAACCCAGCGTCTCGGCGCGGAACTTCGCCAGGTCCTTCTCACCCATCGCCGCCAGGTCGCGGTCGCCGAACATATACCGCCCGCCCGTCGGCCGATCGACCGTGCCCAGCGTGTTGAGCAGCGTCGACTTGCCGCAGCCCGACGGCCCCATGATGGCCAGGAACTCGCCCGCCGCGACGTGCAGGTCGATATCGTGCAGCGCGGTCGTCTCGACCTCGTCGGAGACGTAGCGGCGTTGAATGCCTTCCAGTCGGATCATCGGTCTTCCCCCTTATCGGATGTTCAGGATGTCGCCCTTCACGGACGCGGTGTTGCTGATGACGATGCGCTCGCCGGGATTGAGGCCGGAGAGGACCTCCACCTGTTCGGGATTGCGGCGGCCGATACGGACGGCGCGGCGGCGGGCATGGGCGCCGTCGGGATCGAGCACGAAGGCCGAACTGCCCCCCGCCTCCAGCCAGCCGCCGACCGGGGCCACCACCGCGCGGCTCGCCGCGCCCAGCGTGATGCGGATGTCGATCGTCTGCCCACGATTGAGACCCGCAGGCGCCTTGTCGAAGATCAGTTCGACCTGGAACCGCCCGTCCTTCACGGCAGGCAGCACCTTGGACACGGTCAGCTTCGCCCCGTCCGAGCTGGTCGCGGTCTGACCCGGCGCGACGCGACCGAGATAATATTCGTCGACCTGCGCGACGAGCTTCCACGAACCCTCGCTATCGACCTGCCCCGCCGGGTCGCCGGGTTTCAGCGTCTGGCCCGGCTGGATGGTGAAGTTGGTTAGCCGCCCGCCCGCCGGCGCACGGATGGTCAGCGCCTCCAGTCCCGCGCGCACCGCCGCCAGATTTCCCGAAAGCCGCATCTGGGTGTCGTTCAGGCGTGCGGACTGGGTGGCGGTGATCCGCGCCTCGGTGGCGCGGCCGGACTTCAGCTGGGCGAGGCGCTTTTCCTGATAGGCGGCCTCCTCCTCGAAGCTGCGGACGCCCGCATCCGACAGAAAGCCCTGGTCGTGAAGCTGACGCCGGATGCCCAGGTCGCGCCGCGCCTTGATGAGGTCATATTCGGCCTGCGCCACCTGCCCCGCGCGGTCGAGCTTGTTGCGCTCGATCCCCAGCCCCTCGCTCGCCACGCCGCCCAGCTGGCTGGCGATCTGCGCCTCGCGGGTGATGACGTCGAGTTTCAGCTGAGGATTGGCGAGCGTGGCCAGCGGCTGTCCCTCACCGACCATCTGGCCGTCTTGCGCCAACAGCTTTTCCACCTGCCCGCCCGACAGCACCCCGACCAGCGTCGTGATACGCGGCGTGACCGTGGCACGGACGGGCAGATAATCGTCGAACGCGGCGCGCGTGACTTCGCCCGTCTCGACATTGGCGGCGGCGATATCGGTCGACCCGGCGGCGGGCAGCAGCCGCCAGACCAGTACCGCGCCAATCGCCAGCAACACGGCGATCACCACCGGACGGCCGCGCCACCAGGGCGCCGCCTTGCGTACGATCACGCGGTCCATTGCCGCTCCCGGTTGAGCGCTTGCGTGTACGGGCTGTTCGGTCATCATGGATGGAGTGTCACCCAGGACGGGCGAAAAACCTAAGCCACTATGAAAACGCCATTTTCACCCATCCCGGCCGAATCCGACCGTTCGTGTTCGGACGCACCGTCCGAAAATGGACGGTTCGGACCGGCGTCAAGCCCGCTGTCCATCCTGGTGATCGACGACAATCCGCGCATCGCCGAATCGCTGGCGATCGCAATCGACCTGGCGGGCCACCGGCTGGACGTGGCGCAGGGGCCGGAGGAAGGCTTTTCGCGGCTGGCGGCCCGGCGCTACGATGCGATCCTGCTCGACCTGAACTATGCCGCCGGGCGGACCGACGGGGCGGAGGGGCTGGCGGTGCTGGACAGGCTGCTCGCCGACGATCCGGGCGCATGCATCATCGTCATCACCGCGCATAGCGGCATCCGGCTGGCCGTCACCGCGATGCAGGCGGGCGCGCGCGACTTCGTGATGAAGCCGTGGCGAAATGCCGAGCTGATCGCCAAGATCGAACTGGCGGCCTGCCGCCGCGCCGCCCCCCGCGATCATGTCCCAGCCGAGGGCACCGCCGAGCCCGCCCGGCTGCTGGGCGACAGCCCCGCTATCGCCCGCGTCCGCGACCTGATCCGCCGTGTCGCCCCGACCATGGCGGGTGTCGTCGTGACCGGGCCATCGGGCGCGGGGCGCGGCCTGATCGCGGCGGCGCTCCATGCCGCCTCCCATGGGGCCGGGCGGCCGATACAGCGGATCGACGCGCGCGATCCGCAAGCCTGGGCGCGGCTGGACGGTGCCGAGCGGGGCACGAGTTGGCTGCTCCGCCATCCCGACCGGCTGGACGAGATCGCCCAGGCCCGGCTGCTCGACCAATTGCCGCCCGAGGATCGCTATATCGCCATCGCCGACGATCCTCGCGCGATCACGCCCGCGCTCGCCCGGCGGATCGCGGCGGTGGAGATCGTCGCACCCTCGCTGGCCGAACGGCGGGAGGATGTGCCGCTGCTCGCCCGCCATTTCGCGCGGATCGCAGCCGAACGGCACGGACGGCCCGCGCCCCGCTTCACCCCCGCCGCCGAGGCACTTCTGGCGACCGCGCATTGGCCCGACGAGGCCCGCGGCCTTGCCGCCGCGATCGAGCGGGCATTGCTGCTGGGTGAAGAGGGCGTGATCGAGGCCGCGCTGCTCGCCCCGCCGGTCGCCCGGAGCACGGCCCCGGCAACCTCCCGCGCCAGTTTCGATCTGGACGAAAGCGAACGTGTGATGATCGAGGCGGCGCTGGTCGAGCATCACCATAATGTCACCCAGGCGGCGCAGGCGCTGGGGCTCAGTCGTGGTGCGCTATATCGCCGGATGGCGCGCCATGGGCTTTGACCTGTCGCGGCGACGCGCGGTGGCGGCGGGGCTGTCCGGGCTGACGCTGGCCATCCTTGGCGCATTGATATTGCTGGCGTGGCAGCGGGGCATGCTCGGGTCGATCCTGGGCGCGGGGCTGTGCATCGCCTGGCTGATCGGAACCGGCTGTTGGACGGCGGCGCGGGCGGGGAGCGGTGGTGTCGGTGGTAACATGACGCGCCCTGCCCCGGACGGCCCGCCGCTGGACGCGCTGTTCGACCAGATTCCGCTGCCGTTGCTGCGCGTCGATGCCGGACGGGCGCAGGCGATCAACCGGGCCAGCCGCCGCCTGTTCGCCACCGACGACCGGGTGATCCCGACCCCGCCCGC
>NZ_LDTF01000112.1 GCF_001477495.1 Sphingomonas yabuuchiae
CCCCCTCCACCCAGGCCGCGCCCCTCCATCTGGCTGTCGGCGACGACCAATTACCGGCTGGAGGACCGGCTGACCCTGCGCGGGACCGGCCCGGTCCTCGATCTGCTCGACGGCGCGACACTGAACGGCACCGGTGGGCGTCCGCGCTGGGACGTCGATATGAACGGCAATTTTTCCTACGGCGTGTTCAACCTGGGGGTTTACGGTCGCCTGCAGGGGCCGACCCGCATCCGCAGCGACATCGCCGCCTCCGACCTGCGCTTTTCGGGCCGGACCTGGCTGGTCCTCTACAGCTTCGTGCGCATGGAGAAGGTGGTCAAGAAACCCTGGGCCAAGGGGCTGAACGTCAACGTCACGGTCGAGAATCTGCTGAACGACCGGATCAACGTCACCGACCGCAACGGCCAGACCCCCAACCGCTTCCAGCCCGCCTATCTCGACCCCATCGGCCGCTCGATCCGGGTGGGGGTGCGGAAGCTGTTTTGACGGGGCGGACCTGCCATGTCGTCTATCTCTCCGTCGATTTGACGGACAGGTCGTACAGATAGCGGTGACGCGCCTGGGAGCCTGCCGGATATTTCTTCAAAATTTCCATCTCGCTTTTTTCAGTGAAAATTTCTTCAATCCGCTGTCCAGGAGGCACTTCTCCACGTCCGATACATGCAGCGCCTGCAAATCGCGTTTCTGCCGGTCCGGTCGCGTAATCTGAACATGATCGATCCATGAGCCACCGGCACTTCCGGGATCGTTCAGCGCCCTGTCCGCCAATTCAAAGCTGCGGATGAAGCGCTTTGCCGGGGCATCGTTCGTTATGTCGCGGAAATATCCCTTTTTCGCGCATCCTATGGCATCCGCGCGATATTGGTCATAGCTCACGCCCCCTTTCGCCAACTTTCAAAGCCTGGTGCTTTGGCCTGCGCGTTGACGGCAGACGATGCCAGGAATATGACAAGTAACAACGCCCGGTTGCTCATGGGCCATCCCCAGTAGGATCAATTCGTGTATCGGCAACGATTCTCGCAATTGCTACGGGCGCGATCGGCATCGGTAAGACATGCATTATATTCGGCGGACGTCTTGTATCGGATATCATTGACGCACTGGTTTCGCGCGGCGAACCAGGCCTGATCGCATGTGCTCATACAGGATGATTGCGTATTCACGATACCGGGAGACAAAAGACACATGGCAGTAATCGCAAATCGAAACATATGACATCCTCTACTGTTCCGGACTGACGCCAGCTATTCCAAGTGTCTGTTATATGCATAGGATCGGCAAGTAATTTATCAACAGGACATGAATTGATACATATTGCCATGCAAACATGCGCACTGTTTTACTTGAGAGCGATATGGCAGATTGCCGGAAGACAGAGCGGCGACGGGATCGCGATCCCCTTCATGGTCAAGCCCCGTTCCTGAACGCCACAGAACAACCCCGTTCAGCCTGACGAAGCCCGCCGCATCGTAATCCTGTTCCATGCCCGGTCATGGGCATGGAACAGGATTACG
>NZ_LDTF01000113.1 GCF_001477495.1 Sphingomonas yabuuchiae
GTGCTCATTCGACAGCAGGTAATCGTCGATGATCGTCGCCCTCGGCACGCCCAGCGCGGTCAGCAGGAGCGCGGCCGCGACGCCGGTGCGGTCCTTGCCCGCCGTGCAGTGAAAGGCGAGCGGCACGTCGCCCGCCAGCAGCTCGGCGAACATGCGGCGGTATTGGCCGTTGAACTGGTCGAGCAGCTTTGGATAGGTCGCGGTCATCGCCGTCACGACCTGTTCGTGGGTCCAGGTCGACGGATCGCCGGGCAGCCGCATCGCGCTCATGTCGAGCGCATAATCGTCGCTCAGCACCTTGGGGCGCTGACCGGCGGGCCACAAAGTCGGCTCCCTGGTCCGCTCGGCCGTGTCGCGAAAGTCGCAGACGGTGCGGATGCCGAGCTTTTGCAGCGTGACGTAATCCGCCGGGGTCAGGTCGTGCATCTGCCCCGAGCGGTAGAGCAGCCCCCATTTCACCGTCCGGCCATCGGCGGTGCGATAGCCGCCCAGGTCGCGGAAGTTGCGTCCGCCCTGCAGCGGCAGGACGCGAGTGTCGGCAGGTGCGGCCACGGGTGCGGGGGCCGAAGCCCCCACCCCCGCCGGAACCGCCAGCACCACGGCGATGGCGATCAGGCCCCCGCGCATCAGAACTTCACCGTCGCTTCCACGCCGTAAGTGCGCGGTTCGTTGAAAAAGCCCGATACGCCGGTAAGCGTGTTCAGCCCCTTATAGAACATATGCTGCTCGTTGAGCAGGTTGCGCGTCCAGGCTGACAGGGTCAGCAGGGCGCCGGTGTCGTTCAAAGCAATGTCAGCGATGCCGATCCGGCCGTTGACGATGAAGCCCGGCTCGCCCTTGGGCTGGTTCACGCCGGGCGCGGGATCGTTGTAATTGGCGTAGAAGCCGCTGTCGTAATTGGCATCGAGATGCGCGACGAGGCGATAATCGCCCACCGGCCGCTCGTAATCGATCGCGCCGCTGGCGGCATGGGCCGGGGTATAAACCGGATAGATCTTGATCGGCGTCGTCACGATCACGCCGGTCGACCCTTGCGGGAAGGGGTTCACCGTCGCCGGAATGGTCACGTCGTTATAGGCATAGCTGGCGGTCAGCGTCAGCCCGGCCATCGGCGCGACGGTCAGCTCCGCCTCGACGCCCTTGGCGCGGCCGGTGCCCGGCGCATTGGCGGTCTCGATCGTGGTGCGGTTGGTCTGGAGCAGATTGCCCTGCGCATCGACCTGAAGGTAATTCGCCTGGAAGTCGATCTGGATCGACTTGTACGCGCCGGTATAGGCGGCCAGGTTCAGGCGGACGCGGCGGTCGAGGAACTCGGTCTTGGCGCCGATCTCGAACATCGACAGCGTCTCGGGGTTGAACGGCGCATAGCGCAGCGAGCGCGAATTGGCGCCGCCCGACTTATACCCTTCCGACCATTTGCCATAGACATGCATGGCGTCGGTCACGTCGTAAGCCAGCGTCACCAGCGGGTCGACGCGCGACCAGGCGGCGTCCAGCTGGCGCGGGCCCACCACGCCGTCGACATTGGGCGTCTTGCCGTTGACGATGAACAGCTGGCCCTTCTTCATGTCGCGCGTGTAGCGCGCGCCGCCCGTGACGTGCAGCCGGTCGGACAGGATCGCCGGGGTCCAGGTCGCCTGGCCGAACGCGCCGATGCTGCGCGTCGTGATCCGGCTGGCGCGGTCGAAGGGGACCGTGGCGATGTTGAAGGTCGCGATCGTGGAGGCGGTGCCGTTCGCGTTCCAGACATTGGTGTTGAACGCCTGGGCATTGTCCTCGCTATGCTCGCGGTACGCCATCGCGCCCGCAACATATTTCAGGCGGGGGCTGTCACCGATCAGCTGGATTTCCTGGCTGAACTGGTTCTGCGTGAAGCCCGCCAGGCTGTAGCGGCTGAACGCGCCGTTCGGCTTGTAGGTGGTGCTGTTCTGGCCGCCATTGTCATACTGGCTCTGGTCCAGTTCGCGGTACGCGGTGATCGACTTCAGCTGAAGCCCCGGCGCGAGGTCAAGGCCCAGAGTCAGGCGATGGCCATGCGTCTTGCCGATGCTCTCCTGCTGCGGCACGCCGATGCTGGCGGTGCGCACCCGGTTGGGCTGGAGCGGCAGCGCGGGCGCGCGGGTCAGCGTTCCCGCCGTTATCGTCTGGAGATAGAGCGGCGTCGAGGCGTCGTAGGAGGTGTCGAACGCATAGTCGGCGCTCACCCCGTCCTGCGGCTTCCACAGCACTTCGACATGCGCGCCGTGCCGGTCGAAGCCGTTGAAGTCCGCCTGGCCGGGCAGCGGATTGTCGACGAGTCCGTTGCGCTTGGTGACGATGCCGTCCAGCTTCACGCTGAAATTGTGCCATTCGGGAAGGTTGAGATGTGCCTCGGCCTTGTGGCTGCCGAAATTGCCGACGCCCGCGGTCGCGGTCAGGCCGAATGTGCCGGTCGGCTTCCTGGTGACGATGCTGACCGCGCCGCCCTCGGTATTGCGGCCGAACAATGTGCCCTGCGGGCCTTTCAGCACCTCGATGCTCTCAATGTCATAGAGCGCGGTGCCCAAGCCTTGGGCGCGACCCAGATAGACGCCGTCGATATAGACGCCGACACCCTGGTCGCGCGCGGGCTGGTTGCTGTCGGCCAGCACGCCGATGCCGCGGATGTTCATGATCAGCGCCGAGTTGCGCGAATAAAAGGGCGCGACGCGAAGCGACGGGATCGCGCCGTCCTGCAGGTCGACCAGCGACTGGACATGGCGGTTCTTCAGGTCGTCGGCGGTCAGCACCGAGATGGCGATCGGCGTCTTCTGCAGGCTCTCTGGCCGCTTCTGCGCGGTAACGATGACCTCGTTCAGCGCACCCTCGGCATTGGTTTTCTGATCGTCGGGCGCGGCTGTCTTGGCCGGTTCGGGATCGGCCGCAAAGGCGGGCGTGGCAAGCAGAAGAGCCAGCGTGCTGGACGCAAAGAGCCGCCCCGCGAAACGCAGGTTGAACGAGGTCATGATATGGATTCCCCCCAAAGGATTATGCGGCCGTCCCTTGGTGCCGGATCATTGCGACTTGATGACGTTGTGCGGGGATGATGTGGTTTTTATGATGACAATGGTGTCATGATGGGGGGGTGGCCAGCCATCCGCTCCCACTTGAAATCGAGGGGCACGACCTTCAGAATGTGCAATAAACATGCACGGCCCTTTATCTGCCTTGCACAACAAGGCGTATAATCGGCAACATGGACGAGATTGAAGTCGATGGCGTTTTAAGAGATCTGCGGCATCTTCGCAGTTTTGTGGTCACCCTGCCTGGCAAGGGTAAGGATGGGGCGGATCTGCGGACGCGTATTCACCTCGGGTTGCATACCATCTCGCAAGGGTGTGAGCGAGGCGCGCACCATCTGGAAGATGAGAACGGCAAGCCCCGGCGCTTCTGCGAGGATCGCTACGCTTTTTCGCTTGGACTCCGCGAACTGTCGAAGCGAATGGTTGAGCAGAATTACTTTTGTTGGGATTCCATCGATCGTAACCGGGCAATGAATTATGCGGTCATTGATATCGCGCCCGGCCGTGTTCGCGAACTGACGGACGGAGAGCATCAGGTAGTATTCTTCTACCTATACCCCGACAGGGGGGACGAAGCCGATGTGAACCTGATGATTACGAGCTGTTACGTACGCAATGTGGTCTTCAGTCACGTCAAGCGGCGCTATAATATGCACACGCTCTTACGCACCTGCCTGTACAAGGGAAAGAGGCTGCCATAATCAGAAAGGGCCCCCGCTTTAGGCGGAGGCCCTTCAAAGGTGCGGGTGTACCTTACCGTGGTGTACCGGCCATATAGGCGCACATGCTGCGGCGACCGTGTTACCGGAAGCCCCGCTGTCCGTAGCTGATCCTTCAATGCCACAAGGTTGTAAAAGGTTCAATAAAAAGTTGAGGCCCAGCCGAGCGGCAAGGGGTGAAGCGGCCTAGCCTGCTCCACCCCCCGAACGATTAGAAGCGCAGGCGCAGGCCTGCTGCGATCGTTTCCTGATGGTCGTCGCGGCCGGTCTGGGCGCTGCCGTTCGCATAGAGGTCGACGCCGCTGGCGAAGCGATAGGCGACGCCGCCCGTCGCCGTGCCGACCAGCGAGGCGCGGGCGGCGCCCAGTGCGACGAGGCCCTGGCCCCCGCCCGCATAGCCGCCCAGCGCGACGGCGCGGTTGCCCTCGATCTGATAGCGCGCGCCCAGCGTCACGAAGGGGCGGAACGGTGCTTCCGACGCATCGCTACGGCCGAAGGTGACCCCGGCATCGGCAAAGCCCGCGACCAGATCGCGACGCGCCACGGTGAGAGCGAAGGGGCTGCCGCCCTTCTCGCCCACGCCCTGACGGCGGGTACGCAGATAGGTGAGGCCCGCACGCGGGGTCAGCGACCAGCCCTCGGCCAGCTCGGCCGTATAATGGACCGACAGGTCGCTGGTCCAGCTGTGCAGGTCGTAACGCCCATAAGCCGAGGCCGTCCCCGGCAACGCGCGGGTCGTGCGCGCCTGCGCCCCGTCATAGACGATCGACGCGCCGAAGCCGAAGCCGTTCGGCATCGAATAGCGGCCATGGACGCCCGCGACCACGCCGTCGGCCTTCGTCGAGGCGGCGAGCGGGGCGATCGACTGGCGGGTGTCGAGCCAGCCCCCGAACGCACCGATCATCCACTGTCGATCGCCATAGCCGACGCCGCCCAGGAAGCCGTAACCGCGCGTCTGCGCCGCGCTGGTCCCCTCGCCCATGTCCGCGCCCAGCCTATGCCATTGGCCGAGCGTCTGGCCGAAGGTGAAGACGCCTGCATCCTCCCGCGTGGTGGCGAAGGCCGGACCGCGCGCCGCCTGGACCAGACCCAGCGCATTGTCGACGCCGATCTGCGATGCCGAGGCATAGGCCTCCGGCGTTACTTGCGCGAAGCCACGCGGGTTGGACGCGCCCGACGCGGTCAGCAGCGAGGGGAGTGCGGCGAACAACGTGCTCGTCGCGGACTGTTTGGACAAGGTGGCGTTGGCATAGTCGATGCTGCGCGCGACCTGCGGGCTGAACCGCGCATCGCCCAGGAACTGGCCGAGCAGCTGGATGCGGTCGGCGCGCTGGACGATGAAGCCGAACAGGTCGGACGGCTTCAGGATGCTGGCATAGCTGCCCGTGATCCCGCCGCTGGCGACGATCAGGTCGTAGGAGGTGCCGGGGCGCAGGGCGCCGCTCGACACGATCTGCAACGTCGATCCGCTGCCGATGGTCAGCCCGCCATTGACGATCAGCTTGTCCGACACGGTCGGGGTCAGCTCAAAATACGACAGCGAGCCGCTGTTCAGCGTGACATTGCCGTTGACCGTCATCGTGCCCGGCGACGCGCCGGGGCTGAGGATACCCGCGACCGTCACATTGCCGTTGACCGTGCCCGCCGAGCCGAAGGTCGCGCCCTGGCGGACCAGGAACTGCGTGGCGGCCATGGTCGACCCGGCCAGACCGACCAGGCGACCGCTTGTCATATCGACCGCGCCGAACGACGCGTTGCCCGACACCGTGGCGTAACCGCCGGTCATCGCCAGCGCCTCGACATTGGCGACGTTGGTGAAGGCGACCGGCGCGGCAGCCGCGCCGCCCGACAGCGCGATCGTGTCGGTCCCTGCCCCGCCATCGACCGCACCTGCAAAGGTGCCCGCGATGGTGAAGCGCTGGTTCCCGCCGGTGAAGGCGACCTGGCCTGCGGTCAGGCTGCTGCCCGAGGCGATGGTCAGGTCGGTTGCGGCGTTGACCTGATTATAAGCCTGCGTGCCCGTCAGGGTCAGCGCACCGGTTCCCTCGGTCGCCAGCGTCTCGAACCCGGTCAGCGTCCCCGCCGCCAGAATCTGGTTGCCCGCCAACTCCAGCGTGGCGCGGTCATTGCCAGCCCCGCCCGATACTGTGCCAAGCAGCACCGAACCCGCCGCCAGGCGCAGCGCGTCGTTGCCTGCGCCCAGGTCGATGACCCCGGCCAGCGTGCCGCCCTTGGCGACGGTCAGCAACAGGTCGCCGTCGCCGAAGTTCAGCGGCGCGCCCTGCGTGCCCAGCGAGCCAACGACGGTCAGCGCGTTGCCGGTCAGCGACACGTTCTCGAACCCGGTCGCCACGCCGCTCAACACGACGGGCGCATTGGCCGTGAAGGCCAGTGTGTCGGTGCCGGTGCCGCCATCATAGCGCCCCGCCGCAATGGTCGTGCCCAGCGCCAGCAGGTCGTTGCCCGCGCCAAGCGATACGCTGGCGATGTCGCCATCGACGCGAAGCTGCTCGGCCACGTCCGTGCCGGTGACCGCGCCGATGCGGTTGCCCGCCAGCGCGACGTTCAGCCCGGTGCCCGCCAGCGCGACGGTGTCGAAGCTCTGGTCGAGCGTCAGCGACAGCGTGCCCGCGCCGGTCACCGCCAGCTGCTGGAAGTTACTGCGCTGGCCGAGGCCCGTGCGGTCGCCCGACAGGAGTGCGGTATAGAGGTTGGTCCCCGCACCGCCATCGACGCCGCCCGCCACGCGCGAGCCCGCGCCCTCGACGAAGCTGTCATTGCCGTCGCCCAGCGACACCGCGCCCTGGACCAGCCCGGCATTGACGAAGCGGTCGTCACCGCCGCCCAGCGCGACCGATCCGGCGATCGTGCCGTTGTTGGTGACGGTCTCGGCCGCGTCGGTGCCGGTGATGGTGGTGGCGCCGGTGCTGGCCAGCGTCTGGCCCGCCGCGACCGTAACCGATCCGCCCGCCACGCCCAGCGTGTCGAAGTTGAAGGCCCCGGCATAGGTGACATTGCCCTGACCGACCTGGCTGAAGCGTTCGAAGTTCAGGAACTGGTTGCCGTTGACGGTGCCGCCCCCGGTTGCGTCGATGATAAGGCTGTCAGTGCCCGTGCCGCCATCGACCGTCCCGACCAGCGTCGCGCTGGCGCGGTGGAGGAAGGTGTCGTCGCCCGCCCCCAGGAAGACTTCGCCCTGGATCTGGCCGTAATTCTCGATCCGGTCATTGCCTGCGCCAAGCGCGATCGAGCCGATGATAGTGCCGGTGTTGACGATCTTGTTGTCGAAAGTGCCGGTCGTGTGGATCGCGCCCGCCAGATAGGTGGTGCCGAGCGTGCGGACGAAGCTGTCATTATCGGCCAGCGTCGTGCCCGTGCCGCCACGGATGGTCCCGGCATTGGTCAGGTCGATGCCCACGCCATTGGCGCGGATCGCAACGGACTTCGCGCCGGTCGCCTCGATCACGCCGGTCGCGGTGTTGGTGATCGACGCGGTCGCGGTATCGTCGGCATAGAGCGAGAGGGCCGCCGCGATGATGGTGGTGGGGGCGGTCCGATCGGTCGGGACGCTGGCGCCCGCATAGGGATCGACGATCGTCTGGCCGCCGCCATTGGCGCGGATCGTGCCGCTATTGGTGATGGCGATGGTCTTGGCGACGGTGCTGGCGTCGGTCGTGTAGTTGCTACGATAGACCGTGGCGCGCGCGCCGTAAGCCGACAGGCCGCTGCCGTCGATCGTGCCGCTGTTGGTCAGGCTGATCGACCCGCCGACATCGCGCGCGTCGTCGAGAGTCAGCAGCGCGGCCGACCGCCCCTGAAGGTTGGCGGAGAGCGTTCCGCTGTTGGTCAGGACGATGCTGGACGCCTGGGGGGCGTCGAGCACCGGCGTGTCGAAATAGCGATAACTGCCGACATGGGCGTTGACGCCCTGGGTGACCGAACCGCTGTTGTCGAACCGGATCGCCCCGCCAAGGCCACGCTGGTCGTTGATCTGGAGCACGACGGCCGAGCGTCCCGGACCCGTGCTGGCGATGGTGCCGGTATTGGTCAGGGCGATCGACATGGGCTGCGCCGTGACCGATGGGTCCGAGCCGTAGGAATATGTGTTGCCGGATACGATCAGCCCCTGGGCGATCGTGCCGCTGTTGGTCGCCGTGATCGTCCCCTCGTTGACCGACAGGGACACGCTGCGACGGGTTTCGTCGTTCAGGATAGTGCCCGAATTGGCGAAGGTCATCGCACCGGTGCCGTAGAGCGACACCGCCGTCCGCTTCAGCGCGGCGTCGCCGATCGTGCCGCTATTGGTGAAGCTCCGGACCTGGCCCGAGACGCCGCCCTTGACGATCGCCTGGTTGGTCAGCGCGGCGAGGATGGTCGCCTGTTGCGGCTGCGGATAGTAATAATAATTGTCGCCGATGGTCAGGTCGCCGTCGACATTGGCAGTGTTGACCACTTGGCCGTCGCCCAGCACGCCGAGCGAGGTCAGCGTGGTGCTCGCCCCGACGGTCACGACGGTGTCGGCGCCGATCGCCTGGACATCCTCGCGCTCGAAATTGACGGCGGTCAGGCTGCCCAGCGTCGCGGTCGCCGATTTGGTGAAGGCGCGACGATAGGTGTCGGTGCCCGCGCCCCCGTCGATCGTGCCGGTCACGCCGGTCTGGCCGTCCATCTCGACGAACACGTCGTTGCTGTCGCCGAAGCGCAGGCTGCCGGTCAGCGTGCCGCCACTGTTGGTATAGATGGCGCTGTTATAAGAGCGACCGCCAAAGCTGGCATAGCCCAGGTCGACGTCGCCGGTGATCGTGCCCGCATTGACGACCTGACCACCGCTCATACGGATGGCGTTCTGCCCGGTCGCGCCCGCGATCGTACCCCCGGCAAGATTGCGGATCACGGTGCCGTTGCTGTAAGTCTGGCTGATCGCGATGCCGCCGGTGCTGGCGATGCGGCCGCTATTGTCGATCGTGCCGCCCGAATAATCCATGACGACGGCATTGCCCGCGACCTCGATCGTCCCGCTGTTCACCAGCGAGGTGAAGCCCGAGATTCCGGTTGCGGCCCGCCCGCCCGTCGCCTGAACGATGCGACCGGTGTTGGTGACGGCCCGGGCGGATTGGATACCGGTCGTGCCGTTCAGCGTGATCGTGCCGTCATTGACCACGGTCTTGCCGCCCGAAATCGCGGCGAGCGTATAGTAATTGTTCGATCGCGTGTCGGTGACGCTGATCGTGCCCGCATTGGTAAAGCTGTCGCCGCTGCCCAGCGAGACGGCATAGGCGCTGTAGACATCGGTGCTCGACACGGCGAGTGACAGCGCGCCGCGGCTGGTGACGGTCAGCGCGTTGTCGGCATAGGTTTCGCCCGGCGCCACGGTGCGCGAGGTGACGGAAAGCGCCGAGCCGGTCGTCGCGGCGATGTCGGCGGTCAGGTCGACGGTCCCCTGCCCGGCGAGCGTCAGCGGACGGCTGGCGCCCGTGCCGTTCAGCGTCAGCGCCGCCTTGTCGAACAGCTCGTAGCCGACCGTGGCGAACGGGGACGCGGACGGCAGCGTCGCGCTGGCGTCGCTCCGCACGCGCAGTCGCAGATTCGCCTGTGCGCCCGACACCGTGCCGGTGATGCCTGCAAAGCGGTCGCCGCTCGACCCTGCCATTTCGGCGACCAGCATGTCACCCTTCGACAGGGTCAGATTGCCGTTCAGGACACCGCCCGCCAGCGCGTAATAGGCATTATTGTTGCCATAATAGCTGTCGTACGAGGACGAGCCGAAGCTCACGTCGCCGTTGATCGTGCCCGCATTGGCGATGCGCGCGTTGGACACGCTGAAATTGCCGTTCGGGGCGATGGCGCGCGTGCCCCCGGTGACGATACCGCCCGCCGAATTGGTCAGATTGCCGTAGGAGTCGATGAATACGCCGGTGCCGGTCGCGGTGATCGTGCCGGTGTTGGTCAGGGCGCTCGACAGTTGAAGTCCGGCGGTGATGCCCTCAATCCGGCCGGTGTTGGTCCAATTCGAACCATAGGATCCCGACAGCTTCGCACCAATCCCGCCGGTCGAACGGATCGTGCCCGAATTGGCGAAGCTCGGCCCGAACAGCGAGACGGCGGTGCCGGTCGCGGTGATCGTACCCGAATTGACGAAGGCCCCTTGTGTGCTGAACGAGACGCCGTTCTGGCTGGCGGTGACGGTGCCGCTATTCTCGAAACGGTTCACGGCGTTCAGCGAGACGGCATAGATGCCGCTCTGCGTGCCCGTGCCGGTGATGCTCCCCGCATTGGTGAAGCTGGGCGCGCTGTACGAACTGGAGTCATCGGCCAGAACGGTGCCGGTGCCGCTCAGCACGGTGTTGTTGACGACCGTGCCGCTACCGCCGACCCGCACCGGGCCTGCGACCGCGAAGCCGCGCGCCAGCGTCGCCGTCATCTTGGCATCGGGGGCCAGGGTCAGCTGTTCGAAATTGGTCGGCAGCGCCAGCGCCGAGGACAGGGTGGCATCGCTGGTGAAGCGGACGAGCAACGTGTCGGTGCCCGCCCCGCCATCGATGGTGCCGCTGATCCCGGTGCGGATCGCGCCATTGGCATAGCCGACGACCAGCGTGTCGTTGCCTGCGCCAAAGCGGATTTTGCCGGTGATCGTTCCGGCCGCGTTGTTGACCGTCATGGAGTTGCCAAAAGTCAACGTTATATTTGTGATATCTCCGACGATAACACCCGCGTTGGTCAGATTCAGCGAACCATAATGCTCGATCGCTGTGGTCCCTGCCGTGGTGATCCGCCCGCCTGCCGCGTTGGTCAGCGTCAGGTATCCGCCCGAGATCGCCGCGCCCAAGCCCGTATTGCTGATCGTGCCGCTATTGGTCAACGTGATCGACTCGATGCTGGCCAGTGTCGCGGCGGTAGAGTTATTGCTGATCGTACCGCTGTTGTTCCAGCCATAGCCATAGACCGCCGAGCTGTAGGCCGCACCGCTGTAGATCGCGTGGCGGCTACCGCCATCGATGGTGCCCGCGTTGGTCAGCGTGCCGACGGGGCCGCTGATCGCGCCGATCGTGCCGCCTGCGCGGTTGGTGATCGACTGGAACCCGGCGTAATTCTGGTTGGTCGACAGCAGCGCATAGCCGTTGGCACCGGTCCCCGTGCCGCCAATGGTACCGCTATTGTCGATCGACGCGGTCGTGCTGCCATAGTCGTTGCCGGTCTGGCCGACGACGACGCCGTTCGCGCCGCTGACGCTGCCGCCCGCCGCGACCGTCATGGACAGGTTGAGGCTGCCATAGCCGTTGCTGCTCGACTGGCGCAGCAGTTGGACGCCCGTCTGGCTACCGCCATCGACGCGGCCGCCCACGGTCAGCGTCGAATAGGCATAGCTGCTGCTCGACACCGGGATGGCATAGCGGATCGCGGGTGCGCCGGTGTTCGTCACGCTGGCACCCGCCGCGACATTGACCGTGCTGGCCGAGGTCGTGACGACCAGACCGTTGCTGTCGGTGCCGGTGCAGGTCGTCGTCGCGTTCGCCTGGGTCGGGTCCGGGGTGCACTGGGCGAAGGCGGGCCCTGCGACCATCAACGCGACCAGGATCGCGCTCGACTCCAACGCACGCGCCTTTACCAGCCGGCCACGCGACAACGCCTTTACCATTTTCAGACTTCCCCCTGATGAAGGTCGACATCTATGATGAAGCAACGTTCATGTCACGGGAAATCATGATCGTTCTGTCATGACAAAATAACGACGCCGTGCGGAATCATGCCCTGGCCCGAGTAACGAAATGGTCATTCTTGCAGCATGTCGGGCCACAAGTGGTTTAGAAGCTTTAACCATTTGGCGCAGCGGGTTCGTGCTTTACCACCCAAGTATAGCGACGAGATAAGACCGCCCTTAATGGAACGAGGCCAGCGCCCCATCCGGATCGAGCAGTTCCAGCGCCGCCCCCTCCCCTCCGCCGCCCGCACGATGCCAGCGCCACAGGACCAAGGCGGTGCCGCCCGGATTCTACGCGGACGGGACCAGCGCACCTTGCGCCCCTGTCTCGATCAGCGAGGCCGTCAGCGTCCAGCTGGGCGGGGTGGCGCCCTCGATCCCGGCGATCGCCTTCCACGGCGCGGTCATGGCCAGCGCCACGGTGTCGTCGACGGGGCCGCCCGCCCGATCGGTCAGGTCCGCGATCGCCGTCGCGTTCAGGCGATAGGGCGCGAGCGTGGCCGGCTTGGCGAGGCCCTGGTAGAATTCGGCGATGGCGGTGGCGTGGTCGGTGCCCAGATACAGCGCCGCCTGCCCCGGCGCGTTCCAGCGGCCGCCATGAATTCGCGCGCCCTCCCCCGACAGGGGATCGCGCTGGTAACGGATCGTCAGCATCCGCCACAGCGGACAGGACAGGGCGCGCAAGGGGTAGGTCATGCGGCCGCCCCCCGGACTTAGGAATAGACGCCCTCGGCCATGCGATCCAGGTCGCGGAGGACGAGCGCGGCATGGCCTTCCTCGACCAGTTGTTCGGGGGTCTTGCCGAAACCGGGCAGCGGCTGGTGGCGGAACCAGATGATCGCGCGCCCCTCGTCGCCCGACAGCTCGGCCGCGCGCGCGATGATGCGGGCGATCTCGCCCAGCCGGGCCTGTACCGCGGGGCTGCCCGGCTTGGCGGCCATGGTGTTGCGGTTGACCTGCGCCAGCTTGGCCAGCCGGGTCAGCGGCAGGCGCAGCCGCTCGGCAAGGCGGCGCGGCGCAATCATGTCGTGATCGCGAATGTCGTCCAGAAAGGCAGCGATCATGCAAAACTCCCAACCGCCCATGCGGTGCACGATATATGCCTGTTTTTTGCACGATCTTCAAGGCAACCGCGCCAGTCGCGGGAGCCATTGCGCCTGTGGCGGATTGATCCACGTCATATTATCACCGCCTCCCCACGATCGAAGGGGGAAGGCATGACCGGGAGCAGGATTTGAAGGAAGCGATCGGCTTTTCCAGTGAGGGCTTGGCCCCGGACCGCGCCTTTGCGGACTATCGCCAGCTTTACGCGCAGGGCGCCGACGTCCTCCGGCTGGACGGGCCGTTCCGGGCGCGCGTCACCGGCTGGCGGTTTCGCCACATGCTGCTGTTCGACCGGCATCTGTCGGGCATGGCGCATGCGCGTGAGGAGCGGGTGACGGCGGACGGCTTCGACCATATCGTGCTCCATCATGTCCTGGCGGGCACGCTGATTGGCCAGGGGCGCAGCGGCTTCGAGCGGGCGGGCCCGGGCGATATCGTCTTCCTCGACACGCGACGCGGCCACCGGACGGAGGCGCACGACCTGCACCTCATCACCGTCAGCATCGCGCGCGACCTAGCGCTGGCGGCGCTGGGCAGCCTGGGGGCGCTGCATGGGCTGGTCGTCCATGCGCCCGACACGCTGATCCTGGGCGAGTTCCTGCAGATGCTGGTCCGCCACGCCCCGACGCTGGACGACCGGCATGACGGCGCGTTCGCGCGTGCGCTGATCGAGCTGCTGCCGACCGCGCTGGGCGGCCCGCGCGACCTAGGCGTCGAGGCGCGGCGGCAGGACCATCTGCGGCGCGAGGCGGTGGAGCAGCTGATCGACCGCGAGATCGCCAACCGCCAGCTCACCGGCGCGGCGATCGCCGAGGGGGTCGGCGTGTCGCGCGCGACCCTGTACCGGCTCTACGAGCGCAGCGGCGGGATCGCTGGCCATGTCCGGCGTCGCCGCATCGACGCCGTCCGCCGTGCGCTGGAGCGGCCGGAGGAGCCCGATCTGGCGCAGCTGGCCGAGACCTATGGGCTGGGCAGCGCGGGCGCGCTGAGCCGCGCGTTCCAGGCGGATCAGGGGATCGACCCCGCCGCCTATCGCGCCCGCGTCCGCCAGGATCGCGGCGACCCGGTCGAGACCGGCACGCGTCGGTGGAATGGATGGATGAACGAGCTGGATTGACGGGAATGCCCCTTCCGGGGAGGGATGGATTACGCCCGCCGCTCGGCCACCCAGGCCGCGCCGCAGCCCAGCAGACAGGTCGCCCCCAATACCCACCCGATCGCATCGGCCAGCCCCGTCGGCCCCGCCATCGCCCTGCCTCA
>NZ_LDTF01000114.1 GCF_001477495.1 Sphingomonas yabuuchiae
CGGGGAGGATCGATTAGGCCGCCATGGTGAACGGCTCCAGCCCGGCGAGGCGGGTGACGACCGGCGGAGTCGGGACGCTGCGAGGCTTCATGCCCTTCACCATGTCGGCAATCGCCTTGATATGCGCCGGCGTCGAGCCGCAGCAGCCGCCCAGCACATTGACCTGCCCCTCGACCGCCCATTCGCCGACCAGACCGGCGGTGGTGACGGGCGCCTCGTCATAAGCGCCGAGTTCGTTGGGCAACCCGGCATTGGGGTAGATCATGATGAGCGTGTCGCAGATTTCGCTCAGCGTCTTCACATGCGGGCGCAGCTGCTCCGCGCCGAACGAGCAGTTCAGCCCGATCGTCACCGGGCGGGCATGGCGCACCGCATGCCAGAAGGCCTCGACGGTGTGACCCGACAGGTTACGGCCCGACAGATCGGTCAGCGTCATCGACAGCATGATCGGGATCTCGCGGCCCAGCGCCTCGCCCGCCTCGATCACCGCCATGATCCCGGCCTTGGCGTTCAGCGTGTCGAACACCGTCTCGATCAGGATGAAGTCCGCGCCCCCCTCGACCAGCGCGTCGATCTGTTCGCGGTAGACGTCCTTCAGGTAATCGAAGTCGATCTCACGATAGCCCGGATCGTTGACGTCCGGCGACAGCGACAGAGTCTTGTTGGTCGGCCCGATCGCGCCCGCGACGAAGCGGGGGCGCCCATCCTTCGCCTGATATTCGTCGGCCAGACGGCGGGCGAGCTTTGCGCTCTCGACATTGATCTCGCGCACCAGATGCTCCGCGCCATAATCGGCCTGGCTGATCCGGTTGGCGGAGAAGGTATTGGTCTCAGCGATGTCCGCGCCCGCCTCGAAATAGGCGCGGTGGATCGCCTCGGGTACCTCGGGCTTGGTCAGCGCCAGGATGTCGTTATTGCCCTTCTGGTCGTGGGTCAGGCTCAGCGTCCCCGCATAGGCGGCCTCGTCCAGCTTCCAGTTCTGGATCTCGGTGCCGAACGCGCCATCGGTGATCAGGATGCGCTTGGCGGCTTCGGCCAGAAAGGTGTCGCGGGTCGTCATCGGTCTTGCTCCTGCTCTGGCGAGCGGTTGTTTCTTTTGGGAGGGAAGCCTCAGACGATTTGCCTGTGGCCCTGCCCTCCCCCATCCCCTCCCGCTTGCGGGAGGGGCGTGCCTGGGTCATCGGTCATGCGCTATCGCCAACCTTGACCCTCAATTTCGTCACTCCCCTCCCGCAGGCGGGAGGGGCCGGGGGAGGGAAAGCCGCAGGCGACGCCCTACATCGTGCCGCCCCTACCCCCGAAGCGTAAAGATCACGCCGCCGCGACCGCCTCGGCCTTCTTCCCCCGCACGCCCAGCAAATGGCTGATCGCATAGGCCAGCTCGGCGCGGTTCAGCGTATAGAAGTGGAAACCCTTCACCCCGCCAGCATAGAGCCGACGGCACATCTCGGCCGAGATGGTCGCGGCGACCAGCTGGCGCGCGGCGGGATGATCGTCCAGACCCTCGAACAGACGGTCCATCCAGTCAGGAATGCGCGCCCCGCACATGGCGGCGAACTTGCGGGTCTGTGCAACGTTCGACACCGGCAGGATGCCCGGCACGATCTCGGCGGTAATCCCCGCCGCCGCCGCCGCATCGCGGAACCGGAAATAGGCCTCGGGCGAGAAGAAGAACTGGGTGATCGCGCGGGTCGCCCCCGCATCAATCTTGCGCTTCAGATTGTCGATATCGGCCTGCTTGTCGACCGAGTCCGGGTGGCATTCTGGATAGGCCGCGACCGAAATCTCGAACGGGTGCAGTTTCTTGAGCCCCGCAACCAGGTCGGCGGCATTCTCATAACCACCCGGATGACTGACGAAGCGCGCCCCCTCGGCGGGGGGATCGCCGCGCAGCGCGACGATATGCCGCACGCCCGCCGCCCAATATTCTTGCGCGACCTGATCGATCTCCTCGCGGGTCGCCTCGACACAGGTCAGGTGCGCCGCCGCGTCCATCGTCGTCTCGCGCTGGATGCGCGCGACGGTCGCGTGGGTGCGCTCACGGGTCGAGCCGCCCGCGCCGTAGGTCACCGAGACGAAACGCGGGTCGAGCGGCTCCAGCGTGCGGATCGCATCCCAAAGCTGCGCGTCCATCTTCTCCGTCTTGGGCGGGAAGAATTCGAAGCTGACCGCAATATCGCCGCCCACATCGGCGAACAGCGGTTCCTCATGCGCCAGCGCGGCCTCGGCCCGCGTCAGGATCGTGTTCGTCATGCCGCCCTCACCCTATTCGTCTCGACGGGCCGAAGCCCCTTCTTCACACCCAGCCAGAGCTTGACGGTCAGTTCACCGCCCTCCAGCGTCCTCGTCTCGGCCAGCGCCAGCCCGGCGGGGCCGAACCAGCCGGCCATCTGCTCATCGGCAAAGCCCAGACGGCTATGCGCCGCCTTTTGCCGCAATTCCTCGCGATCATGCGGAGCGAAGTCCGCGATCAGCAACCGTCCGCCCGGCCCCAGCACCCGCGCCGCCTCCGCGATCGCCGCGCCGGGCAGCTGCGCGAAGTGCAGGACATGGTGCAGGATCGCGATGTCCGCCGCGCCGTCGCCCATGGGCAGCGCATAAAGGTCCGCCTGCCGCAACTCGGTATTGGCGCGTCCATGCAGCTTGGCGCGGGCGAGCCGCAGCATCTCCGACGAGCGGTCGATGCCCAGCGCGCTCTCCGCCCGGTCGCCGAACAGCTCCAGCATCCGCCCGGTGCCGGTGCCGATATCGATCAGCGCGCCCAGATCGCCCTCGCCGATCAGGCCCGCCATCGCCTCCTCGATCTCGCTGTCCGCGACGTGGAGCGAGCGGATCGCATCCCACTCGCCCGCATGATCCTCGAACCAGGCCGCCGCACTTGCCGCCCGGTCGGCGCGTACCGCCGCCAGTCGCGCGACATCGGCGACCACCCAGGGGTCGGGCGTCTCCGCCGTCCAGCGATCCAGCGCCGCCGTCATCGGCTCCACCGCCTCACGGTCGCCCAGCGCGACGAAGACCCAGCTGCCTTCCTTGCGGCGCTCGGCCAGTTCGGCATCGACCAGAATCTTCACATGGCGACTGACGCGCGGCTGGCTTTGCCCCAGCACCTGCGCCAGTTCGCCCACCGACAGCTCCATCGAGCGCAGCAGCGCCAATATGCGCAACCGCGTCGGATCGCTGAGGGCGCGAAAGATTTCGAGCGCGTTGGCCATGGATCACGATATAAAGATATCTTTATATGCGGTCAACGGAGCGAATTCATCGAGACCGGCTCGGACCCGAAACGGTTGATCTGCGTTGGCACGCCGATCAGATGTTTGAAACGGGAGTGATTGCCATGAAGAAGGCCCTTATCCTCGCCCTGACCGGTGCCGCTGCGATCTCGCTGGCCGCGTGCAGCGAAAACGCTCAGCAGCAGACCAAGCAGGCCGCCGACGCGATCGGCTCGGACGTGAAGGCGACGACGCAGAACGCTTCGGACGATGTCGAGGCCGCGACCGCCAAGGCTTTGAACTCGGCCGAGAATGCCATGGACAAGGCGGGCGACAAGCTCGACCGCGCCGGGGATCGCGCCGCCGCGCAGGCGGATCGTGCGGGTGACAATATTGATCGTGGCCTGGACCGCGCCGGGGACAAGATCGAGAACGGCACCGCCAAGGCGCGCGAAGCGACCGGCAACGCGCTGGTCCGTGCGGGCGAGGATGTCCGCCGCTAAGGGATCGATCCTTTCGGATCATGGAAGCGGGTCGACGAGCAATCGTCGGCCCGTTTTCTTTTTGGAGAGCGGTTCGCGTGGCCTTCGACTTCGCTCAGGCTGAACGGCTTGAGGGAATTGGGTACTCAGCCAAACGTCCGTTCAGCCTGAGCGAAGTCGAAGGCCGCGCCCCGACGCTTCAATCGAACCGAACCTTCCCCCTGCCCGCCTTAACCTGAGCCCGCCCCTTCTTGGCATCGACCCGCCGCGTCTGCGACGCCCGCGTCGGCTTGGTCGGTCGCCGCTTCTTCGGCACGATCGTCGCCTCGCGGATCAGATCGACCAGCCGCTCGCGCACTTCGCGCCGATTCATTTCCTGCGAGCGGCTGGCATCGGCGCGCAGGGTCAGCACGCCGTCCTTGCTCAGCCGCTGTCCGGCCAGCACGGCGAGCCGCATCTTCACCGCCTCGGGCAGGCTGGGCGAGCCGCCCACGTCGAAACGCAGCAACACTGCGCTGTCGGTCGTGTTGACATGCTGCCCGCCCGGCCCGGAAGCCCTGGTGAAGCTCTCGGCGATCTCGCGCTCGTCGATCGCAATGGCGCGGGTGACGGGGATCAGCGCCATCGCATGTCCACCTAGTTCTGGAAGATGCCGAAGCGTTCCGGGACCGGTGCCCCGGCGGTGATCGGATCCTTCTCGCCGCGCGGCACGGTCAGGCTGGCGGCGTGCAGCAACATGCCCCCCGGCTCCCCCGCACCGTAAACCGGATCGCCGACGACCGGCGCACCCAGGCCGGTGGCCGCATGGACGCGGATCTGGTGCGTGCGGCCGGTCTCGGGCCGGAACTCGACCAGCGTGCGGCCATCCTCATGACGCAACGCGCGCCAACCGGTCCGCGCCGACTTGCCCGACGGATCGGCGACCATCCGCCAGCCTTCCTCCACCGTCGACACCTTGGCGAGCGGAAGCTCGATCATCCCCTCGCCCTCGACCAGACCGTTCAGCACCGCCAGATAGCGCTTCTCGACCAGCCCCGCCTCGAACGCCTGTTGGAAACGGGCATGGGCCTTGGGGTTGCGCGACAGGAGCAGGCAGCCGCTGGTATCGCGGTCCAGCCGATGGACCGCATGGGGCCAGCGCTTGAAGCCGAACTTCAGCGATTCCAGATGGTTTTCGAGGCTGATCGACCCGTTGCGGGGCCGATCCACGGGCAAGCCCGCCGGTTTGTCGATTACCAGCGCTTCGCCGTCGATGAAAAGAACGCGATCTCCGTGCATCGCGCTCCCTTGCCACCGTGCGCGCCGACATGCCAGAGCCGCGCGCGTCATGCCGACCGCTCCTGCCGCTTTCCTGCGTTTTCTGGCGCTGCTGCTCTTCGCCATGCTGCCCGCCGCGGTGCAGGCGCAATCCTGCGACGGCGCGTTGCCGCCGCCGGGGCCCGATGGGCGGGTCGCGGGGCATTTCCCCTATGGCGACGCATCGGACCAGGACATCGTGCCCGCCCCCGCCGGGTTCGGGCTGAAGCCCTATTGCAGGGTCCACCGTGCGATACTGGCGGACCTGCAACATTTGCTCGATGCGGCCAGGGCCGACCCGGCGGTCGGAGGAGAATTGCGCGGCCTGTCCTGCCACCGCGAGGTCGCCCGCCAGCGCAACGTCTTCTGCCGCGACCGCAGCGTATCCGCCGCCGAGCGCGCCATCTCGGTCGCGCCGGCGGGTTATAGCGAACATGCGACCGGCTATGCGATCGACTTCGCGGTGCGGCCCGCTCGGGGCTGCCCGGATGCGGAGGCGTGCATGGCCGCCTCCCCGGCGGCGCGCTGGCTCTTCGCGAATGCGCGGCGCTTCGGCTTCGAGATGAGCTTTCCGGCGGGCAACAGGCAGCGGGTGAAGTGGGAGCCGTGGCATTGGCGCTGGGTCGGGACCAGTCCCGGTGAGCCGGGGGCGGCGCAGGCACGCCTGGTGTTCGCCAGGGCGCGGGCCCAGTATCCCGCCGATCCGGGGATACGCGATCCGTTGAGGGTCGTGGTGTCGAGCCAGCCGCCGTTGCCGGTGGTGGCGGCTCCGCCTGCTCCGATCAAGAAGAAGGGCAAGCGGCGGTAGGGTTTCCCTTGCCCTTCGACTTCGCTCAGGCTGAACGTCTGTTGGGGGTGCCCCAATCCTCAAACTCCGTTCAGCCTGAGCGAAGTCGAAGGCTATGCCCGGCATGCGCGAAAAGCGGGGGCGCCCATCGGCACCCCCGTCCTCCGATCATCCGAACAGCTTGACGGCCGTCTCGGCGATGCGCTTGCCCTGATAGCGGGCGCCGTCCAGATCGACCTGGCTCGGCTGGCGGCTGCCGTCGCCGTCGGCCAGCGTCGACGCGCCATAGGGCGTGCCGCCATGGACTTCCTTGACGCCCATCTGGCCCTGGAAGCCATAGTCCAGGCCGACGATGGTCATGCCGTGATGGATCAGGTTGGTCAGGACCGAGAACAGGGTCGTCTCCTGCCCGCCATGCTGGCTGGCGGTCGAGGTGAAGGCGCCGCCGACCTTGCCGACAAGACCGCCCTTCATCCAGACGCCACCCGTCGTGTCCCAGAAGGCCGCCATCTGGCTCGCCATCCGACCATAGCGGGTCGGCGTGCCGACGATGATCGCATCATATTGGGTCAGCGCGTCGGGACCTTCGATCTCGGGATGCGCGGTGTCGGTCTTGAAATGCGCGGCGGCGACCACCTCGGCGGGCGCGGTCTCGGCGACGCGGCGGATATCCACCTCGGCACCGCCGGCACGGGCGCCCTCGGCGATGGCATCGGCCATCTGCTCGATATGACCGTAGGACGAATAATAAAGGACCAGAACCTTGGCCATGTCAGTTACTCCCTTCGCAGAAAACGAACTTATTCGGAATCGACCAGAACGATCTCGGCATCCTCGATCGCGGTGATCGTCACGGTCCGGCCACCCGGCTCCTTGGCCAAAAGGGCCGCACCGTCCCGAGCCGCGAACGGCACACCGTCGATTTCGATCCGCCCGGTGGCAGGTACGAGATAGGCGTGACGCCCCTCGCCCACATTGTGCTCCAGGCTTTCCCCGGCGCGCAGCGTCGCGCCCAGCACGCGGGCATCGGCGCGGATGCGCAGCGTATCGCCATCCTCGTCGAACCCGCTGGCCAGCGTCACGAACTTGCCCGAGCGTTCGCCCTTCGGGAACGGCTTGGCGCCCCAGCTCGGCTGTCCGCCCCGGCTGCGCGGCTCGATCCAGATCTGGAACAGCGTCGTCGGCTCGGACTCGAGATTATACTCGGCATGGCGCACGCCCGAACCCGCGCTCATCACCTGAACGTCGCCCGCCGCGGTGCGGCCGACATTGCCCATCGAGTCCTGGTGCGTGATCGCGCCGGTGCGGACATAGGTGATGATCTCCATGTCGGCATGGGGATGCGGCGGAAAGCCCGAATTCGGGGCGATGACGTCGTCGTTCCACACCCGGATCGCGCCCCAACCCATGCGGGCGGGATCATAGTAATTGGCGAACGAGAAATGGTGCCGCGCGTCCAGCCAGCCATGGTTCGCATGGCCCAGGCTTTCGAAGCTGCGGCGGTCGATGCCCTTTTCGGCAGTCATGGCAGTCATGGAATTTCTCCCTTGGTTGCCGACAAGATAGGGCCGATTATGGGCGCGTAAACGGAAACGCTGGAAACCGATCGTTTCCACGTTCATTGTAGCGCGAAGCCGAGCCCTTGCCGGGTCGCGCGAGTGGCATGAGGGGTGTCGATGCGTCTGCCGGATCTGGAAGCCTGGGCGATCTTCGCCGCCGTGGTCGAGCATCGATCGTTCAGCGCCGCCGCCGATGCGATCGGTCTGTCCAAAGCCACCGTGTCCAAGGCGATCACCCGCCTGGAGGCGCAGCTCAACCAGTCGCTGTTCCACCGCACCTCGCGCCGCCTGGCCCTGACCGAGGCGGGAAAGCCGCTCGCCGACCACGCCGCGCGCATCCTGGCCGAGGCCCGCGCCGCCGAGGAGGCCGCGCGCGACGCCGCCAGCGCGCCGGCAGGCCGCATCCGGCTGGCCGCACCCATGTCGTTCGGCGTCACCAATATCGCGCCCGTCATCGCCGACTTCCTGGCCGCGCATCCCGGCATCGAGATCGAACTCAGCCTGTCCGATGCGCGGGTCGATATCGTGGCGGAGGGCTATGACATCGCGCTGCGCATCGCCGACCTGCCCGACAGTTCGTTACGCGCGCGTCGGCTGTGCGGCATCTCCACCCATATCATCGCCTCACCCGCCTATCTGGCCGAGCATGGCACGCCCGGTCATCCCAACGAACTGGGCGAGCATCGGCTGCTGGGCTATGCCAACATCACCGGTCCCTGGCGTTTCCGCCATCCCGGCGGCGCGGAGGTATCGGTACGGCCGCAGGGGCCGCTGACCGCCAATAGCGGCGACGCGCTGGTGCCCGCCGTCCTGGCGGGGCTTGGCATCGCGCGGCTGCCGGGCTTCATTATCGGACCGCACCTCGCCTCGGGCCGAGCGGTCGCCATCCTGGAGGACTGGACCCCGCCACCGATCGGGCTCCACCTGCTCACCCCGCCCAGCCCCTTGCGCCCCGCGCGGGTCGAGGCGCTGATCGCCTGGCTGGCCGACCGGGTGCGCGATCCGTGCATCGCCGCGCAAGGCATGGAAACCGTGCGATGAACCGGCTGCGTCCCGACGACAGCGATGCGCGCTTCATCCGCCGCATCGTCCTGACCCTGCTCATCCTGGCGCTGACCGCCGCGCTGTTCCGGGCGGGAGACCTGTTGATCCTGGCCTTCGGATCGATCCTGGGCGCGATCGTCATCCACGCCATTGCCGACCTCTATGCCGATCACCTGCCGATCGGGCCGAAGCGGTCGCTGACCCTGTCGATCGCCACGGTGCTGGCGGTGCTGGGCTTTCTCGCCTGGCTCTTCGGCGTCGCCTTTCGACAGCAACTGAACACGCTGGTCACGCAATTGCCGTTGCTGATCGACCAGCTTGCCGCCTGGGCATCGCAATCGCCGGTCGGCGCCAAGGTGGTCGACGCGGTGCGCGCCGCCTTTGCGGGCAGTCGCGTGGCGCGCGACATCGGCGGCCTCGTGTCCGGGGCGGGCGAGTTCGTGCTCAACTGCCTGTTGCTGCTGGTCGGCGCGCTGTTCTTCGCTGCCGATCCGAAAATCTATGAGCGGGGTTTCCTGCTGCTGATCCCCCGGTCGATGCGCCCCGCCATGGAGGATGCGCTGTTCGACACCGGCTCGACCCTGCGGCTGTGGCTGCGGGCACAGCTGATCCAGATGACGACGATGGGCGTGCTGGTCGGCGTCGGCCTGGCGATCGCGGGGGTGCCGTCCGCCGCCGCGCTGGGATTGCTGACGGGGCTTAGCGAGTTCGTGCCCTATGTCGGACCGATCGCGGCGATGCTGCCCGCTTTGGGGCTGGCGGCGCAGGGTGGCACTGGCGCGATCATCGGCACGCTGATCACCTTCGCGGTCGTCCGCCTGGTCCAGACCAACGCGATCACCCCCTTCGTCACCAGCCGGGTCGTCGCGATCCCGCCCGCCGTCACCCTGTTCGCGATCATCGGCATCGGGACCATTTTCGGCCTGTTCGGACTGTTTTTCTCGGCCGCGCTGCTGATCGTCGCCTTCACGCTGATCCGCAGCCTGTATCTGCGCGAAGTTCTGGGCGAGGATATTCCGGCCGCTGAGCATCAAAGCCTGCTCGGCCCCGGTGCGCGGGTGAGACAAGATAATGATAATGCAGGTTAGGGACGAATTAACCTTTTACGTTCACATCCACGTTGGTTAATGATTGGAGTGTCAGGTCGCCGGGGCAAGGGGGGCGATCACTCGCAAATGGGGACTGTCGATGCGCGTATTGCTGATCGAAGACGAACCGACGACTGCCAAGGCGATCGAGCTGATGCTCGGCAGCGAAGGTTTCAACGTCTATACGACCGACCTGGGCGAGGAAGGCCTCGATCTCGGCAAGCTGTATGATTACGACATCATCCTGCTCGACCTGAATCTGCCCGACATGCACGGCTATGACGTGCTCAAGCGGCTGCGTGTCGCGCGCGTCTCGACGCCGGTGCTGATCCTGTCGGGGATCAACGAAATGGACTCGAAGGTGCGCAGCTTCGGCTTCGGCGCCGACGATTACGTCACCAAGCCCTTCCACCGCGAAGAGCTGATCGCGCGTATCCATGCCGTGGTCCGGCGGTCCAAGGGCCATTCGCAATCGATCATCCGCACCGGCAAGCTGGCGGTCAATCTGGACGCCAAGACGGTCGAGGTCGACAATGCCCGCGTGCACCTGACCGGCAAGGAATATGCGATGCTGGAGCTGCTTTCGCTCCGCAAGGGCACCACGCTAACCAAGGAAATGTTCCTCAACCATCTTTATGGCGGGATGGACGAGCCCGAGCTGAAGATCATCGACGTCTTCATCTGCAAGCTGCGCAAGAAGCTCAGCCTGGCCTGTGACGGCGAGAATTATATCGAGACGGTCTGGGGCCGTGGCTATGTGCTGCGCGAACCCGACGATGTGGAGCAGGCCGAGGTCGCCTGACCTTTCCTGTCCTTACGAAAAAGGCCGGTTCGCGGGGGGCGCGGACCGGCCTTTTTCTTTGGGGGTATTCCCGTGGCCCAAGCCGATCAGACCGCGACCCGCCGCCGCCGAAGCGCCAGCACGAGCAACGCCAATCCCCCGGCCATCAACGCCATGCTGGCCGGTTCCGGCACCGGCGCGGGGCTTCCCCCACTGCTCCCGGTCCCGCCGGAAGACCCGCCCGAGCTGCTCGGCGGATGGAAGGTGCCCGGCACATAGGTGCCGATATAGGTCCCGAGATGGAACTCGCCGTTCTGGATCAGGCTGCCGAAGACGGCCGAACCCTCGATATAATTGCCGGTGGTCGCCGCCGCCTTGGGCGCGAGGATCGATCCCTTCCAGGCGGTGGTCAATTCCAGGCTGGTCGCGTCCGGAAAGTTCCAGATGACATGCTTGCCCAGGCCGGACGCGCCGTTCAGGAAATTATCGTCCAGCCGCACCGTGCTGCCATGCACATTGACGATGACCGTATCGGCGCCATTCGGGTTGAAAGCGATCTCGCCGAACCGCGTCAGGTCGGCGGCGCTCAGGTTGAACACGCCGACGCCGTTCGCCCCCGCCACCGCGTTGAACGTCGCGCGGTTGCCGCTGATCGACACCTGCGCCGTGGCGGACAGGGCGGCATAGCTGTTCGACAGGTCGGTCATGCTGCTGGTCAGCAGCGACTTTTGCTGGTTCAGCCCCGTGACGAAGCCGGGGTCGCTCGCGCCCAGGCCGGACAGGACGGTGTTCTGGTTGATGTTGGTGTTGGACAGCAGACCGCCGACCTTCACCGTCTGGACCCCGCCGTTCAGATTGAAGCCGCTGACCACGTTCCCGCCGATCAGCGCGCCCGAGCCATTGTTGAGGTTCTTCGTGCCGCCCAAGACATTCCCGACCACCGTCAGGCCGGGCAAGGCATAGGTCGAACCGGGCACCGAGGCGATCTGGTAATTGGATGAATTACCGCTCAGATTGCCGCCGACAAAGGTCCGCCCCTCCACCTCCGAGCTGGAGGTCAGGTCGCCCAGCACGATGAGGTTCCATTCCTTGAGCGCGTCTATCCCGACCACGGGCGAGGCGACGGCCAGCGAGGGGATGGAGGCCGCGATCAGGCCGATGGCGAGGAGACGGTTATTCATGCTCTCAGATTACGGAGCAACCCCTGCCAAATTGTTAGCGTTTCGGCCGCCGGTTCATCCGATTTGGCGGGTTTCGACGGCCGATCCGAACATTTTTTGTCAGCGCCGCTCCCACACCTTCTGCCCGCCGATCCAGGTTTCCTCGACCTGGGTGGCGCGCAACTCGCTGGGGTTGATGTCCAGCGGGTTGCGGTCGACGATGATGAAGTCCGCCTGCTGCCCCTGCCCCAGTCGCCCGAACAGGTCCTCGGCGAACCCGGCATAGGCGCCGTCCATGGTGAAGGCGCGCCATGCCGCCTCGCGCCCGACGATCTCCTGCGGCTGCCACCCGCCATAGGGCTGGCCGTCCGGGCCCTGCCGGGTGATCGCCGCCGCCCAGCCTGCAAAGGGATCGGGTCGCTCGACCGGATAGTCCGAACCGAACACCAGGGTCGCCCCGTTCTTCAACATGGTGTTCCAGGCATAGGCGCCCGTCAGTCGCGCGGGGCCGAGCCGCGCCTCGGCCATCTGGCGGTCGCTCGTCTCGTGCACCGGCTGCATCGAGGCGATGATGCCATGCTTGCCGAAGCGCGGCAGATCGGCCGGATCGACGATCTGCGCATGTTCGATCCGCCAGCGCCGATCGCCCTTATAGGTCTCGGCCAGTTCGTCGATCGCGTCGAGAACCTGCGCATTGGTGCGGTCGCCGATCGCGTGGACGGCGATCTGGTACTTGTCCATCGCCGCACGGCTCATCAGGTTGCGGATCACGTCGTCCGACATGAAACCCAGCCCGGTCTGGCCCGGCGCATCGGCATAGGGCTGTTTCAGCCACGCCCCGCGCGATCCCAGCGCGCCGTCGCCGTACAGCTTCACGCCGACCAGCCGCAGCTTGTTGTTGTACAGCCACGGCGTCGGCCCGGTCCCGCCGATGCGGACCGTGTCGTCGACGCCGCCGCCATAGCTCATGATCCGCACGCGCAGGTTTCCGGCATCGCCCATCCGCCGATAGGTCATCCATTCGTCCAGCGTCGTGCCCATATCGGCGGTCGCGGTAATGCCGTGGCTCAGCAGTTCGTTCTGCGCCTTCAGGAAGGCCGCGTTGCGATCCTTGGCCAGCGGCTGCGGGATCGCCTTCTGGATCAACGCCATGGCCGCATCGACAAACACGCCGGAGGGCTGGATGCCGACCTTCTCGATCCGGCCACCGGCGGGCGAGACGGTCTTGGCGGTGATCCCCGCCGCCTTCATCGCCGCGCTGTTCGCCCAGAGGGCATGGCCGTCGGCGCGCTCCATGACGACCGGCCGGTCGGAGACGGCGGCGTCCATATCGGCGGCGGTCGGAAAACGACCCAAGGACCAGCTTTCCTGGTTCCAGCCGCCGCCCAATATCCATTTCCGCTCCGGGTTCGCCGCGACATAGGCGGCGATCCGCGACTTCGCCTCGTCCAGCGACTTGGTGGTCGCAA
The DNA here is from genome assembly GCF_001477495.1 of Sphingomonas yabuuchiae. GTDB lineage: Bacteria > Pseudomonadota > Alphaproteobacteria > Sphingomonadales > Sphingomonadaceae > Sphingomonas > Sphingomonas yabuuchiae_A. The sequence continues at coordinate 12,879 of NZ_LDTF01000114.1, forward strand.
GGTCCAGCTCGATCTGGCGGAAGCCCAGCGCCATGACATGGCCATGCGAATCGACGAAGCCGGGCAGCAACACCCGCCCCTTCATGTCCGCGCGCCAGTCGAGCTTCTCGGGGCGCTTGTCCTTGGCCGACAATAACCGCACGACCTTGCCGTCCGGGGTCAGGAGCAGACCGGTGAAGCGGACGACCTTGCCGTCCTTGTCCAGCGTCAGGCCCGTGACATTGTCGACCAGCGCATCGGCAAAGGCCGCAGCCGGGGTCAGCGCGATCGCCAGCGCGGCGAGGAGGATGCGGGAGGAGGAAGCCTGCTTTACCATGGCCGTTCCCTATCGGGTGTCGGGCAAGGTGGGAAGCACGCTTAGATCCTCCCCGGCACGGGGAGGTGGCAGGCCGAAGGCCTGACGGAGGGGGGCTTCCACCCGGGCCGCCCTATGCAGCACGCCTCCTCCACCATGCTTCGCATGGTCCTCCTCCCCGTGCTGGGGAGGATTTCACGACCGCCGCACCACTTCGCGAATCACGAAATGCGAGGCCAGCCGCGTCACCCCCGGCAGGCGGGCCAGCGTCTCGCGATGGATGCGCTCGTAGCTGTCGTCGCGGCGCACCTCGACCTGGATCATGTAATCCGCCTCGCCGCTCATCAGGAAACACTCGACGATCTCGGGACAGCGCAGGATTTCGCGCTCGAACGCCGCCATGGTGTCCTGTCGCTGGTCCTTCAGCGTGACGTTGACCATCACGGTCGAGGGCCGCCCGCGCGCCTCATGGCTCAGGATCGCGCGATAGCCGGTAATGACGCCACTGTCGCGCAGTTGCGCCACGCGGCGATGCGCGGCGCTGGCGGACAGGCCGACCTTCTCGCCCAGTGCCGCACTGGTCAGGTCGGAATCGCGGGCCAGCTGGGCCAGGATGCGGCGGTCGATCGCGTCGGACATTTCATCCCGATACACGGGCGAAAGACGCGAGAATATCCCAAATTATGCGATTGACCGGGACCGCTTTGCACACCTCTCCCGCGATATCGGCGCTATTATCGGTATAACGTTTTTCAGGAGAGTTCATCATGCGCGTCGGTGTTCCCAAGGAAATCAAGAACCACGAATATCGCGTCGGCCTGACCCCGCCGTCGGTCGCCGAGCTGGTCGCCGCCGGTCACGAGGTAATCGTCGAGACCAAGGCTGGCACGGGCATCGATTTCGAGGACCAGGACTATATCGACGCGGGCGCGCGCATCGTCGCCACTGCGGCGGAAGTGTTCGACCAAGCCGAGATGATCGTGAAGGTCAAGGAGCCGCAGGCGGTCGAAGTCGCCATGCTGCGTCCGCACCACGTCCTGTTCACCTATCTCCACCTCGCCGCCGACAAGCCGCAGGCCGAGGGGCTGATGAAGTCGGGCGCGACCTGCATCGCCTATGAGACCGTCACCAGCCCGCGCGGCGGCGTGCCGCTCCTCAAGCCGATGTCGGAAGTCGCGGGCCGCATGGCGGTGCAGGTCGGCGCGCATTATCTGGAAAAGCAGCAGGGCGGTCGCGGCATCCTGCTCGGCGGCGTGCCCGGCGTGGCGCCGGCCAAGGTCGCGATCCTGGGCGGCGGCGTCTCGGGCGTGAACGCGGCGCAGATGGCGGTCGGTCTGCGCGCCGACGTCACCATCTATGACATCAACAACGACCGTCTGGCCGAGCTGGACATGTTCTTCTCCAGCCAGATCAAGACCGCCTATGCGTCGAAGGCAGCGATCGCGGCGGCGGTGAAGAATGCGCACCTCGTCATCGGCGCAGTGCTGGTTCCCGGTGCGGCCGCGCCCAAGCTCGTCACCCGCGACATGCTGAAGACGATGAAGCGCGGCTCGGTGATGGTGGACATCGCGATCGACCAGGGCGGCTGCTTCGAGACCAGCCATGCCACGACCCACCAGGACCCGGTGTTCGAGGTCGACGGTGTGATCCATTACTGCGTCGCCAACATGCCGGGCGCGGTCGCCCGCACCTCGACCTTCGCGCTGAACAACGCGACGCTGCCCTTCGCAGTGAAGCTGGCCAACATGGGGGCCGAGGCCGCGATGAAGGCCGATCCGCACCTGGCGAACGGCCTGAACGTCTCGGGCGGCAAGATCCGCCACGCGGCGGTCGCCGAAGCGCTCGACCTGCCGTTCGAGGCTTGGGCGGGCTAAACCCTTCAACCGTTCGCACTGAGCGAAGTCGATCCGCGCCATGGCTGCAGATGTTGCCCATGGCCTTCGACTTCGCTCAGGCTGAACGGGTTTCGAGATTTGATCCCCCGCTCCGTTCACGCTGAGCGAGGTCGAAGCGCATGCCCTGCCCTACACCACAAGGGCTTGAGGAAGTTCGCGCAAGCCAAAAGAAACAAAACTGGAACATCGCCGTTGATCCCCCGAAAGGATCACCCGATGACCGACAACCCCAAGACCGAACCCTTCTCCAACGCCGAGAAGGACCCCGATGACTGGACCACCGGCGACGAGAAGATGACCGGCGCGCAGGCCAGTTATCTGAAGACCCTGTCCGAAGAGGCGGGCGAACCGTTCGACGATACGCTGACCAAGGCGGACGCCTCCAAGCGGATCGACGCGCTTCAGGAAAAGACCGGCCGAGGCCAGTAAGCCCTTATTCGCCCATCATTCGGATCGCCTGATCGAGCAGCATCACCCGCTGCTCGATAGCCGGGCGATAGGGTGCATCGGCGGGCGAAAGCGCCAGGGCACGGTTCCAGAACACCCGCGCCTTGCGAAAGTCGCCCGCCCGCATCCAGGCCAGCCCCTCGAAGAAGAAAGGCGTCGGGTCGCGAGGTCCCAATGTCCGTGCGCGGCGAAAGGCGAAGCGGGCGGCGGGCGACATCTGATAGCCGTCATGCGCGAACAGGACATTGCCCAGTTCGGTCCAATAGGGAACGCTGGTCCGGTCGCCGCCGACCGCGCCCAGCATGATCTGCACTGCGGTGCGCTTGTTGCCCGAACGCGACAGGGCATCGGCGGCGGTGAACATTGCCGCCTCCCCGCCGTAACGCCCGATCAACTGCCCGCGCAGCTCGGAAATCGCGTCATTGTCGAGCAGCGCATCGGGCCGCGGCGCGGGCGCGCTGGCCGCCAGGGTCGGCCGCCCCTGCCATGCATAGCCCACGCCGCCCAGCGCCAGCGCGGCCCCGAGCATCGTCCAGAGCGGCCGCGGAAACCGCAACCACAGCGCCAGGCCCATCGCTCCGGCGGCGATCAGCAGCAGGATCAGCCAGCCCATCAGCGCCGCTTCCGAAAGCTGGACCGCGCGATCCACGCGCCGACTGCCAGCAACAGGATCGGCGTCGCCCAGAGCAACGCCGTCGCACCCGACAAGGGCGGGTCATAGCTGACATAATCGCCGTACCGCTCGATCAGCCAGGCTCGGATCGCCTCCGGGCTCTCGCCGCGCGCGATGCGTTGGCGGACCAGCGCCCGCATGTCGGCGGCCATGTCGGCGTCGCTGTCGGCGATCGATTGGCCCTGGCACACGACGCAGCGCAGCTCACCCATCAGGGCACGCGCCTGCGCCTCGGCGCGGGCGTCGGGCAGTTGCATATTCCCGTAATCGGGCGTGGCCGTCGCGGCGGTCAGCAACAGGGCGAGCGAAAGGCTCATTTCGCGGCCGCCACATCGCGGACGATCTGATCGACCTGATCGGCGCGGATGTCGCCGATATATTGCCGCACGATCCGCCCGCGCCCGTCGATCAGGAAGGTCTCAGGCACGCCGGAAGAGCCGAGTGCCATCTGCACCCGGCTGCGGCTGTCGTCACCGATCGCGGCATACGGATCGCCGTTGCGGCGAAGGAAGGCGGCGATGGCGGGGCCCTTGTCATGGATCGCGACGGCGTCGATCGGCACGCCCCTGGCCTTCAACGCCATTAGCTGCGGCGCCTCGGCAATGCAGGGGATGCACCAGCTGGCGAAGACGTTGAGCAGGCGCGGCCTGCCGCTCTTGAAATCGCCGCTCGCCAGCCCCGGCTTGCCGGGCACCATCGGCTCCAGCTGGAAGACCGGCAGCGGCTTGTCGACCAAGGTCGAATGCACCGTCGTGTCGGCAGGCCGCATCAGCCCGGCTGCGACCACCGCGAAGAACACCCCGAACAGCCCCAGCGGCAACCAGATCAGCGCGCGCTTCATCCCCACAGAGCCTCCCGCCGTCGTTGCTGCCACGCCTTGAACCACCGCCCGGCGAGCGCCAGCACCCCGCCCAGCGCGATCAGCGCGCCGCCAAGCCAGATCAAGGTCACGAACGGCTTCCACCACAGCCGCAACTGCCAGCGCCCGGTCGCGGCATCCTGCTGCCCCAGCACGGTATAGAGCTGCCCGTCCCAGCGGGTCGCGATGGCACTCTCGCTGGTCGTGGTCGGCGGATCGGTGAAGAACCGCTGCTGCGGACGCAGCGTGGCGCCGTCGCCTTCGCGCGTCGCGGTCAGCCGCGCCTCCAGCGCCGACCAATTGGCGCCAACATTGGGATAGATGCGGTTCAGCTCCACCCGCCATGGGCCAACGATGGTCGCCTGCCCCGGATAGAGCGCGACCAGCCGCTCGGCGGTGAAGGCACTGTCACACGCCATGCCTACCATGCTGACGCCCAGCCCGACATGCGCCACGACCATCCCCCAGATCGGCAGGGGCGTGCGCCGCCAGTTGCGCCGGGTGACCGGCAACACGCTGGCGACGATCAGCCCCACGCCGAAAGACAGGCCGAGCAGCGACAATACGCCCATGCCCCCGGTCAGGGTCAGCATCAGCGCAAAGGTCCCCGCCGCCGCGACCATCGGCCACAGCATTCGAATCAGCACCGCCTCCGCGTCATCGCTCCGCCAGCGCAGGGCTGGCCCGACCGCCATCACTGCGACCAGCGCCAGTGCGATCGGCCCGGCGGCGGCGTGGAAGAAGGGCGGGCCAACCGACAGCCGCACGCCGAACCCGGCCGCGACCAGCGGATAGAGCGTGCCGATCAGCACGATGCCCAGGATGACCGACAGCAGCAGATTGTTGACGACCAGCCCCCCCTCACGGCTGACGAACGCGAAGCTCCGCCCTGCCCGCACCTGCCCGATCCGCGCGCCGAACAGCGCCAGCGCGCCGCCGATATAGATGCCGAGCAGCGCCAAGATGAACGCCCCGCGCCGGGGATCGACGGCAAAGGCATGGACGCTGGTCAATATGCCCGACCGCACCAGGAAGGTGCCGATCATCGACATTGAAAAGGCGACGACCGCCAGCATGACGGTCCAGGCGCGCAAGCCATCCCGCGCCGCCAGCACATTGACCGAATGGAGCAGCGCGGTCGCCGCCAGCCACGGCATCAGCGAGGCATTCTCGACCGGGTCCCAAAACCACCAGCCGCCCCAGCCCAACTCATAATAGGCCCAATAGGAACCCGCCGTGATGCCGATGGTCAGCAGCACCCAGGCGCCCAGCACCCAGGGCCGCATCGCACGGGCAAAGGCCGGGCCGACCTGCCCCGTCACCAGCGCACCGACCGCAAAGGAAAAGGCGACCGACAGCCCGACATAGCCCGCGTACAGCGTCGGCGGGTGGAAGGCGAGGCCGGGGTCCTGCAAGAGCGGATTCAGCCCCTGCCCCTCGATCGGCGCGGGGTTCAGTCGCGCGAAGGGGTTGGAGGCGAACAGCAGGAAGGCATAGAAGCCCAGCGCGATCGCACCCTGGGCGGCCAGCGTCGCGACATGGGTCGCCCGGTCGAGCGTCTGCTCCTTCCACGTGACCAGCGCGCCGCCCGCGCCCAGGATCGTGACCCAGAGCAGCATCGAGCCTTCGTGATTGCCCCAGGCTCCGGCGAATTTGTAGATCCAGGGCTTGGCCGAATGGCTGTTCTCGGCGACCAGCTTGACCGATAGATCGGTGTTCAGGAACACCGCGATCAGCGCCGCCATGGCGATCGCGACGAGTGATCCCTGTACGATGGCGACGGGGCCGATCGCCGCCATCGCCTGCTCGCCCGCCGCATCCTTGCGCCGCAGGGCCAATATGCCGAGCAACAGTTGCAACCCCGCCAGCATCGCGGCGAACCAGAGCGCGGCCAGACCGCTTTCCGCGATCACGGCTCCAGGCTCCGGCTCTCGTGCATATTGCCCGCCATTTCAGGCGGCATATATTTCTCGTCATGCTTGGCGAGCAGATTGGTCGCGACGAAGCGGCCATCGGGCTGGAACTGTCCCTCGGCCACCACGCCCGATTTCTCGCGGAACAGGTCGGGCGTGATGCCAGCAAAGGTGACGGGCGTCGTCGCCTTGCCGTCGGTCACGATAAAGCGCACCGTCACGCCGTCGGGCGCACGGTGGACCGATCCCGCCTGGACCATTCCGCCGAGCCGCACCGCCTTGCCCAGCGGCAGGCCCTGCGCTTTCGCATCGGAGGGGGTGTAGAAGAACGCCGCCTGATCCTTCATCGCTGACATGGCGAGCAGGACCGCCGCGACGATCGCGGCCAGCGCCAGCAGCGCCAGCGTGAGACGTTGGGATTTGGGCGTCATTTCTCGGCGCGCTTCATCGCCAGATAGCTGATCAGGGTCAAAGCGCCCGCGCCCCCCAGCATGACCGCATAGGCCGCCGCTACGAACGCCATCTGGTTCATGCGCGCGCCATCCGCCGCATCCGCGCCTCGGCCTTGGCCTTGGCGAGCAGGGTGCGCATCCGCATCAGCACGATGGCCGCGAAGAGGAAGGTGAAGCCGCCCAGCGCGATCGGCAGCGGCCAGAGCAGCGACTTGTCGATGCTGGAGCCGGTCAGCCCGATCGACTGGCCCTGATGCAGCGTGTTCCACCAGACGACCGAGTAGCGGATGACCGGAAGCAACGCCGTGCCAGCCAGCCCGTACAGCGCCGGGATCCGCCCGTCTCCGCCGCGATCCGCATCGGCGCGGGCGAGCGCGATATAGCCCAGATAGACGAACAGCAGCAGCAGCATCGAGGTCAGCCGCCCGTCCCATTGCCACCACGTCCCCCAGGTCGGCCGCCCCCAGATCGATCCGGTTGCTAGGCAAAGTGCCGTGAAGACCGCCCCCGGCCAGGCAATGGCGCGGCCTGCAACCTGCGCCAGCGGGTGCCGCCAGACGATCAGCGACAGGCTGGCGATGGCGATCCCGCTCCATCCCCCCATGCCCAGCCAGGCGGCGGGGACATGGATGTAGAGGATACGCACCGTCTCGCCCTGAAGGTAATCCGGCGGCGTCCGGGTCAGTCCCGCCCAGACCGCGACCGCGATCAGCACGATGCCGAGCCCCAGAAAAATCCCGGTCAGCGGACGGGCGATCTTCAGGAAACGCGCAGGGTTGGCAAGGATGTGCAGAGTGGCCACGATGACAGGACTGTAAGGCGGTTTTTCGGGCGCGTCATCCGTGTTTGAGGCCCACCTGCCCCTCTTCTTAAGCCCCCCCGCAGGCGGGAGGGGTTTGGGGAGGGCACGGTGTCTCATAGAGACCATCGCTTGTGGCCTGCCCTCCCCCATCCCCTCCCGTTTACGGGAGGGGCGTGAGATCCATTAAAGGCGGGACCTCTTAAAGCTCTGATTCGTCTTCCCATCATGACATCCCTATCAGGGGAGCAAAGGGGACCCCCAAACACCATGCCCGCACTCCACCGCCTGCCATTGCTCGCTCTCGTTATCGCGCCCGCCCCCCTCTCCGCCCAGACCACCGAACCCGAAACCATCATCGTCACCGGACGAGGCCTGGCCGACCAGCCGGGCGACCGGGCGCTGGACGTGGTGACAATCGACCGCGATCGGATCACGCAAAATGCCTCGCAGCGGCTGGAAAATGTCCTCGCTGACGTAGCCGGACTCCAGCAGTTTCGCCGATCGGACAGCCGCTCGGCGCATCCGACCTCTCAGGGAATCACGTTGCGCGGGCTGGGCGGCAATGCATCCAGTCGCGCGCTGCTGGTACTGGACGGCGTGCCGCAGGCCGATCCGTTCGGTGGCTGGGTGGTGTTTCCCGCCTATGCGACCGGGCGGCTGGGGCGCATCCGGGTGACGCGCGGCGGCGGATCGGGTTTCTGGGGGCCGGGTGCGCTGGCGGGCACGATCGAGATGGACAGTGCCACGCCCGACCAGCTGTCGCCGCTGGACATGGCCCTTTCCTATGGCAGCCGTGATTCGGTCGATGCGCAAGGGGCGGCATCGCTGGTACGGGATGGCGGGTTCCTGACGGTGTCCGGCGCCTATGCGCGCGGCGAGGGATTCACGCCCATCGTCGAGGGCCAGCGAGGCCCCGCCGACCGGCCCGCGCCTTACGAACAATATTCGGGCGCGGCGCGCGGGGTCGTCGGGATCGCACCCGCCACCGAGTTGCAGATGACACTCGCCGCCTTTCACGACTCGCGCGACCGGGGGACCGACTTCACCGACAATCGTTCGGACGGTGCGGACGCGAGCGTCCGGCTGGTCGGGCGGGGGCGCTGGGGCTGGTCGACGCTGGCCTATGTCCAGACGCGGCAATTCGCCTCGCGCTATGCCAGCGTGAATGCGGCGCGGACGGCGGCGACCCTGACGCTCGACCAGTATAATGTCCCCGCCACGGGCCTTGGCGGGCGGATCGAGGTGTCGCCGCCGCTCGGCGATACGGTCAAGCTGCGGCTGGGTGGTGATATCCGCGACACCAGCGGGGGGACGCAGGAGCTCTACACCTATGTCGCGGGACTTCCGACCCGGCGGCGCGAAGCGGGCGGCGCGACACGCACCATGGGGCTGTTCGCCGACGGCAGTGTCGAGGCGGGCGCGCTGACCGTCACCGCCGCCGCGCGGGTGGATGACTGGCGCATCCGCAACGGTCGGCTGGACGAGGGCGTGCTGGCGACCGGCGCGGTGCTGACCGACACCGATTTTCCGAAGCGCTCCGGCCAGGAATTTACCGGGCGGCTGGGCGCGGCGCTGCGGCTCGCGCAGCCGCTGACCCTGCGTGGGGCGGCCTATCGCGGGTGGCGGCTGCCGACGCTCAACGAACTCTACCGGCCGTTCCGCGCGGGGGCCGATGCGACCGCCGCCAATGCCGCGCTGAACCCCGAGCATGTCGAGGGGGTGGAGGGCGGGTTCGACCTGACCCCGGCGACGGGGGTTCGTCTGTCGGGTACCTATTTCTTCAACCGGCTGACCGAGGCCATCGCCAATGTGACGCTGGGGCGTGGGCCGGGGACGTTCCCCGGCGTCGGCTTCGTCGCGGCGAACGGCGTGTACCGGATGCGGCAGAATCTCGATGCGATCCGATCCCGGGGGTTCGAGCTGGAAGCCAATGCCGCCGCCGGGCCGTTCAGCGCCCGCGCGTCCTGGTCGCATGTCGATGCGCGGGTGGAGGCGTCGGGCAATGCCGCGCCGCTCGACGGCCTGCGCCCGGCCCAGACACCGCGCGACCAGTTTTCGGGGACCTTGGCGGTGGAGCGGCATGGGGCGGTGTTGAGCGGAACACTGCGCCATGTCGGGCGACAATATGAGGACGACCAGAATATCCGCTCGCTTTCGCCCGCGACGACGCTGGATGCCTATGCGGCGCTGCCGATGGTGCGCGGCTGGCTGATCGAGGCGCGGGCGGAGAATCTCGCCGATATGCGGGTCGAGGCGGCGTATAGCGGTGCGGGGCTGATCGAGAGGGCGACGCCGCGAACGCTCTGGATCGGGGTGCGGACGCGGTTGTAAGCGCCTCCTAGCCCCGCTTTTTCACCAAAGCCGTCCTCAAGCACCGGCACACCACCTCGTTCCGCTGGTTCAGCGCCTCGTGCCGGAACGTCACCAAGCCCGCCCCAGGCCGCGACTTGCTTTCACGGAGCGCGGTGACTTCGCTCGTCGCGCGCAGCGTATCGCCCAGGAAGACCGGCGCGGGCATGACCAATTCGTCATAACCGAGGTTCGCCACCAGCGTCCCCAGCGTCGTCTCCCCCACCGACAGCCCGACCATCAGCGAGAAGGTGAAAGTGCCGTTGACGAGGATCTGGCCGAACTCGCTCGCCCTGGCCGCCTCCGCATCGATGTGCAGCGGTTGCGGATTGTGGGTCATGGTCGAGAACAGAAGATTGTCCGTCTCGGTCACGGTGCGGCGGATGGGGTGTTCGATCCGGTCGCCGATCGTCCAGTCGTCGAAGAAGCGCCCGCTCATGCCGCATCCTCCGCGACGATGCGGACCAGCGCGATCCCTTCCGCCACCTGCCCGCCGGTCTCGGCCTTCAGGTCGGTGACCACGCCGTCGAAGGGCGCGGTCAGGACATGCTCCATCTTCATCGCCTCCATCGTGACGAGCGGCTGGCCGGTGCTGACCGCCTGTCCCTCGGTCACGGCGACCGCGATGATCCGGCCGGGCATGGGCGACAGGATCGCGCCATCCCCCGCCCCGCCCGCCGCCAGCCCATCGGCGCGCCAGCGGGTGAAGGACCAGCTCTGCCCGCCCTCCGAGATCAGCACTTCGTCCGTAGGGGCCAAGGGCACCTCCCCGGCCTCGCTGAAATCGACGGTGATCGGCCGCCCATCGAGCAGGAAGCGCGCGCTCCGCCGGGGCGCGGCGTTGAGGCGGAAGCCCGACAATCCGTCCTGCCCGATCAGCGCGGCGGCGGCTTCGGCCAACGCCTCTTCCGACGGCTCGGTCGGCGGCATCAGCGCCTCGCCCTCGCGCGCGATCAGGCCGGTATCGACTTGGCCGCTGGCAAAATCGGGATGGTCGAGCGCCTGCACCAGGAACCCGGCATTGGTGCGCACCGGCCAGATCACCGCCTCGTCCAGCGCATCGGCCAGTGCCTCGCGCGCCGCGTCGCGGGTGTCGCCATGGGCGATGACCTTGGCGATCATCGGATCGTACCAGGGGGTGATCTCCGCGCCTTCCTCGACCCCGGTGTCGATGCGGATCGCGGGATCGTCGCCGAGGTCGAACACCTCCAGCGTGCCGATGGCGGGCAGGAAGCCCTTGGCCGGGTCCTCCGCATAGAGCCGCGCCTCGATCGCATGGCCGTGAATGGCCAGGTCGCCCTGCGCTATCGGCAAGGACTCGCCCGCCGCGACACGCAGCTGCCACTCGACCAGATCGACGCCGGTGATCGCCTCGGTGACGGGATGCTCGACCTGAAGGCGGGTGTTCATCTCCATGAACCAGACCCGGTCGGCGCGCAGCCCTTCCGAGGCGTCGGCGATGAACTCGATAGTCCCTGCGCCGACATAGTCCACCGCCTGAGCGGCGCGGACGGCGGCTCCGCAAACGGCCTCGCGGGTAGCCGCGTCCATGCCCGGCGCGGGGGCTTCCTCGATCACCTTCTGGTGGCGGCGTTGCAGCGAACAGTCGCGCTCGAACAGATGGACGACCTGTCCATGGCGGTCGCCGAACACCTGCACCTCGATATGGCGGGGCGAGAGGATATATTTCTCGATCAGCACCCGGTCGTCGCCGAACGAGGCCGCCGCCTCGCGACGGCAGGAGGCAAGCGCTTCCGAGAAAGCGGCGGGGTCGTCGACCCGGCGCATCCCCTTGCCGCCGCCGCCCGCGACCGCCTTGATGAGCACGGGATAGCCGACCGCCTCGGCCTCGGCGGCGAGGCGGTCCGGATCCTGGTCCTCGCCCAGATAGCCGGGGGTGACGGGCACACCGGCGGCGATCATCCGCGCCTTGGCGGCATCCTTAAGGCCCATGGCGCGGATGCTGTCGGGGTTCGGCCCGACCCAGACCAGCCCGGCGGCGATCACGCTTTCGGCGAACTCGGCATTTTCGGACAGAAAGCCATAGCCCGGATGGATCGCCTCCGCCCCGCTCTCGCGTGCGGCGGCGAGGATGCGGGCGGCATCCAGATAACTTTCGCGCGCCGGGGCCGGGCCGATCAGGATGGCCTCATCCGCAAGTCGCACATGCAGCGCCTGCGCATCGGCTTCGGAATAGACCGCGATCGTGCGCAGGCCCATCTCCCGCGCGGTGCGGATGATGCGGCAGGCAATCTCGCCGCGATTGGCGATGAGGAGGCTCTTCATCATCAGGATTCCAGCTTCAACGTGATGGCACCCGGTCGTTCGGCGATGGCGTCAAATATCACGGTCAGGATGCGATCGAACCGCTCGCCGATCACCTTGCGCGCCGCCGCCGCATTGGTAAGGGTCAGCGCGATCGGCGGCTCGACAACCGCGATCAGCAGGTCGAACAAGGCGTCGAGATTGCCGCCATACCATTCGACGCCCGAGGCTTCGCGGATACGGGCATGGAAATCGGCCTCGTCCGTGAGGGTCGCGCCGTCGATGGTCAGGTCCATCGCCATTACATGCGGAACACCCCGAAGCGGGGTGCCTCCGCGATGGGAGCGTTCAGACAAGCATCCAGCGCCAAGCCCAGCACATCCCTTGTCTGCGCCGGATCGACGATACCGTCATCCCACAGTCGTGCGGTCGCGTACCAAGGGTTGCCCTCGTCCTCGTAACGCTGGCGGATGGGGGCCTTGAACGCCTCCGCCTCGTCCGGCGTCCAGCTGTCGGCGTCACGGTGCACGGTCGCCAGCACGCTCGCCGCCTGTTCGCCGCCCATCACGCTGATCCGCGCATTGGGCCAGGTGAACAGGAAGCGAGGGCCATAGGCGCGCCCGCACATGCCGTAATTGCCCGCGCCGAAGCTGCCGCCGATCAGCACGGTGACCTTGGGCACCTGCGCCGTCGCCACCGCCGTGACCAGCTTGGCACCGTGCTTGGCGATCCCCTCGGCCTCGTAGCGGCCGCCGACCATGAAGCCGGAAATATTCTGGAGGAACAGCAGCGGGATGCGCCGCTGACAGGCCAGTTCGATGAAGTGCGCGCCCTTTTGCGCGCTTTCCGAGAACAGCACGCCGTTATTGGCCAGGATCGCGACCGGCTTGCCATGGATATGCGCAAAGCCGCAGACCAACGACGCGCCATACAGCGCCTTGAATTCGTGGAAGCGCGATCCGTCGACCAGCCGGGCGATCACCTCGTGCACGTCATAGGGCGCGCGGACATCCTGCGGGATCAGACCATAGAGTTCCTCGGCCGGATAGAGCGGTTCGTCCGCCTCGGCGAGGTTCGCGTCGGGCATGGTCTGCGGCGGCAGGGTCTCGACGATATCGCGGACGATCGACAGCGCGTGATCGTCATTTTCGGCGACATGATCGACCACGCCGGACTTGCGGCCATGCGTGTCCGCGCCGCCCAGTTCCTCGGCCGAGATGACCTCGCCCGTCGCCGCCTTCACCAGCGGCGGCCCGGCGAGGAAGATCGTCCCCTGCCCGCGCACGATCACCGTCTCGTCCGACATGGCGGGGACGTACGCGCCGCCCGCGGTGCAGCTGCCCATGACGCAGGCGATCTGGGGAATGCCCGCCGCCGACATCTGCGCCTGGTTGAAGAAGATGCGGCCGAAATGGTCGCGGTCGGGAAACACCTCGGCCTGATGCGGCAGGTTCGCGCCGCCGCTGTCGACCAGATAGATGCAGGGCAGCCGGTTCTCGAGCGCGATCTCCTGCGCGCGCAGGTGCTTCTTGACGGTCAGCGGGTAATAGGTGCCGCCCTTCACCGTCGCGTCATTGGCGACGATCATCACCTGGCGGCCCTGAACCCGGCCGATGCCGGCGATCACCCCGGCGCCGGGGACCGCATCGTCGTACAAACCATTGGCCGCCAACTGACCGATTTCGAGGAAAGGCGAGCCCGCATCGAGCAACTGCTCCACCCGGTCGCGGGGGAGCAGCTTGCCGCGCGCCATGTGGCGTTCTCGCGAGGCGTCGCTACCGCCGAGCCCGGCCTTGGCGACATCGACGCGGAGGCGCTCGGCGAGGGCCCGGTTGTGATCGGCGTTGGTGCGGAACGTCGCATCGTCGCGCGCGATCCGCGTGGGATGAACCGCACCCATCACTTCACCCCAAGGCTCATTGCGCCACCTTTTCGAGCTTGCCGATCAGTTCGCGCCCGATCAGCATCCGGCGGATTTCATTGGTCCCTGCCCCGATATCGAGCAGCTTGGCATCGCGTGCGAAACGTTCGACCGGCCAGTCCTTGGTATAGCCCGCCCCGCCCAACGCCTGGATCGCCTCGAGCGAAACCTTCACCGCATTCTCGCTGGCCAGCAGGATCGCGCCCGCCGCGTCGAACCGCGTCGTGCGCCCGGCGTCGCAGCTCCGCGCCACCGCATAGACATAGGCGCGGGCGGAATTGAGCGCGACATACATGTCGGCGATCTTGGCCTGGATCAGCTGGAACTCGCCGATCGCCCGGCCGAACTGACGCCGCTCACGAACATAGGGCACGACCACGTCGAGGCACGCCTGCATGATGCCCAGCTGGATGCCCGCCAGCACCGCACGCTCATAGTCGAGCCCGCTCATCAGCACCCCGACGCCGCCATTCACCGGCCCCATCACCTGCGCATCGCCGACGAAACAGTCGTTGAAGACCAGCTCGGCCGTCGGGCTGCCGCGCATGCCCATCTTGTCGATCTTCTGGCCGATCGCAAAGCCCGCCATGTCCTTCTCGATCAGGAAGGCGGTAATGCCTCGGCTCCCCTCGCCGGTCTTGGCATAGACCACCAGAGTCTCGGCATAGGCCGCGTTGGTGATCCAGAACTTCGTGCCGTTCAGCACCCAGCCGCCATCCGCCTTCACCGCGCGCAGTTTCATCGACACGACGTCCGAGCCCGCCGAGACTTCGGACATCGCCAGACTGCCGACATGCTCGCCGGAGATCAGGTCGGGCAGATATTTCGCCTTCTGCTCCGCATTGCCCCAGCGGCTGATCTGGTTGACGCAGAGATTGGAGTGCGCGCCATAGGACAGGCCCAGCGAGGCCGAGGCCCGCGACACTTCCTCAATCGCGACGACATGCTCCAGATAACCCAGGCCCAGGCCGCCATCGGCCTCAGCAACGGTAATGCCGTGCAGGCCCAGCGCGCCCATGTCGGGCCATAGGTCACGGGGGAACCAGTCTTCCGCGTCCATCCGCGCGGCCAGCGGCGCGATCCGGTCGGTCGCGAACCGGCGCGTCGCCTCACGGATCATGTCCGCACTTTCGCCTAGCGCGAAGTCGAAATCGTCGATCATGTCCTCTCCAAGCGGCTCTTTGAGTCCGTCAGCTCGCTTTAAACGTATATTACCCAAACGCGCAATCTTCGTTCCGTCCCCCGACCAGGCCTCTCCATAGCCGATCCCATATCGGATCGATTGCAGCATTCGGGGATTTGCAACCCCGGATGAAAGCCGCCATGTGACGGATTGAGAGGAATTTTTTGCCCGATGGCCACTCGCTCCGTCGCCACTGATCCCAACCTGGACATTACCGCTTGCGATCGGGAGCCCATTCATATTCCCGGCGCCGTCCAGCCGCACGGGTTGTTGCTGGTGGCCGACGCCACGACGCTGGAAGTGATCGCGGGCGCCGGGCCGATCGAGGAGCGATTGGCCCCTGACTGGCTGGGCCGTCCCTTGGCCGCCTTGCTGGGCGACGAGGTCGCACAGATGGTCTCCGACATGCCGATCGGCCCCGGCACGACCGTCGCCGCCGTGCCGGTCGAGGGGATCTCGGAACGCTTTTCGGTTACGGCGCACCGCGTCGCAGGTGAGCGTATTCTGATCGAGCTGGAAGCCGGAAGCACCGACGCGCCATGGGGCAAGGGCAGCCCGCTCAACTGGATCGACGCGGCCGTCACCAGTTTCGAGCGGACCGCCGACCTGCCCATGTTGTTCGAACGGACCGCCACCACCTTCCAGATGCTGACCGGATTCGACCGGGTCATGCTCTATCGCTTCCTGGACGAGGATGCGGGCCGCGTCGTCGCCGAGGCGCGGTCGGCCGATCTGCAATCCTTCCTCCATCATCATTTCCCGGCCTCCGACATCCCGAAACAGGCGCGCGCGCTCTATGTCCGCAACCGGACGCGCAGCATCCCGGATGTCGATTACGTCCCCGCCCCGATCCGGCCCGAGGGTTTCGAGACGCTGGACCTCAGCGATGTCGGCCTGCGCAGCGTGTCGCCCATCCATGTCCGCTATCTGAAGAATATGGGCGTGGCGGCTTCGGCATCGATCTCCATCGTCAAGGACGGCGTGTTGTGGGGCATGATCGCCTGCCACCATTATACGCCCCGTCGCCTGTCGCCCGATCTGCGGGCCGCCGCCGCCGGGCTGGCCAGTGCGCTGGCACGGCAGATTCGCGCGAAGGAAGAGGCGGAGCTGTACCGTGAGCGCCTGCGCCTGCGCGCGGCGGAGGACAGCCTGTTGCCGCGCATCATCGGCATGGGCGATCTGGTCCCCGCCATGCGCCGCCTGATGCCCGAGATGATGGCGATGATGAGCGCGACCGGCTTTGCCGTTGTCGACCAGGGCAAGGTCCATACCCATGGGACCTGCCCGCACGATCTGGCGATTCCCGAGATCGCCAGCTGGGCCGTGATCCGGGGCGCGGGCGACCTGTTCTTCACCCATGAACTGCCCGCCCAGATGCCCGGCGCCGCATCGCTGGCCGCGACGGCGGCGGGCGTGCTGGCGCTGCCGCTGGTCGATGGCGGCGTCACGCTGCTCTGGTTCCGCGCCGAGCATGTCGAAGAGGTCGAATGGGCGGGCAACCCGCATAAGTCGGTCGCGCTGACGCCCGATGCGACGCTCAACCCGCGCACCTCGTTCGAAAGCTGGCGGGAGACGGTGCGCGGCCGCTCGCGCCGCTGGACGATGGAAGAGGTCGAGGCGGGGCACCGCCTGCGCCGGGCACTGCACGATGCGGCGCAGAACCACCGCCTGCGCGGGCTGAACACCGCCTTGCAGCGCACGCTCGACGACAAGGAAGCGCTGCTCCTGCAGAAGGATGTCCTGATGAAGGAGGTGGACCACCGGGTCCAAAACAGCCTTCAGCTCGTCTCGTCCTTCCTGTCGCTTCAGGCCAAGGCGGCGGACGATCCCCGCGTGCGCGAGCAGCTGGCCGAGGCGCAGGCCCGCCTCTCCGCCGTGGCACTGGTCCATCGCCGCCTGTACCGCGACGACCAGATCCAGACGGTCGATCTGGCTCGCTATCTGGAGGATCTGGTCGGCGACATGAAACAGTCACTGGGCCGCGACTGGGCGGCGATGATGCGACTGGATCTGGCGCCGGTGCTGATGCCGACGGACCGGGCGATCAACCTGGGGCTGGTCACGACCGAACTCATCATCAACGCCACGAAATACGCCTATGGCGGCGCGGTCGGCCCGGTGACGATCACGCTGGAGCAATATGGCAACCGCCTGCGCCTGATCGTCGCGGATCAGGGGCGTGGCAAGGGCGACGAAGAGCCCGGTCAGGGTCGCGGCTTTGGCAGCCGGATGATGGCGGCGATGATGCAGCGATTGTCGGGCTCGATCGAATATGACGGTAACCAGCCGGGCCTGCGCGCCATCGTGGTCGCGCCGATCGCCGATTGAGGGCCAGGCCCTGACAGTCTGAAATGGCCCCACCCCTCCCCTTCAGAGCAGGGACCGGGTGGGGCGCTTCCGCAAGCGCGGCGTTCGTGGAAAGGCCCCACCCCAACCCCTCCCCTGAAGGGGAGGGGCTTGCCTTGATTCAGGGCATTGTCACCAGGCTCGAACCTTCGTCGCTCAGGCGCAACGGCGACTTAGGTTCGACATTCTGCACGTACGTCCAATACGGAAACCCCCGGCAGCCCATCGGGCCACCGGGGGTTTTCAAAAGAATTGGCGCAACCCGGGTGTCCCCGAGTCGCCGCGCATCACTTCGGGGCCAGCACCATCAGCATCTGGCGGCCTTCCATGCGCGGATAGGCTTCGACTTTGGCGACCTCGGCCACCTGCTCGGCGACGCGCTGGAGCACGTTCATGCCGAGCTGGCCGTGGCTCAGTTCGCGACCGCGGAAGCGCATGGTGACCTTCACCTTGTCGCCTTCACCGATGAATTCGACCACCTTCTTCATCTTGGTGTCGTAATCATGGTCGTCGATGTTCGGACGCATCTTGATCTCCTTGATCTCCTGCGTCTTCTGCGACTTGCGGGCGAGGTTCGCCTTCTTCTGCGCCTCGTACTTATATTTGCCGACGTCGAGGAACTTAGCGACGGGCGGATCGGCGTTGGGCGACACCTCGACCAGGTCGAGTCCCAGCTCCTGGGCCTGTGCCATCGCCTCGCGCGTGTACATCACGCCAAGATTCTCGCCCTCATGGTCGATCACGCGAACCTTGGGGCTTTGAATCCACTCGTTGAACCGAGGACCGTTCATCGGCGGCGCCTGCATCGGACGGCGCATCATGGGAGGACGTATGGGTATTTCTCCTGTGGCAATTACGATTTCAATATAAGCGATCGGGCCCGAATTTGAAAGGGCGAGACAAACGCCCCGCCCTTTCGTTCAACCCGTGATGTTTCAGCCGCGCAGATCGGGCGGAGTCGCTTCCTCGCGCAGCATGGCGATGGCTTCGTCCAGCGTCATGATCTCCTGCGCCTGGCTGCCCAGGCGGCGGACGGCGACCTTGCCTTCCTCGGCCTCGCGCTTGCCGACGACCAGCAGCACGTGGACCTTGGCGACCGAATGTTCGCGCACCTTGTAGTTGATCTTCTCGTTGCGCAGATCGGTCTCGACGCGGATACCCGCCGCCGCCAGCTTGGCCGCCGCTTCCTCGGCATAGCCATCGGCGTCCGATACAATGGTCGCAACCACCGCCTGCACCGGCGCGAGCCAGACGGGGAAGCGGCCCGCATAATGTTCGATCAGGATGCCGATGAACCGCTCGTACGAGCCGAATATCGCGCGGTGGAGCATGATTGGGCGGTGCCGCTCGCCATCCTCACCGATGTACGACGCGTCGAGTCGCTCAGGGAGAACCCGGTCCGACTGGATGGTGCCGACCTGCCAGGTCCGGCCGATCGCGTCGGTCAGATGCCATTCCAGCTTGGGCGCGTAGAAAGCCCCCTCGCCCGGCAGCTCCTCCCAGCCATATTGCTCGGTCGCCAGCCCCGCCCGCACGACCGCGTCGCGCAGTTCGGTCTCGGCCATGTCCCACATCTCTTCGGTGCCGAAGCGCTTTTCAGGACGCAGCGCCAGCTTGATCGAATAGGTGAAGCCGAAATCCTTGTAGATCCGGTCCGCCAGTTCGCAGAAGGCGCGAACCTCCTCGACGATCTGGTCCTCGCGGCAGAAGATGTGCGCATCGTCCTGGGTGAATTGGCGCACGCGCATCAGGCCGTGCAGCGCGCCGTGCGGCTCGTTCCGGTGGCAGCAGCCATTCTCGTAGAAGCGTAAGGGAAGGTCGCGATAGGATTTGATCCCCTGGCGGAAGATCAGGACGTGCGCCGGGCAGTTCATCGGCTTCAGCGCCATCCACTGCGCATCGTCCGACACCAGCGGGCCTTCGTCCTCGACATTGGGCACCTCGTCGGGGATCACGAACATGTTTTCGCGATACTTGCCCCAATGGCCCGACTGCTCCCACTGGCGCGCGTCCATCACCTGCGGGGTCTTGACCTCGCGGTAACCGCCCACATCGATCGCCCGGCGCATATAGGCCTCCAGCTCGCGCCAGATGCGATAGCCCTTGGGGTGCCAGAAGACCGAACCATGCGCCTCCTGCTGGAGGTGGAACAGGTCCATCTCGTTGCCCAGCTTGCGATGGTCGCGCTTGGCGGCTTCCTCCAGCCGGGTCAGATGCTCGGCCAGCTGCTTCTTGTTCAGCCAGCCGGTGCCGTAGATGCGGCTGAGCATCGCGTTCTTCTGGTCGCCGCGCCAATAGGCGCCCGACACCCGGGTCAGCTTGAAGGCATTGGGATCGAGCTTGCCGGTCGAGGCGAGGTGCGGCCCCCGGCACATGTCGAGCCAGGCATCCTCGCCCTTGCCAGCGCGATAGACGGTCAGTTCCTCGTCATCGGGCAGCTCGGCGGCCCACTGCGCCTTGAAGCTCTCGCCCTGCTGCGTCCAGCGCTCGATCAGCTGCTCGCGGGTCCAGACCTCGCGGATCAGCGGCTCGTCCTTGGCGATGATCTTGCGCATCTCGGCTTCGATCGCGGGCAGGTCCTCCTCGGTGAAGGGCCGGTCCTTGGGTGCGAAGTCGTAATAGAAGCCGTCGTCGGTGGCGGGACCGAAGGTGATCTGCGTGCCGGGGAACAGCGCCTGCACCGCCTCGGCCAGGACGTGCGCATAGTCGTGGCGGGCGAGTTCGAGCGCGTCGGCTTCGTCCTTCGCGGTCACCAGCGCGAGCGCGGAATCGCCCTCGAACGGGCGCATGATGTCGCGCAGCTCGCCGTCGACGCGCGCGGCGATCGCCGCCTTGGCGAGGCCCGGACCGATCGCGGCGGCGATGTCCGCGGGAGTAGTTCCGGGCGCGACCTCACGGACGGAACCGTCGGGCAGCGTGATACGGAACATCGCGGACATGGATACTCTCTTCGATAAGGGCTGGTGATGCGCCAGCGGAACCCGGCACGAGGGGCTCTATAGGGAAGAATCCCCGTCAGGTATATGGGGAGAGGTCAGGCATAGGCCCGGACCTCCGGCAGCGCCTCCAGCGCGGGCCGGGCATACCAGTAACCCTGGTGATATCGCACGCCCAGTTCGCGCAGCGTCGCGGCCTCGGCCGCCGTCTCGATCCCCTCGGCGATCAGCAGTGTGTCGAGTTCGGCGCACATGCCGACCACCCCGCGCACGATGGCGCGGCGGCGGGGATCGGTGTCGATGTCGCGGACCAGTTCCATGTCCAGCTTGACCTCGTCGGGGGCGAAGCGAACGAAGCGGTCGAGTCCCGAATGGCCTGCGCCGAAATCGTCGATCGCGACTGAAAAGCCGATCTGCTTGTAGTTGTCGATGATGGTTGCGACATGCTCGGGCGAGCCCATTTGTTCGTTCTCGGTGAACTCGAAGATCAGCCGGTCGATCGGCAACCCCTCGGCCCGTGCGGTGCGGAGGGTCAGCTGGATACAGGCCATCGGCGAATAGACGGCGTTGGGCAGGAAGTTGATCGACAGCCGCGCATCGCCGTCCATGATCCCGGCCGCCATCGCGGTCTCGATCGCCTTCACCCGGCACGCCTGGTCGAAGGAATAGCGGTTGGCCTCGTTCACCTGCGACAACACGCTATATGCGCCCTCGCCCCCGAGGCCCCGGATCAGCGCCTCATAGGCAAAGGGGCGGCCGGTCATGGTGTCGACGATCGGCTGGAACGCCATCGTGAACGGGATCTCGAAATCGACACCGTCGCGGCATCCACTGCAGATTTTGCGCATTTCCATGCCCCCCGGCTAGTCGGAATTGGTTAACGCATTGCCTTACCGAATTTTTTAAAGGTGCCACGCGATAAAAAAGAGCGGCGGTGGTCCGTATCCACCGCCGCCGCACGGTTCAGGACCCGGGCGTCAATCTTGCTGGCCGCCCTTTGACCCGGCCTCGGCCGCGCGTTCGGGATCGTTTTTGAAATTGCCGCCGCTTTCCTGACCACCTTTGCGCCCGGCTTCGGACGCCTTTTCGCGGTCGTTGGCGAAGTTGCCCGGATTGCCGATATCGTACGGCCTGGCCGGTCCCTATTGATCGATTGGGTAGGCCGCCATCATCGTTACCTTGCCGTCGATGGGCGCAGGCGACAGGTCGATACGACCCGGCGGTGCCGGTGGCGAAGACCGGAATTCACGAGGGCAAGTTTGTCTGCGCCATAGCGGTCCGTGCGATGCATGGGCCAAACGCCATGCCTTCATTATCGTCCCTTACGCGATTCCGAACGGCACGAGGTGATTGTCCTGCGTATGACCGATCCGCGCCCGCCCCAGATAGGGCACGCCCATCTCGCTGCACCAGCGCTGGATCATGAACTCCAGCGTCTCGCCCCATTCGGGCTCGTTGGCCTGGACGTTGCTGACCGCGCCCAGCCGGACGCCCGCCACGCCCTTCAGCTGGGTGGCGTTGGCCATGGTGAACAGCATCCGGTCGACGGCATAGAGATGCTCGGACACTTCCTCGATCATCAGGACATGGTCGGTCAGGTCGGGCAGCCAGGGCGTGCCGATCAGCGCATGGAGGATCGACAGGTTGAACGCCGCCGCCGGGCGGCCGTCGAGTCCGGGCTCCAGCCCCTGCCGGTCGCCGCTCACCAGCCAGCCGAGCGAGCGCGCCACCGTCGCGTCGCCATGCTGGCGACGAATGTCGCTCGCCATCGGCCCATGGACCGGCCGTCCGATCCGCCGGGCATAGAGCGCGGCCAGCACGAAGCCGAGGTCGGAATAGCCGATATAGGTCTTGTGCCCCGCCGCCGCGTTCAGATGGGGCATGACCCGCGACAGGATGCGGTTCGATCCGTATCCGCCGCGCAGGAACCAGATCGCGTCGATGCCGGGATCATTGGCGAACTCCAGAAAGGCCGAGGCACGGCGTTCGTCGGACCCGGCGAAATGGCCGTCCTGCTCATAGCATTGCGGGTGGAAGATCAGGTCGACGTCCGGATAGGCGATCGCGGCGAAGGCGCTGACCGGGGCTTCGGCGGCGGGGTTGCCGATGCTGGCGGGGGCGAGGATTCCGATCTTCATTCTGGCGTACCCCCTTGGCTGCCGATCCGGCGGGGCATTGCCCTGTGCCGCATTACCGCCGATAGCGTGGCGCCATGACCAACGGCAATTCCTGTTTTCTGGTGGGTATCGGCGGATCGGGGATGATGCCGCTGGCGATGATCCTGCGCGCGCGGGGCTGGACCGTAGCTGGCTCCGACCGGGGACTGGACCAGAGGCGCGTCGCCGCCAAGTTCGATGCCCTGCGCGCTGCGGGGATCGCGCTGTTCCCGCAGGACGGGTCGGGCGTGACCTCGGCCGACCAGCTCGTCATCGCCTCCGCCGCCGTCGAGGAGACGGTGCCCGACATCGTCGCCGCCAACCGGCTGGGCTGCGCCCGCGCCACCCGTGCGCAGATGCTGGCGAGCCTGTTCAACGAAAGCCGCCTGCCGATCGGCGTGGCGGGGACCAGCGGCAAGTCGACGGTCACCGGCATGATCGCCTTCATCCTGCATCAAACGGGCCGCGATCCGACCGCCATGAACGGCGCGGTGATGAAGGACTTCGTTTCCCCCGACAGCCCCTTTGCCAGCGCACTGGTCGGCGGCGGCGAGGCGTTCGTCAGCGAGGTGGACGAAAGCGACGGCTCGATCGCGCTCTACAATCCGGCCATCGCGGTCCTGAACAATGTCAGCCTGGACCATAAGTCGCTGGAAGAACTGCGCGACCTGTTCGGCGGCTTTGCCTCGCGCGCGCAGCATGTCGTGGCGAACGCAGGCGATGCCGAGACGGCGGCCTTGCTGGCCGACATCCCCAACCTGACCACGTTCGCCGTCGAGGGCGCGGCCGATCTGGTCGCCGAGGCGCTGAAGCCCGAACCCTTCGCCATCGGCTTCGACCTGATCACCGGCGGTGCGGGCTATCATGTCCGGCTGTCGGTGCCGGGCCGCCACAATGTCTCCAACGCGCTGGCCGCGATCGGCGCGAGCGTCGCGGCGGGCGTGCCGCTGATCGATGCGATCCGCGCGGTCGAACGCTTCACCGGCCTGAAGCGCCGGTTCGAGAAGGTCGGCGAGGCGAAGGGCGTCACCGTCATCGATGATTTCGGCCACAACCCCGACAAGATCGCCGCCACGCTCGACACGCTCCACGCCTTTCCCGGCCGGCTGCTGATCCTGTTCCAGCCGCATGGCTATGGCCCGCTAAAGGTCATGCGGACCGAACTGGTCGACAGCATCGCCGCGCGGATGCGGGAGGGCGACGTGCTGGCCCTGCCCGACCCGGCCTATTTCGGCGGCACCGTCGCACGCGAAGTGACCAGCGCTGACATCGCCGCCGACCTGCGCGGGCGCGGCGTTGATGCCCGCCACATCGCCGACCGTGCCGAGGCGGCGGCGATGCTGGTGGCCGAAGCCAGGTCTGGCGACCGAATCGTGGTGATGGGCGCGCGCGACGACACGCTCAGTCTGTTGGCGCAGGACATGGTGGAGCGGCTCACGGGCAAGTAAAGGACGCTTGACGTAAAGCAGACTTTCCATGTAAAGCCTCCTTCACATTCGAAGGAGCTTCGTCATGGCTTTCCCACCCGAAATGAAGCGCTATACCCGCCGTCTGATCGCGACGATGGCGCTGTATGGCGTCGCGCTGGTCGGCGCGAATATGTGGTTCCACTATGCGCCGCCCTCTGGCCTGCTCGCATATTTCGTCGCGATCCTCCCCGCGTTGCCGATCATGGGGGTGTTCGTCGTCATAGGCCGATTGCTGCTCGAAATGCGCGACGAGTATGTGAAGATGCTGCTGGTTCGCCAGTCGCTCGTTGCAACCGGCCTAACCCTTTCGATCACGACCGCCTGGGGCTTTCTGGAGGGCTTTCACCTCGCGCCCCATGCCCAGGGCTATTATGCCGCCACCATCTGGTTCGCGGGCCTTGGCGTCGGCGGATGCGTCAACGCCATCCTCGAACGGCGCGCGCGGGCGTGAACAACCACCTGCGCACCCTGCGCGCCGAGCGCGGCTGGAGCCAGCAGGACCTGGCCCAGCTTCTGGAAGTCAGCCGCCAGAGCGTCAACGCGATCGAAACGGGGCGCTATGATCCCTCGCTCCCCCTCGCCTTCAGGATCGCCGAGCTGTTCGGTTGCGCGATCGAGGACATCTTTATCAGCCCGTCCAAAGGCTGATTGGCCAGTTCCCATCGCCATGATAGGTTCGCCACGAACGGCCATAGGAGAACGCCCGTCATGTTCCGTCGCCTGTTTACCGAGCACCCCGCCAGTGTCGGCGAAAGCTATGTCGAACATTTCGGCGTCGCGGCACGGTTCGGGGGAATCATGATCTTCGGCGGGCTGGGCGCGATCGTCCATGCGGTGGTGCCGGGGCTTTGTACCACGACGGGCAGCGATACGGTCGCCCGGCTTCATGCCGAGATGGTGGCCAAGCGACGCAAGAAACAGGCCGCACAGGCGCAGATGAAGAGCGTCGAATATGTGATTTGAGGGGGCTTGCCCCTCCACCCCTCGCTGACGCCAGCGGTCCCCCTCCCCAAGCGAGCTTGGGGAGGAATGCGGTGGGTTTAAGCCGCTTGCTGTTGGTACCGGCCGGGCTTAATTCCGTCAGGCGTCGCGTGTGACACGGTGAATCTGGCGGCCGTAGGACCGAAGACTTTCGGGATCGCTTGCGAGGGACTGGCAGTCCTCGCCGCGCGGCGCACTCCTCCACATCCGTTCGGCCTGAGCGCAGTCGAAGGCCAAGGGATGCCCTCTCTCCACGGAGTTGCTTGGCAATGCCATGGAGTGGCCTTCGACCCCGCTCAGGCTGAACGGAGG
>NZ_LDTF01000115.1 GCF_001477495.1 Sphingomonas yabuuchiae
ATGACATGAGATGGACTCACCCCTCCCCCGAAAAGGAGGGGCGAACCATCTCATGTCATCAGACTCCAGACGCTGATGTCCATGCCATCAGCCCCGCGCCACCCAGGCCAGATCCTCGGGCAAATGCCCTGGCGGCAGGCAGCGGAAGCCCGGCCGTGCCATCAGATAGCCCTGCATATACCGCACACCCAGCGCCCGGAGCGCGTCATATTCGCCGGTCGTCTCCACGCCTTCGGCCATGATGGCGATACCCATCTTCTCGGCGATCCGGATCACGCCCTCGACGATCATCCGCCGGGGCATGGCCTGGTCGATCCCCCGGATCAACGCCATGTCCAGCTTGATATAGTCGGTCCGCACCTGCCCCAGCAGGGTCAAACCGGCATGGCCCGCGCCGAAATCGTCGATCGCGGTTTCGAACCCCATGCCATGATAGGCGTCGAGGATGGTCTTCAAATGCGCACCGTCGCCGATCTCCGCCTGTTCGGAAAATTCGAAGATCAACCGCTCATGAGGCACATTCAGTCGCCGCATGGCGTCCAGCGTCGGCTCCAGGCAGGCGAGCGGTGAGTAGACGGTGTCGGGAAGGAAGTTGATCGAAAGCCGCGCATCGCCGTTCAGCAGCCCCGCCGCCACCGCCCCCTCGATCGCGGCGACACGGCATTGCTGGTCGAATGCGTAGCGCTCCTCGGGCCTGATCCGTGTCAGGATATCGCTGGCACCCTCGCCCTTGCTGCCGCGCACCAGCGCTTCATAGGCGATGGGTCTTCCCGTCTCGACATCCATGATCGGCTGGAACGCCATCGCGATAGCGAACGCCGGATGATCGGGACAAAAGCTGCGATACCCAGGCTGCATGACAATCTCCTTTGCCGATGAGCATAAGGAACAGCCGCTAAAGGCACGTTAAATTGTCGAGCATGCGGCAAGATATTGCCGAAAATTGCCGGATGGCCGCCGATCAGAAAAATCTGGCCGATCAGGCTGTCACCATTCCTCCCGGAGCCCTAAGCCGTTGGAAAGAATGGTGGGCGCGACAGGGATTGAACCTGTGACCCCACCCGTGTGAAGGGTGTGCTCTACCGCTGAGCTACGCGCCCGTAACCGGGAGACGGGCCTTTAGGCGGCGAGTCGCCGCCTGTCCAGCCCAAAATTGCGGATTTAGTTGACCGAGTCCTTCAGCAGCTTGCCCGGCTTGAACTTGGGCTGCGACGAGGCCTTGATCGTCATCGGCTCGCCGGTGCGCGGGTTCCGGCCGGTCGACGCCTTGCGCTTGGAGACCGAGAAGGTGCCGAAGCCGACCAGACGGACTTCATCACCCTTCTTCAGGGCAGCGGTGATCGATTCAAACACGGCATCGACCGCCTTGACCGCATCGCCGCGGGCCAGACCCGAGGAGTCGGCGACGGTGGCGATCAGCTCCTGCTTGTTCATTCCATAACCCCCTATGATCTCGACGAATAACCAGACGGACTCGGTGCCGCCCAAATATTAAAGGACCGATAATGACGCGGCAGGCGGCGCTGTCAAACCCCGACCTTGTCCCCCATCCCTATCCAAAGCGAAGGATGGCGCAAACAGAAGCGGATGTCATCCTCATGACATCGTTTGAAAGGGCCGCCGATCTTTCGACCGGCGGCCCCGCTCTTGCGACGATCAGTGGTGGCGTTCGCCGCCGACCGCCGGGATTGCGGCGGGCGGCAGAGCGGCCAGCTCGTCCGCATCGGTCCAGTCGATCGCCTCCAGCGGCTCGACCAAGGCCAGGCGAAGCACCTCGTCGACATGCGCCACCGGCACGATCTTCAGACCGTTCAGGATGTTGGCGGGGATATCCGCCAGATCCTTCTCATTCTCCTGCGGAATGAGCACGGTGGTGATCCCGCCACGCAGCGCCGCCAGCAGCTTTTCCTTCAGCCCGCCGATCGGCAGCACGCGTCCCCGCAGGGTCACTTCGCCGGTCATCGCCACGTCCTTGCGTACCGCGATCCCAGTCAGCGTCGACACGATCGAGGTAACCAGGCCGATACCCGCCGACGGACCATCCTTGGGCACCGCGCCCTCGGGCAGGTGGATATGGATGTCCTTGCGGTGGAACAGCGACGGCTTAATCCCGAAGCTGGGGCTGCGCGCCTGGACGAAGCTGAAGGCGGCCTGGACCGATTCCTTCATCACATCGCCCAGCTTGCCGGTGGTCTTCACCTGGCCCTTACCCGGCACGGTCACCGATTCGATGGTCAGCAGCTCGCCGCCCACCTCGGTCCAGGCCAGGCCCGTGACGGCCCCGATCTGGTCCTCCTGCTCGGACAGGCCATGGCGATACTTCTGGACGCCCGCGAACTCGTGCAGGTTCTCCGGCGTGATCGTGACCGACGTCGCCTTGCCCTCCAGGATCTGGCGCAGCGCCTTGCGGGCGAGGCGCGCGATCTCACGCTCCAGCGTGCGCACGCCCGCCTCGCGGGTGTAGCGCTGGATCAGGGCGCGCAGGCCGTCCTGGGTCAGCGTGAACTCGCCGTCCTTCAGGCCGTGGGTCTCGACCTGCTTGGCGACCAGATGACGCTCGGCGATCTCGACCTTCTCGTCCTCGGTATAGCCCTCCAGACGGATGATCTCCATGCGGTCGAGCAAGGGCTGCGGCAGGTTCAGCGTGTTCGCGGTGCACACGAACATCACATCCGACAGATCGATATCGATCTCCAGATAGTGATCGTTGAACTTGGCGTTCTGCTCCGGATCGAGCACTTCCAGCAGTGCCGAGGCGGGGTCGCCGCGGAAATCCTGGCCCAGCTTGTCGATCTCATCGAGCAGGAACAGCGGGTTGGACGTGCCGGCCTTTTTCAGGTTCGTCACGATCTTGCCCGGCAGCGAGCCGATATAGGTGCGGCGGTGGCCGCGAATTTCGGCCTCGTCACGCACGCCGCCCAGCGACTGGCGGATGAACTCGCGCCCGCACGCCTTGGCGATCGACTGGCCCAGCGAGGTCTTGCCGACGCCCGGCGGGCCGACGAGGCACAGGATCGGCCCCTTCAGCTTGTTGGTGCGTGCCTGCACGCCGAGATACTCGACGATACGGTCCTTCACCTTTTCCAGCGCATAATGATCCTGGTCGAGGATCGCCTGCGCCGCCGCGATGTCCTTCTTGACCTTGGACTTCTTGCCCCAGGGCAGGCCGAGCAACACGTCGAGGTAATTGCGCACGACCGTAGCCTCGGCGCTCATCGGCGCCATGGTCTTCAGCTTCTTCAGCTCGGCGGTCGCCTTGGTGCGCGCTTCCTTCGACAGCTTCAGCGTCGCGATCTTCTGCGTCAGCTCGGCGATCTCGTCGCCGTCGCCGTCCTCGCTCTCATTGCCCAGCTCGCGCTGGATCGCCTTGAGCTGTTCGTTGAGATAATACTCGCGCTGCGTCTTCTCCATCTGGCGCTTGACGCGGCTCTTGATCTTCTTCTCGACCTGCAGGACGCCGAGTTCGCCCTCCATCAGGGCATAGGCCATCTCCAGCCGCTTGGCCGGATTGGTCTCGACCAGCAGCGCCTGCTTGTCGGCAACCTTGACCGAGATATTGGCGGCGACCGCATCGGCCAGCTGCGAGGCGTCCTCGATCTCGGCCAGCTGCACCGCGGTTTCGGCGGGCAGCTTGCGGTTGAGCTTGGCGTAATTCTCGAACTGGTCGACCACCGAGCGCATCAGCGCGGCGACCTGCGCCTTGACGTCATGCTCCTGCTCTTCGAGCGCGGCTTCGTCGCTCTCGACCACGGTCGTGTCGATGGTGGAGGTCAGGTGGGTGCCCGACTCGTCCAGCTCGACCAGGCGGCCGCGCGTCTTGCCCTCGACCAGCACGCGCACCGTGCCGTCGGGCAGCTTCAGCAGTTGCAAGACGCTGGCGGTGACGCCGATCTCGTACAGATCCTCACGCGAGGGATCGTCCTCGGCGGGATCGAGCTGGGCGACCAGGAAGATTTCCTTGTCCGCCGCCATCGCCGCTTCCAGTGCCGCGACCGATTTGTCGCGGCCGACGAACAGGGGCACGATCATGTGCGGGAAGACGACGATGTCACGCAGCGGAAGGACGGGATAGGTCTGGTTCATGCAAACTCCGGTCGGCCCCGATCGGGGCCTCTTCGCTTCTATATATGGGGAGGGTTGCCGATCCATCAATTCCCGCTGCGACGAGACGCTGCGCGACGGCTTGCCAAGCCGCATCGCTTGGGCGAAACCAAACGCCATGGATCGTATACGGAATGCCGCTTTCGCGCTGCTCGCCTCCTCGCTTCTCTGCGCTGCCCCGGCCGGCGCCCAGGCACCCAAGGCGCTTCCGGCCAAGGGTGAGCCGCCGCTGACCGCACAGACCATGATCTCCGGCGGCGTCCGTCCGCCCGAGCAACTCGCCGTCCGCTTCGACCGTGCCGACCTGTCGTTCGAGATACTGCCCGACACACAGGAGTTGAACGGCATTGCCGTGCTGGACTTTACCGCAAAGGCGCCGCTCGCGCGGCTGGTGATCGATCTCGACCGGAATTTGCCGGTCAAGGCGATCGCCATCGACGGCAAGCCGCTGAAAGCCGGTGCCTGGTCCAACCCGGAAGGCCAACTGGCCATCACCCTGCCCCGCCCGCTCAAGGCCGGGCAGACGGTCAGCGCGAAGATCACCTATGGCGGCACGCCGCATGTCGCGGTGCGGGCGCCCTGGGATACCGGCGTCGTCTGGGCCAGGACGCCGGATGGCCAGCCTTGGTTCGCGACGACCGATCAGGGCTATGGCTGCGACCTGCTCTGGCCGTGCCTCGACTATCCGATGGGCGAGCCGGGCCTGGTCACGCTGCACATCACGGTGCCCAAGGGGCTGAAGGCGCCGTCCAACGGCGTGCTTCTGGGCGTCGACACGCTGCCCGATGGGCGCACCCGCTGGAACTGGCGGACCAAGCACCCCAACACCTATGCCATCGCGCTGAACGTCGGGCCGTACGAAGTGGTCGAGGGGACATATAAGAGCCGCTTCGGCAACACGATCCCGATGTTCTACTGGTATCTCCCGGGCGAGAGGGCGAAGGCCGAAGGGCTGTTCGCCGAGTTCGCGCCGACGCTGGATTTCTTCGAATCGACGGTCGGCCCCTTCCCCTTCGGCGACGAGAAGCTGGGCGTGGTCGAAACCCCGCACAAGGGCATGGAGCACCAGACGATCAACGCGTACGGCAACGAATATGCCAAGGCGCCGGAAGGGTTCGACTGGCTGTTCCAGCATGAGTTCAGCCATGAATGGTTCGGCAACCAGCTGACCAATGTCGACTGGGACGATTTCTGGCTGCACGAGGGTTATGGCAGCTACATGCAGCCCAGCTACGGCCGCTGGCGCGAGGGCGAGGCGCGCTATGCGGTGATGATGGACGCGCAGCGCGGGCAGATCGTCAACAAGGCCCCCATCGTCCACGACCGCAGCATGACCGAACAGGATGTCTATGAGGAGGCCAAGGGCGGCCCCGGGCTCGACATCTATATGAAGGGGTCGTGGATGCTGCACACGCTCCATAATCTGATCGGGGACAAGGCCTTCTGGGACGTGACGCGGCTGGCGGTCTATGGCCGGACCGATCCCAGGCCGGGGAATTTCACACCGCGTTACGGCTCGACCAGGGAATATGAGGGCTTTGTCCGGCAGGTGACGGGCAAGGACTATGGCTGGTTCTTCAACGTCTATCTGCGGCAGGCGGCCTTGCCCGAGATCGTCGAGACGCGGGTCGGGGACCAGCTGACGCTGACATGGAAGGTTCCGGGCGGCGGGCCCTTCCCGATGCCGGTCGAGGTGCAGCTCGGCGACAGGATCGAGACGCTGCCGATGACGGACGGCACCGGCACGCTGACCGTGCCTGCCGACGCGCATGTCGTGGTGGATCCCTGGGCGAAGGTGCTGAAGCGCTCGGTCGCGATCGAGCAGTTCCGGGCATGGAAGGCGGACCAGGCGGCGAAGAAGAAGTAAGGCCGGTCAGCCCCCTGCGCTTCGACTTCGCTCAGGCTGAACGGAGGCGGGATAGCGCCCCTCCCTCCGTTCAGCCTGAGCGACGTCGAAGACCAAGGGCAGAGTTTGAACCCAACCTGTTCCCCGGCGAAGGCCGGGGTCCAGTTGCGACACCATTGTGATGGCGCGGTGAATGGGCGTGGGAGGCCGTTGCCACGGATCGCCATGCCCCCCCCCCAACGCAATACCCCTATTCTCTCTCGACTTCCTGGAAACCGGACCCCGGCCTTCGCCGGGGAACACAAAGTGGACCACCCCTGGCCTTCGGCTTCACTCAGGCTGAACGGGAATTGGGAATCAAGGCACGACCGTCACGAACAGATAGGCCGCAAAGATCACCAGATGCACCGCGCCACCCAGCACGGTCGTCCGGCCATTGCCCAGCGTCAGCGTGATGGTGAACAGCGACAGAACCAGCAGGATCATCTGCTTGGCCCCGATCCCCAGCGCCAAGGGCAGGCCCAGCATCAGCGAGACGATCGCCACCGCCGGAATGGTCAGCCCGATCGTCGCCAGTGCCGACCCCAGCGCGAGGTTCAGACTGGTCTGAAGTCGGTTACGCTTGGCCGCGCGGTACGCCGCCAGGCTTTCGGGTGCGAGGACGAGCGCGGCGATCACCACGCCAACGATGGCGAGCGGCAGGCCCGCCCCCAGGATCGCCGCCTCGACGATGCCCGACAGACCCTTGGCCAGCAGGACCACCCCGACCAGTGCGACCAGCAGCATCCCCAGCGCGGCCCAGGCCGCCGCATTGGTCGGCGGCTCGGCATGGGCGTCGGCGGGCATGTCTTCGTCGGCTGGTAGGAAATAGTCGCGGTGGCGCACCGTCTGCACCATCACGAACGTGCCGTAGAGAATGACGCTGACGATCGCGACGAAGACCAGCTGCGAGGTCGCATAGGTCGGCCCCGGCGCGGACGAAACATAATTGGGCAGGACCAGCGACAGCACCACCATCGCGGTCAGCACGTTGAGCGACGAACTCGCGCCCCGCAGCGAAAAGCGCTGTTCGCCATGCTGGAATCCCCCGGCGAGCAGGCACAGGCCGACGATACCGTTCAGGATGATCATGATCGCCGCGAACACCGTGTCGCGCGCCAGGCTGGAGGCATCGCCCGCGTCGGACAGCATCAGGCTGACGATCAGCGACACCTCGATCACCGTGACCGCAACCGCCAGCACCAATGTGCCGAAAGGCTCGCCGACCCGGTGCGCGACGACCTCCGCCTGATGGACGGCCGACAGCACACAACCGAACAGGATGATCGCCGCGACGACCACGCCGACCGTTCCCATCTTGTAGAGGGACACCGCGATGGCCAACAAACCCAGGACCGGAAACACCAAGGTCCACCAGGGCATCAGCAGACGCTGGAGCAGCGCGCGCTTCTGGCCGGCGGTGACGATGGCATCGGGTTCGCTCATGGCGGGTCTGTGCTCCTGATCTTGACGGGGAATGATGACATCCCTGTCATGCCAATGCGCCAACCACCCGGTTGGGTCCCCCCACGCCCGAGATTCGTTGCGATCAGGCAATAAACACTCTCACCCTTCCCACCC
>NZ_LDTF01000116.1 GCF_001477495.1 Sphingomonas yabuuchiae
GCCGCTCCCCTCCCGCTTGCGGGAGGGGAGCGGCCAGAAGAGAGCTCTGAACATAAAAATGGACGACGGTCCTTTCGAACCGCCGCCCTGTCCGTCAAACCGAATGCCGCGTGTTACGCCGCCTTCAGATCCTCGAAATCATCGACATCGTGATGATCCATCCGCTCGCCCTTCATCAGGCGGCGCGGGGCGCTCTTGTACATCTTGAAGTCGTTGAACGGGTCGGTGACGATCTTGGTCGCCCAGACCAGGCCGGTTTCCAGATCGCGCGCGACCCAGAGCTGCATGACCCGCACGAAGATCGCGCTGACGCCCAGGCCCAGCCAGCCGATGCCGACATGGCGCAGATAGCCCATGAAGCCGTCCGGATATTCCAGGGTGCCGAACAGCGTCGGCTGGACCAGCAGCACGAGCGGGATCGCGCCCCAGATGCCCATCAGCACATATTTGCGGGCCAGGTTATAGCCGACCTTGATCTCTTCCTTATGCTCATGCGTCGCCTTGTTCACATGGTCATAGCCCTTGGGCTCGAAGAAGAAATGTCCGGCCTGGCGGCTGGTCATCGCCACGCCCCAGGCGAGCAGGCTGGCCACCGCCGGGTCGATGAACAGCAGGACATAGGCGGTCAGGAAGGTGCAGGCGCTGACGAAGTGCAGGCTCTGATTGACCAGGCTGTGATGATAATAACGATGATCGTCCCACCGCTGTTCGGCGAGCTGCGCGCGAAAACCCGTCATTGGACATGTCCTTGGAGGGAAGGCTGACGCTTGGCGAAGCGGACCAGCGAGAAATGGCCGAGCGGGGGCAGGGGGCGGCTTTCGACCAGCTCCACATCGCCGCGCGTCGCCGCCCAGTTGGTGTAGCGCTCGAACGGAAAATCGGTGCGGAAGCCCAGGCGACTGGTGATCGGCATCAACGTCTTTTCGATCCGGCCGCGCAGGCCCTCGCCGGCGCCCACGCGCGTCGCGATCACGATCTCGCCGCCGGGGCGACAGATGCGGGCGAACTCGTCCAGCGCCTTTTCCGGGTTGGGCACCGCGGTGATGACATATTGCGCGACCACCACGTCGAAGCTGTCGTCGGCGAATTGCAGCGCCTCGGCATCGCCATAGGCGATCTGCTCGACATGGGAGAGGTTGCCGCGCTTCACCCGCTCGCGCGCCTTGTCGAGCATCGGCTCGGAGAGATCGACGCCGACGATCCGATTGCTCCGCGAATATTGGGGAAGCGAGATGCCGGTGCCGACCCCCACCTCGATGATGCGGCCGCCGATGCGTTCGGCGGCAACGATGGCGGCGGAGCGGCCTTTCTTGAAGACGGGGCCGAAGACCAGATCATAGACAGGCGACCAGCGATCATAGGCCTTGGTGACGCTGGCGGTACTCATCTGCGTTGCCATCGAAAGGGGCATCCCG
This sequence comes from Sphingomonas yabuuchiae, assembly GCF_001477495.1. GTDB lineage: Bacteria > Pseudomonadota > Alphaproteobacteria > Sphingomonadales > Sphingomonadaceae > Sphingomonas > Sphingomonas yabuuchiae_A. Next base: position 1,416 of record NZ_LDTF01000116.1, read on the forward strand.
TTGAACGACGATGCGATCCCTGTTTGCAGCAGGCGGTGACAGTTTCACGACAAATCAAACGCGGCCTGCGAGAATTTCGCAATAGCGCAACGAATTTGTCATCGTCCGTGCATGAATATGTCGCATATAATGGATAGAAGATAGGGTGGTGGTACTGTCACCATGTGGCAATAACCTGGCATGAACTGTCCCCGTGCTGCGAAATGCACGTCGGTCTGCCATCTATAGTTCATTGATTTGCGTATATTCGGCGTTGCGACTCGGTCGTGCGAGTCTGCGGCTGGATTCGCCGTGAGTCATGGCGGCCCGTCCTTATGATCATGGCGGAATGGGGCAATCCGACATTTTTCGGCAGACCGTACCGCATCGCACATTATGCCATCGGCTTGGCGATTTCTGCCATGCATTGGCACTACGCGCCACTCGACGAATTGCTAAGTCATTGTAATACGGCAATTCATGTGTATGGCATGACTAATGCAGTAACTCACATGCCGGGGTGATCCGGCATAAAGGGAGTTACTACTATGTTGCTGACACTGCTGATCGCATCGACCCTGTCTGCCGCTCCGGCCCGCCCGGCCGTCGAGCCCGCCCCGATCACGCCGAACGCCGTCACGCTGAACACGGTCGCCGTGGCGACGAGCGACGCGCAGCCCTCGGTCATGCCGTCCAAGGCCACGCGCTACTGCGTCGTCGCGCAGATCACCGGCTCGCACCTGCCGATCAAGGTCTGCCGCACCGCCGACGACTGGATCGCGATGGACGGTCAGATCCCCACTGGCCGCATCGCGCGTCGCTGATCCCCCAGAAGCGGAGACCCATCATGATGTTCGCCCTGTTCGCCGCCGTCGCTGCCCTGTCCACCCCGTCGCCGCGCGAGGAAGCCGCGAGGCCAGCCGCCGCCGCCGCCGTCGAAACCGCAGCCCTGCCGACCGCGCCCTCGGCCGCCGCCAAGCCGACCCGCTATTGTTTCCTGAATGTCGAGGAAGACCATATCATGCGCGGCAAGGTCTGCATGACGCGCAAGCAATGGCTGTGGCGCGGGGTCGAACCGCTGAACTATCTCGGCCGCACCAAGTGAAGCACGGGAAAGGGGCCGCCTTTCCGAGGACGGCCCCACCCGGCGCGATCAGACCAGATCGCGCGAATAGACGTTATAGATCTTGTTGATGTCGCTCTTGATGGTTTCGGCGATCGAACGCATCCCCTGATTGTCGTCGAGGACCCAGCCGATCTCGCCGCGCGACGCACCATATTTGGTGACCGAGGCCTGGCGGATATATTCGATCATCATGAAGGCGAGCTGGCCCGCCATGCGCGAGGCCTGAAGCTCCTTGACCACGCCCATCAGCGGCACGCGCATCGTCCGTACCTTGGGCGCGCGCAGCCACAGCAGCAGCTTGGCCCAGCCGAAGGGGAGCAGGCTGCCCTTTAGCGGCTTGATCGCCTCGTTCAGGTCGGGGAGGGTGATCATGAACGCGACCGGCTTGCCGTCCAGCTCGGCGATGCGGATCAGGTCGTTGAACACGATCGGCTTCAGCTTGACGCCGACATCCTTGATCTCGGGCGGGGTGAGCGGGATGAAGCCCCAATTGTCCGACCAGGCATCGTTCAGGATGCTCAGGATGATCGCGGCCTCTTCCTCGAACCTGGCCTTGTTCACCTCGCGCACGCGAATGCGTTCGTTCTTCTCGCCCGACTTGATGATTCGCTGGACGATCGGCGGAAACTCCTGCGTGATGTCCAGCTCATAGGTGAAGAGCTGCTTGACGACGCCGTAACCGGCCGCCTCGATCCAGCCCTGATATTCGGGGCGCGCATGGCCCATCATGATCGTCGGGTCCTGGTCGAACCCCTGGACCAAGAGGCCCGGCTCTTCCCAGACCGATTGCGAGACCGGGCCGATCGCACGGGTCATGCCCTGATCGCGCAGCCAGCCCTCGGCCGCAGTCAGCAGCGCCCGGAACACGTCCTGGTTCACCGCATCCATCAGGCCCCAGAAGCCGACGCCCGGCCCGAAGCCCTTGGACGGCTCCATCTCCAGCGCCAGCGTGTCGAGATGCGCCGAGATGCGCCCGACGATCTTGCCATTCTCCTCCGCCAGGAACAGCTGCGCCCTGGCATGGCTGTACCAGCCATTCTTCTCCGGCGTGATGAGGCCCAGCGCCTCACCCTTCAGCGGCGGAACCCAGTGGGGATCGTCGGCGTAGAGGCGGAAGGGGAAGTCGACGAACGCCTTGCGATCCGACTTGGAAGAGATGGGGCGGATGGAAACGGTCATGGGATGCGGTCCGGCAATGATTTTTACCATCGTTCCTAAACGGCCTCGTCGATCATAGCGAGTGAGGATTCCGTCATCGCTGGACGTGGGAATGCCACCGTGTCGCCACTATGTGGGGGCAAAGGATAGAGCTATGGAATCGACGCTTTCTTTTGAACGGAGTGCGCAGGCCGTCCCAGCGGCCCCTTCCGTGCGTGTCCCGATTGCGGACGACAAGGCGATGCTGCGCGCCGCGGCCGAGCTGACCCGCGACCTGATCGCACCGCGTCCCGGCCTGTACTGGGGCGACATGGTGGGTAGCGCGCTGGTCGGTTACGCGGCGCTGGCCGTGGCGGTCACGGCATCGTCGACGGGCGTGATCGTCGTCGCTTCGGTCGTGGCGGTGCTGGCGCTCTATCGCGCGCTGCTGTTCATCCACGAAGTCAGCCATATGAAGCATTCGGCGCTGCCGCGTTTCCGCGAGGGCTGGAACGCGCTGGTCGGCGTACCGCTGCTGACGCCCGCCTTCATGTATGAGGGGGTTCACAACCTGCACCACGCCAAGACGCGTTATGGCACGGCGGACGATCCCGAATATCTGCCGCTGGCGCTGATGAAGCCATGGACGCTGCCGGTGTTCGTCCTGGTGTCGGCACTGGCGCCGCTGGGGCTGCTGATCCGCTTCGCCATCCTGTCGCCCCTGTCCTGGGTCATCCCCGGCCTGCGCAAGGTCGTGGTCGAGCGGTACTCCGCGCTGGCGATCAACCCGCAGTTCCGCCGCCGCATGCCCGAGGGCGAGGCGCTGGTCCGCTTCAACCGCACCGATGCGGCGGCCTCGCTCTGGGCGATCGCGCTGGTGGCGATGGTCGCTACGGGTGTGATTCCGGTGCGCGGCTTCGCGATCGGTTTCGCGATCGGCTCGGCCGTCGCCGTGCTGAACCAGGTGCGCACGCTGGTCGCACATCTCTGGGAGAATGAGGGCGAGCAGATGACCGTGACCGCGCAGTATCTGGACTCGGTCAATGTGCCGCCGCCCGCGCTGCTGCCGGGGCTGTGGGCGCCGGTGGGCCTGCGCTATCACGCGCTGCATCACCTGTTGCCGTCGCTGCCCTATCATGCGCTGGGTGAGGCACACCGCCGGATCAGCGCGGCGCTGACCCCGGATTCGCCCTATCACAAGGCGAGCTACAAGGGGCTGCCGGGGCTCGTGGCGAAGATCGGCCTAAGCACCGTTCGCCGGGGGAAGTGATACCCCCGGCAGCGTTCCTCTGTTCTCCTGCAATCCCGTACCCCCCGTTCGCACTGAGCGAAGTCGAAGTGCATGGGCTGGTATTGCGGCTTGGCCGGCGTCTTCCCTTGGCCTTCGACTGCGCTCAGGCTGAACGGAGGTGGGTAGATGCGGACATATAAGAGCGAAGGTTAACACCTCACTCCTCCGTCCGGAACAGTACCGCTTCCCCGATCAGGAAGAACAGCAGGATCGGCGCCCAGGCCGCGAGGAAGGGCGGATAGGCCCCGAGGTCGCCCATCGCCATCGAGAAATTGTCCGCGACGAAATAGGCAAAGCCCAGCGCCATGCCGATCACGGCACGGACGAACAGCTTGCCCGATCGCGCGATGCCGAACGCCGCGACCGCGCCCAGCAGCGGCATCAGCATCGCCGACATCGGTGCGGACAGCTTGTGCCAGAGCGAGCCCTCCAGCGACTTGGTCGGCCGTCCTGCTTCCTGCAGGTCGGTGATCGCGCTCGACAGCGCGCCGAAGGACAGATTGTCCGCGCTCACGCTAGCCAGGGTCAGCTGTTCGGGCGTGACGCCGCGCCCGACGATCAGCGCGGGATAATTGGTCAGCTTGCCCGACTTCACCTCGAAGCGCGTCGCCGGGCCGATCTGCCAGCCGTCGCCCGAGCGGATACCACGCGGAGCCCGAACGATCGCCTGAAGGCTGCCGCCCGCACGGTCGTACAGCGTCACGCCGCCCAGCTGGGTCTTGGGCCCGCGGCCCTGGATCAGATCGACCGAAATCAGGTCGTCGCCGTCGCGCACCCAGACATTGGCCCGGTCGCCGCTGTCGATGGGCAGCGGACCGTACTGCACCTTCTGCCAGGCGGACAGCGTGGCGCTGGCGCGCGGCACGATGCGGTCGTTAAAGGCGAAGCTGACCGCCGCCACGCCCGCGCTGGCGATCAGCAGGGGGGCGAGCACCTGATGCGCCGACATGCCCGCCGCCTTCAGCGCGATGACCTCCGAATTCTGGTTCATCGTGAAGAAGGTCAGGATCGTGCCGAGCAGCACCGAGAAGGGCAGGAGGAAGGACACGATCTGCGGCAGGCGGAGCGACACGTAACGCCACACCTGCGCCTGTCCGTTACCCGGCGCGGCCAGCACCGCCCCGGACTCGCTCAGCACGTCGAGCGTCTGGAGCACCAGCGCCACCGCGAACAGGATGGCGAAGGTGCGGATCAGGAACATCTTCGCCATGTAGATGGCGATCGTCTTCGACGGGAAAATGTTGGACAGGCTCATGCCGTATAAGCCTTCTTACGGCGGCGCCCGGGTATCCAGCGACCGATCGCCTTGGCCAGCTTGGCCACCCCGCGCTCCAGCGCGCCGATCGGCTGGCCGCCGGGCACATAGGCGGTGACATAATACATCCACAGGACCAGCCCGGCGAACACCGCAAATGGCCCCCATAGCGCCAGGATCGGGTTCACCCGCCCCAGCGCACCGATATCGGCGGCATATTGGTTCACCTTGAAATAGGTGACGAGCATCACGATCGACAGGAAGACGCCGAGTGCCGAGGTCGATCGCTTCGGCGGGATGCCCAGCGATACCGCGAGCAGCGGCAGCAGGAACATCGTCACCACCTCGACCACGCGGAAATGGAATTCGGACCGGCTGCCCGCGCGGGCCTCGGCACTCTGCGCCTCCTGCCCGTGACGGGCCAGCTCGGGCAGGGTGAACTCCAGGTCGCGGCCGCCGCGCTGGCGGAAATTGTCGAATTTGGGCAGGTCGATCGGCAGGTCGTGGCTGGAGAAGGTCAGCACGCGCGGCGCCTTGAACTCGGGCCGGTTGTGGATCAGCGTGCCGTTCGTCAGGCGGAAGATGATGACGTTGGGATCGTCGGTCGCCAGGAAGCGCCCGCGCGCCGCCGTCACCCCGATCCAGTCGCCCTTGGACGTGTTGGCGTGAACGAAGATGCCCGACAGATCGCGGCCATTCTCGCGGCTTTCCTCGATACGCAGGGTCATGCGGTCGCCCAGATGGGTGAATTCGCCGACCTTGATCGACGCGCCCAGCGCACCGGTGCGCAGTTCGTAGCGCAGCCCCTCATAATAATAGCGCGCGACCGGCTGGATATAGCCGACGATCGCCAGGTTGAGCGCGGCCAGCACGATCGCATACATATACGGTACGCGCAGCAGCCGGGTATAGCTCATGCCCACGCCGCGCATCACGTCCAGTTCGGACGAGGTGGCAAGGCGACGGAAGGCGAGCAGGATGCCCAGCATCAGCCCGATCGGAATGCCCAGCCCCAGATATTCGGGCAGCAGGTTGGCGAGCATCCGCCACACCACGCTGATCGGCCCGCCTTCGGTCGCGACGAATTCGAACAGGCGGCGGATGCGATCGAGCACCAGCAGCATCGCCGAGATGAGCAGCGTCGCGAACAGCGGCAACGCGATCAACCGGGCCATGTAGCGATCGATAGATTTCATGCGGGGGGCATCACTCGCGCGATAAAACGGCCATGGCTATACGGGGGCGGGCAGGGCGCGTCACCCCCTTCGTTTTTGGGGTGTTTCCCTTGGCCTTCGACTTTGCTCAGGCTGAACGGAGGTTGAGATACGGGGCTTGATAGCAAAGACCGTTCAGCCTGAGCGAAGTCAAAGGCCACGCCCCGAAACCCTCACGCCGCCGCGCAGACCAGCCCGTCCGCCCGCTTCAACGCCGCCGCCACCGCCCGTTCCAGCCCGGCCAGCGTGAACGGCTTGCGCAGCACCTCATGCCCCTCGAACCCCGTCGCCTGCGCCTCGCCCGCAAAGCCGGTGACGAATAGCACCGCCAGATCGGGATGGCTCGGGCGGATCGTGGCGATCAGTTCGGGACCGGTCAGATGCGGCATCAGCACGTCGGACACGATCAGCCTTATGCCCGGATGCCGCGCCAGCAGCCCTTCCGCTTCGCGCGGGTCGTTGCAGGGGATCGGGTCATGGCCCAGTTCCCGCAGCGCGCTCATCGTCGCGGCCAGCACGCGGGGATCGTCTTCGACCAGGAGGATGCGAAGCGCGTCGTTCGCCTCCGCCCCCGCCTCGGACACGACCGGGGCGGACTCGACCGGCAGGGCCGGGGCGGGAGCCGAGTGGCGGGGCAGATAGAGATTGACCGTCGTGCCCTTGCCCGGGGCGCTCTGGATGGTCACGTCGCCGCCCATCTGGCCGACCAGCCCGAAAATCTGGCTGAGCCCCAGCCCGGTGCCCTTGCCCGCGGGCTTGGTGGTGAAGAAGGGCTCGAACACGCGTTCGATGACCTCGGGCGTCATGCCCTCGCCGGTATCGGCGACCGACAGCACGACATAATCGCCCGCCTCGCCGCGCGGCAGGGCGTGGGGCCCCATCTTCATCTCGGCGGTGCGGATGGTCAGCTCGCCGCGCCCGTCCATCGCGTCGCGGGCATTGACCGCCAGGTTCAGGATCGCATTTTCCATCTGGGTACGATCGCCGAACAGCGTCCATCCGGTCGTCCAGTCCTGGATCGTCACCTTCACCCCGTCGCCCAGCGTCCGGTCGAGCAGGTCGCGCATCCCTTCGACCAGGCGACGCGGCACGAGCGTTTCGGGGGCCAGCGCCTCTTCGCGGCTGAACATGAGCAGGCGGCGGGTCAGCGCGGCGGCGCGGTGGGCGCCTTCGGTCGCGCTTTCCAGATGGCGCGCCATATCGTCCGCTGACCTGCTTCGACGCGCGAGTTCCAGTCCGCCCAGCACGACCGCGAGCATGTTGTTGAAATCATGCGCGATCCCGCCGGTCAGCTGACCCAGTGCGTCCATCTTCTGCGCTTGGCGCAGCTTGGCTTCCTGAACCTTCAGTTCTTCGGTGGCGACCTCGACCGCGCTGGCCAGTTCCTCGGCCCGGGCGCGTTCGGCGCGCGCTTCGGCATGGGCCTTGGCCCGCTCGCTGACCGCGCCGACGATGATCCAGGCCAGGGCAATGCCGCCCAGCACCAGCACGATGCCGAATACCACCAACCCGCCCGCGATCCGGTTGGAGTGCTGGATCGTCTCCTCGGCGGCTTCGGACCGCTGTTGCAGGAGCACCCGCTCGCCATCGGTCAGCCGGGCGAGCAGATCGTTGATCTTCAGCAGCGCCTCGGCCTGGCGGGCCTGGTAATAGAGACCATAGGCCTGACGGTTGAGGTGATAGGTGGTCGACAGCGCGATCGTCGACAATTCACGGCCGCGCGCGCCGTAAGCCTGACGGAGCTGGTCCATCAGGCGTTGTTGCCGCTGGTCCTCGATCATCCGGTCCAGCCGGTTGAGCTGCATCCCCGCCGTCGTCCAATCATCCTGATAGAGCTGGCCCAGCTTGCGGTCGCCAGAGATGACGTAGCGACCCAGCGACGCTTCGGACCGGGCGATGGTGCCCGCCAGCGTGCGGGCGGCGATCATCACGTCATAGCTGTGGCTTTGCCGCTCCAGCGCGCGGTCGCGCTCGCGATTGGCGTGGCCCAACGTGATGACGAGCATGGCCAGCGTCACCGCGCCTGCCACCGCCATGGCGATCAGCGCAAAGGTCCGCCACCGGCCTCCTCCGCCAAGCTCGTCCTGATCCATCACGGGCGCGACGCTATCCTCGACGGTCGGATATTGCAAAGCCGGGCCGACTTTGCGCTCGGCCCGGCCATGGGATCAGGATAGAACGCCGACCGCCTGTCCCGCGGCGCGGAACATGCCCAGCACCGTCTGGATCTGCTCGGGCGTGTGCTCGGCGCAGATCGAGCAGCGCAGCAGATAGGTGCCCGCCGGGGTCGCAGGCGGCCGCGCCATGTTCACATACAGCCCGCCGTCGAGCAGCGCCTGCCACATGATGACGGCCTGTTCCTGGTCGTCCAGGATGACCGCGACGATGGCGCTGTCGCAATTCTCCGTGCCCAGGCGGAAGCCCATGTCCTTGAGCCCGCCATGCAGCGCGCGCGCATTCGACCACAGCCGCTCACGCTTTTCGTGCGCGGTCATCAGCTTGCGGATCGAGGTCGTCGCGGTCGCGACCACCGAGGGCGGCAGCGAGGCGGTGAAGATGTAGGGGCGGCAGGCCAGGCGGACCGCCTCGAACTTCGGATGGTTGGACACGACGAAGCCGCCGACCGTGCCCACCGACTTGGAGAAGGTGCCGACGACGAAGTCGACCTGACCTTCCAGCCCCTGCGCCTCGTACACGCCGCGCCCGTTGGGGCCGAAAAAGCCCATCGAATGCGCTTCGTCGACCAGCACCATCGCGCCGTGCTTCTTTGCAACGGCGACCATCTCCTTCAGCGGGGCGATGTCGCCCAGCATCGAATAGACGCCCTCCAGCACGACCAGCTTGGCAGGCTCCTTCGGCAGGCGACCGAGCCGCTTGTCGAGGTCCTCGACCGAATTGTGGCGGAAGCGGACGATCTCGGCATTGCCCTGCTGGCAGCCGTCATAGATGGACGCATGACTGTCGGCGTCGAGGATGACATACTCCCCCTTGCCCGCCAGCGTCGAGATGATGCCCAGGTTCGCCATGTACCCGGTCGAAAAGACGATCGCGCCGGTCATGCCATAGAAGTCGCGCAGCGCCTGTTCGACTTCCATATGGTCGTGGAAGGTGCCGTTGAGCATCCGGCTGCCGTTGGTGCCCGAGCCGAACTTCTCCAGCGCGTCCTTGCCCGCCGCGATGACGTCGGCGTCGAAGGTCATGCCCATATAATTATAGGTGCCGAGCAGGATCGTATCCTTGCCGCGGATCACCGCCTCGGTCGGCGACTTCACCTGTTCCATCACGATCGCGAAGGGATCGGTGACGCCCGAGTCGAGCAGCGCCTGCCGCTCGGCGATCAGGCCGTCGAACTTGGAAAGCAGGTCGCGCTCAGGCGCGATTTCGGGCGCGTCGCCAGAAAAGCTTTGGGGCGGAAGGGCGTGGGGCTGGGCAGCGGCTTCGGTCATGTCGGTGTCCGTTTGAAGGCGATCAGGCTTGCTTCAGCTTTTCGATCGCGTCGACCAGCTGGCCGACATTCTCGATCTCGGCCTGCATGTTCATCGTGATGATGATGTCGAACTCGTCCTCGATCGCGGCGACGAAATCCATCACGGTCAGGCTGTCCCACTCCAGGTCGCCCTGGAAGGTCGTCGCCTCGGTCAGCGCCACGCCCTTCTTGTTGAAGGGCGCGATCTGGGCCGCGACGGTGTCGAAAATGGCTTGGCGGTCGCTCATGATGATCCTTTCAGTCGGGCGCCCAGTGGCACCCAAATGCGGCGGCTTTTCGACCGCCTCTCTGTTCGCTGCTATAGCAAGCCGTTGGCGCGATACCACCGTGCCGTATCCGCCAGCCCCTTGGCGAGCGGTATGACGGGTTCCCACAGCGCCGGGTCGGGACGCAGGGCAGGGTCGGCGGTCCAGTCGGGGTGGCAGAGATAGCCGACCCGGTCGGCGGTCAGCTTGGCGCCCGGCCCGCGCAGCTTTCGATCGATCTTCGCCCCCAGGCTCAGCAGTCCCTTGGGCAGATGCAGCGTCATCACCCGCCGCCCGACCGCCGCACCCATGGCCTGGGCGAGTTCGGCATGGGTCAGGACCTGCCCGTCATCGACCTCCAGCACGGCGCGCGGGCCATCGGTGGCGACCAGCGTGGTCAGCAGGCGCGCGAAATCCTCGACCGCGATCAGCGACAGCTTGCCCGGCGGCGGCATGAAGGCGAGGCCGAGCTTCGCGGTGCGGAACACGTCGAGCCATTCGGTATCGTGCGGGCCGTAGATGCCGCTCGGCCGGACGATGGTCCAGTCGAGGCCGCTGTCCGTCACCACATCCTCGGCCTGGCGCTTGGACCAGCCATAGACGGACAGGTCGGGCTCTCGCGCCGACAGCGACGAGACATGGACGAAGCGCCGGATGCCCGCCGCCTTCGCCGCCTCGACCATTGCGCGGGTGCCGTCGATATTACCCGCGACAAAGCCTTCGCGATCGGGTGCGTTCACCACGCCTGCAATGTGCAGCACGGCATCGGCGCCCTCGACCAGCGTGGCGAGACTCTCGGGCTTGTCGAGCGCGCCTGCGATCCAGGTCAGCCCGGCGCGCGAAGGCTGGGCCCGGCGGGTCAGCGCGCGCAAGCACAGGCCCGACCCGGCGGCACGCTCCACCACCGCGCGACCGACGAATCCGGTCGCTCCCGTCACCGCGACGATCATAGCAGGGCCAGATGGTTGCGATGGATCAGTGCGGCGCGCGGCGCATGGCCCAATATATCGGCCTGCTGGTCCGAACGCGTGCCGACCAGCGCGCGCGCCTCGGTCGAATCATATTCGCTGAGGCCCCGCGCGATGGTGCCGTTCGGCCCCTCGACGGTGACGAGATCGCCGCGTGCGAAATGCCCCTGGACGGCGGTCGCGCCCGCCGCGAGCAGGCTGTTGCCCTCGGCCAGCGCCTTGGCCGCGCCTGCATCGACCGTGATCGCGCCGCGCGCGGTCAGCCCGCCTGCCAGCCATGCCTTGCGGGCGGGCGCGCTCTTTTCGGCGACGAAGATGGTATGGCGGGCAGGCGTGGACAGCGGATGGTCGATGCGCCCCGATGCGATGGCGAGATGCGCGCCCGCGCTCACCGCGATGCGGGCGGCGGCGATCTTCGACACCATGCCGCCCGATCCCATGCCCGAAGCGGAGCCGCCATCGGCCATGCCGTGGACCGCGTCGATCCGCTCGACCCGCTCGATATGGCGCGCCTCCGGGTTGGTGTGCGGGTTGCTGTCGTAAAGGCCATCCACATCGGAGAGCAGCAGCACGCCGTTCGCGCCCGCCGCCTGTCCCACGCGCGCGGCGAGCCGGTCGTTGTCGCCGAAGCGGATTTCCTCGGTGGCGACGCTGTCATTCTCGTTGATGACCGGCACCACGCCCAGACCCAGCAGGCGGTTCAGCGTCGCGGCGGCGTTCAGGTAACGGCGGCGATCCTCCAGATCGTCGAGCGTCACCAGCATCTGCGCGGCGGTGAGGTTTTCGGAATGCAGCAGTTCCGCCCAGGCCTGGCTGAGCGCGATCTGGCCGGTGGCGGCGGCGGCCTGCGCGTCCTCCAGGCTCGCACGGCCCCCCTTGGGCAGGCCCAGGCGACGCGCGCCCAGTGCGATCGCGCCGGAGGAGACGATCGCGATCTGCTGCCCGGCGCTCACTCGCGCGGCGATGTCGGCTACGAGGCCGGTCAGCCAGTCGCGACGCACTTCGCCCTCAGGCGTGACGAGGAGGGCGGAGCCGACCTTGACGATCAGGCGGGAGCAGGTGGTGGGGGGGAAGATCATCGGGTTGTTTCTAGTGTTGATCGGCCGCGACGGTCTCTGCGAGGCGTCTTGCCCTCCCCCGACCCCTCCCGCCTGCGGGAG
>NZ_LDTF01000117.1 GCF_001477495.1 Sphingomonas yabuuchiae
CGGGGTACAACCGAGTCGTAAATAAGCCTCTTCGTCGGCAGCGTCAGATGGGGATAAGAGACAGGCGGGGGGCTGAGCTTTCCGATCGGCAAGAGCCAGCCGCAGGAGATCATCGGCACCGAGTTGTCGGTCCAGATCAAGCGCCGCGTCGACCAGTCGCCCATCTGGGAAGGCAGCGCGCGCAACATCGCGCCGGTTCAGGCCCTCGCCAAGCTGGACGCGCAGGCGCAGGCCGCCAAGCTCGCCGATGCGCTGTTCACCAAATTCCCCGGCGAATCGGGCCGCACGATCGAGGTGAAGTAAGACGATGACGCTGACCATCAACGCATCCTTCGACGGCGGCAATATCCGCGTCGTCGGCGTCGAGGGCGACCGGGTCGACCTGGAGATCATCAGGGACAAGGATTCCGACTTCTACCAGTGGTTCTATTTCCGGGTCGGGGGTGCGAAGGGCCGGACACTGACCTTCCGCATCCTGAACGGAGCGGATTCGGCCTTTCCCGATGGCTGGCCGAACTATCAGGTCCGTGCCTCGACCGACCGGCGGGAATGGCGGATGACGCCGACCCGTTATTCGGACGGCGTGCTGGAATGGCAGTGGACGGGCGAGTCGGACGTCGCCTGGTTCGCCTATTTCGAGCCCTATACGATGGAGCGTCACCATGATCTGGTCGCGCGAATCGCGGCAAAGGGCGTCCATCACGAAGAGATCGGCCAGACGCTGGACGGCCAGCCGATCGACTATTTCCGCCTCGGCTCGGGCGCGAAGCAGATATGGCTCTATGCCCGCCAGCATCCGGGCGAATCGATGGCCGAATGGTGGATGGAGGGCGCGCTCGACTGGCTGACCAGCCCGGCGGCCGAGTCGCTGCTGGCGGCGGCGACGGTCCATGTCGTGCCCAATATGAACCCCGATGGCACGCGGCGCGGGCATCTGCGCACCAATGCGGCGGGGGTGAACCTCAACCGCGAATGGCACGACCCGACCCCCGAGCGCAGCCCCGAAGTGCTCTGTGTGCGCAACCGCATGGACCAGACCGGCGTCGACTTCGCGATCGACGCGCATGGTGACGAGGCGATCCCGGCGAACTTCATTGCCGGGTTCGAGGGGATTCCCAGTTGGACCGAGGAACATGGCGCGAAATTCTACGAGTTCGGCCGCCGACTCGCCGCGCACACGCCCGATTTCCAGACCCAGATGGGTTATGAGAAGTCGAGCGCGGGCAATGCGAACCTGGCCATGTCGACCAACCAGCTTGCCGAGCGGTTCGGCGCGGTGTCGGTGACGCTGGAAATGCCGTTCAAGGATCATGCCCCGAACCCGGACCGCGTCCATGGCTGGTCCGGCGAGCGCTCGGCGAAGCTGGGCGTGTCGTGCCTGGAGGTTCTGTCGGAGATGATCGGGGATATCTGATCGGCCTTGGGGAGCCCTTGGGAGAGGGTTTCCCTTGGCCTTCGACTTCGCTCAAGCTGAACGGGTTTGGGGAATCTGTCCTGCCTTCCGTTCAGGCTGAGCGAAGTCGAAGCCCATGCCCCGACGCTACCGGCGTACCCCCTGCGCCGCCAGATAGCCGTCCAGCTCCGCCAAAACCCGCTCCAGTCCGGCGCGATCCCCGGCTTCTGCGCGCACGGTCAGTGCCGCCTGCGTATTGGACGCCCGCAACAGCCACCAGCCATCGGCCGTCCGCACCCGGACGCCATCGGTGTCGTTGACCTCGGCGCCATGCCGAGCCAGCGCCGCCGCCACCCGGTCGACGATGGCGAACTTGTCCGCGTCGGCCACCATGATCCGCGTCTCGGGAATATCGACCATCGCGGGCATCGCCCCGCGCAGTTCTGTCATCGAACGACCCGCCAGGTGGGCGGCGCGGATCAGCCGGATCGCCGCGTAATGGGCATCGTCGAATCCATACCACTCGCCCGCGAAGAACATATGCCCCGACATCTCACCACCCAGCGGGGCGGCGGTTTCCAGCATCTTGGTCTTCATCAGGCTGTGGCCGGTCTTCCACATGACCGGCCGACCGCCCAGCGCCTCGATATGGTCGAACAGCGCCTGGCTGGCCTTCACGTCCGCGACGATCGGCGCGCCCGGATGTTCGGCCAGGGCAGGGCCCGCCAGCAGCATCAAGATCTGGTCGCCCCAGATCACCCGGCCCTGTCCGTCGATCGCGCCGATCCGATCCCCGTCGCCGTCGAAAGCGAATCCGAAATCGAGCTTCTTGTCCGCCACGAGCCGCTTCAGCGCGTCTAGATTGGCCTCGACCGTCGGATCGGGGTGATGATGCGGGAAATGACCATCCACATCGGTGAACAGCGTATGATGCTCACCCGGCAGGCGCTGGACCAGCTTTTCGACGACGGGACCCGACGCGCCGCTGCCACAGTCCCAGCCGATGCGGTATTCGCCGCCCGCATAACCCGCCAGCAGCCGGTCGACATAGGCGTCGAGAATGTCGACCTGCGTGACGCTCCCCGCGCCCTCGGTCCAGTCGCGCGTCGCCGCCATGCGTGCCAGGTCCTGCACGTCCTCGCCGAAAAAGGGGCGATGGCGCAGCACCATCTTGAAGCCGTTGTCGTCGCGGGGATTATGGCTGCCCGTTACCTGTACGGCGCCGTCCACACCTAGGGTCGCCTCGGCGAAATAGACCATCGGCGTGGGGCCCAGGCCGATGCGTATGACGTCGACACCGCTGTCGGTCAGCCCTTCGACCAGTGCGGCTTCCAGCATGGGGGAACTCAGCCGCCCGTCGCGCCCGACGACGACACGGGTGCCACCTGCCCGCCGCACCCGCGTGGCGAAGCCACGTCCGACCGCATAGGCCGCGCTATCGTCCAGCGTCTCTGGCACGGTGCCGCGCACGTCATATTCGCGGCAGGCGCTGGGGTGGATCGCGGCGGCCCGCTCGGCCCCAGGATCAGGCATCACGGCGTGCCAGCAACAGGTCGCGCGCGGCGTTCACTCGCCGCGTCAGATCGGCCGAGCCGCCGCGATCGGGATGGACCTGCCCGATCAGGCGGCGATGCGCCTGGCGGATCGCCTCGACATCGGCCCCCGGCGGCAGGTCGAGGATCGCCAGCGCGTCCGCCTCGTCACGCGGCAGCCGGGGCGCGGGTTTCGGCTTGGCCGGGCGCGGCATATAGCGCCACACCAGCCAGATGACCGCCAGCGCGATCAGCCATTTCATGCGGCCCCCATCA
Organism: Sphingomonas yabuuchiae; assembly: GCF_001477495.1. Lineage (GTDB taxonomy): Bacteria > Pseudomonadota > Alphaproteobacteria > Sphingomonadales > Sphingomonadaceae > Sphingomonas > Sphingomonas yabuuchiae_A. The sequence goes on from NZ_LDTF01000117.1 coordinate 3,202, forward strand.
CGCGGCGGCGTTTGCCTCTTTGGCGCTCACTTCCGCTCCCGCCTCGGGCAGTTGCAGCGCGGCCATCATCTCGCGCAGTTCCTGCCGCGCGGCGACATGGCCCAGCCCCATCGCACCGAATTCCTTGGCATCGATCATGGTCAGGCCGTTGGGGAACATCTCACGATAGATGACGCGCTCGCCCAGGCCGGGGATGACGCGAAAGCCGACGCGGCGCGACAGGTCGGTCAACGCATCCGACACGCGGCGCATGTTGCGCGCCTCGATATGCTGCAACCTGTTGCGCAGCACGACCCAGTCGATGGTGGTGCCGTCGGCGCGAGCCCGCTGCTTGCGCGCATCCCAGATCAGCTCCGAATAGAAGCTGGGACGCGTCACCTGGAACGTCTCCGGGTCCACCTGGCCGATCAGGTCGAAGTCGACGAAACTGTCGTTCATCGGCGTGACCAGCGTGTTGGACAAGGCCGCCGCCGTCCGCGCGAAATGATCGTCGCGGCCCGGCGTGTCGACGATCAGGAAATCGGCATCCTGCGACAGTCCGAACCAGAGCTCCTCGAATCCCTCCTCGGTCTGGCTGGTGTGAGTCGCATGGACCGGCATGGGCAGCTTGTGCCCGGTGCGCTTGATCGTCTCCGCTCGGTTGTCGAGATAGCGGCCCACCGTCCGCTGGCGATGATCCAGATCGAGGCACGCCACACGGGCGCCCTTGGCGGCCAGCGCGATCGCCACATGAACCGCCGTCGTCGATTTGCCGGTGCCACCTTTTTCATTGGCAAAGACAATCACGTGCGTTGAAGATAGCCGTTCCGGCAACTCGTCGCTTCCTTATTGATCCCCGTTGCCACCCTACATAGAAGCCCTCGGCGTGGGGAACGAGGGGTAAAATCAGTGCAAGTCATTCGGGATCGCGAAGCCTTGGTCGAGGCACTCGCCGCTCTGCGTGCCGAGGGCGCGCGCGTGGCGCTGGTGCCGACCATGGGCGCGCTCCATGCCGGGCATATCGCGCTCGTCGAAGCGGCGAAGCGGCCGGGCACCAAGGTGGTGGCGTCGATCTTCGTCAACCCCAAGCAGTTCGGCGCGGGCGAGGATCTGGGGCGTTACCCCCGGCGCGAGCAGTCCGACATCCGCATGCTGACCGAGGCGGGCTGCGACCTGCTGTGGATGCCCGGCGTCGAGGTGATGTATCCCGAGGGGCATGCGACCGCGATCCGCGTCGACGGCGTCAGCGAAGGGCTGGAGGGGGCATCGCGCCCCGGTCATTTCGACGGAGTCGCCACCGTCGTCGCCAAGCTGTTCAACCAGGTCGGCCCCGACGCGGCCTATTTCGGCGAAAAGGATTTCCAGCAGCTGGCGGTGATCCGCCGCATGGTCGCCGATCTCGACTTCCCCATCGACGTGGTCGGCGTGCCGACCCAGCGCGACGATGACGGCCTCGCGCTCTCGTCGCGCAACATCTATCTCGACGAGGAACAGCGGGCCAAGGCGGTCGCCTTGCCGCGCGCGCTGGGCGTGGCGGCGCGCGCCATCGGACGGGGCGAGGACGCAGCGACCGTTTTGGCCGATGCCCGCGCGACCCTGACCGCCGCCGGGTTCGAGGTCGATTATGTCGAGCTGGTCGACGCGGTAACACTTTCACTCGATTGCACCAACGATCATCCGCGCCGTCTGGTGGCCGCTGCTCGTATGGGATCGACCAGACTGATCGATAATATCGCTGTCACCGACCTGTCATGAGTTAACCAATTTGTGACCGTTCTGGCCATAGACCCAGAGTCGGACGCAGAGGCGTCCGAACAGAGGGGCAGGATATGGCCAACAGCAGCAAATCCGCACAATTCCTGATGGAAAGCCGGTTCGCCGACCAGGTGGCGACCGACGACGGTGCGACGATGTACGACCTGGGGGTCGCCTATTCGACCGGCTCGGGGGGCAAGCGCCTGAACCTGGTCGAGGCGCACAAGTGGTTCAATCTGGCGGCGGTCGCAGGCTTCCTGCCAGCGCAGATCGCCCGTGCCGAGGTGGCCGGCGACATGACCGCGCGCGAAATCGCCGAGGCGCAGCGCCAGGCCCGCGCTTTCCTACACGGCAACATGACCCACATGCGCGCCGCCTGATCCTCCGCTAAACACAGCCTGGCCATCGCTGGTCCTGATGATGGATAGTGTGGGCCATGAAAGAACAAGGCGTAACCGCTGGCACGGTGACCATCAGCCTCTGGCGTCTCGCCGTTCACCTTGGGGTGACGATAGCCGTCAGCCTGTCCGTAACGATCATGCTCGAACGTTATGCGAATTTGCCGCATTGGATAGTGGCCAATAATTCCCATGGCCGGTCACTGGCTGGGATCATCGGACTGGCAGTCGCGCTGCTATTTCGCCGAGGTTTCAACAAGCTCTTGCCGTTGGCGGAGCAGACGAAATCCTGAAAGGGCGACATTTCCCGGGCGCCGAGAATGCCCTTCACATGTCAAACGGCTGCGTGTTTGGCCGGAAATCGCTGGATACACGCGTCCGAGTTAGGCTGACCGCCGCGCGCTGATCCGCCCGGACGGGGCGGGCCGGGATCAGCTCACGGGATCATATTCGACTCAGGCTTCGCTCGCCTTCTTTGCCGGGGCTTTCTTGGCAGGTGCCTTTTTCGCGGGTGTCTTCTTCTCTGCGGTCTTCTTGTCGGCCGTGGCCTTGGCCTTGGCAGGCGCCTTTTTCGCTGCCGCCTTCTTCGCCGGTTTCTTGCGGGTCGGAGCCGCCGCCGCCCGCGCGTCGATCAGTTGTGCGGCTTCTTCCAGCGTCAGCTGGTCCTTGTCGACCGTCTTGGGGATGGTCGCATTCGTCTCGCCATCGGTGACGTAGGGGCCGTAGCGCCCTTCCATCAGCTTGATCTCCGCCTCGGTACGCGGATGCTTGCCCAGCACCTTCAGCGGTTCGCGCGATGCGGTGCCGCGCGCGGCGCGGCCGCCACCCGCCGCCGCTTCGGCCAGCTTGACCACGGCGGCGTTCATGCCCGTCTCGAACACATCGGCGGTCGAGGTCAGGCGTGCGTATTTGCCGCTATGCGCCAGATAGGGGCCATAGCGCCCGATCGAGGCGGTGATCGGCTCGCCCGTTTCCGGGTGGTTGCCGATGGTGCGCGGCAGGCTGAGCAACTTCAATGCCCATTCCAGGTCGAGATCGACATCCTTGGGGATCGAAGCGCGCTTGGCGTCCTTGCCTTCGCCCAGCTGGATATAGGGGCCGAACCGCCCCGACTTGCGTTCGACCGGCAGCCCGGTTTCGGGGTCCTGGCCCAGCGTTTCCGGCCCGGTATCTTCACCAGCCCCTTCGCCGCCTTGCGCGAATCGGCGGGTATATTTGCACTCCGGATAGTTGGAGCACGCGATGAACGCGCCGAATCGGCCACCACGAAGGGCCAGCTTGCCCTCGCCGCAATTGGGGCAGAGGCGCGGGTCCGACCCGTCCGCCTTTTCGGGGAAGAGATAGGGCGCGAGGAACTGATCCAGTTCGGCGGTGATCGCTGAGGGCTGCTGCTCCATCACCTCCGAGGTGCGCGGCTTGAAGTCGCGCCAGAAGGCGTCGAGCACCGCCTGCCACTGGGCACGGCCACCGGACACGTCGTCCAGCTCCTCTTCCAGCTCGGCGGTATAGTCGTAGCCGACATATTTCTCGAAGAAGCGCTCCAGGAACGCCGTCACCAGCCGCCCGCTCTCCTCGGCGAAGAAGCGGTTCTTCTCGACGCGGACATAGGCCCGGTCCTTCAGCGTCTTGATGATCGAGGCATAGGTCGACGGACGCCCGATGCCCAGTTCCTCCATCCGCTTGACCAGCGACGCCTCGGAGAAGCGCGGCGGCGGCTGGGTGAAGTGCTGCTCGGCCTTCACCTCCTTCTTGGCAGGCGCATCGCCTTCGCGCAGGCGGGGGAGGCGGCGCGCCTCTTCGTCCTGGCTGTCGTCCTGGCCTTCCTCGTACAGCGCCAGATAGCCGGGGAAGAGCACGACCTGGCCGGTCGCACGCAGGATATGGCGGCCGGTGCCGTCGGCCATGTCGATGGTGGTGCGCTCCATCCGGGCCGAGGCCATTTGCGACGCCAGCGCGCGCTTCCAGATCAGGTCGTACAACCGGCCATGATCGCCCGAACCCGCACGATCGCGCGAGAAGTCGGTCGGTCGGATCGCCTCGTGCGCTTCCTGGGCGTTCTTCGCCTTGGACTGGTACATGCGCGGCTTGTCGGGGACGTAAGACGCGTCATAGCGCTCGGCCACGGCTTTCCGTGCCGCCGAGATGGCCGATCCGTCCATCTGGACGCCGTCGGTCCGCATGTACGTGATCGCGCCGTCCTCATAGAGCTGCTGCGCGATCCGCATCGTGTGATCGGCCGAGAAGCCCAGCTTGCGCGCGGCCTCCTGCTGCAGCGTGGAGGTGGTGAAGGGCGGCGGCGGGTTGCGCGTCGCGGGCTTAGTCTCGACCGACTGGACCTGGAAACGGCCCGCCTCGACATCGGCCTTGGCGCGAGTCGCGTCGCCTTCATTGCCGATCGACAGGCGGTCGAGCTTCTTGCCCTCCCACTGGACCAGACGCGCGACGAAGGGCGTGCCGTCCTGCTCCATATCGGCCGTCACCGACCAATATTCCTGCGGGCGGAACGCCTCGATCTCGCGTTCGCGCCCGACGATCAGGCGCAGCGCCACCGACTGGACGCGGCCTGCCGACTTCGCACCGGGCAGCTTGCGCCACAGCACCGGCGACAGGGTGAAGCCGACCAGGTAGTCGAGCGCGCGGCGCGCCCGGTACGCGTCGATCAGGTCGGTATCCAGTTCGCGCGGATTCTGCATCGCGTGCAGGATGGCGGGCTTGGTGATCGCGTTGAACGTCACCCGCTCGACATTGTCGGGCAGCGCCTTGCGGTTCTTCAGAACCTCCTGCACGTGCCACGAAATCGCCTCGCCCTCGCGATCAGGGTCGGTGGCCAGGATCAGGCGGTCGGCCTTCTTCGCCTCGTCGGCGATCGCCTTGAGCTGGCGTGCCTTGTCCGCGTAATTCTCCCACTCCATCGCGAAATTCTGGTCGGGGTCGACCGAGCCGTCCTTGGGCGGCAGGTCGCGGACGTGACCATAGCTCGCCAGGACGCGGTAATCCGACCCCAGATATTTCTCGATGGTCTTCGCCTTGGCGGGCGATTCGACGATGACAAGCTGCATGAGTGGTAAAACTGCGTCCCTTACGTGTGTACGCGAGGATGGGGAGGGGGCGGGGGGAGGTAAGCGGGGTTGGATCGGAGGTGGCGGGGCGTCGAAGGCCACGTTCAGCGCGTTCGAACAAATCGCAGCGCCTCCCCCCGATAGGTCGGCCGGTCGTGCAGGACGTAGCCCAGCCGCTCCGCCAGCCGGATCGATTCAAGATTGGCGGGTGAGATGATGCACTGGGTCGCGGGCGGCGCATGATGCTCGTCCATCCAGCGATGCGCGGCGGTCGCCGCTTCGAACGCATAGCCCTTGCC
>NZ_LDTF01000118.1 GCF_001477495.1 Sphingomonas yabuuchiae
GGCCTGGGCGGCGGCGCTGATCTGCTATCCGCCGACGATCCTGATGGGCGATAACGGCCCGCTCAACTATCGACCGGGGACCGCCGAGTGGAGCTATTGGTTCGCCGGGCATCCGGTGGTGCTGGCGGTGATCGGCGCGGTGCTGGTCGGGCTGACCGCCATCTATGCCTGGTCGACCGTGGCGTTCGGCATCCGCTTTTCCAACCTGACGCACCGGGGCATCCTGACCCACGGGCCCTATGCGGTGTCGCGGCACCCGGCCTATTTGTCGAAGAACATCTTCTGGTGGATCGCTACGATCCCGATCCTGTCGACCGGGACCTGGGTGGACGCGGCGCGCAGTTGCCTGCTGCTCGGTGTCGTCAACGGAGTCTATTGCTGGCGGGCGCGGACCGAGGAGCGGCATCTTTCGGCCGATCCGGCGTACCGGGATTATTATGACTGGATGGAGCGGTACGGAGCGGTGCCGCGGTTCTTTCGCTGGGTTTTCGGGCAGCGTTAGTCCATTGGCCTTCGACTTCG
>NZ_LDTF01000119.1 GCF_001477495.1 Sphingomonas yabuuchiae
CCAGACGTCGTAGAAACCCTCCCATTCCTGCTGGAATCGCGCCTGCGCGGTTCTGGCGACGAGATCAGGGTGCACCTCGCCCCAGCCAGAAGAGCGATGGACGCGCGCCATGCAGACGACATGGGCGTGAGGCCGGCGAGCGGACAGTTCGTCACCTGGCATATGCACGACAATCATGCTGGTCAGTCGGCGTTGCAGCGCCAGCTTTTCCAGTGTGTACGTGCCGACCAGCGACAGGATGTCGGCGGGTTGCCAGCTATGTGGGAACCGCATGGTGAGTACGACAGCCAGCAGCTTTTGGTGCACTCTCGTTTTGGCGTCATACCCCTGGAAGATAGTTTCGAGCGCGCCAGGCTCGACCGCGACACCGGGCGCGGTGACGATGCGGTGCATTGTACAGGTGATCGGCCACAGGCCATCTGCCAGCCAATCCGTATCAGCCGGCTTGCTAGGTTGCAGCTTGGCGCGGGCCAGATCGGCAACGCGGTTCTGCTTTCCCTTTGCACTCTTGCGCAGCAGGGCGTAGCCGAAATC
>NZ_LDTF01000012.1 GCF_001477495.1 Sphingomonas yabuuchiae
GCGGGAGGGGCGTGCCAAGAATTGCCGTTTGGCCTTCTACGGCAGCTCCATGACGCTCATCCACCCCCCCGCAAAACACGTCCGCGCCGGTAGCTTTTCGCAAAAGACCTCGCTATCGGACCGCCATGGAGCACCCGGACAGCATCCTCATCGTCGATTTCGGCAGCCAGGTCACCCAGCTCATCGCGCGCCGCGTGCGCGAGGCGGGGGTCTATAGCGAGATCGTTCCCTTCCAATCCGCCGCCGAGGCGTTCGCGCGGATCAACCCCGCCGCCGTCATCCTGTCGGGCGGCCCCGCCTCGGTCGTCGACGAGAACAGCCCGCGCATTCCGCAGGCGATCCTCGACAGCGGCCTGCCGATGCTGGGCATCTGCTATGGCCAGCAGGCGCTGACCGAGCAGCTGGGCGGCAAGGTCGAGAAGGGCGACAGCGGCGAGTTCGGCGAGGCGTTCATCACCGTCGAGGGCGAATGCACCCTGTTCGACGGCCTGTGGGCGACGGGCGAGCGGCATCAGGTGTGGATGAGCCATGGCGACAAGGTGACGGCGCTGGCGCCGGGCTTCCGCGTCGTCGCGACCAGCCCCGGCGCGCCCTATGCGATCATCGCCAATGACGAGCGCCGCATCTATGCGATGCAGTTCCACCCCGAAGTCGTGCACACGCCCGACGGCGCCAAGCTGATCGCCAATTTCGTGCGCCATGTCGCAGGGGTCTCCGGCGACTGGACCATGGCCGAGTTCCGCGCCGCCAAGATCGCCGAGATTCGCGAGCAGGTGGGTGAGGGCCGGGTGATCTGCGGCCTGTCGGGCGGGGTCGACTCGTCGGTCGCAGCACTTCTGATCCATGAGGCGATCGGCGACCAGCTGACCTGCGTGTTCGTCGACGGTGGCATCCTGCGCCAGGGTGAGGCCGAACAGGTCGTCAGCCTGTTCCGCGGCCATTACAACATCCCGCTCGTCCATGTGGATGCGCAGGACCTGTTCATGGACGGGCTGGCGGGCGTCACCGACCCGGAAGCCAAGCGCAAGTTCATCGGCAAGACCTTCATCGACGTGTTCGAGGCCGAGGCCAAGAAGATCGGGGGGGCCGAGTTCCTGGCGCAGGGCACGCTCTATCCCGACGTGATCGAGAGCGTCAGTTTCACCGGCGGTCCGTCGGTGACGATCAAGAGCCACCACAATGTCGGCGGCCTTCCGGCGCGCATGAACATGAAGCTGGTCGAGCCGCTGCGCGAGCTGTTCAAGGACGAAGTCCGCGTGCTGGGTCGCGAACTGGGCCTGCCGGACGTGTTCGTCGGTCGCCACCCGTTCCCCGGACCCGGCCTGGCGATCCGTATCCCCGGCGAGGTGACGCGCGAGCGTTGCGACATCCTGCGCAAGGCGGATGCCATCTACCTTGAGGAAATCCGCAAGGCGGGTCTGTACGACGCCATCTGGCAGGCGTTCGCGGTGCTGCTGCCGGTGCGCTCGGTCGGCGTGATGGGCGACGGCCGCACCTATGACTCGGTGCTGGCGCTGCGCGCGGTGACCTCGGTCGACGGGATGACCGCCCAGGCCTTCGACTTCCCCGGCGACTTCCTGCCGCGCGTGACGACCCGGATCATCAACGAGGTGAAGGGCATCAACCGCGTCGTGTACGACTATACCAGCAAGCCGCCCGGCACGATCGAGTGGGAATAACCAAGGCTCGCGGCCCCGCAGGGCGGGGCTGCGGCTTGGTTATTCGGTGCCGCCAGGCACCGCTGTCGTAAAGGGCGCTTTTTCCTCCCCTGTAAGGGGAGGTGGCAGGGCGCAGCCCTGACGGAGGGGTGTTACCATCGGCGAGGGCGAACCGACTCCACGAACCGGGACACCCCTCCACCATGCTGCGCATGGTCCCCCTTCCCTTACAGGGGAGGAATCTGATTTATGGCACTGAAACCCCGATCCACCCGCCCTCGGCTGGTGCTGGCGATGCTGCTGCTCGTCTATATCTTCAACTTCGTCGACCGGCAGATTCTCGCGATCCTCGCCGCGCCGATCCAGCAGGAGCTGGGGCTGAGCGACCGGCAATTGGGGCTGCTTGGCGGGATCGCCTTTGCGCTGCTCTATTCGACGCTCGGCGTGCCGCTGGCGTGGCTGGCGGACCGGACGAGCCGGAGCTGGGTCGTCACGGGCTCGCTGGTGCTGTGGAGCGGTTTTACCGCGCTGTGCGGGCTGGCGACCGGCTTCTGGCAGATATTCCTCGCGCGGCTGGGCGTCGGCATCGGCGAGGCAGGGGGGCGTCGCGCCGTCCTATGCGATCATCAGCGACTCGTTCCCGCCGCGCCGTCGTGCACTGGCGCTCTCCCTTTATTCGCTGGGCATTCCGCTGGGCTCGGCGGCGGGTGTGCTGGCGGGCGGCTATATCGCCGCGCGGATCGACTGGCGCATGGCCTTTATCGCAGTCGGGCTGGCCGGGATGCTGGTCGGGCCGCTGGTCCGGCTGATCGTCCGCGACCGGCCCAAGCCCGCCCCGATGGCGCGCAAGCCCGCCTTTGCTACGGTCGCGCGTAGCCTGGCAGGCAAGCCGTCCTTCTGGCTGCTCTCCTTCGGCGCGGCGAGCGGGTCGATGATCGGCTATGGCCTGGCCTTCTGGTTGCCCAGCCTAATGCGGCGCAGCTTCGGGCTGGACCTGATCGCGACCTCGCATTTCCTGGCGGGGCTGCTGCTGATCGGCGGCGTCGGCGGCATCGTGGCGGGCGGCTGGCTGGCCGACCGGCTGGGCGCGCGCGATCGGGCATGGTTCGGCTATGTCCCGGCCATCGCCTATCTGGCCAGCATTCCGCTGTTCGCGGGCGGCATCCATGGCGGGGATGTGCGCATCGCTTTTGCCCTGTTCCTGCTGCCCCAGGCGCTGTCCTATGCTTGGCTGGGACCGGTCTTGTCGGCGGTGCAGCATCTTGTGGCACCGCCCGAGCGTGCGACGGCCGCAGCGCTCTTCCTGCTGATCAACAATCTGATCGGGCTGGGCGGCGGCATCTATGCGCTGGGCGCGCTGTCCGATGCGCTGACGCCGCTCTATGGCAGCGACGCGCTGCGCCATGCGATGTTGGCCGGATTGGGCCTTTACGCGGTCGCGGCGCTGCTGGTGGGACTGGCAGGCCTGCATCTGCGCCGTGACTGGGTGGAGCCGCTTACCGCGCCGGAATGACGTTCCAGGCGAGCATCGCGAAGACCGCCGCGCCTGCCAGGATGCGATAGATGACGAAGGGCCAATAGCCGCGCGTCGATACCAGCCGAAGGAAGACCATGATCACGCCATAACCGCTGGCAAAGGCGACCAGCGTGGCGAGCAAGGTCGGTCCCGGCCCGAACGTTCCGAACCGCCCCCAACTGTCGGCGAGTTCGAACAGGCCCGACGCCAGCACCGCCGGGATTGCCAGCAGGAAGGAGTAGCGCGCCGCCGCCTCCCGCGTGTAACCCAGCAACAGCCCCGCGCTGATCGTCCCGCCCGAGCGCGACACGCCGGGGACCAGCGCCATCGCCTGCGCAAAGCCCAGGATCAGGCCGTCGCGCCACCCCAGCCGTTCGAGCGGCTTGCGCTTCGCCCCGATCCGGTCGGCCGCGCCCAGCACCAGCGCAAAGACGATCAGCATCGTCGCGGTGATGCGCAGGTCGCGCAAACCCCCTTCGATCTGATGCTTGAACAACAGGCCCAGGACCGCGATCGGCAGGGTGCCCAGGATCACCAGCCAGCCCATGCGGGCATCGGGCGACAGGGTGGCGGGACGGCGGATCACCGAGCCGAGCCAGGCCATGGCGATACGCCAGATATCCTTGCGGAAATAGAGCAGCACCGCCGCTTCGGTGCCGATCTGGGTGATGGCGGTGAAGGCCGCGCCGGGATCGCTGCCGGAAGGGAGCAGGCTGCCCGCGATGCGCAGATGCGCGCTCGACGATACGGGCAGGAACTCGGTGATACCCTGCAACAGGCCCAGAAACAGGGCTTCCAACCAAATCATTATGAATACGAACCTTTACATGCAGGGCCTGCCATAGGCCGGGGGGCGATCAGGGGGCACCCCGAAAGTCGCCCGGCCCCAAATTCCGCCGGATCAGCCGTCCTTGCGATGCGCCTCGGCCAGCCGCCAGCGCTCCAGCTGAGTCAGCACATCGTTCGCGATCTGCCCGACGGTAAAGCCGGTCAGGTCGCGGAAACCCGTTTCGCCATTGGTCTGTGCGGCCAGCATCCAGGCGAGGCTGCGGCGACGCTCGGGCGCCTCCAGCGCGGTATAGGCGGGCAGCGGGCGCGAGCGGGGGGACAGGCGATAGACGAACGGGCGGCCGTCGCGCGCGGTGATGGTCAGCTCGACCTTATCCTCCCCGCTGTCCAACTGGCTGGCGGTCCAGCCTTCGGCCTCCAGCGCCTCCAGCACCGATTGCAGCGCGGGTTCGCCCTGCGCGCGGAGCTGGGCCAGGACGTCGGTGCGGCGGGCGGGCACGATCAGGCGCTTGATCCGCTCGCTGATCGCCGGGCCGTCACCGGGCAGCGTCACGCCCGCCAGATCGGCATTGGTCTGGCGCACCAGCCCCACGGCGAGCAACAGCATGATGAAGCAGAAGGGAAGGGCGGCAAGCAGCGTCGCCGACTGCAACGCCCCCAATCCGCCCGCGACCAGCAGCAATGTCGCGGTGGCCCCCAGCAGCACGCACCAGTACATGCGCTGCCAGCGCGGTGTCTCCTCGGTGCCGCCCGAGGCCAACGTGTCGATGACGAGCGCGCCGGAATCGGCCGATGTCACGAAGAACACCCCGACGAGAATGATCGCAAGCGTCGAGGTGACGCTGGCGGCGGGCAGATATTCCAGGAACTTGAACAGGGCAGTCGACAAATTCGCCTGCACCGCATCGGCGATCCCGCCATGCGCGCCGCCGAGATCCAGCGAGATCGCGGTGTTGCCGAACACCGTCATCCACAAAAAGGTGAAGGCGGTCGGCACGAACAGCACGCCGATCACGAACTCGCGGATCGTCCGCCCGCGCGAGATGCGCGCGATGAACATGCCGACGAACGGCGACCAGGCGATCCACCACGCCCAATAGAACAGCGTCCAGTCCGCCATCCAGGCGCGCGGCTCATAGGCGTAGAGGGTGAAGGTGCGCTTGACGAAATGATCGAGATACAGGCCGAAATTCTGGACCAGCGCGCGCAGCAGGAACAGGGTCGGGCCGACCGCCATGACGAACAGCATCAGCAGGACGGCCAGTACCAGGTTCAGCTCCGACAGGCGACGTACGCCCCGGTCCGCACCGCTCAATACCGACAGGGTCGCCGCACCCATCACCAGAACGATGACCGCGATCTTGACCGTCAGCGTATCGGGCAGCCCATATTCGTAATTCAGCCCCGCCGTCATCTGCGACACGCCGAAGCCCAGCGAGGTCGAGACGCCGAACACCGTGCCGCACACCGCGAAGATGTCGATCGCATCGCCCAGGGGTCCGTTGATCCGCTTTCCCAGGATCGGCGACAGGCCCGACCGCAGGGTCAGCGGCATATCCTTGCGATAGGTGAAATAGGCCAGGCTCAGGCCGACCAGCGCATAAATGGCCCAGGCATGGACGCCGTAATGGTGGAAGGTGATCGCCATCGCCTCGCGCGCGGCCAGGATGGTGCCGCTGGGGGCTTCGGGGGGCGAGATATAATGCTGGATCGGCTCGGCCACCGCGAAATACATCAGGCCGATGCCCATGCCCGCCGCGAACAACATGGCCAGCCACGACAGATAGGGAAAATCCGGCTCGGCATCGTCCGGCCCCAGCTTCAGCTTGCCCGCAGGGCCAAAGCCGAGTGCCAGCACCACGACCAAGAACGCCGCGACCGCCGAGATATAGAACCAGCCGAACGTGTCGATCGCCCAAGACTGCGCCGCCTTGAACGCGGCATCGGCCGTCCCCGGCATGGCCAACGTCGTCACCAGCAATAGCGCGATGATCCCGGAGGCGCCCCAGAAGACGCGCGGGTTTATTTCACTCTTCATCATATCAATAGGTTAGCATCGGTCGGCCGGAATGGCGAATAGGCGGCCCCGGTTCAGGCACGGGCAGGGCGGACATCGCCGAGAACGGCCGAAATGGCCGGAAATTTTTGCCGCGGCGTCCGGCTTAACCGGCCGGTATGATTATTCCGTTATGCCCCCGGATCAACGACATAGGGTTCGGGGGAGTGATTGATGCGATCATGGGGTCTGCTGCTGGCATCGACGGCGGCGTTGGCGGTGACGGGAACGGGAACGGCTTCGGCCCAGGGTTTGCGCGGGGTGGCGCCCGCGCCCGCGCCGAAGGACAAGCCGGACGAGAAGAAGCCCGAGGCCCAGTCGCCCAATAACGGCGACATCGTCGTCACCGCCACCCGCCGTTCGCAGCGCCTGTCGAGCGTGCCGATCGCGGTCAGCGCCTATGGCACCGTCGCGCTACAGAATTCGGGCGCGACCGACATCCGCCAGATGACCCAGCTGGCGCCCTCGCTGCTGGTCAGCTCGACCGGCTCGGAGGCGAATGCCACGGCGCGGATTCGCGGCATCGGCACGGTGGGCGACAATCCCGGCCTGGAAAGCTCGGTCGCGGTGTTCATCGACGGCGTCTATCGCAGCCGCACCGGCTCGGGCCTCAACGATCTGGGCGAGGTCGAGCGGATCGAGGTTCTGCGCGGGCCGCAGGGCACCTTGTCGGGGCGCAATTCCTCGGCGGGGGCGATCAGCATCTACACCAAATATCCCGCCTTCAAATATGGCGGCTATGGCGAAGTCAGCTACGGCAATTACAACGCGGTGCGCGTCGCGGGCGGCGTGACCGGGCCGGTGATCGGCGACACGCTCGCCTTCCGGATCGACGGCGTCTACAACAAGCGCGACGGCTTTCTGTACGACGTCGTCAACAAGACCGACTATAACGACCGCAACCGCGCGTTCGTGCGCGGCCAGCTATTCTGGAAGCCGACGGACGATTTCTCCATCCGCCTGATCGGCGATTATACGCGCCGCGACGAGAAGTGCTGCGGCGCGGTCTATATCGACACGCGCGAGAAGGTCGATCCGACGCCGGGTGTGCCGGGCGATGCGGCGATCAATCCGCAGAACCGTATGGTCAATATCCTGCGCAGCCTGGGCGGTATCCTGCCCAGCGCGGGCGATCCCTATAACCGCCGGATCGCGCAGACCCCGGGCCATGCCTATTCCAACGTGACCGACGATTATGGCGTGTCGGCGCGCGTCGGCTGGGACATCGGCAAGGTCCAGCTGATCTCGATCTCCGCCTATCGTGAGTACAAGGCGGGCGGCGCGGGCGATGTCGATTACAGCAATGTCGACATCATCGATCGCCCGAACAACGGCCTGGCCTATCGCCGGTTCAAGACCTTCACCCAGGAAACGCGGCTCAGCGGCTCGATCCTGAACAACCGCCTCGACTGGCTGGTCGGCGGCTATTTCGCGCACGAAGACCTTCAGGTGTCGGACAATCTGATCTTCGGCTCGCAATATGGCGCGTTCGCCGCCTGCCGCGTCGTCGCGACGATCAATCCGACGGCAGCCTTGCAGAACCCCGCCAATCCGGGCTGCCTCAGCGCGGCGGGGCGTGCCGTCCTGACCGGCGCATTGGGTCCGACGCTGGTCGGGACGATCGACCGGCTGAGCACGATCAACAATGTCGGCGCGCTGCGCGATCTCTATGACCAGACCAGCACCAACTATGCCTTCTTCACCCACAATATCTTCCGCGTCACCGACACGCTGAGCCTGACCGGCGGCCTTCGCTACACCAACGAACGCAAGACGCTGCGCGCGAGCTTCGAGAACAACAACACCGCCTGCCCGTTGCAACAGGCCGCGCTTCGCCCGTTCCTGCAGAGCGGCAACGCCACGCTGGCCAATCTGGCGGGGGGCATCGTGACGTTGAGCTGCAACGGCAATTCCTCGTCCGCACTGACCGCGCTGCCGCTATCCGACTCGATCCGCGAGGGGCAGTTCACCGGCACGGCCGTGGTGTCGTGGAAGCCCGTGGCCAGCACGCTGGTCTATGGGTCCTATGCGCGCGGCTACAAGGCGGGCGGCTATAATCTGGAGCGGTCGGACCTGACCCCGAACGTGTTCGGGACGCCGACGGCGGCGTCGGTCACCAATTTGCGCTTCGACCCCGAAACGGTGAACGCCTATGAACTGGGCGTGAAGTTCACTTCGCGCACCTTCACGTTGAATGCCGCCGCCTTCCGCTCGGAGTTCAAGAACTTCCAGCTCAACACCTTCAACGGCACCGGCTATATCGTCCAGAATATCAGTGCGTGCGGCAGCGACCTGGGCGGGGCGGACCGCGACGATTCGCTCAATACGGGGCGGTGCACCGGCAAGGTGAAGGCCGGCGTGGTGACGCAGGGGATCGAACTGGAAGCGGGCCTGTTCCCCGTACCCGACGTCATCGTCAACCTGGGCTATACCTATGCCCATACCAACTATGCCCGCAATCTGGTCGGCAGCGACGCGGGCGAGCCGCTCAGCAACGCGCTGTTCCTGCTGCCCGGCAGCATGATGTCGAATGCGCCGCGCCATGTCGTGACCAGCTCAGCCAGCTGGACGCCGCAGATCGCCGGGACCGGGCTGACGGCGTTGTTCTATGTCGATGGCCGCATGACCAGCGACTATAATACCGGCTCCGACCTGTTCATCGAAAAGAAGCAGGACGGGTTCTTCCTGATGAATGCGCGCATCGGCCTGCACGGCAAGGACCAGCGCTGGGCGCTGGAATTCTGGGGCCAGAACATCCTCAACACCAACTATCAGCAGGTCGCCTTCAACATGCCCTTCCAGGGCTCGGGAAGCCTGTCGCAGGTCCAGCGTTTCGGCGCGCCGACCTATGCGACCGCCAACACGCTGTTCGGATCCTTCCTGGCCGAACCGCGCACCTATGGCATGACCCTGCGCACGCGCTGGTGACGGCCATCCGGGGAGGGTGCGCGTCGCCCTCCCGTCAGGATTCGTCCGATGATGGATGACGATTGGCGCGCCCGGAGGGATTCGAACCCCCGACCGAGGAGGTAGAAGCTCCTTGCTCTATCCAACTGAGCTACGGACGCGCGGATGGCGGTGTCCCTAGCGTGGTTTGCTTGGGTTGGGAATGGCGATAAATGTCGCCGCTTACGATGAAGGGGATCGGTATGGGCGTGGAACGGGTGGTGGCGGACCGCGACATGGAACGCGGTGCGTTTCGCTGGTTCGACTTCGTCATGGCGGCGTTCGTGACCATCCTGCTGCTGTCCAACGTCATCGGCGCGGGCAAGGTGGCGGTGATCGACCTGCCGCTGGTCGGTCAGTGGCCGTTCGGGGCGGGCATCCTGTTCTTTCCGCTCAGCTATGTCATCGGCGACGTGTTGACCGAGGTCTATGGCTATGCCCGCGCGCGCCGCGTGATCTGGGCGGGGACGGCGGCGGTGCTGTTCATGGCGTTCATGAGCTTTGTCGTCGTGGCGCTTCCTCCGGCACCGACCTGGACCAACCAGGCCGCCTATGAGGTGATCTTCGGCCAGGTGCCGCGCATCGTGCTGGCCAGTGTCTGCGCCTTCTGGGCGGGCGAGTTCGCCAATGCCTATGTGATGGCGCGGATGAAGGTCTGGACCGGTGGGCGGCATCTGTGGTCGCGCACCATCGGCTCGACATTGGTGGGGCAGGGGGTGGACAGCCTGATCTTCTATCCGCTGGCCTTTTGGGGCGCGGTCGGCTGGACGCCGCATCTGGTGGTCGTGGTGCTGTTCACGCAGTGGGCGCTGAAGGTCGGCTGGGAGGTGCTGTTGACCCCGGTGACCTATCTGATCGTCGGCTGGCTGAAGCGGGCCGAGGGGGTGGATGTGTTCGACGAGGACACCAACTTCACGCCGTTCCGGGCGCGGGTTTGAGTTGGGTTCGCGCGGAGGCGCGGAGGGCGCAGAGAGGTCGTACGCAGCGTCAGCTGCCATATTTCCTGAGCAGCCATAGTGAGGCGGGAAGCCGTTTCCAAACGCGAACCCCTCCGCGTTCTCCGCGCCTCCGCGCGAACCAGCCTTCTTCTTCTTCGCGCCGTCGCGGCTTCGCGTGAACCCAAAAGAAAAGGGGAGGCGAGTTCCCCCGCTTCCCCTTCTCGGATTTCATCCCGTGGCCTTCGACTTCGCTCAGGCTGAACGGAGGGTGGGGTTACGCCCCCACCATCTCCAGCAGGCCCTCGAACAAGCGGCGGCCATGGTCGCCGCCGTGTGCGGCTTCGATGCGGCGTTCGGGGTGGGGCATCATGCCCAGCACGTTGCGCTTCTCGTTCAGCACGCCCGCGATGTTCCGGGCCGAGCCGTTAACGTCCTCGGCATAGCGGAAGGCCACACGGCCTTCGCCTTCCAGGCGGTCGAGCGTGTCGGCGTCGGCGAAGTAGTTGCCGTCATGATGCGCGACCGGGATACGGATCGTCTCGCCCTGTTCGTACAGGCGGGTGAAGGCGCTGTCGGTGTTCGCCACCTCCAGGTTCACGTCGCGGCACACGAAGTTGAGCGAGCGGTTGCGCATCAGCGCGCCCGGCAGCAGGCCGGTCTCGGCCAGTACCTGGAAGCCGTTGCACACGCCGAACACCGGCGTGCCCTTGTTCGCCGACTCCACGACCGCGCGCATGATCGGCGACCGCGCCGCGATCGCGCCGCAGCGCAAGTAATCGCCGTAGGAGAAGCCGCCCGGCACGCCGATCAGCCCCAGCCCCTCGGGCAGTTCGCTGTCGCCGTGCCAGACCATGGCCGGCTTGACGCCCGTCACCGCCTCCAGCGCGACGGCGAGGTCGCGGTCGCAGTTCGAGCCCGGAAAGACGATGACTGCGGTCTTCATCAGGCGCGCTCCACCCGGTAGTTCTCGATGACGGTATTGGCGAGCAGCTGGCGGCACATCTCGTCGATCTGCGCGTCGGTGGTCGCGTCGGCGACTTCCAGCTCGATCAGCTTGCCCGCGCGCACGTCGTTCACGCCCGCAAAGCCCAGGCTTTCCAGTGCGTGGTGAATCGCCTTGCCCTGCGGGTCGAGCACGCCGGGCTTCAGGGTGACGAAAATCTTCAGCTTCATGACTTGCCCCGGCTCTTGCGGTGTTCTTCCAGATCGAGGACGGCGGTGTCGCCCCCCTCGGGCAGCAGGCCCAGACGGCGCGCCACTTCCTGATAGGCCTCGACCTCGCCGCCGAGATCCCGGCGGAAACGATCCTTGTCCAGCTTCTCGTTGGTGGTCATGTCCCACAGGCGGCAGCCATCAGGGCTGATCTCGTCGGCCAGGATGATGCGACCGAAATCATTGTCCCAGATGCGGCCGAATTCCAGCTTGAAGTCGACCAGGCGGATGCCGATCGCGGCGAACATGCCCGACAGGAAGTCGTTCACGCGGATCGCCAGGTCGGCGATGTCGTGCATCTCTTCCTGGCTGGCCCAGCCGAAGCAGGCGATATGCTCGTCGGTGACCATCGGGTCGCCCAGCGCATCGTCCTTGTAATAATATTCGATGATCGTGCGGGGCAGCTTCACGCCCTCTTCGATGCCCAGCCGCTTGGACAGCGAACCAGCCGCGACGTTGCGCACCACGACCTCGATCGGCACGATCTCGACCTGACGGATCAGCTGCTCGCGCATGTTCAGGCGGCGGATGAAGTGGGTCGGCACGCCGATATGGTCGAGCATGGTGAAGACATGCTCGGAAATACGGTTGTTCAGCACGCCCTTGCCGTTGATCGTGCCCTTCTTCTGGGCATTGAACGCGGTGGCGTCGTCCTTGAAATACTGGATCAGCGTGCCGGGCTCGGGGCCCTCGTACAGGATCTTGGCCTTGCCTTCGTAGATTTGGCGGCGGCGAGCCATGCGGCGGTCCCCTGAAATGAGTACAGCCCCGGCGCCCCCATGCTGAGGCCCGAGGCGGGATGGCGGGGCCTATAATGGAAGGGGCGCGGCGGCGCAATGGAGTTGGGCGCCATAAAGGCATGCCGTGGCGGACAGCATCGCCGAGGATGCCGTCGACGTAATCGGCAATACATGATGAACAGTTTTTTGAGCGCGGATTAAAGAATTGTAAGGTGGAAAGTAACGGAAACCGATGAGGCAGATCACGGGTTCAGGCTATGCTTGCAAAGGAGGTAGTCATGAACAAGCTGATGATCGGTGTTGTTGGTGGAGCCCTGATGCTGACGGCGGGTACTGCCGTGGCGCGGCCAATGCATGCGGCGCACCAGCCGCAAATCTGGGAGCAGGCCCGTATCCCGCTCGCCAATGGCATGGAGGCCATCGCGGTGGTGAAGAACGGTAACACGGAGCGGACGGTCGCCTGTCGCGATACGGCGGATGTCCTTGCCACCTTCCGTCCCGAGGTCGTCGCCTTCCAGCCCGTCCGTGGGCCGCATGGCAAGGTGAAGACCGACGAGGATGTCGCCGGGGTCGAAACCTTCACCCCCGTCGCCTTCCAGAACTGCACGGTGGCGGCTGGGGATCACTTCCAGCAGGATGTGGCCCAGGCGCAGGCGAACCAAGCCTGAGTCGACCGGCATTGTCGCAAACGAAGCGGGTGCGATCCGATCGCGCCCGCTTTGTCGTTTTCGGGCTGTCGGCGGCTGAACCTCGATCAGGACCGCGCGATGCGGCTCGATTTTGGTAATCCATTCATAGTCTACTATCTATTCATAATCATGCAAATATTTAAATAAAAATTTTATAAGTAATTAATGCGTTAGTACCAAGTGATATCTGAGGGGGGCATTCTGTTTAGTATTGGGTATGCTGAAGTGTCGACTTGATTTAGTTGCTGTATAAAATTATTTTCATCAGAGAAATAAGGGGATGGTG
Source organism: Sphingomonas yabuuchiae (assembly GCF_001477495.1). GTDB lineage: Bacteria > Pseudomonadota > Alphaproteobacteria > Sphingomonadales > Sphingomonadaceae > Sphingomonas > Sphingomonas yabuuchiae_A. The sequence goes on from NZ_LDTF01000012.1 coordinate 12,831, forward strand.
GGGTAACGAGGTTGCCACCCTTGGTTGCGGCTTTATCGGTTATTGGGCGTGGTTCTGGTTCTGCGCATGGTCAAAATCATGCATTTACGAACGGCGTTGATTTCGACTCTGATATTACGACAGGTAGAAGTCATGCTACCGATTATCGAGCTTGGGATATGGAAATATCCTAATGGATCAATGTCACATATGATGGGATGGCAACCCGGCAGAATTCCGGGCGTGGTGTCGTATCGGTGAAAACCCAATGCAATTTCTGCTCCGGTGTAAGTGTTAAATCAAAACATAGGACTTTTTGATCCGCATCAATGGCCGGTGGGGACGCAACTGCAAACATGCAATGCGTCCTGCGCAACGACCCGGGCGAGCATCAATCGTGCTGCAACGTGTCAGGGAGGATGATAATGATCACTATTATTACCGCCATGCTTATGCAGGCATCAATTGCATCGGCTGCGGAAGGTTTTCCAAAGGGGCAGGCTTTGATTGAAAATCATCCGCACGCGCCGTCTAGTGCTGCACGCCCCATCCCACCCAAGCGACTGACGGATGTCGACGAGGCTGCTGTGACGGCCGAACATTTCCGGCTTGCCAATCACGCTCGACGAGCGGGGTACTCCGAGGGACCGGCAATTCTGCATATCGAGCCGTTCCCGGGATGTCGCACAGTCGTTAGTCATCCCATGGGATATGAAGTGTCGGGAACCCAGCGTCTCAATGGTGTCGTGTCGACGTATAAGTGCCCGGGCTTCACGCTGGTCGCAACCTATATGGATCTATCGCTTCCGACGGGGGGTAAGTTGAGTGTGGGTCATGCTTCGAGCGAAACCGTCGCTGTCGTAAATGGCGGCGCTGTGGCCCGGACATTTGTATCATTGCCGGGTTCCGGTTCGCGCGTGACAGACATGTGGACAGGAAAACAAAAAGTCTTGTCTGTCTCCCTGATTTCCAAGTCATTCGCATTGGATGATATGCAGGCAAAGGCGGACATCATATTACAAAAAATGACGGACTCGCTCATGTAAGCCGGTGAGATTGCTGGACTGAATTGGATCAGGGCCCAGGTATCGTGAACATCTCTGCCTGTCTGGCGATGCGAGTAGGGTCGATCGATCTCGCAGTAAATATGATCGATCGGCGGCGCTGGCGCAAAGCGTGGTTCGATAAGCGGGTTGGTTTTGGAACTGTAGGATCGGCGCTGGGCAGGGTGGGAATGCGGAGCAGTACCCCCCCCCCCGCAGAAGCACCGATGTTCCCGATTTGATCTGGCGGATTGCCCCCCCACCATGGGCTTGCTAGAAGCTCGGCCTCCATGGCGATAGATCTCCGCGACAATCCTCCCGTCGGCATCCTCGATGCCCCCTTCGACAGTGCTCTGTCGGAGCGGTATCTGGTCTATGCGCTGTCGACGATCACCGCGCGCTCACTGCCCGATGTGCGTGACGGGCTGAAACCCGTTCACCGGCGGCTTCTCTGGGCGATGCGGCTGCTGAAGCTCGATCCGGCCTCGGGCTATAAGAAGTGCGCGCGCGTCGTCGGCGACGTGATCGGTAAATATCATCCGCATGGCGACCAGTCGGTCTATGACGCGATGGTCCGCTTGGCGCAGGATTTCGCGCTGCGCTATCCGCTGGTCGACGGGCAGGGCAATTTCGGCAATATCGATGGCGATAATGCCGCCGCCTATCGTTACACCGAGGCGCGGCTGACCCAGGTCGCGATCGACCTGATGGACGGCCTCGACGAAGACGCCGTCGCCTATCGCCCGACCTATAATGGCGAAGAACAGGAGCCGGAGCTGTTCCCCGGCCTGTTCCCGAACCTGCTGGCCAATGGCGCGAGCGGCATCGCGGTCGGCATGGCGACCAGCATCCCGCCGCACAACGCGGCCGAGTTGCTGGAGGCCGCAATCCTGCTGGTCGATCAGCCGGATGCCGATGACGACGCCATCCTGGCGCTGGTCAAGGGGCCGGACTTTCCGACCGGCGGCATGGTCGTCGATGCGCCGGCGATCCTGCGCGAAAGCTACACCACGGGGCGGGGCGGCTTCCGCGTCCGCGCACGTTGGGAGATCGAACGCGAGAAGGGCGGCGGCTGGCAGATCGTCATCAGCGAGATCCCCTACGGCGTCGCCAAGGGCAAGCTGATCGAACAGATCGCCACGCTGATCAATGACAAGAAGCTGCCGATCCTGGCCGATGTGCGCGACGAGTCGGATGCGCAGGTCCGCATCGTTCTCGAACCGCGTGCGCGCACCGTCGATCCGCAGGTGCTGATGGACGGGCTGTTCCGCTTCTCCGATCTGGAGACGCGGGTCAGCCTGAACCTCAATGTCCTCGACAAGGACCGCACGCCGCGCGTCATGTCCCTGCGCGAGGCGCTGGCCGCCTGGGTCGAGCATCAGTTCGTGGTGCTGCGCCGCCGCTCCGAACACCGCCTAGGCAAGATCGCCGACCGCATCGAGCTGCTCGACGGCTATCTGGTCGCCTATCTCAACCTCGACCGGGTGATCGAGATCATCCGCACCGAGGACGAGCCCAAGGCGGTGATGATCGAGGAATTCCGCCTGACCGACCGGCAGGCCGAGGCGATCCTGAACATGCGCCTGCGGTCCCTGCGGCGGCTGGAGGAGTTCGAGATTCGTGGCGAGCGCGACAAGCTCGACAAGGAGCGCGAGCAGCTGACTCTTTTGCTTGGCTCCGAACAGCGTCAGCGGACGCGGATGAAGAAGGATCTGGGCAAGATCCGTGACCGCTATGGTCCCGAGACAGCCCTCGGCGCACGCCGCACGCAGATCGAGGAAGCCGCGCCGACCCGTGACATTCCTTTGGAAGCGATGATCGAGCGCGAGCCGATCACCGTCATCCTGTCGCAACGCGGCTGGATCCGCGCGATGAAGGGGCATGTCGACCTTGCCTCGGCCGACACCGCCAAGTTCAAGGAGGGCGACGGCCCCGCCTTCGCCTTCCATGCCCAGACCACCGACAAGCTGTTGCTGGCGGCGGCGAACGGGCGGTTCTTCACGCTGGCGGCGGACAAGCTGCCCGGCGGGCGCGGCTTTGGCGAGCCGGTGCGCGCGATGATCGACCTGGACGGGTCGATCGGCATCGCCGGTTTTCTGCCCGCCAGCCGCGCCGCCAAGTTGCTGGTCGCGGCGTCGGACGGGCGCGGCTTCATCGTGCCGACCGCCGACACCATTGCCGAGACGCGAAAGGGAAAGACCGTGCTGACCCCGCGCGCCGGGGCCCTGTTGAAGGTCATGCGTCCGGTCGGGGCCGAGGACGATTATGTCGCGGCGATCGGCGACAACCGCAAATTGCTGGTTTTTCCGCTGACCGAGTTCGTCGAGCTGTCACGCGGCACCGGCGTCCAGCTCCAGCGCTATCGTGACGGCGGACTGTCGGATGCGACGACCTTCGTCTTCAAGGATGGGCTGAGCTGGCCGATGGGCGGCGATACCGGGCGGGTGCGGACCGAGTCCGACCTGTCGGCCTGGCGCACCGCACGCGGGGCGGCGGGGCGGATGCCTCCGACCGGCTTCCCGCGCGACAATCGATTCGATTGAGTAGCCTTCAGAGCCTTCCGTGGGGGCAAAGCGGTCGCGGATTGGGTCGAGGCCGGGGACTCCGCGATACGACGTTAACCGTAAAATTCTTGGAATTTTAGGCGCTCTTAACGTTCGCGGGTTACGCGGATGGGTGATGGCAACGATCGCTCATCCGCCGCAACGCTCTTCGAACCGGAATTTCGGGTCGCTGACGTCGTGCGCGATCAGCATCATGGCGATCCCGGCGGCCGAAATCCTGATCGAGAAGGGCGTGCCGGTCGTGGCCGCCAGCAACGATGCCTATCGCCGCGCCGCCCTGAACGACTCGCGGACCCAGGCCGGTCTGCTGGCCGAGGTGGCCAAGCGAATCGACGGATTCCTGGCGTCGAACCAGACCTCGATCGAGTTTCCGCTGGCCGTCGGCGACGTTATCGACTGCCGCTATTTCCAGGCGACCCTGACCCACGCAGCCGAAGGGGATGGCGAAGGCTGTGTGCTGATGCTGGTCGATCATACCGCACAGCACCACACCGAACGCAGCCTGCGTCGCGAGATGATGACCGACAGCCTGACCGGGCTGCCCAATCGACAGGGTTTCGGCGACCTGATCGAGGCGATGATGGCCAGAAACCAGCGTCATGCGGTGCTGGTGATCGACATCAATCGATTTGGCCGGCTGAACGCCTGCATGGGTTCGCTGGTCGGCGACGAACTGCTCATTACCGTGGCGCGCCGCCTGAAGGGGGCGCTGCGCTCGCGCGACTCGATCGGACGGATCGGCGGCAACGAATTCGGTATCCTCATGATGATCGACGGCAGCGAGGAGGAAGCCCATATCCTGGCCGAACGGATCGACCGGGCGCTGCGCTCGCCGTTTCGGCTGACCGATTATGAGGTGAATGTCGAGGCGTCGGTCGGCATCGCCTTCAACGAAGGGTTGGACGACGAGGCCGAGGAATTGATCCGGCATGCCCAGTTCGCGGTCAAGCACGCCAAGGCGGCGGGCCGGACCGAAGTCTACCACCCCCAGCATTTCACCATCGCGCGCGCGCAGTTCGCGATGGAGACCGCGTTGCGCCGCGCGATCGAACGGGAGGAACTGCACCTCGCCTATCAGCCGATCTGCGACCTGAGCACCGGCCGGGCCATCGCATTCGAGGCGCTGGCGCGGTGGCGCGATGCCGAGGGGCGCGACCATTCGCCGGTCGATTTCATCCCTGTCGCCGAAGAATCCGGGCTGATCGTGCCACTGGGCCGCTGGGCCGCGAATCAGGCGCTGCTCCAGCTGGCGGAATGGGACCGGCGGGCGGGCGGGGACTGCGGCGTGCGCATGTCGGTCAACGTCTCGGCGATCCAGTTGCAGCGCGACGATATTCCCGTGCTGATCGAATCGGCCCTGGCCAAGGCGGGCGTGGCGGGCGAGCGTCTGATCTTGGAGCTGACCGAAAGCGCGATCGTGGGCGATCCCGACCGGGTCAGCGCCATCATGAATGCGCTGAAGAAACTCGGTCCGACCATCGCGATGGACGATTTCGGCACCGGCTATTCCAGCCTCGCCTATCTCCAGAAACTGCCGATCGACATATTGAAGATCGACCGCAGCTTCGTGTCGGGGATGCTGGCCGACCGTGACAAGATCGCGATCGTCCGCGCGATCCTGGGCCTGGCGCAGGCGCTGGGCATGAAGACCACCGCCGAGGGAATCGAGACGGTCGAACTGGGGCAGACGCTGGCCGCCCTGGGATGCAGCCATGGACAGGGCTATCACTACGCCCGCCCGCTCGATCCCGATGCCGCCTGGGCGATGCTCGCCGATCAGGCCTGAGCCACCGCCTCATCGGCGATGCGGCCGACGCGCTCGGCATCGGGGAAGCCCTCGGCGATCCATTGTGTCTCGATCCGGCGAAGCAGCCGCGCCACGTCCGGCCCCTTGCCGATACCGCGTTCGACCAGCGCGCCGCCGGTCAGGGGGAGGGCAGGGGGCGTCCAGTCGCGAATCGACTCGATCGATTCGCCCGCCAGCAGCAGCCGGTCGGTGGCACTCACCAACCCCGCGCGATAGGCGAGCGCCCGTGGCCCCTCCTCGCCCGGCCCGGCGGTCGCGGCGATCAGGCGCTTGCGGTCGCTATTGGACAGTTTCAGTCGCGCCCCGACATTCTCGGCCGCCATCGGCGGCAGCAGGGCGGCGAGTCGCCGGATCGCGTCGGGCGCGATTCCGGCGGCCTCTTCACGCTCGGCCAGCCGGGTCAGCCGCTCCACGCCCTCGGCATCGATTTCGGGGATGACCGCGCGGAAGATGCCATGCTCGACCATCAGCGCAACGACCGGCACGGCGCGCGCGGCGACCAGCAATTTCAGCAACTCCGCCGCGATCCGTTCGCGCGACAATGCCATCAGGTCGTTGGCACGCGCGGCACAGGCGGCCAGCCCGGCCTCGTCCACCGCATCACCGAAACGCGCATGGAAGCGGAAGAAGCGCAGGATACGCAAGTGATCCTCGGCGATCCGCTGCAACGGGTCGCCGATGAAGCGCACCCGCCCGGCCTTCAGATCGTCCAGGCCGCCGAAATAGTCGAACAGCTCGCCGGTCGCGGGATCGGCATAGAGCGCGTTCATCGTGAAGTCGCGCCGCGCGGCATCCTCGCGCCAGTCATCGGTGAAGGCCACGACGGCATGGCGGCCATCGGTCGACACGTCGCGGCGCAGCGTCGTCACCTCGATCGGGCCATCGGGCAGGACGGCGGTGATCGTGCCATGCGCGATGCCGGTCGGCACCGGCTTGAAGCCGCTGTCGCGCACGCGGCCGATGACCATCTCGGGCGACAGCGGCGTCGCCAGATCGATATCGGCGACCGCCAGGCCCAGCAGCATGTCGCGCACCGCCCCACCGACGAACCGCGCCTCCAGCCGCTCGGCCAGCGCGATCAGTTCGGGGCGGTCGGCCCAGGGCGCGGTACCGGGCGTCATGCCGCCCATTGCATCCGCCGCGACAGGTTGACGATCATCGCGGCAGTCGCGCCCCAGATGCGTCGGTCGTTCCATATTATCTCGTAGAAATGGCGGGTCCGTCCGCGCCACGGCGCGCTGACCCGGTGGTGATGGGCAGGATCGAGCAGGAAGGACAGCGGCACCTCGAACAGGTCCGCCACCTCCGCCTCGGCGGGGGTCAGCGTCAGATCGGGCGGGATGACGCCGACGATGGGCGTCACCTCGAACCCGGTGACGGTGCGATAGCGATCGGCCAGGCCGATAACGGTGACGGTGGCGGGAGGAAGACCGATCTCCTCCTCCGCCTCACGCAGGGCGGTCGCGACCAGATCGGAGTCGTCCGGATCGGCGCGGCCGCCCGGAAAGGCGATCTGCCCGGCATGGTTGCGCAAGGTTTCGGTCCGCTGGGTCAGTAGCACGCCCGGCTCGGTGCGGTCGGTCACGGGCACCAGCACCGCGGCGGCCGTGGGCGTCGCGCTGATCTCATGCGGCTCCACACCGTCGCCGGTCAGCAGGTCGGTCGCCGGTATCCGCGCCATCGCCGCTGCCAGCCTTTCGGCCAGCGTCATGCGGCCGGTGATGCCGTCAGGGGAAAGAAGACGCCGTCGCTCCACACGCCGGGCGCTTCACCCTCGCCCGCCAGGGCGCGTTCGGCCAGTTCGTAATAGACCGGCCGCGCGATCAACGCCTCCAGCCCGTCCCGGACATGGAGATAGGGGCGGGGGCCGTCCTCGCCCTCGACGAAGCGCAGGCCATGGTCCGGCCCCGCCGCGACCAGATCGCCGGTGTTGAGCTGGAACACCAGCCGACCGTTTTCGCCCTGTCCTTCGATCTTCAGCGCGGTGGCGACGAAGGGCGCATCCTCAACCGCGATGTCTAGCTTTTCGACCGGTGTGACCAGCACATGGCGGCCATCGGGCTCGCGCCGCAGGATGGTGGAGAACAGGCGGACCATGGCGGGCCGGGTGATCGGGCTGTTCTGATGAAACCATGTGCCGTCGCGCGCGATCCGCATCTCGCTGTCGCCGCAATGGCTGGGATGCCACTGCGAGACGGGGGGCAGCTTCTGCGCCTCCATCGCCTGGACGATTTCGGCCAGGCTCAGCGCGGACAGATCGGGGGGCGGTGCCATCGGCATGATGGGTCCGAGTTAGGGATGCGGGGCGGGCAGGTAAAGACCTGCGCGCTTCACGCCTGCCCCGGATCGGGGCCCAGCATGCCCGCAACCGCCGGTACGTCCGGCCCCCGCGCCAGCAGCCGGTGCCGCTCGACCGGGCCGGGCAGCCGCCAGTCGCCAGTCCGATCGGCGGAGAAACCGAAGAAGCGGCCATAATATTCCGGGTCGCCGATCAGCATCATCGCGCGGTCCAGTCCCTTCGCCGCCGCGGCGTCGAGCATATGGCGAAGCAGTTCGCGCCCGATGCCGCCCTGCTGGTGCTTCGGTTCGACCGCGACCGGGCCGATCATGACCATCGGGTGCACCCGGCCGTCGTCGCCGGTCAGCGCAACCGGCCAGCACTGGATCGAACCGATCAGCCGATCCTCCTCGACCGCGGCGAAGCACAGCGAGGCGATCGGCCGCACGCTGCCCCGCACCTTATAGGCGGTGCGCGCCTGCCGTCCGGGCGGGAAGGCGCGGTCCAGCAGCGCCTCGACCCCATCGGGCGCGACCGCATCGAGCGGGACAAGGGCGGTCATCACGGTCAAGAGGCGAAGTCCGGTGGTGCGGGGAGGGGGACGCGCGCCCTTAGCGCGACGGCGGGGGGATGCAAGCTTTCCTTCGGCGTGCGCTCTGCTACAGGCGCAGGAATGGAAGACCGTCTCCAGCTCGAAGTCCACGACCTCGAAGTCCAGGTGCTGACCGGCATCTACTCCGAGGAAACGCATCTGCCGCAGCCGCTGCGCATCTCGCTGACCGTCGATCTCGACTGTCCGGCGCGCTACACGCCCGACAGCCCGCTGACCGAGTCCAAAAACTATCTCGACCTGAAACATGCCGCGACCCAGCTGCCCGAAGGTGTGCATTTCACGCTGATCGAGGGGGTTGCCGACCATATCTGCGACACGCTGTTCCTTCAGGACAAGCGGGTCACCCGCGTGCAGGTGAAGATCGTCAAGCTGGCCATCGCCGAGGATGGCGAGGCGATCGGCATCACGCTGGTCCGCCACCGGCGTTGACGCGCATGACGGCGCGGCGAGTCGATCTGGCACCCGACGCCGATATCACAGGTGTCGTCGCCAGATATCCGGGCGAGGATCTGGTGCTGGTGGTCCGTCCCGGCCGCGACGCGCTGTCCCAGGCGATGGTCGAGGCGGCGATCGCCCCGCTCGCCATCGCGGCGGCGCCGGGCGCGCGGATCAATGCGGTGATCCCGGCCGAGGGGGCAGCGGACAAAGCGGTCGCGGCGGCGGTCGATTATCTTGCCGCCGCGCACGCGGTCACGGGTCAGTCGCTGGCCGTCGGCATCTGACGCTCGCGCCCGCACTGGCCGAGCTTTTGCAGGATGAACCGATAATCCTCGCGCGCCGCCTGGGCGTTTTCCGGCCCCAGCGAGGCGGTGCTGCGATCGGGCAGCGATTCCGGCAGGGCACAGGCCAGCCGGTACCAGAGCAGCGTATCGCGCGCCGGAGGGGCGGCGGATTCGTCGACGATCTCGCTCAGCGCCACGGCATAGCGCCGTTCCTCGCCCGGCCGCCGCAGCACGGATAGCGAGACGGGCCGGTTGTTGGCGGTCGTCAGGAAAATCTGTGTCTCGCCTTCGCCGGGCAGGCTGCCGGGCACGTAGAAGGCGTTGCCGACGCCGGTGATGACCGGCGGCGCGTCGGCGGACAGAGCCTCGCGCGCGATGGTCCGGCTGCGCTGTTCGGTATCGGGCGTCCAGGGCAGTTGCGCATCGGGCGCCACGAGCTGAAGCTGGTCGGCGGCGTTGGGCACCCGGCGGGCGTAGATCAGCACGCGCATCTTCTTGAGCTTCAGCGCGCGGCCCCGTGCATCGGTGGCGGCATCGAACAGATAGCCGACCCGCGCGGGCAGGCCGCCCGCACCGCGGATCAAGGTGCCGACATCGGCCTCTATGTAGAATCGCTGATGGCCGGGGGCGACTCCGGCGGCCTCCGTGCCCTTGATCGCGGTCGCCGATCGGATGGTCACATCGGCAATGACCGGAGCCGACAGCACCAGATCGGCGAGGTCGGCATAGCCCGGTCCTGTTTGCGCTACCATCGAATCACCCGGCCGGGCCGATGGCGCGGTGACCATCTGGGCGGGCAGGGCGGCGGCGAACAGGGGAATCGACAGCGTCAAAGCGCCAGCGCGAATGGCGTGGGACAGGGGATTCATAGCTTCGCGCTACTCCTTTGCTCATTAACGGTACAGAAATAATTTCGTCATGCGCAGGTTGTACGTTTATTACGTCCGACAAACTGATTGCACCGCGCCAGCCGTCACGATAGGGTCCAAGGCTCTGCCGCATGCCGAAAGAGCATGGCAGGAGTTTCCCACGTCCCCACGCTACGGCGAGGCGAAACTGGCAGACTGAGGAGTTTCGTTGCTGAATGGCCTATACTGACCAGAAGATGTCCGGGGGCAAGGTGGTCGCGATCGTTATCGTCGTGCTCATCCATGCTGCCCTGGGCTATGCCTTCGTCACGGGGCTGGCTTACCAGTACGTGAAGAAGGCGACCGAAAAGCTCAACACGTTCGACGTGCAAGAGCCGCCACCCCCACCCCCGCCGGAGGAACCG
>NZ_LDTF01000120.1 GCF_001477495.1 Sphingomonas yabuuchiae
ATTGGCCGCATCGCCGTCGACCGGTGCCCGGCGACCATCGCGCGACCCTGGGCGGAACGGTGTCGCCACCAGCGAGGCGTCGACCATCGTGCCCTGTTTCAGGATCAGCCCACGCACGGCCAGTTGCCGCTCGAAGGCGACGAACAACGCCTCGCCCAGGCCCGCCTCCAGCAGCCGGTTGCGGAACCGGCAGACGGTGCTGTGGTCGGGCGGCGTATCCTCCAGCGACAGCCCGACAAAGCGGCGAAACGACACCCGGTCGTCCAGCGCTTCCTCCAGCCCATGGTCCGACAGCGCATGGATACGCTGCAACACCAACGCCTTGACCATCAGCAGCGCATCAAAGGGCGGGCGACCGCCCCGCTCGGCACGCAGCGGCGACAACAGCGACCCCAGATCGGCCCAGTCCACTTCCCGCGACAACCGCTCCAGCCGGACATTGCGACCCAGACGCGGCGACACCAGCCCATCCACCAAGCAACCCTGATCCATCGCTAACGCCCCCCAGCTTGCGATAATGAATCACCCGCGCAGGTCTTTTGCAACAATCCCCTTCAGGGGAGGGGTTGGGGTGGGGCCTCTCCATCCGCGTCCTGCCTGCGGGGACGCCCCACTCCCTGCAGTTCCCCTGAAGGGGAGGGGAGGATATAGCCGGTGCGGATCAGGAAGGCGCGGAGGGACTCTGGGAAGCTCGTGAAATGCGGTCCCTTATTCGGCTGCCAAAGGTCGCGGTCCCGCTCGTAGTGCGCCAGCATCGTCGCCCAGGCAGAGCGGAACCGCCCTGCGCGGGCGGCGTCGGCGACATAGGCGGCGCAGGCGCCGTTGCGAAAGGTTTCCTTCGACAGGCAGTGTGGTTCCAGCAGCGCCATGTCGACCGCGAAGGCGGGGCGCAGCGCGGGATCGCGGCTTTCGTCGACCACGCGGCCCCGCTTCACCGCGAACAGCCGGAGCGGGCGCGGGGTGCACGCGTTGCAGCCGAAGACGTTGCCGAAGGCTCCGTCCCGCAAAGACAGATCGAGGAAGCCGTCCCCCGACAGGTCGCGCGGTTCGTCGGCGATCTCGCCCTGCAATAGCCCGCCAGAGAGCGACCCCAGGGACAGGACTCGGTAGTCGCGCCCGTCCGGCGCCAGGAACTGCACACTGAGATTGCCCGCCGATCCGCCCGACTGGCTCTCGACGATGACGCCGGGACGGGGATCGCCGTGCCCGAAGCGCACGACCGCGATCCGGGCATAGCCGCTCCGGGGATCGGTGGTGACGGACAGCGGTGCTATCCCGGCCGCGCGGACCGTGACCTTCGCCTGGTTGTTATAGCCGTCCCAGCGGCAGGAGCTTTCCCCCTCGGGGTACGCGGGGCAGGGCAGGGGCGCGACCTCCACCGTCACACCGCTCGAGGTGAAGGCGATCGGGGCCCGGCTCGACGGCAGCCAGGTCTGGAAATGGCCGATCGGCACCGAAACGGGGGCAGGCACCCCCGGAACGCTGGCGAGAAGAAGCGCAGGCCACAGCAGAAGAGACATGGGAATCACCCGAGGGACAGGACCGTCCGGCACCATGATGCGCCGGGCCGGATGGCGGCGCAATGTGGGATCGTGCGCTTTGCGGGGGAGCTTTGGGCGGTCCAGCGCCGCGCCCTCCCGTCAAGATGACGACGGCCTGTCACAATTAATCTATATTTATGGTTAATCGGCCTTGGCATGACGCGGATGCCGTCCCGCCCCATGGCATCCCATGGCGGTGGTGGCGGTCGATGTGCTTCGGTGGATGGCCGGGCGGAGCGGCCATCCCCGTCCCCTCATCCGCCCCGAGTGGATTCGTGACCGATACGCCTTTCCTGACCCGCCGCAATGTCCTGGCCGGGACCGCCTGTGCCATCGTGCTGCCGTTGATCCAGGCCTGCGCCGACGGCAGTTCGTCGGACCTGGTCCGGCCGATACCCGGTCCGACGCCGACTCCATCCCCTGTTCCAACCCCGACACCAACCCCGACGCCGATCCGGCCGAACACGCTGGTCGCCGACCGGCTGTCGATCGCGGTTGCGGGTTCGAGCAGCCCGGCTTTCTATCTGTCGCTTTTCGACGGGCCCGCGACCAACATGGCGGTCACCGCCACCAGCGACGGGACCAATTTCGCGCCCCTCGCCAAGGGCGCGTTCGGCAAGACGGCGGGGAACGCGATCAACGCCGCGACCGGGCGGGCGGTGCGCTTCGTGCGCGGTGGGGTGGGGGGGACGACGCTGGTCCAATGGGCCGCGACCGGCTCCTCGATGCGCGCCGACTTGGTCCGCGCCATCGTCGCGGCCGGCGGTGTCGACATCCTGTTGCTGCAGGTCGGGCGCAATGACGTGGCCGACCGGCTGGTCGGCGACCTGGCCACCCAGCTCGCGCTGATCCGCACGCTGATCGCCGCCCTGCGCCGCGAGACGGGGCTGCCCGACCTAACCGTCTTCATCGGCGGGTCGCAGAATGTCCTGACCGGCGATCCCGCCCAGCAGCGGATGCAGGGCACCCAGCGTCAGGCGGAGATGACCGTCGCGCTGGGCGACGCCCATGTCCGCTATGGCTTTGCCACCTACGACCTGCCGGTCTTCGACGGCACCCATCAGACCGAGCAGGGGCAAATTCGCGCCGGGCAACGCTTCGCTGCGCAGGTGCTCGCCTGGTTGCAGGGGCGGGCGGGCCCGCGCGGCCCCCGTCTGGTGTCGGCGCGCGCGGTCGGCACCAGCCAGACCGAGGTGACGCTGGCGCTGACCGATGGCGTCGATATCACGCCCGCCAGCAATATCCTGGGCTTTCAGGTCACCGACAACGGGCAGGCCGTGCCGCTGACGGGCGCGGTTCGGACCGGTCGCACGACCATCCTGCTGTCGCACGGTGCGATCGGCCAGACGGCGCGCGGCGTCGCCTATGGCCTGACCACCGCCCCCGATGACCAGAACGGCGTGCATGACACCAGCGCCGACCGGCTGCCGATGGAGCCGTCGCTGGGGATCGTCATGGCCGCGGGCTGATCCCGCCGTTGCGCGACCCGACGCCGTCAGTCCGTCACGGGCTTCGCCTCGGCGCGCTGCTGGGTGATATAGCCGAGTTCGTGCTGCGCGACGGCGTCGTTCGCATTCAGCGCCAGCGCGTCGCGATACCGCTTCTCCGCCTCGTCATAACGATGCAGCTCGACCAGCGCATAGCCCTGGCAGCGCAGCGCCGCGCCCTGCTGGATCGGCCTGATCGCGGGATCGGCGATGCCCGCGGCCTCGCCCGCCTTGGTGCAAATCGCCAACATGCGCGGCCAGTCCTTTTCCAGCCGGATTAGCTGGCCATATTCGGTCTGGTACTGGGCATACATCGGCGCCAGCACCAGCAGCCGTTCGTAGATCGCCTTGGCCTCCACCACCCGGCCGAGATCGACCAGCGCATAGCCCTTCAGATAGAGCGCGGTGCAATAGCCGGGCGGCACCGCCACGGCCGCCACCTTATCCCTGGCTGCCATCGTCAGGTAGAGCAGCGTCTCCTGCACCGACATGCCGCAATAGATGCGCCGGGTTTCGTTGGCATGATCCGCGTCATAGGTGGCGAGGACCGGGGTCAGAATGTCGATCGCCGCCTGGGGCTGGTGCACGCGCACCGACCGAGCGGCCGCCTGAAGCTGCGGCGTCATCCGCTCGTCGAGCGACGGGGGCTTGGCGACGGGAGGGGCGGGGGCCGCCTGAACGGCCAGCAGCAGCGCCGCGATCGAAGACAAAAGGCTCATCGACACTCCCCCTCGACCATGCGGACCTCGCATGGTTCGGGACAAGCCTACATCACCGGTATCGGCCGATTCCTGACGGCATCATGACGAAGATGTACCGGGCGAAGGTCATCCGATGTCTCGACCGATCCCGATGGCGGACTTAGGATCGAGCCATGGCGTGATAAGGATATCGTCTGTGGGGGCATGGGGCGCACTGATCATGGGCTTCTTCGGCGCGGTGTTCGCCTCGATGACGCTGTATTGGCAATGGCACCTTCACGGCGTCGTGCTGGCCCTGCCCTTTCTGGGGTTTATCCTGATCGGCATCGCCGCGCACCATGTGATCCGCGCGCCGGGCCAGGGTATCACGCCAACGCCGGGCGAGGAACGCGCCATCCTGTGGAGCAGTATCGGCGAAGGCGTCGGTCTTTTCCTGGCGGCCAATATCGTCATGAACCTGCATCGGCCCGATCTTCTTCTGCCGTCGATGGCGCTGGTGGTCGGGCTGCATTTCCTGCCGATCGCGTTCGCCGGAGGCTTCCGTCCGTTCTATGGGCTGGGAACGGTGCTGATCGTCGCGGCAATCATGGGCTTTGTCATCGAGGCTCCGACGGGCGGCGAGGTGGCGGGGTTGATGGCCGCTGGAGCACTCTGGCTGGCGTCCGGCATGGCCCTGCGTCGCGACGGATTGGCAAAGGCGCGCACGGCCTGATCCTTTCCGGTCCGCCATCTCTGTCGCCATGCGCGGGTGAGGACGGAACCAACGCACGGCCCCGCCGCTATGCCGGGCATGGCAAATGACGACGACAAGCCCGGCAACGTGACCCACCGTGCCGTTCCCAGCGGCCGCTTCGCGCGGGCGGGCGCGTTCGGGCGGCTGG
>NZ_LDTF01000121.1 GCF_001477495.1 Sphingomonas yabuuchiae
CTCAGCCTGAACGGGGTTTGGGCGGATCACCCCAAAATACCCCAAGTCGAAGCCCATGCGACCTCCCTTATGGAATAAGAACCGTGCTCCCCACCGTCTCCCCTGCCTCGATCGCGCGGTGCGCCTTCGCCACGTCGGTCAGCGCGCAAGTCTGGCCGATCTCCGGCGTGATCGCGCCTTTCTCCAGCATGGCGAAGACGCGCGCGATCAGGCTGCGCTTCTCCTCCGCCGTCACCGCGTAATCGAACAGCGTCGGCCGGGTCACGAACAGCGAGCCCTTAGCGGCCAGGATGCCGAGATTGACCCCATCCACCGCGCCCGAGGCATTGCCGAAGCTGACCACCAGCCCCCGCCGCGCGGTGCTGTTCAGCGACGCTTCCCAGGTCGCCTTGCCCACGCCGTCCAGCACCACCGGCACGCCCGTGCCGCCGGTGATCTCGCGCACGCGGGCGGCAACGTCTTCCGTCCGGTTGAGGATGACGTGATCGGCACCGGCCGCGCGGGCCTTCTCCGCCTTGGCCTCGGACCCGACGGTTGCGATCACGGTCGCGCCGATCGCCTTCAGCCATCCGACCGCGAGATGCCCGACCCCGCCCGCCGCCGCATGGACCAGCACGGTCCAGCCCGCCTGGACCTTGGCGCAATCCTCGATCAGGAAGGCCGTCGTCGCGCCCTTCAGCAGGATCGCCGCTGCCGTCCGGTCGTCGACATGATCGGGCAGCGGCACCAGCAGATCGGCGGCGATGTTGCGCGCCGTGGCATAGGCGCCGCGCGCCGGGCCGAACACGCCCACCCGGTCGCCGACCGCAAAGTCGCTCACGCCCTCTCCCACCGCCTCGACCACGCCCGCCGCTTCGGAGCCCAGCTTGCCGGGCAGGTCGATCGGGTAGAGCCCGCTGCGGTGATAGGTGTCGATATAGTTCAGACCGACCGCATGGTGGCGCATCCGCACCTCGCCCTCGCCGGGCGGCGGCAATTCCTCGTCACGCCACTGGATCACCTCGGGCCCGCCGGTCTTGTCGATAAAGGCGGTCTTTTCCATGGCGACAAACTCCTGTTCGCATTCGCGCGGGCCAACGTCTCAATAGTCCCTGGATATCCGCACATTCACATTCTGCCGCCCCAGCGTCGAAATGCTGGAGAGCAGCGACAGCCAGCGGGTCACCTGGAACTCGATCTGCGTCGCCGAATAGCCCTGCCCGTCGGTGATGATCTCGGCATAGAAGCGCCGGGTGATGTACTTGCCCGCCGCTACCGAAGTGGCGCGCCCGATCTGCACATCGGCAGGCAGCACGCGCAGCCGGTCCAGTCCCGCCGCGCGCCGCACCGCGTTGATCGGGTTCAGGCCGTTGCCGCCATCCTGCAAAGCGGCGACGGCGGCGGCCAGCTGCAATGCCTCGGGCGCGGACAGGCTGGCGATCGAGGTGCCGAAGAGCAGACGCGAGAGCAGCTCGTCATTGGGCAGGGCGGGCGTGCTGGAAAAGCCGATCTCGGGCTTCAGCGCGGTGCCGGTCACGCGGATCGTCGCGCTCAGCCCCTGAACATTGGCGTTGGCGGCGATGTCGAGCGAAGGGTTCGCCGGCACCTCGCCGCCGAAGCGGATGATGCCGCGCGCCAGATCGAACTCGCGGCCTGCAAATTCGTAATCGCCGCGGATCAGCGTCGCCTGGCCGGTGATCGCCGGATTGTCGGGCGTCCCGCCGATCTTCAAGTCCGCCGACCACTCGCTGTTGAGCCCCAGGCCCGAGACGATCAGCCCGTTCGGGGCACGCGCCTTCACGGCCAGTGTCCAGGGCTTGCGCGGGACATCGTCCTCCTCGCCGCCGCCGGGAATATTGATCTCGCGGATGTTGAGCTGCGGCACGGCGGTCGCCGCCGTCGCGCGGCCCAGCCGATAGCGGCTGCGGTTCAGCACCACGTCGCCCGCGATCGTGCCGCCCGCGCCATCGGAATGGAAGGTCAGCGGCCCGGTCACGGTCGCGCCGATATCGTCGCGCGCGATCATCGTCGCATTGGCGGCGTTGAGCGACAGGTCGAGGCCGACCCCCTTGGCGGCGGCGAAGTCGAACTGGCCGGTGCCGCTGACCCGTCCGTCCTTGCCCGCCTGCGCGGCGAAGCGGTCGATGACCAGGCGCGATCCGCCGAACCGGCCGCTGGCCTGCACATCGGTCAGGACCGTGCCGGTCGTCGCACTCTCGATCCGCGCACCGACAGCCTTCACCGCGCCCCGGATGACCGGCTGGCTTAGCGATCCGGTCACGTCCGCGCCGATCGCGACCGGGCCGGACAGGTCGAACATCTCGACCCCGGTCAGCCGCCAGAGCGTATCGGCGGGCCCGGCATAACGAAGCTGCGCGATCAGCCGCCCCGCCTGCATCCGGCTGGCCCAGTCCCCTACGCCGCCGAGTACGATGAGCGCCTGGCCGCGCCCGATGATCTTGCCGCCCGAGGCCATCACCGCGCGCACGCCCAGCCGGTCGGCGGACAACACGCCTGCCACGCCCATGTCGATCGGGCGCGAGGTCAGGACGAGGCCCGCCCGGGTCAGCCCCCGGATGGTCAGGTCTGCCTTGCCGGTCGGCGCACCCGTCGCCTGGCGGACGGTCAGCGTGCCCGTCGCGGTGCCGCCCAGCCCCAGCCCTGGATAGCCGATATCGAGCACGGCCAGCGGCATGCGCGTCAGGCTGGCCTGGATTGCGGTTGAGTCCCGGTCGAACCGGCCCGCCAGCGTCGCTTCGCCCCCCGCGAAGCTCAACCGCGTCGGCGCGAGCGCCCAGCCATCGCCGTCACGGGTGACGATAGCGGGCGACAGCAGTTGCAGCGGCCGCCGGTCGAGCGTGCCCTGCGCCGTGGTCGAGAAACGGTCGGGCGCAACCTGCGTCACGGTCTGGATCGAAAAAGCCCGGCCGCGTGATCCCGAAATGCCGACCCGCACTTCACCATTGCCGCCGCGCATCCGGGCCGTGCCGGTCAATTGCGCGATGTTGAATGCGCCGCGTCGCAGCCCTTGCGCATTGGCCGTGCCCTCGACCGAGGCTCCGGCGGGATCGAGCAGCGCGATTAGGTCGACGCGCCCCTGCCGGACGGTCACCCCCGAAATCTGCGCCTGGCGCGCGGCCAGATGCGCCTCGATCCGCTGGACCTCGCCGACCGGCCGGAACAGCAGTTCGCCCGACAGGCCGCCGCTACCCACGTCCATGCGCCCGGCGAACCCACCCGGCACGACGATAAGCGCGCCGGTCGCCCGCGCGCCCGCGACCAGCAGAGGCTGGATCTGGATGACCGCATCCTGTCCGCGCGGCAACAGGATCGCACCTCCCGCCTGGAACGGCCCCAGTCGCGAGCCGCCCGCGGCGCGAAAGGCAAAGCCCTGATCATTGGGGTCGAGATGCAGCCGCACGTCGCGCAGGCCCATCGCCGCATTGGGCGAGGCCAGCAGCAGGTCGAGCGTCGGCCGGTCGATCCGCCCGTCCAGCACCATCTGGACCGGGCCATAGCTGCGCTGCCGCCCGCCGCCGACAAAGTGGAAGGTCCCGTCGCGCCGCCGGATCGCCTCGCCGGTCAGGCGGATGTCGGGGCCGGTCAGAACAAGGCGGCGGAAATGGAAGACGCCGTCGGTCCCGCGCTCCAGATCGGTGGTCAGGTGCGGCAGGCCGCCCGCCAGCGAACGGAGAAAGGCGTTGTCGAGCCGCCGGACCTGCGCCTCGCCGCGTCCGACGACACGCGTGCCATGGCCGTCCGGACCGGGTACGGCGGATAGCCGCGACTTCACATCGACGATGCCGAGGCCGGGGATGAGGTAACGCTGGAGCGCGCCATCCAGCCCGACGTCATAGCGCCCGTTGGTCAGGTCGATGCGCAGGTTCAGCCGCCCCGCCAGCTTGTCGGAGCGCAGCGCCAGTCCCTGCCCCATGATCTCGCGCGGGGTGATGCGCAGGTCGCCCGCCGCCGACAGCCGCTGGAGGATTCCCCCCGCCGCTTCCCCCACGCCGGTCACGCGCGTCGCGGTGAAGCGCACCGGCAGGGTCAAGGGCCAGCGGCCTTGCAATCGGCCCTTGCCCGTCGCCACGGCCTGCTCGAACCCGGTCTGGTCGAACGCGAAGCGGGTCGCCGCCAGCCGATAGTCGAACACCGCCCGCTCGAACGCCCCGTCGAGCCGCAGGGTCATGGCGATCGCCTGTCCGCTCATGTTGCGGAACAGCGCCTCGGGCCGGACGAGCCGGGCGTCGACGCGCAGCCCCTCGAACCGGTTCGCGCCCAGATCGACCATCCCCCGCGCCTTCACACGCAATGCGGGCGAGCGCAGCACCAGTGCGCCATTCAGCTGGCGATCGGCAAAATCGGCCTGTCCGGCGACGATAACGCGCGGCGCCGTCAACCGCTGGAGCCGCCCATGCAGCACCAGCGACGGCGCGACCTGTCCCGACAGGGCGTAGCGCCCCGCTTGGGCCGACAGGCGCAGATCGACCGCACGCTGTCCGCCGATCCGGCCTTTCGCCACGCCGTCCCAGCGCGTCCAGCGTCCCGCCCCGGCGATGTCGAGCGAGACGGGCGCGCGGACGCCCATGGCCTTGGCCAGCACGCCTTCCTTCGCGCCCCGGGCCTCGACCGCCAGGTCGAAACGGTTGTCATCGGGCCTCGCGTCGAGGTGCAGGCGCAGCCGGTCGCTGCCCGCCACAACGCCGTTCAGCGTCACGACCGCGCGACCGTCGCGAATATCCGCCGTCCCCTCGACCTTCGCCACCCGCTGACGGCCCAGCACGCGCGGTGCGAGAACCAGCCGGTCGAGCCGCAGCCGGTCGATGCGGATGTCGAAATCGGGCAGGATCGGGGTCTGCCGCCCCGTACTCCGGGTATGCGGCACATGGAACAGCGTCGCCGTCGCCGCTTCAACCCGGCGGATATCGAGCGTCCCGCGCGCCCAGTTCAAAGGCCGCCAGTCGAGCCGCGCCTGCGGCACCTGTACCAGCAACCCGTCCAGATCATAGACGCGCAGGTCGACCAGCCGCATATCGGCATAGAGCGACCCGTCGATCCGGCCGACCGAGAAGCGAAGCCCCGTCGGCGTGCGGATGGTCGCGATCCGGTCGGCGACCCAGCGATGCCCGATCGACGTGTCGACGATAGCCAGCGCGGCCAGCACGATACCGACCAATGCCGCCACCGCGATCGCGATCGCCCGGCCCCAGCGGAAGCGCCGCCGGGCGACGGGCGCAGGCTCCACATCCCCGGTCAAAAGGCCTGTCCCAGCGAGACATAAACCGCGACCCGGCTATCGCCCTTTTGCGGATTGAGCGGGGTGCCGACGTCGAGGCGGATCGGCCCGAAATTGGAATAATATCGCACGCCCAGCCCGGTGCCGAAGCGCAGGCCCGTCAAGCGCGGCAGCGGCGAGGTGGAGATGTTGCCCGCATCCAGAAAGGGTACAACTCCGAAATTTCCGAAGGTGTGCACCCGCGCCTCGATCGAGAATTCCGCCAGGCTGCGCCCGCCAATCGGGTCGTTGTTCGCGTCGCGCGGCCCGATCGCCTGGAAACCATAGCCGCGCACCGAGGCACCACCGCCCGCATAGAAACGCCGCGACGGCGCGATCTGGTCGCGGGGCGCGCCCAATATCGTGCCCAGCCGGGTCCGCGCGGCCAGCACCACCCGGTCACCGAACGGGTGGTAGAGGCTCGCATCGATCTGGGTCCGGGTATAGCCGAACACGCTGCCCTGTAGCGACACCTCCGGGCTGATCCGCCCGCCCAGCCGAAAGCCGCGCGTCGGGTTCAGCAGGTCGTCCGAGCCGTCGTAATTCAGGCTGGTCGGCAGTGCGCCGATGAAGAAGGTTCGCCTGCGCGGCTGCCCCGTGCTCTCGATCACGTCGCGCTCGTCCGAGGTCAGCAGCTCGCCCCCCAGCGACCAAGTCCAGGTCTTCTGGAAGAAGATGTTCGTCTGGCGCTCCAGTCCCGCCGACAACGACAACGTCTTGGCCTCATAGGCGTCACGCAGGATGTGCGCGGCCGAGAATTGCGCGGTCAGCACCCGGTCGCGACCCTGGAAATTGTTGCGGCGGAACACCACTGCGCCCAGCTGTTCGCGGGTGCCGAGCACGCTGCGCAGGGTCAGCGCGCCTTCTGGCGGGAAGAGGTTGCGGTCGGTCCAGTTCACCGTCGCGCTCGCGCCTTCGCCGGTGCCGTAACCCAGCTCGCCCGCGATGGTGTGCGGCGGCGCGGGTTCCAGCGCGACGGCGACGTTCACCGTCTCGGGCGTATCGCCGGGCACGGGCTTCACCTCGACCGACGAGACGAGGCCCGTCTGCACCAGCGCACGACGCAGATCCTCCAGTCCGGCGGAATCATAGGGCTGCCCAGGCGCGAAGCGAGCAATCTCCTGGACATGCTTGGCGTCGAACAGCCTGTCGTTCGCCATGACGACCCGCCCATAGCGCCGGGGCGAACCCGGATCGACCGACAGATCCAGCGTCGCGGTGCGCGCCGCGCGGTCGACGACGATCTGCGGATCGCCGACCTTGGCAAAGGGGAAGCCCTGCTCGCCCACCACGGTCTTCAGCCGCGCCTCGCCCGCGACGATGGTGTCGGCATTCACCGGATCGCCCGGCTTGATCCCGAACGCCTTTTCCAGCGGCGCGGCCTTGTCCCCCGCCGCCGTCACCCCGTCCAGCGTGACGCCCGCAAAGCGATAGAGATTGCCCGGCGCCGCCTCCAGCAACACGGTCGGCTCGTTGCCCGGTTCGATCCGGGTCGTCACCTGCGCGTCATAATAGCCCGCGCCGCGCAGCAAATTGGTCAGCAGCTGGGCATCCTCGCGTGCGCGCCGGTCGAGCTGCGCGGCATTGGCGGGCTCGCCGTCATTGGCGTCGAGGGTGGAAAGCTGCTCGAAACGCTGGCGGACCAGTTCGCCCGCGCCGTCGATCCCGTCGACCCGCCAGCGATAGCGCCGCTCGGCCGCGGCATCGACGGTGGCGGCCATGGTCGCCATCGGATCGCCCGGCGCGGTCGCGAGGTCGGGCCAGGCGACGCCGATCTCCGGCAGGGGCGCCAGCGGGGCCGAGGGGTCGAGCATGGTCGGATCGTCGGGCAGGTCGCTGCCCGGTATCGTCTGCCCCATAGGCGTCGTGGACGTCGGCGGGGTGGCGGGGCTTGCGACCTGCGCAGCCGCGACGGCCGGCCAGCCCGCGCCGCCAAGACCCATTGCCAAGCATATGATGGCGGCCGAGCGGCGCGGCCGCCCGACGCGGACCATCATGCGCCAATCCCTAGCCGCGCGGATGCGACAGCGACACCCCAAAGCACCATCATCTGGACAGATTTGCCGATCCGGTCGTCGCGAAGCGCTTCGGGTCCGCCGGACGAGCCGGCTAGTGAACCGTGCCGACCGCCTCCTGGCTCGACAACAGATCGATCAGCCGCTCGATCTGGCGCCAGCGGCAGAAATGGATGTGATTGCCCTGATCGCGACTGCGATCGGCGCGCGCGGCGGCTTCGCCGCTCGCCGCCAGGCCAAAGGTTTCCATCATCTCGGCGGCGTCCGCCACGTCTCGATCGGTCAGGAATGGCGCGACATAGGCGTCGCGAAAATCGCGCATGGAATCTCCCCCCGGAACCGCGCTGTGAAACTTCGGAGGGCACCCCTAGGCGCGGGTTATGAATTTAACCACCCCCTGAAATGGTTAACCCGATTTCGACCATGGATGGCTGGTTTCGCGCCCCCGCTCATGGCAGGAATGGCGCCATGACCGACCCGCAAATACCGCGCCCTCCCCAGTCTTCCGCTCATGCCGGGGGCATCTTCATCGCACTGGGCGTGGTCGGCGGGATCGTCGCGGGGCTGGCGACTGGCGAGGTCACCATGGGGGTTTTGATCGGTCTGGCCGTCGGGGTCGCTGTGGCACTGCTGATCTGGTGGCGGGGTAGGTAAATCATAATCCTCCCCGGTTCGGGGAGGTGGCAGGCCGAAGGCCTGACGGAGGGGGGCTTCCACAAAGGTCGTCCCTCGTCGCAATCCCCCTCCACCGTCGCTGACGCGACGGTCCCCCTCCCCGCGAGCGGGGAGGATCAGGAAGGCAAGCGCATCTGCCAGACGACGCGCCCGATCACCGCGATCGGACCGTCCGGCACCGGCGGCGCGGCGGGGTTGTCGCTGGAGGCGGCCAGCCCCCCTGCCCCCAGCCTTACCCGCTTGACCATCAGCACATCGCCGACCCGGATCACGTAAAGCCCGCCGCGTGCATTGGGCCGGACATCGCGCTGGTCGACCACCAGATGATCGCCGTCGAGCAGCCCCGGCGCCATCGAATCCCCCCGCACCCGGATCACAGAGGCCGCCCCGTCCGTCAGGCCCAGCCGCCGGGCCAGCCCGCGATCGATCGCCTCGACACCGATCATCACCTCGTCGTCGACCGTCGCCCCCGGCCCCGCCGAGGCCGCGACCGCCAGCCTTGGCACCAGCATCGGCCCGGTTGCGGGGAGCGCCCCCAGCCGCGTCTCGGCCACCCCGAAAAACTCCGCGAGCTGCCGCCGGTCGGCTTCCGCCAGCACGCGTGGGCTGCCGCGTTGCACGAACTGCTGGAGATAGGCGTCGTTACGCCCGATCATCCTAGACAAGGCCGCAAGGCTCACTCCGGCGTCTGCCGCAAGCGCCTGTAATGTCGCCCTGATATCCGCCTCCGCCATGGGACCGAATATAGGCATAGGATTTTTCCTAGACAAGTTGGAAATCGGAACAGATCATGAACAGCGGAACAGGAATCGGACTTTGGGAGAATGTCCATGGAATTGTTGCGCATGATCGACCGCTATCTGAAGGCCAGCCTCATGCCGGAGACGAAGTTCGGGCGGCTGGCGGTCAACGATCCCCGCCTGGTCAGCGACCTGCGCAAGGGGCGCGAGCCCGGGCCTGAGATGATCGCGCGTGTCACCGCCTTCATCAAGGGACAGAGCGCATGACCGTCCATGCCCGGATCGCGCGCGCCATGTCGCCGCGCACCACCTCCTGCCGCCGCCCTGCCGACCGCGGCGAACGGCTGGCGCGCACGCTGGTCGCCCATGCGGCGCGCGCCGGATGCATGGTGCGGTTGACGGTCGCCATGGTCGAACCCTGGTGCTCGGCGACGTTCTGCGGATCGGTGATCACTTTGACCCTCGACGCGCCACCCGGCCCCGCCCTGACCCGCTGGCTGGCCGCCTTGCCCGAGGCGGACATTCCGCTCGGCCGCGACCTGATCGCCGACATCGCGGTGGAGACGGAGCCATGCCGGTTGCGTGTCCTGCTCTGCCAGGACGGGGCGAACGGATGACAGGCACATGAATTTTTTCTTGATATGTTGTAACAAGACTGTAGTCGGCAAGGCATCACAAATCGGAGCCGTCCCTTGTTCAAGCCCGTCCTCCTGTCCGGCCTGTCCGCCACCGCGCTTGCCAGCCTGCTGGCCGCTCCCGCCGCCGCGCAGACCAGCAATGCCACGACTACCAATCGCGGCCGTGAGATCGTCGTGACCGCACCGGTCCAGCAATCGGAGGCCGATGTGCTGTCGGGCACCTCGATCGTCACCGGCGCGGAGTTGGAACGCTCGATCCGCCCGACCATCGGCGAGACGCTGGCGCGCCAGCCGGGCGTGTCGGCGACGTCGTTCGGCCCCAACGCCTCGCGTCCCGTGCTGCGCGGTTTCCAGGGCGAGCGTATCCGCGTGCTGACCGACGGGATCGGCTCGATCGACGTGTCGAACACCAGCGTCGACCATGCCGTCGTCATCAACCCGCTGCTCGCCGAGCGGGTCGAGGTGCTGCGCGGCCCCTCGGCGCTGCTGTTCGGGTCGTCGGCGGTGGGCGGCGTGGTCAACGTCATCGACACGCGCATCCCGCGCTCGGTACCGGAAAAGGGCTATCGCCTGTCGGGCATGGCGACCTATGGCTCGGCCGCGACCGAGCGTTCGGTGGCGGGCGCGACGGATGTCGCGGTCGGAAAGCAGTTCGTGCTGCACGCCGATGGATCGTATCTGAAGACCGACGATCTGAAGATCGGCGGCTATGTCCTGTCCCCGCGCGCCCGTGCCGAAGCGCAGGCGTCGGCAGCGCGGGCCCCCAACGACCCGCTCGACTTCGCCACCGTCGCCAATCTGCGCGGCCGCCTGCCCAACACCGCCAGCGAAACCTGGACGGCCGGGGTCGGCGGGTCGCTGATCACCGACACCGGCTCGCTGGGCATCGCCTATAGCCATTATGACAGCCTGTACGGCGTGCCGGTCCGCTACGCCCTGACGCCGGGCGGCGAAGAGCCGGAAGCGCCGCGCCTCAGCCTGGTCCAGAACCGTCTCGACCTGCGCGGCGAGATCGAGACGGGCGGCGGTTTCCTCGACCGCATCCGCCTGCGCGCCGGTGCCGCCGAATATCGCCATTTCGAGCTGGAGGAGAGCGGCGAGGTCGGCACCGCCTTCTACAACAAGGGCATCGAGAGCCGCCTGGAACTGGTCCAGACCAAGCGGAACGGCTGGCAGGGCGCGTCGGGCGTGCAGTTCTTCAACCGCGACTTCGACGTGCGCGGCGACGAGGCGTTCCTGCCGCGCAACAACACCGCGCAGGTCGGCCTGTTCACCCTGCAACAGCTGGATCGCGGTGCCTTCAAGATGGAGGCGGGTGCGCGCTATGAGCACACCTCGCTGACCGCGCGCACGGCCATCAGCGACGACCGCTTCTTCCGCGGCCAGCGCAGCTTCGACGCCTTTTCGGGGTCGATCGGCGCCAGCTATGGCTTCGCGCCCGACTGGCGGGCGGGTCTGAACCTGTCGCGCACCGAACGTGCGCCCTCGGCGGAGGAGCTGTTCGCCAACGGCCCGCACGCCGGGACCGAAGCCTATGAGTTGGGCAATCCCGACTTCAAGAAGGAGTCGAGCTGGGGCATCGAAGCGACCGTCCACGGCCATGGCGAAGGCTACAGCTTCGACGCCTCGGCCTATTACAACCGCTTCTCCAACTATATCTATGACGCGCTGGTCCAGCAGGGTCCGTGCGAAGCCGCCGCCGCGCCATCGGGACGCGAGGTCGACCTGCCCTGCTTCGCCTATGCCCAGGCCGATGCCCGCTATTACGGTATCGAGGCGGAGGGCTCGCTGCGCCTCGCCACGATCGGCGGCTATGCGATCAACGCCGACCTGCTGGGCGATTATGTCCATGCCCAGATCATCGGCACCGGCCCTGCCCCGCGCATCCCGCCGCTGCGCCTGCTCGGCGGGCTGGAAGCGCATTCGCAGAGCGTGAACGCGCGCGTCGAGGTGGAGCGCAGCTTCAAGCAGACCCGCGTGCTGGGCCTGGAAACCCCGACCGACGGCTTCACCCTGGTCAATGCCTCGGTCCAGCTGAAGCCCTGGGGCGCGGTCAATCCGACGACGCTGACGCTGTCGGCGAACAATATCTTCGACGTCGATGCGCGCCGCCATGCCAGCGTGCTGAAGGATTTCGCCCCGCTCAGCGGTCGCGACCTGCGCGCGACGCTCAGCTTCAAGCTCTGACGCGAACCCCTCACGCGTTGGAAAGACTGGCCCTTCCCGCTCATGGCGGGAGGGGCTTTTTGTATGCGGACGGACGGTCGCCAGCCGCAGCCAGGGGTGGACAAAACCCCCGACCTTCCCGAGAAGCGGGGGCATAAGGAGAGAAAACAATGTCCCCGATGGGCAAGTTCGACTGGGCGGATCCGTTCCTGCTCGACGACCAGCTGACCGATGACGAGCGGATGATCCGCGACACCGCGCGCGCCTATGCCGATGATCGGCTTGCCCCGCGCATCATCGACGCCTTCGCGAACGAACATACCGACCCCGACATCTTCCGCGAGATGGGCGAACTGGGCCTGCTTGGCCCGACCATCCCGGAGGAGTTCGGCGGCGTCGGCGCGTCCTATGTCGCCTATGGCCTGATCGCGCGCGAGGTGGAGCGGATCGACAGCGGCTACCGCTCGATGATGAGCGTGCAGTCCAGCCTGGTCATGTACCCGATCCACGCCTACGGCTCGGACGAACAGAAAAGCCGCTATCTGCCCAAGCTGGCGAGCGGTGAATGGATCGGCTGTTTCGGTCTGACCGAACCCGATGCGGGCTCCGACCCCGGCGGCATGCGCACCACCGCAAAGAAGGTTGAGGGCGGATACGTCCTGTCGGGGGCCAAGACCTGGATTTCCAATTCGCCCATCGCGGATGTCTTCGTGATCTGGGCCAAGTCGGAGGCGCATGGCGGCGCGATCCGGGGCTTCGTGCTGGAAAAGGGCATGAAGGGCCTGTCCGCGCCCAAGATCGAGAATAAGCTGTCCCTGCGCGCTTCGATCACGGGCATGGTGATGATGGACGAGGTGGCGGTCGGCGAGGACGCGCTGTTGCCGCATGTCGAGGGGCTGAAGGGGCCGTTCGGCTGTCTCAACCGGGCACGCTACGGCATCAGTTGGGGTGCGCTGGGCGCGGCGGAATTCTGCTTCCATGCCGCGCGCCAATATGGCCTGGACCGCAAGCAGTTCGGACGACCGCTGGCCGCAACGCAGCTCTACCAGAAGAAGCTGGCCGATATGGAAACCGAGATCGCGCTTGGCTTGCAGGCGTCGCTTCGCGTGGGGCGGCTGATGGACGAGGGCCGGTTCGCGCCCGAGATGATCTCGATCGTGAAGCGCAACAATGTCGGCAAGGCGCTGGAGGTTGCCCGTGTCGCCCGCGACATGCATGGCGGGAACGGCATTTCGGGCGAGTATCAGGTGATGCGCCACCTGATGAACCTGGAGACGGTCAACACCTATGAAGGTGCGCACGACGTCCATGCGCTGATCCTGGGCCGCGCCATCACCGGGATCGCGGCGTTTTGATCGCCACCCCAATCCTCCCCAAGCGCAGCTTGGGGAGGAATTGATGGCCAAACCCTCCCCCCTCGCGGGTCTGAAGGTCGTCGAGCTGGCCCGCATCCTGGCGGGCCCCTGGGCGGGCCAGGTGTTGGCCGATCTTGGCGCGGAGGTGGTGAAGGTCGAAAGCCCCGAGGGTGACGATACCCGCCGCTGGGGGCCGCCTTTCATCCCCAATCCCGACGGGACGCAGGACGCCGCCTATTTTCACGCCGCCAATCGCGGCAAGACCTCGGTCGTTGCCGACTTCGCCACGCCCGAGGGACAGGCTAAGGTACGCGCGCTGATCGCCGGGGCCGATGTCGTCATCGAGAATTTCAAGCTGGGCGGCCTTGCTCGCTACGGCCTGGATTACGACAGCCTGTCGGCTACAAATCCACGCCTGATCTATTGCTCGATCACCGGCTTCGGTCAGGACGGCCCCTATGCGCCGCGCGCCGGGTACGACTTCATCGTGCAGGGCATGAGCGGCATCATGGACCTGACCGGCGAGCCTGGCGGGGCACCGCAGAAGATCGGCGTGGCGCTCGCCGACATCATGACCGGTCTCTATGCCGTCATCGCGATCCAGGCCGCCCTCCATATGCGGACCCGCACAGGACGCGGCCAGCAGATCGACATGGCGCTGCTCGACACGATGACCGGCGTGCTGGCGAACCAGGCGATGAACTATCTGGCGTCGGGCGTGACACCGACCCGGCTGGGCAATGCGCATCCCAATATCGTGCCCTATGCGGCGTTCCCGGCAAGCGATGGCTGGTTCATCCTGGCAGTCGGCAACGATGCCCAGTTCCGCCGTTTCGCGCAGGTCGTCGGGATCGATGGCGACGATCCGCTATACGCGACCAACGCCCTGCGCTGCGCACATCGCGCCACGCTGACGCCGATCATCGAGGCCGCCACCGCCCGTTGGCCGCGCGACGAATTGATCACGGCGCTGGAGGCGGCCGGCGTTCCGGCGGGGCCGATCAACACGGTCGAACAGGCCTTTGCCGACCCGCAGGTGATCGCGCGGGGGCTGGCCATCCAGCCCGAACGGCCGGACGGATCGACCGTGCCGGGCATACGCACCCCGATCCGCTTTTCCGACGCGGACCTGTCCCTCGACCGTGCCGCGCCGATGCTGGATCGGTAGCCGCCTGCCCCGGCATCGGCTAAGCCCGCCTCCGCGATGTCCAGCTTCACCGTCAACAACCAGCCCGTCCGCTATCGCCTGCCGCCCGATACGCCGCTGCTCTGGGCGCTGCGCGATGCGTCGAACCTGACCGGCACCAAATATGGCTGCGGCACGGGCGATTGTGGGGCGTGCACGGTCGATATCGACGGTCGCGCGGTCCGCAGTTGTCAGGTGCCGATCGGCCGGATCGAGGGCAGCGTCGTCACCACCATCGAGGGGCTGTCGCGCGACCGCTCGCATCCCGTTCAACAGGCGTTCCTGGCCGCCAATGTCAGCCAATGCGGATATTGCATTCCCGGCATGGTGATGGCCGCCGCCGCGCTGATCCGGAAAAATCCCGATCCGTCCGAAGAACTGATCCGTACGCAGATCACCAATCTGTGCCGCTGCGGCATCTACCCCCGCCTGGTCGAGGCGATCCAGCGCGCCGCCCGCGCGGCACGCGGCGAGGAGACCATCCCCGCCGCCCCGATGCCCGGCACCGATCCCGGCGATGCCGCCCGCGCGGTACCCGCGCTGGTGCCCGCCGCGATGCGGAACGAATAAAGCCGCGCCGGACCGATTCTTTCGCATTGCTGACAGGCCAGTTCAGCAACCGCTCAACGCCGCCATGCCATGAAAGCGTCATGATCAGGGTCGGCTCGTGCGCCGGCACATGGGACTGAAGGATGATGAACAGGCATTGGATGGCGGCTCTGCTGGCGGCGACCGCGATGGTGGCAGGAGCGATGCCCGGCATGGTGAGCGCGCAGGCGATGACGATGGATCGTGGCCCGCAAGGTCGCCCCGAAGGCGGCCCGCCGCGTGGCGGCCCCGGCGGCCCCGGTGGCGGCCCCGCCGGTCGGGTCGAGCGGAGCGAGGGACGCCCGATCTTCAACAATCGCGAAGCCTTTCCCGAAAACCGCCCGGCCTTCCGCCCCGATCATCCCGAGGCACCCCGCGCGCCCCAGCCCGCTCCCCGGTTCGAACATCGCGATGGCGGCGGACGGGGCGATCGCTGGCGCCCCGAGCCCTCGCCCGCACCGGTTCCGGGTGAGGAGCGCGCATGGGGCGGCAATCGCGGCAACTGGCGCGATCAGCCCCGGCCCAATCCGATTCCGCAACCCGATCCGGGCCCCAGCGGCGTACGGGTCGACCGGCAGGATCGCGGCCCCGGCGCTTGGCGTGACGACCGCCGGGGTCAGTGGCAGGACCAGCGGCAATGGCAGGATCGGGGGCAGGATCAGCGCTGGCGCGATGACGAACGTCGTCAGCGCGACGACCGCGACCGCTGGCGGCGTAGCTTCGGCGACTGGCGTGACCAGAATGATCAGGCCTATGGCTTTGGCGAGCGGCGGGCCTGGGCGAACCAGTGGAATCGCGGCTGGCGCAGTGACCGGCGTTACGACTGGATGGGCTGGCGCTCGATGAACCGCGGTGCCTATCACCTGCCGCGTTATTACGGGCCCAATGGCGGCTATGGCTATCAACGCTTCTCCAGCGGGGTGATCCTGGAGCCGATGTTCTTCGGCGAGAATTACTGGCTGGACGATCCCTATGCGTATCGCCTGCCACCCGCCTACGGTTCGTATCGTTGGGTGCGCTATTACAATGACGCGGTGCTGGTCGACCTGCGCAGCGGGATGGTCGTCGACGTGGTGTACGACATCTTCTGGTGACCAAGGCAGGAGGGACGTGCGAAGCGTCCCTCCCCTCTTGTCTTTCCGCAAGCATCGTCGCACATCCGCGAACATGTCGTTCTTCCAGAGGAAGCCGAAGGGCCACCCCGCCGCCTCGCCCTTGCGCGCCCGTTTCGCGGTGACGGTCGCCGAGCATCTCGATGCGAACCCGGCAGTGACGCGCGTGGCGACCGACACGGCGCAGATCTATTATTATCCCGACTTTCTGACGACTGCCCAGTGCGACGCGCTGATGGCGATGATCGACGCCAATCGGCGGCCCTCCACCCTGTTGTCCGACCGACCGGATTATGGGTTCCGTACCTCGGAAAGCTGCGACATGGCGCGCTGGTCCCCCGATGTGCAGCCGATCGACGAATCGATCGCCGCCCTGCTCGGCATCGCGCCCGAGCAGGGCGAGACGATGCAGGGGCAGCGCTATGCCCCCGGCCAGCAGTTCCGCGCCCATCACGACTATTTCCACGAAAGCGAAAGCTATTGGGAAAAGGTGCGCGTCCATGGCGGGCAGCGGACCTGGACCGCGATGATCTATCTGAACGATGTGGCCGAAGGCGGCGCGACCTGGTTCCCCCAGGCGGGCATCCGCGTCGCGCCGCGCCGGGGTCTGTTGCTCGCCTGGAACAACATGAAGCTGGACGGCAGCCCCAATGAGATGACCCTGCACGAGGGGATGCCCGTGGTCGAGGGCACCAAATATGTCATCACCAAATGGTTTCGCGAGGGCAACTGGGTCAGCTGACCCTCGCCGCCCTTCCCGCCACTCTTGTCGCGACGCGGCGCTCCGTGGCATGGCATCCGCGTGAATTTCCCTGATTTCAAGTTCCGCCGATGACCGACGTTCTCGGCATCGCTCAGTCGATCCTGGGCCAGCCCTGGCGCTGGCGTGCGCTGGCCGCCGATGCCCGCGACGGCCTGGGCCATGACGATCTGGTTTCCCAGCTGCTGCTCGCTAGAGGGTGCCCGCCCGACGAGATCGAGGCGCATCGCACCCCCTCGATCCGGGGCTTCATGCCCGATCCGTCGATCTTCCGCGACATGGACCGCGCGGCTGCTCGCCTCGCCGATGCGGTGGTCGCGCGCGAGCCGATCGCGATCTTCGGCGATTACGACGTCGACGGCGCGACCTCCGCCGCCGTACTGGTCCGCCTGCTCCGTGACCTGGGCCTGTCCCCGCGCGCCTATATCCCCGACCGGATGACCGAGGGCTATGGACCGACCGAAGCCGCACTGCTGCGCCTTCAGGCGGAGGGTGCGAACCTGATCGTCACCGTCGATTGCGGCGCGCAGGCGTTCGAGCCGTTGGCCGCCGCGCAAGACGCCGGGATCGAAATACTGGTCGTCGACCACCACAAATGCGCGACCGAACTCCCCCGCGCCCATGCGGTGGTGAACCCCAACCGCCTCGACGAGACCGAGGGCGCCGCGCACGGCCATCTGGCGGCGGTCGGCGTATGTTTCCTGCTGGGCGCCGCGTTGATCCGCACCTTGCGCAGCCGGGGCTTCTTCGCCGACCGGGCCGAGCCGCGTCTGCTCGACCTGCTCGACCTGGTGGCCTTGGGCACGGTGGCCGATGTCGCGCCGTTGCGGGGATTGAATCGGGCGTTCGTGGCACAGGGCCTGAAGGTCATGGCGCAGCGGCGCAATATCGGTCTTGCCGCGTTGACCGACGCGGCCCGGCTGACCCGCGCGCCGACCTGCTCCGATCTGGGCTTTGCGCTGGGGCCGCGCATCAATGCGGGCGGGCGGGTCGGTCGCGCCGATCTGGGCGTCAGGCTGCTGACCACCAACGACCCCGCCGAGGCGTGCGCGATCGCCGAGGAGCTCAACCATTTCAACGACGAACGCCGCGCGATCGAGGCGGGGGTGCAGGCCACCGCCGAAACCACCGTCGACCGCAACCGCCACGTCGCCGTCGTTTCGGGCGAAGGCTGGCATCCCGGCGTCATCGGCATCGTCGCCGGGCGGCTGAAGGAAAAGCTCGACCGTCCGGCCATCGTCATCGCGGTGGACGAGCATGGGATGGGCAAGGGTTCGGGACGCTCGATTTCCGGCGTCGACCTGGGAGCCGCGATCCTGGCCGCCAAGGAGCATGGCCTGCTGATCGCGGGCGGCGGCCACGCCATGGCGGCGGGCCTGACGGTCGAGGCACACCGGATCGCCGAACTGGCCGATTTCCTGGAGGAACGCCTCGCCGACGCCGTCGTGCGCGCCAGCGCGGGCCGCGCGCTGCTGGTAGATGCGGTGCTGGCGCCCGGCGGCGTCAATCCCGGCCTGGTCGGCGCGATGGAGGCGGGCGGCCCCTATGGCATGGGCTGGCCTGCCCCCCGCATCGCCGCCGGACCGTTCCGCGTGATCCGCGCCGATCTGGTAGGTACGAATCACGTCCGCGCCATCGTCGCGGGCGCCGATGGCCGCAGCCTGAAGGCCATGGCCTTCCGCCAGGCCGACACCGCGCTGGGCCAGGCTCTGCTCGGCGCAGGCAGCACCCGTCGCCTGTGGCTGGTCGGCCGCGCCAAGGTCGACGACTGGTCCGGCCGCGACGTCGCCGAACTCCATATCGAGGACGCCGCGTGGGCCGACTGAAAAAAGCGCTTGACGGTTTCCGCACCCTCCCTTAGAGGCCCCTCCACGCCACCCGGCGGCCCCTTCGTCTAGCGGTTAGGACGCGGCCCTTTCACGGCTGAAACACGGGTTCGATTCCCGTAGGGGTCACCATCTGCGCTCAACAGCGCAGAATTGCGCGATTAAGCCATTCTTTGCCGCTCGCTGGTACAGCGCACAGGTACAGCGAGCACTGAAATGGCCCTCATGGCGACACCCTGGAAACATCCTTCGACCGGCGTTTACTACCTGCGCCGACAAATCCCCGAGAAGCTGCGCCCCGCATTCGACGGTAAGGCGCTGTGGAAGGTATCGCTGGGCACCAAGAATGGCAGCGAGGCCACGGTGCTCTTCCTCCAGGCCAACGCCGCACTTGAGCAGCGGTTCGAAGAGGCGCGAGCCCGGCTGAAGGCAACGGGCAGCCCCTGCCCTTCCGCACGCGATCGTGCCGACGAACTGGTCGCGGCGTACTTTCAAGGCCCCGAGTTGAAGGCCGGCGGTCTCGATGGCATCGAACGTCTGCTGCTTGCCCGGCTGGAACTGGATCGTGGGTTGTGGAACGCGACGCCGACCGGATGCAGTTCCCCCAGCCCTCTGAGCGATCAGCAATGGTGGGCGCTGGCGAACAACGCCGCGCTTTTCCGTGACCATCCCGGACGCAAGCCGGTTCAAGGCCACCCGCCTGGCACGATCTGGCGCTGGGGCAACGAAAACTTCCGCCCCGAAGCCAGAGCCGAACAGATCGGTCGGGTCGTCGACCAGATTGCCCGCCACAATGATGTGAGTGTCGCCGAGCTGCCCAGCGGCATTGATGCGGCGATCAAGGCCTATCTCGACGCCATCCCTGTTGAAGCCCCGAAGGCCCGCAAGCGTCGACCGACGTCGGGTCGTCTGCGGCCCGACCTTCGCCTGATGGAGTTATTCGCAGACTGGCAGGCCGTGATGCAGCCGTCACTGCAGAGCGCGCACGAATATGAAGGCGCAACCCGCGATTTCATCGACTTTCTGGGGGACATCACCGTCGAGGAAATCGTCAACAACGATCTGCTCGATTACCGTGATGAGGCAGCCCATCTGCCCGCCTCCATGCCACGCGCAGATCGCGAACTGACCTTCACCGAGCGCCTCGAGCGCCATCGGCATTCCGATACGCCCCGGATCAGTCCGGCGACGCTGAAAAAGCGCGTCGGCGCGATCCAGGCGTTGCTGAGCTTCGCCAAGGGCCAGAAGTGGATCAGCCGCAACGAGGGCCGCGACGTGCCGATCCTCGGCTATTCCAAGACTGGCGCCGCCCCTCGCCAGACCTTCCAGGAACAGGAACTGCAACGGCTGTTCGCCAGCCCGCTGTTCACCGCCCCCGCGACGTGGAAGCATGATCGGCTGGTCAGCGACATGACGCTGTACTGGCTGTTCCTCCTCGGCCTCACGACCGGCGCGCGGTTAGAGGAAGTCGGCCAAGCCATGGTCGCCGATGTGAAGACCGACGGTGCCATCACCTATATCGACATCGACGACTATGCCGCCGGCCCCAGCGATGACGCCAAATCGATCAAGACGGCCACCTCACGCCGACTCGTACCGGTCCATGCCAAACTGATCGAGCTGGGCTTTCGCGACTATGTCGACGCGGTGAAGAAGGCCGGACACACCCGGTTATTCCCCGATCTGGTTCCCAACGGTTTCGGCAAGCGGACGAAGGAGGCCTCACGCATCGCCAACCGCCTCATCGACCGTTACGTTTCGACCGATGCCCGGTTGGTCTTTCACAGCTTCCGGCACGGCTTCAAGGATCTGGCTCTGGAAGCCAACGTACTGGAGCGGATCGTCGACCAGATCTGCGGCCATGCCGCGACCACGGTCGGCGGCAAATACGGTCAGGGTGTTCGCCTGGCGATCCTGAACCGCGAACTTCATAAAGTCGATTGGTCGTTCCTCGACTGGGCAGCGCTGATTCAAGCGAGCGCCGAAATAGACTGGGTCAAGCGGTTCGAATGAAATGCTGCCACCTGAACACCTTCAAATGGCGGGAAGCGACCAGCTTAAGTCGTTCGCCTATCGTGTTTTGAACGGCTGTTCTCGCCAAAACCAGCCATTTGCCCGGCGCGAAGCCGTTAGGCAGAAATGTAAAGGGCGGCGGACCTGGCCTGAGACTCCGCGGAAGCCGCGATCGGCGTCAGAGCCTCGCTGGTTCAACATGCACCGGCCAAATGCCCGGCGCTACCGGGTTCTCTATGGCCGCCAGAGGCTCAGCGTCAGGGATGCGGCAGCGACCCGTTCGCAGCCGGCATCTCCTTGTCCATGTTAAACCGCAGCACTTCCTCGAAGACACGGTTGCGCGCCTTGGCGTCAGTTATGAGCGAGGCGGCCGGCATCACATAGAGGTGTAGCGGGATATCGTCGGAGGCGCCGATGACGAAATCGTCATAGACCACCCGTTCGCTGAGCGAGAACACGTCCTTGAAACCGGTGCGCTTCATGTCCTTGTAAAATTCGTCGTCGATCTCGACGACGGAGAACGCAAACACCTCCCGCACGGTGGCGATGCGATCGACCAGCTCGCTCGCGTAGAGCCGGCACTGCACCAGGGCCTTGTTGTTCTCGAAAATGTCGGCGCCGGGCTTCTTGAACTCGATGATGACGAGCTTGTTCGCGCGGCCCTCATTATCCTTGGAGAAGAACGCGGCTACGTCGGGCTTGCGCTGCTGCTTCGACTCGGTCTCGACCCCGACCTCGCGAACGATCCGCGCCAACGTCTCGTCGCTGTAGATGTTGCTGTAGGACAGGAACTTGTCGTCCACGAGCCAGACATTGTTCTCGCGGATGTCGCTGCCATCGCTGTGCTTGCGCAGGATGGCGTTGTGCAGGACGTCCTCGGCCGAATCGCGCGGCATCTTGGCAAGCGAGTCGATGACCAGCGCGCGGTGGACGATGAAGCGCGCCAGGTCGTCGCTCGCGAGATGTGAGATGTCGTCGAAGGCGACAATGCGGCCTTCCTCCAGCGCTTCCACGAGCTGGTCTTCGCGCCGCGCCTGCTGCGCGCGGTAGGTCCGCACGATTTCGTCGGCATCGAGCATGGCGGCTTCGCCGTTGAGCGACTCGATCTGGATGAACGGATAATATTTGCGGAGCTTGTCGACGTTCGCGAGCTTGAACGCCTCGATGTCGCCTTCCGCTGCCTCGTTGATCATCGCCAGGCATTCCGCATGGATGCGGGGCATCAACGCTTCCCGGCTGATCGGCGAGGCCATGTCAGCATCGGCATCGCTCTTGGGAATTTCGAGCTTCTGGCGCTCGATGTTCGAGCTCCGATTGAGGTAGGTTGAGGTGATCGAGATGAGATAGCGGCAGATGTCGAACCGCTTGCTAATCTGATATTCCTCGACGCACAGCTCGTCGGCGCACAGCATCGCGACGATGCCTCGCTTTGGCGCCTCCTCGCGGAACAGATAGCAGTCGAAAGTCTCGCCCTGGAGCTCGAACGAACGGGTCTTCTGCGCCTCGATCGCCTCGCCCGAGAAGGTGAAGTCGTCGGGAAACGGCTGCTTGCTGTTATGCGTGAAGCGGATCGCGATGGTCCGCCCGGCCTGCTTCTTGAGGAACAGCAGCAGCCGGAGATCGTCGCACATCGCATTGACCAGCTTGGTGACCTGGGTGTTGATCTTCTCCTTGAGCTCCGAGATCGTGATCGTCGTTTCCCGGCGGCCGGCCGAAGCGGTCCGCTGGACGTCGTCGAGGGTGAAATCCGGCGTGTACCGGAATTCGACGAGCTCGCTCGGTAGCTGGCTGCGGACCTCGACGCGGTTGGCATATTTCAGGAAGGCCAGCCGGCCGACGCCCTTGCCGCCGATATCGTCCTTGTGGCCGGTACAGATCTCATCGAAATAATTGAGATTGTCCTGGGTGAAGCCTTCGCCGTCGTCGGTGATCGTGATCTTCTCGAGGACATTGCGCACCTCGTCGCCGAACAGGCCCGGCTGGCGATCGAACCACAGATCGACGGCGATGGCGTCGGCACCGGCATGGATCGCATTGGTCACGCCTTCGCGGATGACGTCGCGGGCAGTGACACCGCCCTTGTAATGCTCGGCGATGAATTTCTTGAGGTTGATCCGTGCCATCGCGACCTTTCTAGTCGGTGGTCCGGAGGCAGGCAATCAACCTTGCCGCGCGCGTGCCCGACATCGGCTAGAGGCGATGGAGGGTCGTCACTTTAGACAGATCGCCGACATGCAGCACAAGCGGGTCGGCCACACCCGCCGCGGGCGTCGGCACCCCACCCCCGGTTTCGAGCGCCAGGTCGACATTCTCGACGGCGAACGCACCCTTGCGCCCAACGACGATGCGATGCTCCTTCTGCCACGCCCAGCCATCCGGCTTCATGAAGGCCACACGTTCGGGAAGCGCCCAATCGATGCCGGGCGCCGCAGCGAGGTCCCGATAATCAATCGCGTGGCTATAGACGTGGCGATCGAGCCTCGAGCGCAGCCGGACATGGCTCGAAATCCTGCCGAGCAGGCGGACGGGCTCCGAAATTTCCACGCAGAACGGGCATTCGAATTTCGCGGCAATCTCGTTTGAAAGCTCGGTGCTGAGGCAATAGACGAAGATGTCGTCGGCCTGGACCGACGCCCTGAAACGCCAACCCTTCATCTCGACAACCTCGCCGGTCGACTTGGTTATAACCAATCCATCTTCAGGGGCATGGCAAAGTTTGCCGTCATCGGGGTCGCCGCGGATCAGTTCGTCCTCGAAAACACGAAAATAGCTGAGCGGGCGCATGAAAATCTCGCCCTTGTCGATAAGCGCGCGGGCATAGGCCTCCTCGGCGAGATACTTATACAGCGGCATCGCGGACCGGACGATATGGGGATGTGCATAGGCTCATCATGGCACTGTTCCGCCGGCAGGGCTCAAAGCTTGACGAAGCGCGGCGCGAGGCCGGCAACCAGCTCGGCAGTGCAATCGCGGAAGCCGAACAGGCTCAATACGGGGCAGGAAAGCTCGGCGACAACCGAATGCCAGTCGGCGACGAGGACCGGGACCTCCCAGGTGCCTGCCGTCGTCCGCTGGTCGGCCTGCGCGCTGCGCCCGGGCGACCAATAGATACCGCCGAAATCGTCGATCTCTCGTCCGGCAAGACCGCGCCAACTGCACCGAAAGGCGACACGCTCGCCGCCGCAGCGCTCCGCCATCGTACGCGCGTGCGCAACCAGCTCGGCAGTCTCGCGGATGACGGTTTCCGGACTGAGCCAGCTTCCCGCGGAGCGGCCCTGCTCCTGGACGCTGCGCGGGCGGTCCTCGCGATAGGGACGCAGAATCGTCGCCCGTCCATCGGCGGCGTATCGCCAATAGTCGGGTAGGCTGGTGTCGAAATTGCCATCGCCGATGAGGTTGCTTTCGAGCACGTCGATACCCGTGCCATCGTCGTGCTCGGGATGGAGGGCGGCGGCGATTTCGGGCCGCGTGAACGGGTAGAACATGCTCCAGCCGGTAAACACCGTCTGGCGCACTTCCCGGTTGGCCTGCTCGAGCAGCGGCCGCAGATCGCCTGGCGGAATAGCGACACCCGCTTCCGACAGCAGCATGTAGCTGAGCTGGCAATGGTTGGCCACTATGGGAACCGGCCAGCGGAGAGCCGCAGCACCCGCGACGATCCTACGCCAGCGTTCGGCGCTGGCATCATGCCAGGCCGAGAGGCGATCGGTCTCCGCCACAGACGGTCGTTCGGCGCGCGGCTGGACCGCGCGGCCGATATCAGCGAGCAGGCTATCGCGATCTGAAAGGACGCAGCGCCGGATCAGCGGCTGCCAGTCTTCCATGCCGAGCACCGCTTCGCTCTTCGGCCCGGGCTTGCGGATATAATAGGCTCCCGCGCGGATGCCTTGCGGCTGACCCTTGGCGTCGTGCGGGCCGTCAGCCTTCGCGCCGACAGGCATCGGTCCATGCGAAGGCACACGCACCACCGGAAAAACGGGCCCGGCACTCGATCGAACCAGTTCAACGTCACATTGGAAGGCGGGGGTAAGGTAGCGGGTAACGATCTTGCCGAACGTATCGCGGCTATAGGCGGAAAGCTCGGTCGGACGCTCCTCCGCGACGCTCTGGTCATCGCGGAAACCGAAAACGAGATAGCCACCGCCATGATTGGCGAGCGCGGCAATATGGCGCGCGAGCTTGGCCTGCGCGATCTTGTCAGCGAGGTCGATCCAGGTCTTCAGTTCGATGTCGAGCGTCTCGCGCGGATAATCGACGAGATCGGTGAGGTCGATGCGCCCGTCGCTGGTTTCCTGCTCTGCCATGATCGCATGTATCGGTGGCTTTGCTGGCAGCATCAAGCAACGCCGCCAATCCGGCGAGACGATCGATCCGATTTGGCGCTAGCGATTGCCACCGGCTGCGAAACGATGTCGGCGCACCTATATCAATGCTATGCCGATTGCCGCCGACGGTTCCGTTCATAACCAGGAAGGGCGCCTGCTTTACTGCAGCGCCGATCGCTTTGTCGCCCATGTCGGCGAGGGCGACCATTGCTTCATCTGCGACCGTACCGAGCGCGAGGTTGCATTCAACCGCGAGCATGTGTTGCCAAACTGGCTGCTCCACCAATTCGGCCTGCACGGGAAATCGGTGACGCTGCCCAATCGCGTGCTCCACAGCTACGGCACTTATCGGATTCCCTGCTGCGTCGACTGCAACATGCGGCTGAGCCAGCATTTCGAGACGCCGATCAGCGAGGCGTTAGCGCAGGGGTTCGCGGGCGTCCAGGCGCTGGTCGAGCGCGAAGGTCCCGAGCGCTTGTTCCACTGGATGGCGCTGATCTTCCTCAAGATGCACCTCAAGGACCGGCGGCTCTACAAGCATCTCGATCGCCGGGATGGTGATGCACGGATTTCGGAGACGTACGATTGGAGGACCTTCCACCACATCCATTGCCTGATCCGCGCCCACTATAGCGGCGCCGCGATCGGCGATTATGTGCTGGGATCGGTGCTGATGATCCAGGTCGATCCCGACACGGGCGACGAGCCGTTCGATCTCGCCTCGGTCACCGATGGATTCACCCTCTACCTGCGCGCCGGCGACCTTGCGCTCTATGCGGTGTTCAACGATGCCCAAGCCTGTGTTGGCGCGATCGAGCCGGTGCTGGACTGCATCACGGACATGCTGAACCCGTTGCAGGCCCGCGAGCTGGCCGCCGAGTTGGCCGCGGCGAACATGCATCTCGGCAACCGCCCGACCTTCCACACGCTGATGTCGGACGAGGACGGCGCGGACCTGCGGATCGTCGCGCGCGTCCCCGCCGGGGGACCTGTCTTCGCCGACAAGGATCACGACCTGGTGGGGTTCGTGAAGCATTTCCTGCTCCAGCACGCGACTGTCAATGTCGAGGGCCGAACGCGCGAGGAAAGCCGCGAGCTGCTCCGCCAGAACAAGCTGTCCTTCCTGTTCGACAATAATGGCCGGTTCATTGCCAATGAGAAGGTTCCATCCAGCGACGCGGGCAGCCTGGTCGCCAAGACGGCAAGATTCGTAAAGCGAGATGCCGTCGGCCGCGAGGCCGTCCTGCCCGTTCCCGAGACAGACATGGACCGCCCCGAAGCGGGTGTCGGCCTCAACGGATCTGCGGCGGAGTCGCGCGGGTGAAATCAGGCAAGCGCGCGCAGGCGACGCACAAGCGGCAGCATTTCGTCCCCAAGTCCTATCTCGCTTCCTGGACCGATCCCGGAACGCCGTCGGGCCAGGAGCCTTATGTCCACCTTCTGACGAAGGACGGCTCGGGCTATCGCCGCAAGGCGCCGGCGAAGATCTTTCGCGAGACCGATCTCTACACGATCAAGATGGCCGGCGGGGTCCGCGACCTCACGCTCGAGCATGGCCTGAGCCAGCTCGAGGACAATTTCATGCGGGTCGTGCGCGAATTCATCGTGCCGCGGCGCCCGCTGCCGACGATACCCCGCTTGAAGCTGATGCTGTTCGTTGCGGCGCTGCATGCGCGCACGCTAAAGATGCGCGATCATCATAGCGCGCAGTGGAAGCGGCTGCTCGACATCGCCGAGCGCGGCGCGCCCGAGGATGGGCGTATCGAGTGGCGCGACGGCACCACCGACCCGGACGCGCCGAGCTATATTCACGTCGACAACATTCGCGAGCTGGTCGAGAATCCGATGCCGACGACGGTTCCCGCCGCGATCGACGCGGAGACGCCGCTGATGATGCAGATGCATGCCCGCATCCTGTGCATCGAGAGCGACACCGGCTTCATCACCTCGGACAGTCCCGTGGTCTGGATGAACGCCGAGAAGGAGCAGACGCAGGAGACGCGCTTCTGGGGACCGAGCTTCATCGACGAGGAGCTCGAGATCACGGTCCCGCTGACCCCCCACCACGCGCTGCTGCTGCGGCACGGCACGCCGGGGCTCGACTACGTCGAAGTCCCTGACAAGGCGATGCGGATGCTCAACGCGCGCACCCGCCATTATGCGAACCAGGAGACGGTATCGCGCCTCGGCTATTACGAGCCGCTGAGCCTGCAGGATCCCAGTCTGCGCATGTCGGTCAGCGGCGCCAGCTACGTGCGCTAGCCGGCATCCCGTCAGCGCGGTGCGTCGCCGAGGATGCCGGTGCGCCGGACGCAGGCCCACCACTCTTCGACCAGTGCGTTGAGCAGCTCAACCGGCGCCGGCACACCTGCCTTAGCCAGCGCCTCGCCGCATTGGACGATGTCGAAGATCGCGCAGTGCAGCACGATCACGATCGGCATGTGGGGATCGGGCGCGAGGACCAAGCCCTCAGGGCCTTGGTACAGCCCCAGCATGTTGATGCTGTAGAGATCGTAATGCGCGACCGAGCTCCCCTGCCGGTAGATGCTGTCATAGAAGCCCAGCAGCCCTTCGCAATCGACGCGGCTGCCGGTCAGCCCGGGCATCGCATCGCGGCCGCGTGCCATCTGGTCGATCGGCGTATTGCGCCAGTAGGCGAAGCGCTTGCGCAAGTCGGCCGGCACTTCGTCGAGCCCACCGTCGAGTTCGACCAGCGGGTCGATTCCGTTCTGGGCAAAGGCATGCTTCATGCGATTTCGCGCGAGATAGTAGTCGGCGATGTAGCGATACCATTCGCGATCGTCGGGCTGGCGCGCCAGCCAGGA
>NZ_LDTF01000122.1 GCF_001477495.1 Sphingomonas yabuuchiae
CCCCAACCCCTCCCGCAGGCGGGAGGGGTTGGGGGAGGGCAAGGCCACAGGCCAGAGGCCGTTTGGTGCATCCCTCCTTGCATAGGCTTAGAACTCGATGCCCTTTTGCGCCTTTACGCCCTGTTCGCGGAAGGGGTGCTTTACCTGCGTCATGTCGGTCACCAGGTCCGCCGCGTCGATCAGCACATCGGGCGCGTTGCGGCCCGTAATGACCACATGCGTCATCGCGCCCTTGGTGCCGAGCACCTCCAGCACCTCGTCCACCGGCAGGTAATCGTAGCGAAGCACGATGTTCAGCTCGTCCGCGACGATCAGGTCATAGGACGGATCGGCGACCATCCGCTTGACCTCTTCCCACGCGCCCCGCGCGGTGGCGATGTCGCGGGCGCGGTCCTGGGTGTTCCAGGTGAAGCCTTCGCCCATCGCGTGGAAATCGACCTCCGGAAAGCGCGCCAGCACCGCCGCCTCGCCGGTGGTCATCGCGCCCTTCACGAACTGGACCATGCCGACGCGCATGCCGTGGCCGACCGCGCGGATCACCATGCCGAGCGCGGCGGTCGTCTTGCCCTTGCCTTTGCCGGTATGGACGATGATCAGCCCTTTTTCGGCGTCGCGCGCGGCAACCTTGCTGTCCTGCGCGGCCTTTTTCTTGGCCATGCGCTCGGCATGTTCGGCGTCGGTTCGCATCATTTCTCTCCTGAAAGCCGCAAGGGCAGCCCCGCCACCACCAGATCGGTCGCGTCGCACACCCGCGCCAGCCGCTGGTTGAGCGTGCCCTGCGCATCGCGGAAGCGCCGGGCGAGCGCATTGTCGGGCACGATGCCGAAGCCGACCTCGTTGCTGACCAGCACCACCGGACCGGGCGCGTTGGCCAGCTCCGCGACCAGCGCATCGCCCGCCGCCGCCAGGTCGGCCTCCCCCAGCAACAGGTTGGTGAGCCAAAGCGTCAGACAGTCG
This sequence comes from Sphingomonas yabuuchiae, assembly GCF_001477495.1. Classification (GTDB taxonomy): domain Bacteria; phylum Pseudomonadota; class Alphaproteobacteria; order Sphingomonadales; family Sphingomonadaceae; genus Sphingomonas; species Sphingomonas yabuuchiae_A. The sequence goes on from NZ_LDTF01000122.1 coordinate 958, forward strand.
ACCAGCAGCACCCGGTCGGCCCGGCTATGCTCGGCGACAGCTTCCGGCAGGGCCAAGGGTGCTTCGACGGTCGTCCAACGTTCGTCGCGATCGGCCTGGTGCCGCGCGATACGGTCGCGCATCTCATCGTCCCAGGCTTGTGCGGTCGCGATGAAGCAGCCGGTGGGCGTCATCGCCTCGGCCAGCGCCTGCGCATGGCGGCTCTTGCCCGACCGGGCGCCGCCGAGGACCAACAGGGTGCGGGGCTTCGTCATGCCGGTTCGCATCGCGGGAGCGGGGCTGTGACGCAAGCGGAAATGGGTGCGCTGACCCATCATGGCGGGCGGATCGACGCGGCCATGGCACTGTTTCCCGATGCGCCGAGGCCGTGGCTCGATCTGTCGACGGGGATCAATCCGGTGCCCTGGACCCCGCCCAAGGGGCTGAAAGTCGATCCCGCCCCCTTGCCGGACCGCAGCGCGCTGGCACGGCTGGAAGCACAGGCGGCGGCCCATTTCGGCGTCGCGGCGGAGCGGGTGGCGGCGGTGCCGGGCAGCGAGATGGCGCTTCGCCTGTTGCCGCTGCTGGGCGTGCCGCAGCCGATCGTGGCGGTTCGCCCGAGCTATGGCACGCATGGTGTGGTCGCGTCTGCGCGGGTCGATCAGTCCGTGCTGGACGACTGGGCAGGGC
>NZ_LDTF01000123.1 GCF_001477495.1 Sphingomonas yabuuchiae
CCCCTCCCCTTCAGGGGAGGGGTTGGGGTGGGGCATCACCACGAACGGCACGACTGCGGATGCGCCCCACCCCCATCCCCTCCCCTGAAGGGGAGGGGCTCTCGTTGATCCCACGCGAGGTCATCTTGATCTCAATTGCTCCCCGTGCCGGAGAGGAAGCCTCTTACAACCGCGTCGTACCCGCATAGGCGAACAGCGCGTCGCCGTCCGAGGACAGCGTGACCGTCTCCGCGCCGGTCACGGTCAGGCACTGGCCCGCCTGGAACGCAATGCCCGCGACCTCGCCCGAGCCGGTGATCGGGATCAGCCAGGCCGTCCGCCCCTCGGGCAGGGTCACCGCATGCTCGCCCGCCGCCCAGCGCTCGAGCACGAATTTCGGCCCTTCGACCAGGATATCACGCCCCTCGCCCGCCGGTCCCGGCGAGACGATCGGCTGATACGGGGTCAGGTGCGCTACATCGACACCATCCTCCAGATGCAGCTCACGGTCGCTGCCATAGTCGTAGAGGCGATAGGTGGTTTCGCTGTTCTGCTGCACCTCGATCACGGTCAACCCGGCACCGATCGCGTGGATCGTGCCCGAGGGTGCGTAGTAGAAGTCGCCCTCCTTCACCGGCACCCAGTCCAGATCCGCCTCGACCGAGCCGTCGCGTGCGTCGGCGCGAAGCTGTTCCTTGGTCATCGGCGCTTTCGGCCCCAGCGCGATGGTCGAATCGGGTTCGGCGGTCAGGATCGTCCAGCATTCGTCCTTGCCGCGCGGCAGGCCACGGGCCTGGGCCTGTTCGTCGTCCGGATGCACCTGCACCGACAGCTTCTCGCTGGTGAACAGATATTTGATGAGCAGGTCGGGCGAGGTGTCACCCGGCTCCTGGAACCACACTTCGCCGATGGGGGCGCCATCGGCGGGAGCATCCTCGAACCCGGGATACAGCGTGTGGCGGCCCCAGGGCTTCTCGACGCGGTGGGTATGGAGCATCGTGGCGGGCATGGTCGTTCGCTTCCTTCCGATCGGGCGACGGCAAAACCGTCGGGGCCATGGGGGCGTTCCCTGCCGCCCGGCCGTCAAGCCCCATGCCGCGAGCGCTATCGGAATGGCAAGACGTCTCTCGTTGCGGCCTATCGTCAGGCGGCGTGCGGGAAGGACTGTTCCCCGCCCCAATGCTGCGCTAAGGACATGCGCGATGCGTTACCCCCGTTCCCGTGCGCTGTCGCTGGCGCTGATCGCCGCCATGGCCCTTCCGATCGCGGGTTGCGCCCGCAACCGTGCCCGCACCGACCTGCCCTATGTCGCGCGCGACGTCGGCACGCTGTACACGGCCGCCAAGAACCGGCTGGACCAGCATCGCTACAAGGAGGCGGCGCTGCTGTTCGACGAGGTGGAGCGGCAGCACCCCTATTCGATCTGGGCCCGCCGCGCGCAGTTGATGAGCGCTTTCAGCTATTATCTGGGCCGCGACTATACCCAGTCGATCCAATCGGCGCAGCGTTTCATTTCGGTCCATCCGGGCAATCGCGATGCGCCCTATGCCTATTATCTGATCGCGCTCGGCTATTACGAGCAGATCCAGGACGTGACCCGCGACCAGAAGATCACCCGCCAGGCGCTGGACGCGTTGGGCGAGCTGATGCGTCGCTATCCCAACAGCCGCTATGCCGCCGATGCGCGGTTGAAGGTCGATCTGGTCAACGATCACCTGGCGGGCAAGGAAATGGAGATCGGCCGCTTCTACGAGGACCGCCACCAGTGGCTGGCCGCGTCGATGCGCTTCCGCACCGTCGTCGACAAATATCAGACGACCAGCCACACGCCCGAGGCGCTGATGCGTCTGGTCGAGACCTATCTGGCGCTGGGCGTACGCCCCGAGGCCGAGCGGTCCGCCGCCGTGCTGGGTGCCAATTACCCGGGCAGCGACTGGTATAACCGCGCCTATAAGCTGATGCGCGAATATCCGGTGCAGCCGATCGCCCAGATCCAGCCGGGCCAGCCCGTGGTGCCGACCGGCACGCCGGGATCGGTCAATATCGGCCTGCCGGGCGGCGGTGGCAGCACCGCCACGCCAAGCGCGGCGGCGCCGGGTCGTCCGACCCCGACAGGCAACAACAGCTCGCCGACGGGGTGAGCCACGCTTGATATTCCTCCCCAGCAAGGGGAGGAATAGACGCGTTCCCGAACAAATCGGGATCATTTTTGCCGCGGGGGATAACATCTGCCCCCGTTTCGCTTTATATCGCGCGCCATGCTGACCGCGCTGTCCATTCGTGATGTCGTCCTGATCGAGGCCCTGGACCTGGATTTCGGCCGGGGCCTGGGTGTCCTGACCGGTGAGACCGGGGCGGGCAAGTCGATCCTGCTCGACGCACTGGGTCTGGCGCTTGGCGGGCGCGGCGACAGCGGGCTGGTCCGTCACGGCGCGGGCCAGGCCGTCGTCACCGCCAGCTTCGAGCCCCCCGCCCCCGACAGCCGCCTCGCCACCATCCTCGACGAAGCCGGGATCGCCATCGAACCGGGCGAGCCGTTGATCGTCCGCCGCCAGGTGAAGGCCGATGGCGGCAGCCGGGGCTTCGTCAACAGCCAACCCGCCTCGGCCGCCCTGCTCCGCGAAATCGCACCCTATCTGGTCGAAATCCACGGCCAGCATGACGATCGGGGCCTGCTGAACCCACGCGGCCACCGGATGATGCTCGACAGCTTCGGACGGATCGATACGAGCGCGGTCGCCGCCGCCTGGACCCGCTATCGCGAGGCCGAAGCCGCGCTGACCGCCGCGCGGGAAGAGATCGAGACGGCGGCGCGCGACCGCGAATGGCTGGAGCATACGGTCGCCGAACTGACCAAGCTCGCCCCCGAACCCGGCGAGGAAGAGGCGCTGGCCGACCGTCGCCGCACCATGCAGCGGTCGGAAAAGATCGCGGGCGAACTGGGTGCGATCGACGAGCATCTGCAAGGCTCCGACGGTGCGCTGGCGGGCCTACGTCAGGCCGCCCGCGTGCTGGAGCGGATCGGCGAGGATCACCCCGCCCTCGCCGAAGCGCTGGCCGCGATCGACCGTGCGGTGATCGAGGCGTCGCTGGCCGAGGAGCGGCTGTTCGAGGCGCAGCGCGAACTGGCCTATGACCCCCGCGCGCTGGAGGAGGACGAAGCCCGGCTGTTCGAGTTGCGCGGCATGGCGCGCAAACACCGCGTCCAGCCCGACGACCTCGCCGACCTGACCGAGCAGTTGCGCGGACGGCTGGAGCGGCTCGACGCGGGCGAGGAAGGCATCGGCCGATTGGAAGCGGCGGTCGCGACCGCGCGCGCCGCTTACGACAAGGCCGCCGTCAAGGTCGCCGCCGCCCGCACGGCCGCCGCCGAACGGCTGGACCAAGCGGTCAAGAGCGAGCTGGCCCCGCTAAAATTGGACGCTGCGCGCTTCCGTACGATCGTCGCGGCTCTCGAACCCTCGGGCTGGTCAGCGTCGGGCAAGGACCGGGTGGAGTTCGAGATTTCGACCAACCCCGGCGCCCCCTTCGCCCCGCTCATGAAGATCGCCAGCGGCGGTGAATTGTCGCGCTTCATCCTGGCGCTGAAGGTCGCGCTGGCGGAAGAAGGCGGTGCGACGACGATGATCTTCGACGAGATCGATCGCGGCGTCGGCGGCGCGGTGGCCTCTGCCATCGGCGACCGGCTTCACCGGCTGGCGGGACGCACGCAATTGTTGGTCGTCACCCACAGCCCCCAGGTGGCAGCGCGCGGTGCCGCGCATCTGCTGATCGCCAAGAGCCATGACGGCACCGTAACCCGCACCGGCGTTCGCGCGCTGAGCGATGCGGAACGCCGCGAGGAAATCGCCCGGATGCTGTCCGGCGCGACGATTACCGACGAAGCGCGTGCCCAGGCCGATCGGTTGCTGGAGTCCTGACAAAATTGCCTTGGAAGTTATTTTATATCTGATATGCTCGATGCCGGACGGGGATGTTGGGCTGTCCCCTGCTTGGGATGGACCTATCGGATGTCGAATATTTTCGCCTCTGCTGCGCCGATTGCCGATACAAACGATATGACCGTGCTTGCCGGCCATCTCCACTCTTGTCTGGCACTGGCGGATAAGCTCGACCTGCCGATGGTGGCGATCCATATCGAACAGGCGCGCAGTTTGATGACGGATCGGGCTCGGGGGTCTGACAGACACCGCGCGGCGGACCCGCTTTCCTGACTTGCGTCAACGGTTCGGTCGCAGTGGCTTGATCCTGCCGTCACCGCTGGACTAGCACGGGCGGCGTGACCGCACCTCAGACCCTGCCCCAGACCGATCTCGAAGCCGCCGCCGAGCTGAACAGCCTCGCCCGCGAGATCGCCCATCACAACCGCCTCTACCATACCGAGGATGCGCCCGAGATTTCGGATGCGGATTATGACGCGCTGGTTCGTCGCAACACCGCGATCGAAGCCGCCTTCCCGCATCTGATCCGCGCCGACTCGCCCAACACCCAGGTCGGCGCCGCCCCGGCCGCGCATCTGGCCAAGGTGCCGCATGCCCGGCCGATGACCAGCCTGGACAATGCCTTTACCGACGAGGAGGTCGAGGATTTCATCGGCCGCGTCCGCCGCTATCTGAAGCTGCCCGACGACGAACCGGTCACCCTGACCGCCGAGCCCAAGATCGACGGCCTGTCCTGTTCGCTGCGCTATGTCGACGGGCGGCTGGTCCAAGCGCTGACCCGCGGTGACGGCGCGATCGGCGAGGACGTGACCGAGAATGTCCGCACCATCGCCGACATCCCCCAGACGCTGCCCGCCGACGCACCGCAGGTCTTCGAGGTGCGCGGCGAGGTCTATATGAGCAAGGCCGATTTCGCCGCGCTCAACGCCCGGCTGGCGCAGGAGGCAGCGGAGACGGGCAAGGAGGCGCGCCAGTTCGCTAATCCCCGTAACGCCGCCGCCGGTTCGCTGCGCCAGAAGAACCCCGCGATCACCGCCGGACGCCCGCTGCGCTTCCTGGCGCATGGCTGGGGCGAGGCGAGCGCGGTGCCGGTCGAGACCCAGTTCGACATGGTCGAGGCGTGGCGGCGCTGGGGCTTTCCCATCGCCGACGCCTTTGCCTGCGTGCCCGATGCCGGTGCCGCGCTGGCCATCTATCGCAGCATCGAGACGCAGCGCGCCGACCTGCCCTTCGATATCGACGGCGTGGTCTATAAGGTAGACCGGCTCGACTGGCAGGCGCGCCTCGGCATTGTCGGGCGCACGCCGCGCTGGGCGATCGCCCACAAATTCCCCGCCGAGCGCGCCCAGACCACACTGGAGAAGATCGATATCCAGGTCGGCCGCACCGGTGCGCTGACCCCCGTCGCGCGGCTGGAGCCGGTGACGGTCGGCGGGGTCGTCGTCACCAACGCCACGCTGCACAATGCCGACGAGATTGAACGACTGGGCGTCCGCCCCGGCGACCGGGTGGTCCTGCAACGCGCAGGCGACGTCATCCCGCAGATCGTCGAGAACCTGACCCGCGATACGCCGCGCGAGCCTTTCGTCTTCCCCGACCACTGCCCCGAATGCGGCAGCCTGGCGACGCGCGAGGAGGGCGAGGTCGTCATCCGCTGTACCGGCGGACTGATCTGCCCGGCGCAGCGCGTCGAGCGGCTGATCCACTTCGTCTCACGCCACGCCTTCGACATTACGGGTCTCGGCCTTGTCCGGGTCGAGGAATTCTTCCGCGACGGCCTGATCGCCTCGCCCGCCGATATCTTTCGCCTGCACCAGCATCGCGAGGCGCTGATCCAGCGCGAGCGTATGTCCGAACTGGTCGTCGACAAGCTGCTCGCCGCGATCGACGCGCGGCGCGACATATCGCTCGACCGATTCCTCTTCGCGCTGGGCATTCGCCATGTCGGCGAGATCACGGCGCGCGACCTGGCCCGCCGCTTCGTCTCGATGGCGGGCTTCCGCGCGATGATCGACGCCGCGCTGACGGTCCGCGCCGAAACCGTGCCCGCGCTGGGCGAGCCCGACCGCAAATTCGAACTGCGCCGCCAGCGTGCCATCGTCGCGGCTATCGACACGCCCCAGATCGGCCCCGAAGTGGCCGACGCCCTGCTCGACTTCTTTGCCGAGGCGCATAACCGCGAGGTGGTCGACGACCTGCTCAGCGAGGTCACACCCGCCGACACCGTGCATCAGACCCGCGAGTCGGAGGTGACCGGCAAGACCCTGGTCTTCACCGGCACGCTGGAGACCCTCTCCCGCGACGAGGCCAAGGCCCAGGCCGAAGCGCTGGGCGCGCGCGTATCGGGATCGGTCTCCGCCAAGACCGACCTCGTCATCGCCGGGCCAGGCGCCGGATCGAAGCTGAAAAAGGCGCAGGATCTGGGCATCCGGGTGATCGACGAAGCCGCCTGGAACGCCTTGGTCGCCGCGAGCTGAGCATGGCCGGATCGTGACCGGGGCGTCACGATCCGGGCCTCGTGTACTACGCTTTGGCAGGGCTCAAAACCCCCTCCCAAAGTACCGTGCCGCGCGAACGATGCTGAAATTCCAGTTCTGAAAGAACGCCATACGACCGTTACCGCTCCCATAACCGTTGCCAAACTGCAACGCCCGCCAACGGAGTGAAAGCCCCCCTGTCCCCGCCCCGCTCTTTGTAACATAACGGCAATGTTCGTAGCGCAGGGCACGCTCAACCGAGCCGCACAAGCGGCCGGACGCGCCGCTTCGCGCGCGAAAAGGGGACCTATAATCTATGCGTAATTCGCTTTTCCTGGGCGCGGCCGTCGTCGCGCTCGCCATTCCGGCGGCGGCTGCCGCACAGGAAACGACCGCGACCATTCGTGGTACTGTGACCGCAGGCGGCACGGCCGTTCCAGGCGCGCAGATCACCATCATCAACATACCGACCAACACCCGCACGACGACCCAGTCCGGCGCCGACGGTACCTTTACCCAGACCGGCCTGCAGGCTGGCGGCCCTTACACGGTCGAAGTCACCAGCCCCCAGGGCAACAAGACGGTCACCGACGTCTTCACGGTCGTGCAGCAGGCCTACACGCTGCCGATCGACCTTACCCCGGCGACCGCTGATGCGGGCGCGGGCGCGGACATCGTCGTCACGGCGTCGGCCATTCGCGGTGCGGGCGTCACGTCGGATGGTCCGCAGACCGTCCTGACTCAGGCCGACATCGCCAAGGTTGCTTCGGTCAACCGCGACATCCGTGACATCGAACGTCGCGATCCGTTCGCCACGATCGATCTCGGCAACCAGGGTGATCGCGGAGGTGCGGTCAGCTTTGCGGGCGTCAATCCGCGCTTCAATCGCTTCACCATCAACGGCGTGACCGTCGGCGACAGCTTCGGCCTGAATCAGGACGCCAGCCCGACCAACCGCGGCCCGGTCCCCTTCGACGCGATCTCGCAGGTGTCGGTCTCGATCGCACCCTATGATTTCCGCCAGTCGGGTTTCCAGGGCGGCGCAATCGACACTGTTCTGCTGTCTGGCACCAACCAGCTCCACGGCACCGGCTTCTATTCGCAGAACACCGACGGCCTGACCGGCGACCAGATCGGCAGCAACCGCCTGAACACCGCCAAGTTCAAGTCGGAAACCTACGGCGCCACGCTGCGCGGGCCGATCATTCCCGACAAGCTGTTTTTCATGGTCTCGGGCGAGCGCAACACCGATCCGCGTCCCTTCGGCACGGTCATCGGCTCCTATGCCAATCCGGCCGCGATCTCGACGGCGGTCAGCGACGTCCTGAACATCGCCAATTCGAGGAATTTGGGCGCGGCCGCGGGCGACATCCTGGGTCTGAACCCGCGCAAGGACGAGAAGATCGTTGGCCGCATCGACTGGAACGTTACGACCGGCCAGCGCCTGTCGCTGTCGTACATCAACTCGTTCGACTCCTTGGTTAGCCAGAACAACACGTCGCTCACTGCCAACGCGCCGACCTATGGCCTCAGCTCGAACGCCTATGCGCTGACCGAATTGCTGCGCGCCGGTATCGTTCAGTTGAACTCCGACTGGACGGACAATTTCTCGACCGAAGCGCGCGCCCTCTACAAATGGTATCGTCGTGGTCAGGAGCCGCTTCTGGGCCGCAGCATCGGTCAGATTTCGGTCTGCGATGATGCCGCCTCGACCGGTTCGCTGACCGGCTGCAGCAACGCCGTACCCCGCATCAGCTTTGGCCCCGATAGCGCCCGCCAGACCAACCAGCTGTTCACCGACACCTGGGGCGGTCAGCTCGTCGGGCGTTACACGGCCGGCACCCATCAGGTGCAGGCGCTGATCGACGTCGCCCAGAACCGCACCTTCAACAACTTCGTTCAGAACAGTCTGGGTTCGTGGTATTTCGACTCACTGGCCGATTTCCGTGCGGGTAACGCCAACCAGTTGCAGTTCGCCGCCCCGATCGCGGGCGTCAGTGCCGCGGCCGATTTCCGCTACACTACCATTTCGCTCGGCCTACAGGACGAGTGGCAGGTGACCGACGCACTGTCGCTGACCTATGGTGCCCGCTACACGATGTATGCGATGGGTGAGCGCCCGGTCTACAATCCCTTCTTCAACCAGCGCTACGGCTTCCCGAACACGAACACCTATAACGGCCTCGATCAGTTCGAGCCGCGCATCAGCTTCGACTGGAAGCCGACCGACATCCTTGGCGGAGGCCTGAAGGTTCGCGGCGGCGCGGGCATCTTCGGTGGTGGCCTGCCCGACATCTTCATGTCGAACAGCTTCTCCAACACCATCACGACCAGCGCGATCACGATCACCCGCTCGGCTCCGGGGCTCAACATCTGCTCCGGCGGCATTCCCGATGCCATCTGTCAGGCAGCCCTGAACAATGTGAGCGGCAACGTTCCAACCGCTGTTGCGCAATACGCCGCGAACACGACCAACCCGACGAACCTGTCGCGCACCAATACCGGTGCCATCGCACCGAACTTCCACCTGCCGCGCTCGCTCAAGGCGACGCTGTCAGCGGATTATCGCCTGTTCGGCATCAATTTCGGTGCGGATTATCTGTACACGAAGAACGTCGACGGCGTGATTTTCACCGATCTGCGCGCCGTGCCGGTCGGCCTGATGCCCGACGGCCGCGTTCGCTATGGCAGCGCGACCATCTTCGCCGACCCGAACTACGACATCCTCGCGACCAACAGCTCGCAGGGTTACAGCCATGTCATCGTGGCGCGGTTCGACAAGGAATTCGACTGGGGCCTGCAATTCGGCGGCAGCTTCACCCGTCAGTGGGTGAAGGACGTCGGCAACGCCACGTCGTCGACCATCAACTCGAACTATCGCAACCAGTTCTATGGCATCGATCCGAATAACCCGGCCTATGGTACGTCGGCGGATCAGATCAAGTGGCAGTTCAAGTACAGCCTCGGCTACGATCACGCCTTCTTCGGCGACTATAAGACCCGTATCCAGCTGTTCGGTGAAACCCGCGCGGGCCGCGCCTACAGCTATACGATGTTCGACAACTCGAACAACGTGCGCTCGCCGGTGTTTGGCACGGTCTTGTCGGGCAGTGCCCCCACAAACCTGCTGTATGTCCCGACTGGCCTCAACGATGCGCGCGTCAGCTATGGTGACAGCAGCACGACCGGCGGACTGACCGCCGCGCAAACGGCGCAGGCGCTTGATGCCTACATCAACGCCAACCCCGATCTGGCAAAGTATCGCGGCATGATCGTGCCGAAGAACACTGGCCGCAACCGTGCGTTCACCCGGATCGACCTGCACCTCGAGCAGGAAATTCCGACCTTCATCGGCCGGTCGCGCGTCGCAGTCTTCGCGGACATCAACAACTTGCCCAACCTCATCAACAAGGACTGGGGTGGCCTGCGCCAGCTCGGCTTCCCTTATGGCGCGTCGCCGATCACGGTGCAGTGCCTGACGACGGCGGGCAACCCCAGCAATGGTGGCACGGTGGCGACCACGACGGCGCAGCCTTGCGCCCAGTATCGCTATACCTCGTTCACCAACCCGAACACGCAGGCGGTGAGCTTCAACCAGTCGCTCTACCAGATCCGCATCGGCGCGCGCTTCAGCTTCTAAGGCGGAACGCGACGGCCTTCGGGCTGCGGGGCCGCCCTTCCTTCGGGAGGGGCGGCCCTTCTTTTTTGCCCTTCCCCCACAGGCCGTGTAGATGTCGCCCGGCCATGGCCAGTCATTCGCCCGCCGCGACGTCCCCCGCTTCGCCCCCCGCCTCCGATCCCCTGTCGGTGCGGCCGTTTTTCGAGAACAAGGCGCGTGCCTTCTGGACGCTGCAGGCGGCCGGGTGGTCGGGCTATCTGGTGCTGCGATCGGTGGTCGGCATCTCCAACGGCTTTTCGCTGGAGAAGATCATCCCCGTGATCATCGAGGCGATCCTGGGCTATTGCATCACCCTGCTGCTCTCGACGCTGTACGGCTATTACCGGCGCATCCCGCGCATCATGGGGGTGTTCCTGACGCTGGCGACCCTGGCGGCGGCGACGTTCCTGTATGCGGCGCTCAACGCCTTTTCCTTTTCGTTCATCACCACGACCCAGCCGGGCGTCACCGTCACCCTGCTGATCGGCAATCTGTTCATCACCTTCGTGGTGCTGGCGGGATGGTCGGCGCTGTATTTCGCGATCAACTATTATCTGATCGTCGAGAGCCAGATCGACGAGATGCGCGCGCTCGAGCTTCAGGCCTCGACCGCGCAGCTGGCGATGTTGCGCTATCAGTTGAACCCGCATTTCCTGTTCAACACGCTGAACTCGATCTCGACGCTGGTGCTGCTGAAACAGACCGAGCGGGCCAATGCGATGTTAAGCCGGCTGTCAGCCTTCCTCCGCTACACGCTGGCGAATGAGCCCACGGCGCATGTGACCGTGGCGCAAGAGGTTGAAACGCTGAAACTCTATCTCGAAATCGAAAAGATGCGCTTCGAAGACCGCCTGCGTCCCAGTTTCGAGATCGACCCGCGGGCCGAGCGGGCACGCCTGCCCTCGCTGCTGCTGCAACCGCTGGTCGAGAACGCTATCAAATACGCCGTCACGCCGCAGGAGGAAGGCGCGGAAATCCGCGTCGATGTGCGACTGGTCGGGCAACGGGTGCGGATCGCCGTATCCGACACCGGCCCCGGCTTGCACGAAATCCGTCATTCCTCAAGCGTTTCGACCGGCGTTGGACTGTCCAATATCCGCGAACGGCTGGCCCAGGCTTATGGCCCGGACCACCGTTTCGAATCCCGCTCCGCGCCGGCTGGCGGATTCTCGGTGGAGATCGAGATCCCCTTCCAGCTTGAGAATGTGAACAGAGAGGCCGCATGACCATCCGTACCATCCTCGTCGACGACGAGCCCCTGGCGATCCAGGGCATGGAGCTCCGGCTCCAGGCGCACGACGACGTCGAGATCATCGAGCGCTGCTCGAACGGGCGCGAGGCGATCCGCGCGATCAAGACGCATAAGCCCGACCTCGTTTTCCTCGACATCCAGATGCCCGGCTTCGACGGCTTTTCGGTGGTTCAGGGCCTGATGGAGGTCGAGCCGCCGCTGTTCGTCTTCGTCACCGCCTATTCGGACCATGCCCTGCGCGCGTTCGAGGCGCAGGCGGTCGATTATCTGATGAAACCGGTCGAGGAGGCGCGCCTCGCCGACACGCTCGACCGCGTGCGCCAGCGCCTGAGCGAGAAGCGCGGCGCGGGCGAGGTCGAGAAGCTCAAGGAAGTGCTCGCCGAACATGCCCCCGACGCGGTGACCGACCTGAGCGAGGGCGGCGAAGTGGCGTCGAGCCGGTTCGAGAAGCTCATCAACATCAAGGATCGCGGCCAGATCTTCCGCGTCGATGTCGACACGATCGAGATGATCGAGGCGGCGGGCGATTACATGGTCATCAACACCGGCGACAATTCGCTGGTCCTGCGCGAAACGATGAAGGACCTGGAAAAGCGGCTCGATCCGCGCCGTTTCCAGCGGGTGCACCGCTCGACCATCGTGAACCTGGATCTGGTGAAGCAGGTCAAGCCGCACACCAATGGCGAGTGCTTCCTGCTGCTGGAGTCGGGTGCGCAGGTGAAGGTGTCGCGCAGCTATCGCGACGTGGTGGCGCGGTTCGTTCACTAAAAAGTTTCTCCCCTGTAAGGGGAGGTGGCAGGCCGAAGGCCTGACGGAGGGGTGTCACTTCCTTGAAAGCGAGGACACCCCTCCACCATGCTCCGCATGGTCCCCCTCCCCGTACAGGGGAGGAATGGAATTTACCGCAACCCCAGCATCTTGTGCGTCTGCAGCGTCAACCGCCAGCGCGGGCGCTCCATCACCATGGCAATGCACGCCTCGCGGTTTTCGTCCGCCCGGGGATCATCGAGCGGTTGAAGCAGATGGTTCGCAAAGTCCCATCCCTCGACCTCGGCCGGGTCGATCCCCGCCTGCGGCCAGACCAGCTTCAATTCCTGCCCCGAACGCTGAACGACCGCAGACCCCGCCTTGGGGCTGATGCACACCCAGTCGATGCCCGGATGCGCGGCGATCGTGCCGTTGCTCTCGATCGCGATGAAGAAGCCCGCCGCATGAAGTGCATCGACCAGCGCATCGTCGACCTGAAGCATCGGCTCGCCCCCGGTCAGCACCACGAAGCGCTCGCCCCGCGACTCGCCCCAGAAGCCCTCGACCGCCGCGACCAGCGCACCTGCGTCTGCAAAACGCCCGCCGCCCAAACCGTCGACCCCGACGAAATCGGTGTCGCAGAAGCGGCAGATCGCGCTCGCCCGGTCTTGCTCGCGGCCCGACCACAGGTTACAGCCCGCAAAGCGCACGAACACCGCGCGCCGCCCGGCCTGCACGCCTTCGCCCTGGAGCGTCAGGAACATCTCCTTGACGGCATAGCTCATCGGCTCAGCCCTGCGGCTTGACCGCATAGGCGGTGGGATCGGGGATGCCCGCTTCCTCGAACCCGCGCGAGCGCAGGCGACAGCTGTCGCATTCGCCGCAATGGAGCCCCTCCGGCGTCGGGTCGTAGCAGGACCAGCTGATCCCCATATCGACGCCCAGCCGCGTGCCTTCGCGCACGATATCGGCCTTGGTCATGTGCTGGAGCGGCGCGTGGATCTTGAAGGGCTGGCCCTCGACGCCTGCCTTGGTCGCGATCTCGGCCAGTCCCTCGAACGCGGCGATGAATTCGGGACGGCAATCGGGATAGCCCGAATAGTCGAGCGCGTTCACGCCGATGAACAGGTCGCGCGCGCCCGCCGCCTCGGCCCAGCCCAGCGCCAGGCTGAGGAAGATCGTGTTGCGCGCAGGCACATAGGTGACGGGGATGCCCGGCTGGACGCCGTCCTTGGGCACGTCGATATCGGCGGTCAGCGCCGAGCCGCCGAACGCCGACAGGTCAAGCGGCAGGACGATGTGGCGCTCGGCACCCAGTGCCTCTGCGACTCGCGCCGCGGCGGCCAGTTCGACCTTGTGGCGCTGGTTATAGTCCACCGACAGCGCGAGTACGCGATAGCCTGCGGCCTTGGCCGAAGCAGCGGAAATCATCGAGTCCAGCCCGCCCGAAACGAGCACGACCGCCATGGGAGCAGAAGATGTCATGATGGGGCCGACCGCTACGCCCATTGGCGCGCGGTTGCAATGCCGGGGTTACGCGATGGCAAGAAACGGCGGGACCGAAATATCAGTCCCGCCAAGGACCTGGCCGGGCATGCTGAGGACCCGGTCGAGGGAGAAATCCGCTGCTGAAGCAGGGGTTCTCGATAGCAACATGAGGGTTAAGAAAAGGCAAATGCCGAGGCGGCTCAGTTCTTCAGCTTCCAGCCCTTGCGCAGCAGGACGTAGCAGAGGACCGCCATGACCACGTCGATGCCGAGCACGACGAATCCGCCCAGCGTCACCGGCGAGTCGGCAAGGCCCAGAAAACCGTAGCGGAACCCGGAAATGACATAGAAGAACGGGTTGGCATGGCTGATCGCGCGGAACGCCGGGGCGAGGCCGTCGACCGAATAGAAGGTGCCCGACAGCAGCGACAGCGGTACGACCACGAAGTTGGTGACGGCGGCGGCATGGTCGAATTTCTCCGCCCAGATCGAGGTCAGAACGCCCAGAAGCGCCAGGAACACCGAGCCGAGCAGACCGAACCACAACACCGCGAACAGCGCGTGCGGCGTCACATGCACCCCCGGCCAGATCGCCATCGCCGCCCAGACGGTCACCCCGACCAGCACGGCACGCGTCACCGCACCACCGACCAGCGCGGCCAGCAGCTCGGCGGTGGAGAGCGGCGGCATCAGATAATCGACGATCGTGCCCTGTATCTTGCCGACCAGCAGCGAGAAGCTGGCATTGGCGAAGGCATTGTTCATCATGCCCATCACGATCAGGCCCGGCGCGATGAAATCGGCGAACGGCACCTGCGCGCCCGCCACCGGCACGGCATGGCGGCCGCCCAGCGCGGTGGTGAAAATGATGAGATAAAGCAGCGTCGTGACCGACGGTGCCCAGATCGTCTGGAGCTGCACCTTGAAGAAACGGCGCACCTCCTTGATATAGAGGGTCTTGAGGCCGCCCCAGTTGATGTTCCGGATTACGGGCTCACCGGGGGCGGCACGCACCGCCGAGTGGATTTCGCCGATAGGGGGCTGGCTGCTCATCGCCATAGCGCGTAACGGTTGCCGTGGCCGCCCGCAACCCGGTACGATGACCGGCGGTTGCGATGATGAAGTGAGGAAAGGTTTCGAATGTCGTGGACCGATGAGCGGATCGATACGCTCAGGACGATGTGGGAGGCGGGGCAGACCGCCAGCCAGATCGCCGAAGCTCTGGGCGGGGTCAGCCGCAATGCGGTGATCGGCAAGGCGCACCGCCTGGGCCTGCAGGCGCGCCCGTCGCCGGTAAAGGCCAATGAGCCCGCCGCAGCCCCCGCTGCCGAGCCCCTGTCTCTTATACACACTTCCGAGCCCACGAGACGG
>NZ_LDTF01000124.1 GCF_001477495.1 Sphingomonas yabuuchiae
CATGACCTAAACGATGCGAGGCATCGTTTACCTGAAACTGGGATGGGGGAGGGAAAGCCACGCGCGATGATCTCTGTGAAACCCCTTCCCTCCCCAACCCCCTCCCGTTTACGGGAGGGGCTTACCGCGCGATGGGTTGGTGATCCCATTCCTCAGTGCTGACGGTAGAAGGTGGCGACAATCACCGCCTTTCTCATCCCCCGACCGCATCCCGCGCGTCTTAGGGATTGCGCGTAATAAAATTGCAGCTAACCTTCCTAATCATTCACCAAACGCCGGGCGTGTCCCTTGTTGGGGCCGCCCTTCCCTCGGGGGGATTGGACATTCATGATTTTCGGGCGCGTTAAGCCTCTGGACGCCATTTTGGCGACCGCCGAGAAGAAGGGGCTGCAACGATCGCTAGGCGCGTTCCAGCTTACCATGCTGGGTATCGGCGCCGTCATCGGTACGGGCATCTTCGTTCTCACCTCCGAAGCCGCGCAGAAGGCGGGGCCGGGGATGATGCTGTCCTTCGTGCTGGCGGGGTTCGTCTGCGCAGTGGCGGCGCTCTGCTATTCCGAGTTGGCCTCGATGGTGCCGGTCGCGGGGTCGGCCTATACCTATACCTATGCGGTCATGGGCGAGTTGCTGGCCTGGATGGTCGGCTGGGCGCTGATCCTGGAATATGCGGTCGGGGCAAGCGCCGTCGCGGTCGGCTGGTCGGGTTATGTGGTGGGGCAGATCCGCAACCTGCTGGGCATCGACATACCGATGGAATGGGTCAACGGCCCCTCGTCGGGCGGCTATGTTAACCTGCCTGCCGTCATCATCTCGCTGCTCGTCACCTGGCTGCTGGTCGTCGGCACCACCGAGAGCGCCCGCGTCAACGCCATCCTGGTCGCGATCAAGGTCGCCGCGCTGACCCTGTTCATCGCGCTGTCGGTGCCGGTGATGAACGGCGCGAATTTCCACCCCTTCATGCCCACCGGCCTGACCGGCGTGGCGGGGGCCGCCGCGTCGATTTTCTTCGCCTATGTCGGCTTCGACGCGGTGTCGACCGCCGCCGAGGAGACCAAGAACCCGCAGCGCAACGTGCCGATCGGCCTGATCGCCTCGCTGCTGTTCTGCACCGTCTTCTACCTGCTGGTCTCGGCGGGGGCGATCGGCTCGCCGCTGGGCGCGCAGCCGGTGCGTGATGCCGCCGGCGTGGTGCTGTCGCCCGGCACGTCGGAACTGACCGCACGCTGTCAGGCGATCGTCGCGGGCGGCGCGGCAGAGCCGCTGTCCTGCTCGAAGGAAGCGCTGGCGCATGTCCTGCGGACCATCGGCTGGGAAAAGATCGGCAATCTGATCGGCCTGGCCGCCACGCTGGCGCTGCCCTCGGTCGTGCTCATGATGATGTTCGGCCAGACCCGCGTGTTCTTCACGATGGCGCGTGACGGCCTGCTGCCCCAGGCCTTCGCCAAGGTCCATCCGAAGTACAAGACGCCGCACGTCGTCACGATCGTGACCGGTCTGGCCGCGACCTTTGCCTCCGCCTTCCTGCCGGTCGGGAAGCTGGCCAACTATTCCAATTCGGGTACGCTCTTCGCCTTCCTGATGGTGGCCGTATCGGTGCTGGTACTGCGCCGTACCGATCCCGATCGCCGCCGCCCGTTCCGCACGCCGCTGGTGTGGATCGTCGCGCCGCTCGCGATCGTCGGCTGCCTGTACCTGTTCCTCTCGCTCGACTGGGGTTCGATCCTCGTCCTGCCGGTATGGGGCGCGATCGGCCTGGTCATCTATTTCGGCTATAGCCGTCGCCGCAGCTATGTCGGACGGGGCATCGTCGACGTGGTTGATGACCCGGCGATGCAGCCGGAGGTCGCCAGGCCGCTCGATCGCTGATCGGCTTTCGATGGACATGGGAAAAGGCCCGGAGGAGCGATCCTCCGGGCCTTTTCTTTGGGCTCCTGCCCCCCTCCCCAAGCACAGCCTGGGGAGGATCGGGTGCTCACTCGCTCCGTTCCACCTGCGCGAAGTCGAAGGCCATGCTATTCCCTCAGAGGCTGGCGGCCAGCGTCTTCAGGTCGACCTGGGGCCGGGCGCCGAAGTGGCTGATGATCTCGGCGGCGCAGGCGGCACCCAGCGTCAGCGAGGCCTTCAGGTCATGGCCATGCGTCTGGCCATAGAGGAAACCCGCCGCGAACAGGTCGCCCGCGCCCGTCGTGTCGACGACCTTGTCGACCGGATGCGCCGGAACCGTCACGCGCTCGTCCCCACGCTGCGCCAAAGCGCCCTTTTCGGCGAGGGTGACGACCAGCGTCTCGACCTTGTCCTTCAGCGAGGCAATGGCGGCCTCGACATCCGCCGTCTCGGTCAGCGCGACGATCTCGGTCTCGTTGGCGAAGATCACGTCGATCATGCCGCCGTCGATCAGCGCATGGAAATCGGCACGGTGGCGGTCGATCACGAACTCGGCCGAGGCGGTGAAGGCGATCTTGCGCCCCGCCGCGCGGGCGACCTCGATGGCGGCGCGCATCGCGGCGCGCGGCTCTTCGGGATCCCAGAGATAACCCTCGATATACAGATAGGCCGCATCGGCGATCAGCGCCTTGTCGAGCGCTTCGGCGGGCAGATAGTGCGAGGCGCCGAGGAAGGTGTTCATGGTCCGCTGCCCATCGGGGCTGACGAAGATCATGCAGCGTGCGGTGGTCGGCTGGCCGGGACGCACCGGCGTGTCGAACTTGACGCCCGCCGCACGGATGTCGTGGCTGAACACCTCGCCCAGCTGATCGTCGGCGACCTGGCCGATGAACGCGGTCTTGCCGCCCAGCGCGGCCATGCCCGCCAGCGTGTTGGCGGCCGACCCGCCCGAAATCTCGCGACCGGGGCCCATCTTGGCATAAAGCGCGTCGGCCTCTTCCGGCGAAAAGACGAGCTGCATCGCGCCCTTGGTCATGCCGTTCTCGGCGATGAAATCGTCTTCCGCCGGGCTGAGAATGTCGACGATGGCATTGCCGATCGCCACCACGTCGTAAGTGGGGTTGGTCAAGGTACGGACTCCGGGAAATAAGCTGTGATGTCGCCGCCCTAGTCAGCGCGCTACCCCCGCGCAAGGGAGCCGCCACGCGGCCCCGTACCGCATTGACTTGCACGTCCCGTCCGCGCCATCGAAGGGCCATGGTCCGCGCCTTTTTCCTGTCGCTCGCCCAGTTGGGCGATCCGGCGATCCGCCGGGTGCTGATCCGTTCGCTGGGCGTGACGCTGGCGATCTTCGCGCTCGCGGGCGTCGCCCTGTGGTACGCCATGCGCGCGGCGCTGACCGGATGGCTGGGCGCGCAGGCGGACGGATGGTCGGCCGCCTTCACCTTCGTCGTCGAACTGCTGGCGCTCTGGCTGGCGTTTCGCGCGGTCGCGATGGCGGTGGTGGGTGTGTTCGCCGACGATATCGTCGCGGCGGTCGAGGCGCGACATTATCCGCAGGCGCTGGCAAGCGGCAGGCCGGTTTCCTTTGCGCGCGGCACCGCCATGGGCCTGGGTTCCGCCGCGCGCGTCATTGCCGTCAATCTGATCCTGCTGCCCCTGTACATCGTGCTGCTCGTAACCGGCATCGGCACGGCCGCGGCGTTCCTGCTGGTCAATGGCTGGCTGTTGTCGCGCGACCTGGGCGACATGGTGGCGGCGCGGCACATGGACCGTGCCGCCATGCGTCGCTGGCGCAAGGCGACCGGGCCTGCGCGCTTCCTGTTGGGGCTTGCCGTCGCCACCCTGTTCGTGGTTCCGGGACTCAATCTGCTCGCGCCCGTCCTGGGGGCGAGCATGGCGACCCATTTCTTTCACAGGAGACAGGTGTGACCCGCCTCATCGCGCTGCCGCTGCTGGGCCTGACATTGCTGGCGGGCTGTACGGTGCCGCAGACCGCCGCGCCGGTGCGCAGCGGCGGCATGGCCCCGGTGCCCGTCCCCTATACCAGCGTCGGGCTGGAGCGGGTGATCGGACAGGACGCCGCCGGGCTGACCAAGCTGTTCGGCACGCCCGATGCCGATGTCCGTGAAGGTGCCGCGCGCAAACTGCAGTTCCAGGGCAGCTTCTGTGTCCTCGATGCCTATCTCTATCCCAAGGACGGGGCCGAGCCGCGTGTCACCTATCTGGACGCGCGCGAGCCCGATGGCAGTTCGATCGACCGGGCGAGCTGCGTCGCGGCGCTGACCCGGCGCGACGGCGGACGCTGATGCGCCCCGACCTGTGGTTCGCCTTTGTCGCGGCGACCCTGGTCATCGGCCTGATCCCCGGCCCCGGCGTCGCGGCGATCCTGGGCTATGCGATCGGATCGGGGCGGCGAACCGCCCTCGCCTCGGTCGGCGGGCTGATGCTCGGCAATCTGGCCGCCTCGACCGCCAGCCTGCTGGGCATGGGCGCCGTGCTGGCGGCCTCGTCCTTTCTGTTCGGGCTGCTCAAATGGGCTGGCGCGGCCTATCTGATCGCGGTCGGCACCCTGGGGCTCTGGCGTGCGCGCCACGCCGATGCGGTGGCGGTTCGCCCGCGCCTGATTTCCCCGCGCGCCGCCTTTCTGGGCAATCTGGGCGTCGGCACCTTCCACCCCAAGACGATCCTGTTCCTCGCCGCCTTCGCACCGCAATTCATCGATCCCCATCGGCCCTATTGGTCGCAGGCCGGGATATTGGTCGCGACGTTCGTGCTGGTGCTGGCGATGACCGACGGTTGCTATGCCTGGGCGGCGTCGAGCGCGGGCGGCCTGTTGCGTTCGCCACGGGCACAGGCCTGGGCACAGCGGGCGGGCGGTGGCGCCCTGATCTTTGCCGGACTGGCCACGGCCGCCATTCGCCGCTGATCCCGATCATTTGGGTCCAGAAACGATCACGCCCCTATCGAGGACTGCGACATTTGTTCCACGCCCTTGGCTAAAAAATGATGCGGTGCGGGAACAAATTTACGCGGCTATGCTTTTGCGCTATCGGGACGATGAACACCACCGCGTCTTGGCGGTCGTTCGCCATGGGAGATTGATTATGATGAAGTTCCTGTCTGCTGTTGCCGCCACGGCCCTGGTTGCTGCTCCGGTCGCCGCTGCGCCGACCAACCCGGCTGCCAGCCTGTCGGTTTCGAAGTCGGTTCGCGCTTCGGCTCCGACCGCCAAGGGCAACAAGCTGGCCGGCGGCGGCATCCTCGCTGCTCTGATCGCTGCTGGCGTCGTCGCCATCGGCGTTGTCGCGATCGTCAAGGACGACAACGCGGACAGCAACTGATCGTCGCGGGCGGGGGCAACCCTGCCCGGACCATCGCCGCTCAGGCGGACGGAAAGGGAGCCGGTTTCGGCTCCCTTTTTTGTGACCCGCTTCAGGCCCCCCATTCGGGACCGTCGGGATCGGGGAAGAAGTCATCCTCCTCTTTCTCGGGCATAGGCTCGACCGCACGGGGGATGGTCGGTGCACCGCCGCCGAAACGCACCCGGATATAGGCCACCGAGCCTTTCAGGCCCTGATAGACCGCCTGCACATCCTCGCCACGCCGCATCCGCGCACCGATCAGCGGCGCCCGTTCGGCGGAGAGATAGCCGACCTGCACGTCGCGTGAACTGAAGACGGCGACCGCATGGGGATCATGCCGGTTGCGCGGCTCGGGCCGCAGGCTGACCGGATCACCGACGGTCGAAGCGAGCAGCTCGAACCGCCGATTGCTTCGCGCCTTGTCCTCATTGGGAAAGTCGATTCCGACCACGGCCAGCGTCAATTCGTCCATGCCGCCTAATTGGTTATGCGACGCCCCTGCGTCCAGAGCCCTCCCATTCATCGGCAATCCGGCTATGGTGCAATCATCCTGTCCCATTCGGAGTGCCCATGTCCCTGGCCGCCCTGGCGATGCTGCTCGCCGCCCAATCCCCCGCCCCCGCCC
>NZ_LDTF01000125.1 GCF_001477495.1 Sphingomonas yabuuchiae
CCACCCGACGATCCGACGGGCGTAGGTGTCGATGACGAAGGCGACATAGACGAAGCCGGCCCAAGTCGCGACGTAGGTGAAGTCCGACACCCACAGCAGGTTCTGCGCTGGCGCGTAGAACCTGCGGTTGACGTGATCCAGCGGGCACGGCGCTGCCTTGTCACTCATCGTCGTGCGAACCGGCTTGCCCCGGATAACGCCCTGTAGACCCATATCGCGCATCAGCCGCTCGATGGTGCAGCGGGCGACCGGAAAGCCCTCGCGCAGCATCTGCCGCCACACCTTGCGCACGCCGTAGACCGCGAAGTTCTCGGCAAACACGCGCGCCACCTCGGGCTTGAGAACCTGATCCCGCTGTGCCCGCGCCGACAGGCGCATTGGATCCTGCCGCTGCGCGACACGCTCGAAATACGTCGATGGGGCGATCGGCAAGACGCGGCAGATCGGCTCGACCCCATAGGATTTACGGTGATCGTCGATGAAGGCGATCATCGCCGGAATGGGCGGTCGAGCTCCGCCTGGGCAAAATATGCGGATGCCTTGCGCAGGATCTCGTTGGCCTGTCGAAGCTCGCGGACTTCGCGTTCCAGCGCCTTCATCTTGTCAGCGACCTCGGTCGGAACGCCAGCGCGCTTGCCGCTGTTCACCTCCGCCTTCTTTACCCACTCATGCAGCGTCTGCGGAACGCAGCCGATCTTCTCGGCAATGGAAACCACCGCTGCCCATCGCGATGGGTGGGCGGCAGGAGCGGACCGACAGTCCCGCCAGATAAGGCGGGCTGCACCCAAGGGGCCGAAACGTACGTGGAGGACCGGCGCAGCCGGTTGCAGCACGCCGCGGCGGGACTACAGGGCCGTGACGCCCACCCTCGCCAGACGCGCCCGGCGCGCAACGCCAGCGTGGGGCACCCCACGCTGCCTGCTGACGGTGCGAAGGCCGCACCGTCACCCGTCAGGGATCGAAACCCGCATGGGCCGAGACGGCACGGCTCGGCGCCGCGCCAGCGGCGTAGAGCCCGGTCCTGCGGCATCGCAGGAGACGGCAGCACCCTGCTGTCTGGATGTCCCTCGAAAATGCCGTGAGGACCCTAGCGAGGCCCTACTGCCGATCAGGCAAAAGCAGGACCTTGGCGGTTCCCATCCCAAGAGCCGCGAGGTAATGCCATGTCCGCCAACCCAGACCGCATCCTGCGTCTGAAGGCCGTCCTCGACGAGACCGGGCTTTGCCGATCCACGCTTTACCGCAAGATGGCCAACGGCACCTTTCCAAAGAACATTCAGCTCAGCACGCGCTGCGTAGGATGGCGTGCCTCAGCCGTCGAAGAATGGCTACGCAATCCGATGTTGTACCATGTTGATGATCATCCTTCCCAATGACTACACGTTGTTCTTTCGTCGCTAACGTCATAGCAGCTGACGACACAACATTGTTTATTGACTTAAGAAAATTTGGTATGCCACCCTGTTAAGAAGCGGAAGCATTCTCAGTCGGGATTCATCGGATATGCCAACGGCGCATTGCGTCTCCACCACAGATGGCTTCATTCTCGAGGCCGACGCAGGTTTTTTGGAGCTGCTCCGTCGAGGTGAGGATGAGGTGATCGGCATGTCTTATAAGGACATTACCTACCCTGAAGATTTGGGACGTAGCGAAGCAATGCTTGCCTCTTTGATCAAGCGAGCCGCACCAGTCCGATTGCAAAAAAGATATGCACGACCTGACGGCACGACGGTTACCGCCAATGTTTACGTAACTCGCTTCGACAACCCTGACCGCCTTGTCAGCACCCTTTTCTGGAATGAGGAGGGACGCGAACTTCCGCCAGCGCGATTGTGGGAGATGGCGTTACGGGCAAGGCGACTGCGCCAAGTCCGGCAGCAAGAATTTGGCAACGATGTAGCGATGAGCCCGCTCGGCGACATATTGAACTGCATTTATCTGGCAGAAGCCGAAGGACGGGTCGTTGGCCTTGGTGAAATTTCGAGTGAGACCAATCTCTCCCCAGCGGTCTCTGCACGATGGATAAACTATCTGATCAGTCAAGGCGCGATCGAGACCTGCTCGTCAATCAATGAGAATGTGCAATTCACCCAGCTTGGCCTCAAGAAGATGGAACGAGTTCTTTCATCGGGATACGAGGTTCCCTCTTC
This sequence comes from Sphingomonas yabuuchiae, assembly GCF_001477495.1. Classification (GTDB taxonomy): domain Bacteria; phylum Pseudomonadota; class Alphaproteobacteria; order Sphingomonadales; family Sphingomonadaceae; genus Sphingomonas; species Sphingomonas yabuuchiae_A. Next base: position 2,151 of record NZ_LDTF01000125.1, read on the forward strand.
CGATTAGCGCCTGATCGACCATCTCAATGACGCCTGAAAGATGGGCAGCGGCGACTAGCAGGCCCTGGTCATCCAGCAGCTTCAAAGCTTCCTTGAGAAGCGCATCGGCCTTTTCAAGCTGATCTCGATCGTTGGCGACTTGCAAAGGCCATCTCCATCGCTTTTTCGTATACGCTTAGCAGTTTAGTCAATCGATTGACGACGTAAACGGCAAAAGCATCGATGCGTTAACCATGTTCGTGATTCGAGCGCATCGCTCCGAGTTGGCCTGCCGACCTCCTTGTGAGCAACAAAGTCTCAGCCTGTCCGCCGCGAGTCAACAAGGCGCGACGGTGCCGAGGAGGCTTCGCCTGTGACCGTTCGTCAAGGTCCAAGTGATGGGCTTGTGCGTCGGCTTTTTCGCGAGCGTGCAGTGCCGCCAGGGCCTTGAGCGCATTATCGAGCGCAGCGAGCGCGATCGACGCTGCCTTGCGCCGCTCGCTGCGCTAGCGTGTCGGTGATGGCATCCCGACGAACCTTATATGCCTCCAAAGGCCGACCTCCACAGCGCGACGTTGCCGCAGAGCGCTGGTTGCTGCTGCTCTTCGTCGTGGCAGCCGTCGCAATCGCCGCTGGCCTTTTGGATACCGTCAGCCTTGCCCCCGAGACGAAGCCGCCCAGGAAGATGACGATGGCGCAGGCCCGCGCCTCGAACTCCAGGGTTCCCATCGTCGCTGCTGCGCGCGTCCGCGCAGCGCCCTATCGCTTTCGAGGCGGCCCCGCCGAGCGCGCACAAGCCGTCGACTGCCTAGCCACCGCTGCCCTCTATGAAGTGGGTGACGACCCGCGGGGGCAACGCGCCGTCATTCAGGTCATTCTCAACCGCGCGCGTGCCCCTGGCTTTCCGCGCACCATTTGCGGCGTCGTCTACCAGGGTTTCGACCGGACCACAGGCTGCCAATTCTCGTTTACCTGTGATGGCTCGATCAAGCGGCGCACGAAACATTTCGGCTGGTCCGCAGCGCGACGCGTGGCAAGCGAAGCACTCGCCGGTCACGTCTTCGCCGATGTTGGCCGCGCCACCCACTATCATGCCGACTGGATGGTGCCGTATTGGCGCGATGCAATGACCAAGGTGGCAAAGGTCGACACCCACCTCTTCTATGTACGCCTCTGAGCGGCATCGTTATTTCTGCACCATCATTTTGCATGGTGACGTGATGAAACACATCGGCCGTATATCGGAACAAATCGACGCTTGACGCCGTGTCTTTATTGCTGCTGCAAGACCATTGCTGTGACATGGCCGTTTACGGTTCTCCGGAACCGCGCAGCGCTTTAAATCTCCTGCCACTCCCATCTGGATAGACCATGGCTGACGAAACCATCACCGACACCGCGCATGCGGTCGAACTCGCCACCGAACTGACCATTGCCTGGCTGGGCAATCCCAACACGCGCATCGACGCCGAGCAGGTCCCGGCGTTTCTCGGCAGCATGCACAGCGCCATCCTGAAGCTGGCCAGCGGCGGCGAGGCGGCGTCAGCAGACGCCGTCGACACCACCGAATACACCCCTGCGGTGTCGGTGCGGAAGTCGCTGGCGTCGAAGGACCACATCCTCTCGATGATCGATGGCAAGCCCTACAAGACGCTGCGCCGCCACCTCGCCACCAACGGCCTGACGCCCGAGCAGTATCGCGAGCGCTATAACCTGAAGGCCGACTATCCGATGGTGTCCGAAACCTATTCGGAAAGCCGCCGGGCGATGGCCAAGAAGATCGGTCTCGGCCGCAAGCCGGGTGCCAAGGTGGCAACGACCGCCAAGCCCAAGGGCGTGAAGGCCGCCAAGAACGCTGCGGCTGCGCATCTGTCGGGCGAATAATCGGTCAGGCAGGGCTGCCTTCAAGACAGCCCTGCCTATCACTCTGCTCTAGGCCCAAGGCGTCATCGACCGCTGCCACCGCGTTCAGATGGCTCTGGATGAACCGGGCCCAGTCCTCGAGCATGCGCCGGCGCGGGGAAAGATAAAGCGCAGCGTTATACGCCCCCCTCACCTCGTCACGTTCGACATGGGCGAGTGCCATCTCGATCCAGTCCGGCTGGTAGCATTCCGCTTCATTGGCCCAGGTCGAGGCGAGCCCGCGAAAACCATGCACGGTCTGGCGACCACGATAACCCATTCGGTAGCAGGCATAGATCATCGTATTCTGCGAGATCGGCTGGTCGGGCTTCTCGCCCGCAAAGACATAGTCCGCCGAGCTATAGACCCGTACGTCCTTGAGCAGCGCGACGACCCCCGGTGCCAGCGGCACGACATGCTCACGCGCCATCTTCATGCGCTCGGCCGGCACCCGCCAGACCGGGGACGCACCGTCGAGATCCTCGAACTCGTCCCAACGGGCATGTCGCGTCTCGTTGGTTCGCGCCCAAGTGAGCAGCGTGAACAGCAGCGCCGCGCGGGTCACGGCGCGACGCCGCGGCGTCTCCTCGCCATCATAGCCGTTGATGGCCCGGATCAGCGCAGGCAGCTCGCTGCGGCCAATCCGCGGCATATGCCGGGTGCGCGGCTTGGACTTGAGCAGCTGGCCGAGATGCTCGGCCGGGTCGCGCTCGGCCCAGCCATGCGCGATGGCAAAGCGGTAGACCTGGCTGACATGCTGCTTCAAACGCCGACTGACGTCGAGCGCGCCGCGCGCCTCGACCCGCCGCACCATCGCCAGCACATTGGCCGGCGTGATGACGGACAACCCAAGCTTGCCGAGCACCGGAAAGGCATCACGCTCGAGCCGGGTGAGCAGCCGGGTGGCATGCCCGGCATCGAGCGTGTCGAGGCGGTGGCCATGCCATTTACGCGCCGCTTCCTCGAAGGTCATTTGTGTCCTCGGCTTATTGCCGGCCCCTGGATCATCCCCCTCGCCTAGCACCACTTTGGCCTTGGCGCGGCGCAGCCGCGCCTCTGCCAGCGAGACCGTCGGATAGGCACCAAAGCTCAAGAGCTTTTCCTTGCCGGCATAGCGGTACTTCATCCGCCACAGCTTGGAGCCATTGGGGCGGACGAGAAGGTAGAGGCCTTCGCCGTCGGTGAGTTTATAGTCTTTTGCCCGCTTGGTGGCGTAGCGGACTTCGAGCTCCTTGAGGGCCATGGGGGTATCTCCTGCCGAGGCCGGGATGATACCCACGAAAATACCCCCAAAGGCAAATCGACGTCCTGGCATTCAGAGGCCTCGACTGGGACGCGATGAGAGCCGCTGAGTGAGGGCTAACGTAAGCGTCCGGTCTGAACCGCAGCGGGAAGTCAGAGCGTAGCTATTCAGGAAAGTCGGAGCATGCTCCCATTTGTGCGAAGCCTGCCTGCCATTCTCGGACGACGCGGGTGGGAGGTGGTCCGACAGAGATCACCTTCTCTACAAAGAATGTTCGCGCATAGCTCCCTAGATGACCGTAGGTGCCAGGGCTGACAGTCGCCCTGCCTTCGACGGTAACAGACGCCATTCCAGTGCCGCACACACCTTTCACGGGTGTACTGAGCTGTTTGTCCAGCGCCGGGCTTCGAGGCTGGGTCTGGTTCGGCAAGAACCAAGTTGTTCCCGGTCCCAAGTCATTGGTGAGGAAATTGGACGCCTCATCGCCGGTTATCAGAATGCCTGATACGCGGCGATTTGACCCGAGGATTTTGCACTGAAGGTCCGTTGCTCTCACATATCATGGCCGCGAGAAATTGGGAAAACCAGCCTTGCAGATATGTCGAAGCGTTCCCTCCCGGTCGCGGGTGTAGGCCACCAACAGCGTAAGCATGGCAATACTGAGAATGGCGGCGATGGCGGTTGCACCGCGCCCCAAGTGTCTCCGCGTCACGCAGTCCGGCTCCAGGGTGCGAGCTCGCCGATGCGTTTTGCCGGATGCCCATCGGCGATACGCGTGAGCACGTCGCGCAGCCAAGCTTCGGGGTCGACGAAGTTGAGCCGGGCGGTCTGGATGAGGGTGTAGATCGCCGCTGCCCGCTCGCCGCCCTTGTCGGAGCCGGCGAACAGGTAGTTTTTGCGGCCGAGTGCGACGGGGCGGAGGCAATTCTCGGCGCGGTTGTTGTCCGCCTCCAGCCGCGCGTCGTCGCAGAAACGGGTCAGCGCCTCGCGTCGCTTCACGGCATAGCGGATGGCGTCGGCGAGCGCGCCCTTGCCCGAGATGCGCCGCATGGTGTCCTCGGCCCAGTTGAAGAAGCCGTCCACGCCGACCCTGACGACCTGGCGCCGTTCGAGCCGGTCCTCTAGCGGCAGCCCGCGCCCCAGCTCCTCAGCTTCGTATATCAGGTCGATCATGCTGACGCCGGTGCGCGCCGTGGTCGAGCCGGTCCCCTTCCACACGTCGTAGATCTTGCGCCGGACATGCGCCCAGCACGCCACCTCGACGATAGGACCGGGTTGTCTCCGTCCATCGTACAACTGGTCGTAACCGGCATAGCCGTCGGCTTGCAGGAAGCCGCTGAAGCCAGCGAGGTGCGAGCGCGGTCGCTCACCCTTGCGGTCGGGCGTGTAAAAGTAGGCAGCAGCTGGCGGGCCGATGCCCTGCCAGCCCCGGTCGTCGCGGACGTACACCCACAGCCTGCCGGTCTTGGTCTTGCCGCTGCCCGGCGCCAGCACGGGGACCGGCGTGTCGTCGGTATGGATTTTGTCGGCCGCGAATACATGCGCGCGGATGTGGTCGACCAACGGCTGGAGTAGCCAGCTGACCTGCCCGACCCAGTCCGCCATGGTCGAGCGGTCGATGTCGACGCCCTCGCGCGCGTAGATCTCCGCCTGCCGGTAGAGCGGCAGATGGTCGACGTACTTGGACACCAGCACGTGCGCGAGCAGGCCGGGACCGGCCTTACCGCGTGGAATGGGCAGCGCCGGAGCCGGCGCCTGGGTGATGGCGTCGCAACGCTGGCAGGCGAGCTTGGTGCGGACGTGGCGCACGACCTGGAAGCGGCCGGGCACATACTCCAGCACCTCGGTCACGTCCTCGCCAAACGCCGACATCGTCCCGCCGCACGCGCCGCAGCCGTCGGCATGCGGAGCGGCGTGGACGACCTCGTGGCGCGGCAGATGGTCGGGCAATGGCAGGCGCTTGGGCTTGCGCTTCTCGCGGGCGGGTGGCGGTACGCCCGCGTCGGCGGACGCGCTGGTCGCCTCGGCCTCGACCGTCTCCAGTTCCTCTAGCCGCAGCTCCAGTTGCTCGATCTCGCGGGTGACCGCTCGGACGACTAGCCGAACTGCATACGCCTGAGCCGCGCCAGCTGGACCTTGAGCTTCTCGATCTCCAGTGCGGTGAGCTGGATGGTCGCCTTGGCCGCACGGAGCTCGGCCGCGGTGCTGGCCAGCTCCGCAGCAGTGGCTGCGTGTTGGGCCTGCAACGCCTGTGCGAAGGCGCGCAGCTCGTCCGGGTTGGAGGGGAGATCGACCATCGCCAGCGACATGGCCCATCCTACCATCGGCCCGACTCACGCCAAGCGAAAAGGACGGAAAAGCGCCGTTCAGACCAGCGTCGGCGCGGTCACCGGAGCCGGCGCCACGGTGCGCCGCCAGTCGATGCCCTCGATAAGCAGCGCCAGTTGCGCGGGGGTGAGCACGATGCCGCCGTTGACCAGTGGCGGCCACACGAACCGGCCCTTCTCCAGCCGCTTGGCGAACAGGCACATGCCCGAGCCGTCCCAGTAAAGCGCCTTCAGATAGTCGCCGCGCTTGCCCCGGAACAGGAACAGATGACCCGAGTACGGATCGGCGCCGAGTACCTGGCTGGCAAGCGCGGTCAGCCCGTCGAAGCCCTTCTGCATGCTGACCGGCTTGCAGGCGAGATACACCTTGGTGCCCTGCGCCAACGCTATCACGCCGCATGCCCCAGTGCCCGCAGCACGCGAGCAAGCGCCTTCTCGTTGACATAGCTGTCGACCGACAGGCGGACACCGCTGGCCAAGTTGATGTCGATACTGCCCGGTCGCGTCCCTGGATGCGGGCGAACAAGGTCTTCCGCCGTTGCCGCAGATGGCGACGGCTTGGCGGGTGCCGGTGCAGGCGTGGCCGGCGTCAGCGCCATACTCGGTTCAGTCGGAACGACGTCCGTCACCACGCCATACGAGATGAACTGCAGCGGCTCGCTGACGATGCTCGCCGCCTTACGCTGCGCCGAGCGCCAGTTGTAGATGAGACTCTCCGCGATGCCGAGCCGCCGCGATACCTCGCGCACCGTCACGCCCGGCGCCGACGCCTCGGCGACCACCGCCGCCTTCTCCGCCTCGCTGTAGGTGCGCCGGCGCTCCGTCCGGGTGATGACCTCCATCCGCCCCATCTCCTGACCTCCTTCTGGACTCCAGAAGGAGACCACCACAGGTCCGGACATCGGCGGCTACGCCGCACGCGACAACACGCGGCTCACCGGACGCTTACGGGCTAACTTGCGGAAAAAAGACACAAAAAACCGCCTCGGGAAATCCTGAGACGGCTTGGGTATTAGAAGTATGGTTGCGGGGGCAGGATTT
>NZ_LDTF01000126.1 GCF_001477495.1 Sphingomonas yabuuchiae
TCGGCAAAGGCGTCCAGATAGGCGTCGATCGGCGAGATCATCAGATGCACGTCGAACGGCTTGGTCGTGTGCGGGCGCAGCGCCTTCACCACCGCCGGGCCGATGGTGATGTTGGGCACGAAATGCCCGTCCATCACATCGATATGAATCCAGTCGGCGCCCGCGGCGTCGATGGCGCGGACTTCTTCCCCCAAACGGGCGAAATCGGCGGACAGGATGGAGGGTGCGATACGGACCGGGAGCATGGCATTTGTCCTTAACGTCATATCGCGCCCAAGTCAGCCTTTGCGTTGCAGCCGCGCGATGAAGAACCCGTCGAGCCGCCCTTCTTTCGCGAGCATCGTCGGCAGGGTGCGGATCGTGCCCTTTTCGGTGATCCCCGGCCATTCGCCGGTGATCGGCAACAGCGCATAATCGGGGCGCTCGGCCAGGAAGGCTTCGATCTGGCGCTCGCCCTCTTCAGGCTCCAGCGAGCAGGTGGCATAGACCAAAGTCCCGCCGGGCTTCAGCCAGTCGGCGGCGCGCGTCAGGATCACCCGCTGCAACTCCGCCATCTCGGCGATGATCGCGGGGCGGACGCGGTAGAGGACGTCCGGGTGGCGGCGGAAGATGCCGCTGGCGCTGCACGGCGCGTCGACCAGGATCGCGTCGACCGGCGTCTTCGGGCTCCATTCACGCAGGTCGGCGGTGACGATCTCGGCGGACTGGTTGGTGCGCTCCAGATTTTCGCTCAGACGGGCGAGGCGCGACTCGGATTGGTCGATCGCGGTGACGGTCCAGCCGGCGGCGGCAAGCTGAAGCGTCTTGCCCCCCGGCGCGGCGCACAGGTCGAGCACATGGCCCTTGCCCTCGCCCAGCAGCCG
>NZ_LDTF01000127.1 GCF_001477495.1 Sphingomonas yabuuchiae
GGGCGGGGCCGGGCGGCGGGGTGACGACTTGAACCACGGGCAGTGCCGGTGCGGTAGCGCGATAGCCTTTGGCGCCCCGGGCGATCAGCGCGGAGGTCGTGCCCGCACGTTCCTGCCGATCGTCCATATAGCGAAAGGCGGCCGATGCGCCCGCCAGAGCCAGGGTATGCGCGGTCGGCGTCAGTAGCGTGGCGCGCCGGCCCCTGGCGATGGCCGCGACGAGCGCGCTGGCGGGGGCGCCCTGCCACTCGCCCTCACCGTCACGGTTCAGCGGAATCGAGGCGATGGTCCGGCCATCGACCCGGACGCTCGCCGTCCTGGCCTTGCCGGTCATGTCGCGGATACGTACCGTCACCCGACCGCCGCCGTCGCGCGCCACGATCAGCCCGACATCCTGAAGCGCCGATTCCTCTGCCGCCAGTGACGCCGCCTCGCAGGCCCGCCCATTGTCGCAGGCGACGATCCAGTCGCGGAACAGCTTCGGCTTGCCCGGCCTGGGCGTATCCGGTGTGGACGCCGCGCTCGCCGCCGTTGCGGCCAGTGCTACGCTCACGGCAAGGCTCATGCGAATCATACCCGATCAACCCCTTTGCTGGCGATCCCGTTCCGAACCGGATAGGGCGCGTTGCAACCGGCTTTGTGGCAGAGATACGGGCCACAAGAACAGGCCAAAGGAACAGGAGAGTGGCGATGAAGTCAGTGGGCGTGATCGGAGCCGGTCAGATGGGCGCAGGGATTGCGCAGGTCTCGGCGGCGGCGGGCTATGCGGTGAAGCTGGCCGATATCTCCGTCGAGCGGGCCGAGGCGGGCAAGGCGGGCATCGCCAAGGCGCTCGACCGGCTGGTGACCAAGGAAAAGACCACGCGCGAGGACGCCGATTCGCTGCTCGGCCGAATCGAGCCGGTCGGCAGCGTGTCCGCCATGGCGGATTGCGAACTGGTGATCGAGGCCGCGACCGAGCGCGAGGCCATCAAGCGCGCCATCTTCGAGGAGGTCGGCAAGGTCATGTCCGACACCGCGATCCTGGCGACCAACACCTCGTCCATTCCGATCACCCGGCTGGCGCAGGCGGCCCCCGATGCGGGCCGCTTCGTCGGCGTGCATTTCTTCAATCCGGTCCCGGTCATGGGCCTGATCGAGCTGATCCGCGGCCTCGCCACTGCGGACGCGACGGTCGCCAGGGTCGAGGCGTTCGCGCAGGAGCTGGGCAAGCGCGTGGTCCACGCCAATGATGCGCCGGGCTTCATCGTCAATCGCGTGCTGATGCCGATGATCAACGAGGCGATCTTCGCGCTGGGCGAGGGCGTGGCGACGATCCCCGATATCGACGCGGCCTGCCAGCTGGGGCTGAACCATCCGATGGGGCCGCTGACGCTCGCCGACTTCATCGGGCTGGACACCTGCCTGGAGATCACCCGCGTGCTGTTCGAGGGGACCGGAGACCCGAAATTCCGGCCCGCGCCGCTGCTGATCAAATATGTCGAGGCGGGCTGGTATGGCCGCAAGACCAGGCGCGGTTTCTATGATTATTCCGGTGCCGAGCCCGTGCCGACGCGGTAAAAATCATTCCTCCCCTAGAAGGGGAGGTGGCAGGCCGAAGGCCTGACGGAGGGGTGTCACCCTCTCGATAGCGGGACACCCCTCCACCATGCTGCGCATGGTCCCCCTCCCCTTGCAGGGGAGGAAGAGCTTTAGAAAGCGCCGTGCACCCGCAGCGCGAAAACCTCGGCGGGCCCGCGATCGCGGTTATACCCCGGATTTTCCACATATTGCGCGTCCAGCGTCACCGCGAGTGCGCGGGTGAGTGCGACGTCGTAATAGGCCTCGGCAATCTCCTCCGCGCCGGCATCGGGCAGCTTGCCGTCGCCGACCAGCACGCCCAGGCCGCCTGCCGCCAGATAGCGCCGATGCTCGGCCGAAATGCCGTTGGCGATCAGCGCCAGCCCGACCCGGTCCTGCGCCCGGCCCCAGCCTTTGCCGTTCAGCGACCCGCCAATCTGTGCCGTCCGGTCGATATCGGTAAAGTCATAGGGCTCGATCGACCCGTCGCTGACCCCGACCCGCGCGAACAGGCCCAGCGTGTCGGTCAGCGCCTGGTCCATGTTCATATAGCCGCCGACCCGCGTCATCCGCCGCCGGGTGAAGGACGGATCGACCGCGTTGCCAGTGGCGGCGGCATAGGCCAGCGCCTCGTCGAAGCGGCTGAAATTCCCCCGGTTGCGGAAAAACCCGAACCGCACCGATCCGGGCCGCCCGGCGATCAGGTGGCGATGCTCGACCTCGGCATCGAGCTGATACTGGCCGAAGCCATGTTCCAGTCGCTCGCCATTGGGGACGGTCGACAGGTTGAACAGCCCGGCGCGGAGCGTCCAGTCGCCGCGATAGAGTTCTGCGGCGATGCCCGTCGTATAGCCCCAGGCATCGGCGGCATAATCGAAGCTGCCGGTATCGACCGCCGACCAGTTCAGGAAATCGCCGCGCGGGTCATGGGCGTAAGGGTTGGTGTCGAAGACATCGCCGACCCCGAACTTGCCGATGGTCAGTACGACCCGGTCGAGGCTGCGCGATCCGCCCAGCTGGTTGGCGACGCCCGCCACCGCCTCGCGCGGGCCGCCAAGCCCGAAGGTCTGACGGAAAAAGGCGCGTTGCAGCCGGAAATAGGGTTCGGCCTTGCCGACCTTATAGGCCTCGGCGCTCGGAAAGCCCGCGACGCCCAGCGTGTTGGACAGGCCGAAACCCTGATCGATTTCGGGATTCACCCACAGTTCGCCGCCGGTCCAGGCGCGCGCACCGATAAAGGCGGTGACGTCGGTCGTCTCCCTCAACTGACGCGGGGTCAGGCTGTTGGCGCCGGCATAAGGCGAGGCGAAGCCGCCGACTCCTTGCGCCACGAAGGTGGCCTGGCCGTGGATCGCGAAATCCTCCGGCCCGGTGTCCTGCGCGGACGCGGCGCGCGCGACGAGGAACAGGCCGCACAGCGCGGCCCGCACAACGATACGGATCATGATGTTATACCCGGATCAGGCGCTGGCGCGGGGACGGCGCATGGCCTGGGGACGGGTCGACGCGACCAGGCGGAGAAGCCGGGCACGCTCGCGGGGGACGCTCGCCATCACGGTGGCGAGGGAATGGGCGCGGACATGCGCGCGGAACAGGGTACGGGTCATGGCAGACCTCCTTCGGGTTCGTGTGGTCGAGCCCGGCGGAAGGTCGGCGAGGAACGGCTTTAGTGGGCCGACATCGTCGACCCCGTCAGGCCCGTCAGACGGTCGGCAAGAACGTGGACGCGAAAGCGTCTACTGTCCTCGTCGCCGGACAAGGGACTAGATCGGGGCATTGTGATCCTATGTGTGAGTCGGCCACGTCTGCGGCCGACAGGGTGCCCATAGTGCGCTTGTTATGGGGATCAACCCCAAATTCCTCCCCGGCACGGGGAGGGGGACCATGCGCAGCATGGTGGAGGGG
>NZ_LDTF01000128.1 GCF_001477495.1 Sphingomonas yabuuchiae
CCCCCGAAGTCACCGTCACCGGCAAGCGTATCCCCGGATCGGTCATCGGCGCGGTCGAACCGGTCGCGGTGCTGGATGCCCAGGCGCTCGAGGCGCTGGGCGCGACGAACCTGGCCGACCTGCTGAAGAAGGTGAAGGCGCTGACCAGTTCCTCGGGCGGGGGCGAGCCGGTGATGCTGCTCAACGGGCGGCGCGTTTCGGGTTTCGCCGAGTTCCAGTCGCTGCCCTATGAGGCGATGGAGCGGATCGAGGTGCTGCCCGAACAGGAGGCGGCACGCTTCGGCTATCCGCCCAATGTGCGGGTGATGAATTTCATCACCAAGAAGAAATTCCGCGCGGTGACGGCGTTCGAGATGCCCGGCATCACGCCCGAGGGCGGGGGCGGCACCAACTATGCCGAAGTCACCTCGGCCCGGATCGACGGGCCGCGCCGCCTGACCTTCAACGTATCGCATCTGCGCCAGGACCCGGTGCTCCAGAGCCAGCGCGACATCGTGCCCGACCCCGACACGCTGTTCGCGACCACCGGCAATGTGACCGGCGTGAACGGTGCCAGTCTGGACCCCCGGCTCGATGCGCTGGCGGGTCGAGGCGTCACGCTGGCGGCCGTGCCGATCGATCCGGCCGCGCGACGGACGCTTTCGGCTTACGCAAACAGCCCGGCCGGGGTTACCGATCTCGGCCCCTATCGCACGCTCCAGCCGCTCACCGATACCATCCATAGCGAAGCGAGCATCGCCTCGCCGCTGACCAAGAGCGTGTCGGGGTCGCTGATGGTGTCGATGGAGGCGATCCGGACCAGGGGGCTGAACGGCCTTGCCCCCGCGCTGCTGCGCGTGCCCGGTGGGCTGGGGAATTTCCCCTTCGCCAACGACACGCTCCTCTATCGCTATCTGCCCGACAGCGTATTGCATCAGCGGACGACCAGCATGGCGCTGCACGCCGGGGGCACGCTGACCGGCGATGTCCGCCGCTGGAGCTGGGCGATCACCGGCAATTACGATCGGATGGTCTCGCGCAGCACATCCGAGATCGACGTGCCGCTGGGCGCGCTTCAGGCGTCGATCGACGCGGGCGGCGACCCGATGGCCGCGATCGATCCCGTCACCGCCGCGCGGCGGGATATCAACCGCAGCCGGGCGGTGTCGGACACGATCGGGGTCAAGGCGACCGCCAACGGCCCCCTTGTCCGCCTGCCCGCGGGCGAGGCGATGCTGACCGTCACCACCGATTATTCGCGGATCGACAGCGACGCGCGCACCAACCTGTCCCTCCCCACCGACGGGATCGGGCGGACGATGCGCGGGGCGAGCGTCAACGCCAATGTGCCGATCGCCTCGGCGCGCGAAGGCTCACTGGGTTTTCTGGGCGAGATGCAGCTGAACGCCTTGCTGGGCGTGTCGCAGGTCTCCGATTTCGGGCGGCTCCGCACCTCGAATCTGGGGCTGAACTGGACCCCCTTCCGCCCTGTCCAGCTCAACGCCTCGATCAACATCGCACAGACCGCGCCCGCGGTGACGCAGCTGGTCGCGCCGGTGGTGGCGACGCCGAACACGCCCTTTTTCGACTATGTCACCGGGCGCAGCACACTGGTGACCACCATCTTCGGGGGCAATCCCGACCTGGCGCCGGAAAAGCGGCGCGTCACGACGCTGGGCATTGCGGTCCAGCCGATTAAGGACAAGGAGATCCGGCTCAGCACCGATTATGTCGACACGCGGATCGACAACCAGGCCGCCTCGCTGGGCGGGGCGACCCTGGCGTTCCAGCGCGTCTTTCCCGACCTGTTCGTGCGCGATACGCTCGGCCAGCTGGTCAGCGTCGACCTGCGCCCGGTCAACCTGGCCTATGAGCGCGAGCGCAAGCTGCGCATGACGCTCGACGCGCAGGTGCA
>NZ_LDTF01000129.1 GCF_001477495.1 Sphingomonas yabuuchiae
GCCTGCGGGAGGGGGAGCAATGACAGCGGGAGGGGAGAAGATAGAGCCCCGCTTCCCCCTCCACCCGCAATCCGCTAACCGGGCCGACATGGCCTTTTATCACCCGCTCCTCTTCGCGCTCGATGCCGAACGCGCCCATGGTCTGACGGTCGCGATGCTGTCGCGCTGGGGCGCACTGGGCGCACCGATGGGGGCCGATCCGGCGCGCTATCCGCGCCTTGCGACCACGGTGGCCGGAATCGACTTCGCCAATCCGCTGGGCCTGGCGGCGGGGGTCGACAAGAATGGCGAGGCGATCGACGGCTTTTTCGGCCTGGGCTTTGGCCTGGTCGAGATCGGCACGCTGACCCCGAAACCCCAACCCGGCAATCCCAAGCCCCGCCTGTTCCGGCTGGTCGAGGACAAGGGGGTGGTCAACCGCTATGGCTTCAACAATGGCGGCCTGGATGCGGGACTGGCGCGGGCGAAGGCCGCCAGGCGGAAGGGCGTGCTGGGCATCAATGTCGGCGCGAACAAGGACGCGACCGACCGGATCGCTGATTATCGGCACGGTGTGGCCTGCGCGGCACCGATCGCCGATTACGTCACCATCAACATCTCCAGCCCCAACACGCCGGGCCTGCGCGACCTGCAACATGGCGCGGCGCTCGCCGAACTGCTGGCCGCGTCGCGAGAGGCGGCGGGCCGTGTCCCGCTGTTCCTGAAGGTCGCGCCCGACCTCGACCCCGCCCAGATCGACGAGATCGCGCGCGCCGCGATCCACAACCGGCTGGACGCGATCATCATCGGTAACACCACCATCACCCGGCCGGACGTTCGGAGCGCCAACGCCACCGAAACCGGCGGGCTGTCCGGCCGTCCGCTGGCCCCGCTCGCCCGCGCGCGCCTCGCCGATTTCCGCAAGGCCACCGGGGCCGCGATGACCCTGATCGCAGCGGGCGGCATCGACTCCGGTGCGGAGGCCTATGCCCGCATCCGCGCAGGGGCCAGCCTGGTCCAGCTGTATTCGGCACTGGTCTATGAGGGGCCGGGGCTGGCCGCCCGCGTCCTCGCCGATCTCGACGCACTGCTGGCCCGCGACGGCTTTGCCAGCGTGTCCGACGCAGTCGGCGCCTGACGTTACGGCTTGGCGTGGGCCGAGCCTTGCCGCTAGGGTCGCGCCCATGAAGCACTGGCTCTTGTCCGTCGCGGCGCTGACGCTGCCGCTCGCCGCGCCTGTCGACGCGCGCCAGCCTACCGCCAAGGCTCCCGCCACCGGCATGGTCAGCGCTGCCGACCCCCGCGCGGCGGCCGCCGGGGTGGAAATATTGCGCGCGGGGGGCAGTGCGACCGATGCCGCCATCGCGACGATGCTGGCGCTGAACGTGGTCGAGCCGCAAAGCTCGGGCATCGGCGGCGGCAGCTACTGGGTGCGCCACGACGCGCGCGGCACCAATACCATCGACGCGCGCGAAACCGCGCCGATGGCCGCGACGCCCGACTGGTTCTATGGCCCCGATGGCCGCCCGCTCAGCCATGCCGATGCCGTCCCCGGCGGCCGCAGCGTCGGCGTGCCCGGCGCGCTACGCGGCATGGCGCTGGCCCATGCCCAGGGCGGCAAGCTGCCCTGGGCCCGGCTGTTCCAGCCCGCGATCCGGCTGGCGCGCGACGGGTTCCAGCTGACCCCGCGCCTTCAGACCGCGCTGACCCGCTATGGTGCCCATGTCGACGCCGCCACCCGTGCGCGGCTGACCGGCCCCGATGGACAGGTCCTCCCGCTCGGCAGTACCATCCGCAACCCCGAACAAGCCGCGCTGCTGGAGCGGATCGCCAGGCTCGGCCCCGACTTTTTCTATGTCGGCCCGCAGGCGCAAAAGCTGGTCACGACGGTCAATACGGCGCAGCGCAATCCGTCGAAGATGACGACCGGCGACCTGGCCAGCTATTCGGCCAAGCCGCGCCCGCCGCTCTGCGCCACCTATCGCGGCTATCGGATTTGCAGCATGGGGCCGTCCTCGGGCGGGGGGTCGACGATGCTGTCGATCCTGAAGCTGCTCGAACGGTTCGACATGGCCCGGCTGGGCAAGGATTCGCCGCAAGCCTGGCATCTGTTCGCCGAGGCTTCGCGCCTCGCCTATGCCGACCGCGACATGTATCTGGGCGATCCCTATTATGTCCGCGTGCCGATCAAGGGTCTATTCGACCCGGCCTATATCGCCAGCCGCTCCGCGCTAATCGCGCCCGACCGCACCATGGCCGCGGTGTCGCCCGGCACGCCGCCCGGCGCGCCGCCCCGCATGCGCGCGCCGGTCAGCGAGGTGCCCGGCACCACCGATCTCGTCGCAGTCGATGCGGCCGGTAACGTCGCCGAGGTGACGACCACGGTCGAGGGCTCGTTCGGCTCCGGCCTGTCGGTCGACGGCACGATGCTGAACAACGAGCTGACCGATTTCGACATCGTACCGGTCAAGGACGGCGATCTGGTCGCCAACCGGGTGCAGGGCGGCAAGCGCCCGCGCAGCTCGATGGCGCCGACCATCGTCTATGGCCCCAACGGCCGGGTTCGGCTGGCGATCGGCGCGGCAGGCGGATCGACCATCATCGCGCAGGTCGCCAAGGCGATCATCGGCGTCATCGACTGGAAACTGAGCGCGCAAGCTGCGATTGCCCAGGGCCTGCTCTTTGCGCCGTACAAGGTCGCCACGGTCGAACAGGGCACGGCGCTGGAGGCACTGGTCCCCGGCCTGCAAGCGCTGGGCGAGACGGTGGTCGTCGCGCCGATGGGGCTGAAGGCCAATGCCATCGAGCGGGTCGACGGCCGCTGGGTCGGTGCCGCCGATCCGCGCAGCGAAGGCGTCGCGATCGACGTGAGCGGCCGGACGACGACGATCCAGCGGGTCGGCGACAAACCGAACCGTCCGGCGGAATAAGCAAACAAAGAGCCCGATCGCGCGTTACGTCGTGCGATACGGGCCGGTGGGAGAGGCACCATGCGTACGCTCGAATATTTCCCCAATCTGATCACCATGTTCTTCACGCGCGCCGCCGAGAAGGGTGATGCGCCGTTCCTCTGGCGCAAGCAGGGCGGCAGTTGGCAATCGATCAGTTGGGCCGAGGCGGCGCGCCGGGTCGCCAGCCTGTCGGCGGGGTTGAAGGCCAGCGGGCTGCAACGTGGCGACCGGGTGATGCTGGTGTCGGAGAACCGCCCCGAATGGTGCATCGCCGATCTCGCCATCATGGCGGCGGGCGGCGTGACCGTGCCGACCTACACCACCAATACCGAGCGCGACCACGCGCACATCATCGAGAATTCGGGCGCACGCGCGATCATCGTGTCGACTCAGAAGCTGGCGACGACGCTGATGCCCGCGGCGTTGCGTTCCAACCACGTCCAGACGGTGATCGGGATCGAGGCGCTGAAGCTGGGCCAGAGCCAGATCGAATGCCGCCAATATGACGCGATGATCGCCGAGCATCCCGCCGATCCGGTGGTGGTCGCCGCACAGGCCGATTTCACCCGCGAGAATCTGGCCTGCATCATCTACACCTCGGGCACCGGCGGCGCGCCGCGCGGGGTGATGCAGCATCACGGCGCGATCCTGCACAATTGCGCCGGATGCAGTGCGGTGATCGCCGAGGATTTCGGCTGGGAGGACGAGGTGTTCCTGTCCTTCCTCCCCCTCTCCCACGCCTATGAGCATACCGGGGGCCAGCATTTCCCCATCTCGCTGGGCGGGCAGATCTATTACGCCGAAGGGCTCGACAAGCTGGCCGCCAATATCGAGGAGGTACGCCCGACGATCATGTTCGTCGTGCCCCGCCTGTTCGAGGTGCTGCACACCCGCATCGCCAAGGCGATCGAGAAGAAGGGCGGGCTGGGCGCGCGGTTGCTCGACCAGGCGCTGGCGCTGGGGGCCAAGAGCTATGACGGCCGCTTGCGGCTGATCGATCGCCCTGCGCAACTGGCGGTCAACACGCTGTTCAAGCCCAAGATCGCCAGGAAGTTCGGCGGCAGGTTGAAGGCGATGGTGTCGGGCGGTGCGCCGCTCAACCCCGAGATCGGGCTGTTCTTCCACTCGATCGGCCTCACCCTGCTGCAAGGCTATGGCCAGACCGAGGCCGCACCGGTCATCGCCTGCAACCGACCCAAGGCGGGTGTGCGCATGGACACGGTCGGCCCGCCGCTCGACAATACCGAGGTACGGATCGCCGAGGATGGCGAGATCCTGGTGCGCGGCGAGCTGGTCATGCACGGATACTGGCGCAACCCGACAGAGACGGACCGCGTGCTGAAGGACGGCTGGCTGCACACCGGCGACATCGGCGAGATCGATGCGGCGGGCCGCCTGCGCATCACCGACCGCAAGAAGGACCTGATCATCAACGACAAGGGCGAGAATGTCGCCCCCCAGAAGGTCGAGGGGATGCTGACCCTGCAACCCGAGATCGGCCAGGCGATGATCGCGGGCGACCGGCGGCCCTATATGGTCGCGCTGATCGTGCCCGATGCGGAATGGACCGCCGAATGGTGCGCGAAGTCGGGCACCGGCTGCAACCGCGCCGCGCTGGACGACGACCTGGATTTCCGGGGCGCGATTTCAGCCGCGATCGACCGGGTGAACCGCGACCTGTCCGTGACCGAGCGCATCCGCCGCTTCATCATCGCCGACGAACCCTTCGCGATCGAGAATGAGCAGCTGACCCCGTCGCTCAAGATCCGCCGCCACGTCCTTCGCGAAGTGTATGGCGAGCGGCTGGACGCGTTGTACAAAAATTGACCCGATCGGGCGGTAATCGCGCCCAACGCTTAAAGCTCGGCCCGCCCCTCCCGTTTACGGGAGGGG
Organism: Sphingomonas yabuuchiae; assembly: GCF_001477495.1. Classification (GTDB taxonomy): domain Bacteria; phylum Pseudomonadota; class Alphaproteobacteria; order Sphingomonadales; family Sphingomonadaceae; genus Sphingomonas; species Sphingomonas yabuuchiae_A. The sequence goes on from NZ_LDTF01000129.1 coordinate 4,824, forward strand.
ATGGGGGAGGGAAAGCCGCAGGCGACAGGCTCGGTGAGACTCCCTTGCCCTCCCCAACCCCTCCCGCCTGCGGGAGGGGCTAAGAAGGAAGATTCTCGGATCAGGCCGGGGTCAGCAGGCCTTCCTTGGCGATCTTGTCGCGCCAGACCAGCGGGGCCAGGGTGTGGACGTTCTGGCCTTCGGAATCGACCGCGACGGTGACGGGGAAGTTCTCCACGTCGAACTCGTAGATCGCCTCCATGCCCAGGTCCTCGAAGCCGACGACCTTCGATCCCTTGATCGCGCGGGCGACGAGATAGGCCGCGCCGCCGACCGCCATCAGATAGGCGGACTGATATTCACGGATCGCGTCGGTGGCCGCCGGACCGCGCTCGGCCTTGCCGACCATGGCCAGCAGGCCCTGGTCGAGCATCATGCGGGTAAACTTGTCCATGCGGGTCGCGGTCGTCGGGCCCGCCGGGCCGACCACTTCCTCGCCGACCGGATCGACCGGGCCGACATAATAGATGACGCGGCCCTTGAACTCGACGGGCAGTTCCTCGCCGCGGTCGAGCATGTCCTTGATCCGCTTGTGCGCGGCGTCGCGGCCGGTGAGCATCTTCCCGTTCAGCAGCAGCCGGTCGCCATGCTTCCAGCTCTTTACCTCTTCGGGCGTCAGCGTGTTCAGGTCGACGCGGCGAGCCGCCTGGAGGTCCGGCTTCCAGTCGACCTTCGGCCATTCCTCCAGCTTGGGGGCCTCCAGATAGACCGGGCCGGAGCCGTCCAGCGTGAAGTGCGCATGGCGGGTGGCGGCGCAGTTGGGGATCATCGCGACGGGCTTGGACGCGGCGTGGGTCGGCCAGTCGAGAATCTTGACGTCGAGGATGGTGGACAGGCCGCCCAGTCCCTGCGCACCGATGCCCAGCGCGTTGACCTTGTCGAACAGCTCGATGCGCAATGCCTCGATATCGTTGCGCGGACCGCGTTCCTTCAGCTGTCCCATGTCGATCGCGCCCATCAGCGATTCCTTGGCGAGCAGGACCGCCTTTTCCGCCGTGCCGCCGATGCCGATGCCGAGCATGCCCGGCGGGCACCAGCCTGCGCCCATTTGCGGCACCATTTCCAGCACCCAGTCGACGATCGAGTCGGACGGGTTCATCATCTTGAACTTGGACTTGTTCTCTGACCCGCCGCCCTTGGCCGCGACGTCGACCGTCACTTTGTTGCCCGGCACCATCTCGACATGGAGGACCGAGGGCGTGTTGTCCTTGGTATTGCGGCGGGTGAAGGCGGGGTCGGCCAGGATCGAGGCGCGCAGCTTGTTCTCGGGGTGGAGATAGGCGCGGCGCACGCCCTCATCGACGACTTCCTGAAGCGAACGGTCGCCCGACAGGCGGCAGTCCTGGCCCCATTTCACGAAGACCGTGACGATGCCGGTATCCTGGCAGATCGGGCGATGCCCCTCCGCGCACATCCGGCTGTTGGTCAGGATCTGCGCAATGGCATCCTTGGCCGCCGGGCTCTTCTCGGCCTCATAGGCCTTACCCAGGGCACGGATATAATCCATCGGGTGATAGTAGCTGATGAACTGGAGCGCGTCGGCCACGCTCTCGATCAGGTCGGTGTCGCGGATCAGGGTCGTCATGCATCCGTCCTTAGCGAAAGCAACGTGGCCCGCGCAATGGAGCGCCCCCGTTTCAACCTATCTTAACCAGCATTAGCGCAGGGTGGCGCGACATTATTGGAAACCCGCACCCCGCATGTCGCCAGCCCCCTCCAAGACCCTGTCCTTCCTCGCCCTGATGGGCCTGGCCGAGGATAATGACGAGCTGCTGGTGTCATTGCATCTCGGGCGCCTGAAGACGCTGTGCCGTACCTGGCCGCTGGCCGTCCTGCAGACTCTGGTGGCCGTGGCGACTATCCTGGGGTTCGACCCGTTGGGCGGACCGTCGCCCCAGCGGATGGAAAAGGCGGTGGCTGGCGGCCTGATGATGGCGGCGACGCTGGCCTTCGGTTTCGTCCTGTGGCGCGGCGTCTCCCGGCAATGGCCCTTCTACCGGCTGAAGCAATGGCTGAGCGTCATGGGCCTGCTGGTCGCGCTGGCCACCGGGCCGATGCTGTTGATCGTGGCGAATGCGCATCACGGCACCGGCGGATGGGTGGCCGTGCTGACGCTCGCCTGCACCATGTGGGCGACCGCATCGATGCTGAACGCGGTGCGCGGCGCCCTTCTGGGCTATTCCTTCGGCTTCGCGTTTCTGGCGCCGGTCACGGCACTGGCCTGGGGCGTGTCGGTCCTGCCGGTCCTGGCGGCGGTCCTCCCGCCGCTGATCTTCCTGGTCCTCAAGGCACGCGCCGTCGGGCAGCTCGATTATGACGGCGCCCGCGACCGCGCCCAGGCCTTTGGCCAGGGGCAGCAGGCGGTCAAGATGATCGCCGAGTTCGAGGAGCATGGCACCGGCTGGTTCTGGGAAACCGATCGGCACGGGCGGCTCACCTATCTTTCGGACAAGGTCGCGCGCGATCTGGCCGCCTCGGGCATCGACAGTCGCGGGCAGGTGCTGACCGAGCTGTTCCAGATGGACCCCTCCGCCCCCGGCACCGAGCGGACCCTGTCCTTCCACCTGTCGTCGCGCACCGGCTTTTCCGATTATACCGTCTGCGCGGTGGCCGAGGGCGGGGCGGCGTCGGAACGCTGGTGGTCGATCTCCGGCCGACCGATCCTGGACAGTATCGGCCGGTTTCGCGGCTTTATCGGTTCGGGCTCCGACCTGACCGAGAAGCGCCGCTCGGAGGCGGAGATCACCCGCCTGGCACTGTTCGACAGCCTGACCGGACTGGCCAATCGCCAGCGCATGACCCTGTCGCTCGACAAGACGTTGAAGCAGTCGATCCATCCCTGGCGCCCCAACGCGCTGTTCCTGATGGACCTCGACCGGTTCAAGGCGGTCAACGACACGCTGGGCCATCAGGCGGGCGATTTGCTGCTGCAACAGGTCGCGCGGCGGCTGGAACAGGTGGTCGGCGATGTCGGGCTGGTCGGGCGGCTGGGCGGCGACGAGTTCCAAATCCTGCTGCCCGGCATCGATGCGCGCGACCGGCTGGCCATGCTGGCGGACCGGATCATTGCCGCGCTGTCGCATCCCTATGACATTCTTGGCAACGAGGTCACGATCGGCTGTTCGATCGGCATCGCCATCGCGCCCTATGACGGCGAGGATTCGCAGACGCTGATCCGCAACGCCGATCTGGGCCTGTACGCGGCCAAGGGTGACGGGCGCGGCGTCCACCGTTTCTATGCCGAGGCGATGTTGGAGGGTGCGCGCAGCCGCAAGCGCATGGAGGAAGACCTGCGCATCGCCGTCGCGCAGGGGCAGTTCCGCCTCGTCTACCAGCCGATCGTGTCCACCCGCGACGCGATGATCGTCGGTTACGAGGCGCTGCTGCGCTGGCACCACCCCGAACAGGGCAACATCCCGCCATCGCAGTTCATCCCGGTCGCCGAGGATTGCGGCCTGATCGAACAGATCGGCGAATGGGTGATGCGCACCGCCTGTGCCGAGGCGGCGGGCTGGCCGCAGGAGGCGCGCGTCGCGGTCAACGTGTCGTCGATCCAGTTCGCCAAGCCGCATCTGCCCGCACTGGTCGCGCAGGCGCTGGCGCAATCGGGTCTCGCGGCGGCACGGCTGGAGCTGGAGATAACCGAGAGCGTCTTCCTGAACGATAATCAGGAATCGCATCGCCAGTTCGCCGCGTTGAAGGCGCTGGGCATCCGACTGGCGCTCGACGATTTCGGCACGGGCTATTCGTCGCTCGGCTATCTGCGTCATGCGCCGTTCGACAAGATCAAGATCGACCAGTCCTTCGT
>NZ_LDTF01000013.1 GCF_001477495.1 Sphingomonas yabuuchiae
CCCCTGAAGGGGAGGGGGGCATTCTATGTCGTAAGGCTTGGCGTCGCAGGCAATTCCGTCCGAACAGCCTCGATCCAGCGCATGGCGTGCACTTCGACTATGCGCCCTGCGACAGGCTTCCATCGCAAGGGGAGGGCCTCACCCCGCAATCGGCAGCGACGTGGTCGACTTGATCTCCGACAGAGCGACCGTCGAGTTGATTTCCTGCACTCCGGGCAGGTTCGACAGCTTTTCGAAAAACAGTCGCTCATAGGATTCGATATCGGCCGCCACGATGCGCAGCATGAAGTCGACCGAGCCCATCAGCACGTGACACTCCATCACTTCCGGCACCTCACGGATGGCGGCGGTGAACTCGTCGAGATTGGCGCGGCCATGGGCGTTGAGCTTCACCTGCGCGAAGATCTGCGCCTTCAGTCCGACCTTGGCGCGGTCGACCAGCGCGACCCGGCGCTTGATGATCCCGTCGCGCTCCAATCGGTCGATCCGCCGCCAGCAGGGCGAGGCCGACAGGCCAACGGCTTCGGCAATGGCGGCAGTGGACAGACTGGCATCCTCCTGCAGCAGGGCAAGGATGCGTCGTTCCCAGATATCGAGATCGTGAGCCATTCCATCCCCAAATCCGTATTCGTGAGGTTATAATAACCGATAAATCCGCAATCGCCTAATCAATCGGATCAGTTTCGCCTGCCGACCTGGGCTATCTCCATGTCAGAGAAAGTTCAGGGATATGACCGATGCTGCACCCAGCCCAAGACCGACAGAGCCTGCCGCCCGAAGAGGTGGTGACGTTCCACGACAAGGACAGCGGCGCGAGTGGCGTCATCGTGCTGCATTCGACCACGCTCGGCCCGGCGGCGGGTGGATGCCGGTTGTGGCATTATGACGATGAGCGCAGCGCGACGGTCGATGCGTTGCGGCTGGCCGAGGGCATGGCGTTGAAGAATGCGCTGGCCGATCTTCCCTTTGGCGGCGGCAAGGCGGTCATCCGCCTGCCCCATGGACCGTTCGATCGCGCCGCCCTGTTCCGCGCCTTTGGGCGTCAGGTGGCCGAACTGAAGGGCCGCTATGTCACCGCCGAGGATGTCGGGACGAGCGTGGCGGATATGGCGGAGGTCGCCACACGCACCCGCCATGTCGCGGGGCTGCCCATATCGGGCGAGAAGCCCGGCGGCGATCCGTCGCCCTGGACGGCACTGGGCGTGGTTCAGGCGATGCGTGTCGCGGTGCGCCAGCGACTGGGCGCAGACCTGTCCGATGTGACGGTCGGGGTCCAGGGGCTGGGCCATGTCGGCTATGCGCTGTGCGAACTGCTCCACGAGCAGGGGGCCAAGCTGATCGTTGCGGAACCGCGCAGCGAGGCGGCGGCGCGGGCGGCCGACCGGTTCGGCGCGATGGTCATGAGCAGCCGGGCGCTGCTGTCATCGCGCGTCGACGTGCTGGCGCCCTGCGCCCTGGGTGGGGTGCTGGATGCCGATACGGTCGCCCAGTTGCGCGCGAGCGTGGTGTGCGGGGCGGCCAACAACCAGCTGGCAAGCGAAGACATGGCCGAACGGCTGGCCGCGCGAAACATCCTCTATGCACCGGATTTCCTGGCGAATGCGGGCGGGATCATCAATGTGGCGGGCGAATATCTGGGCTGGCGCGCGGCCGAGGTGCGGCGGCGGGTGCTGGCCGTCGGACGGAAGATGGGCGCGGTGCTGGCGCTGGCGGAGCAGAACGGCATCACGCCGGATGAGGCTGCGCGTGCGATGGCACTGGAACGGATCGCGCAGGTGCCTCGGGTGCAGGCGGAGGCGGCTTGAGGGGGCGGCAGGGCTTTCCCCGTTGCATTCTCATGGGGGGGGGGCAGGTCCGGTATAGGTCCCGCCGCCCGAGTCTGACATGCGCTTCGACTTCGCTCAGCGTGAACGGAAGTTGGAAATGGCGGCAGGACGGATGAATCTGCCCCGACCCATGTCAGTCGATTTCCCCACCCCCCGTTCAGCCTGAGCGAAGTCGAAGGCCAAGGACCAACATTCGCCAAGCTGCCGCTGCGGTGCGGGCGCTTCGACGACACTTGCCGTGAATTGCGCTTGCGCATCTCGACGCGCCACCCCGGCGAAGGCCGGGGTCCAGTTACGGCACGTTTGCAGAAGCTACCAACGCGCTCCCGATGGGATCCTCGGCCATGCCTGAATGGAATGGGCGCCCCAAAAGCCTTTACCCGCAGGTTACGGATTGCGCGGTTCTTCGTCACGCTTGCGCTGGGCGTTGACCGCACGGTTCTCCCGCGCGCGCTGAACGAAACAGCCGGTCGCGCCACCCGCGCCGACCGCCGAGCAGCTGCCGATGCTGTTGACGCCCGCACCCTCGTTCAGCGTGCCCGTCGCCCGCGCCGCCCAGCTTTCATTCTCGGGCGTGACCTGCAGGTCGCGCAGTTCCTTGGGCACGCGGAACTGTTCCTCCGCGCCGCGCCGGACGCAGACCACGATCTCGTTGCCCTGATTGTCCGTCGGGCAGCGTTCGTTGCCGAACAGGGTCAGCACGCCGTTGACGGGGGCGTTGCGGGAGACCTCGCCGGGGGCCTCGATCTTCTTGGGCGGCAGCGCGCCGGGGGCGGCGACCTGCTGTGCCGTCGCGGGGGCCGCGCCGATACCTGCGATCGTCATTATGGCCAACATGCCGGCGGCCCGGGACCGGTTCGTCATCCTCTCTCTCCCGCAATATCGTTCAGAGGCGCTTGGCCGCCGCAATCGCGACCTTGCAGCCCGCCCGGATCAGTCCGTACATCACCGGATAGGCGATCGCCTCTTCCGCGCCGGCGCCCAGCGCATGGTCGCGATGCTCCAGTTCCTCGGCCTGGAAATCGGCGATGGCCTCGGACAATTCGGGGTCGCTGTCGCCCAGCTGGTCGCGCTGTTCCTGGTAGTGCTTGTCGATCTCGGTCTCGACCGCCGCGGTGCAGGCCATCGCCGCCTTGGGCCCGATCGCCGCCGTGATCGCCCCCAGTGCGAAGCCCGCCTTGTCCCAGAAGGGCTGGAACAGCGTCGGGCGCACCCGGCGCTCGGCGATCATCCGGTCGAAAAAGGCGCGGTGGCGCTCTTCCTGCTCGGCCATATGATGGATCGCGCGGGCGAAGGGATGCCGGTCGCCCAGCACCGCCAGCTGACCCGCATAGATACGGGTCGCGCCATATTCCCCGGCCTGGTCCACCCGGACCATGGCCTTCATCGGTTCGCGCCGGTCGCCCGGCATCCAGCGAAGCTGGCTCATCGCGCCTTCCTCATCAACAGCAGTATCGCCGCCGCACCGCCCAGCGAGAAGATCGCGTTGAACCCGGCCAGCGAAATCCCGCCCAGGGTCCATTGCGCCACATCGCAGCGGATGACCGGCGCCTTCAGAATCGCGTTCAGCCGGTCGGCGGCGCTCCCGCCCGTGAAACTCACCGTCGAGGTGCACGCGGTAAAGCCCTGCCACCAGCCATATTCGACCCCGGCATGGGCGACACCGATCGCCCCCGACACCGCGATCAACAACGCCGCAAGCACGACAAGCGATCCCCGGACGCTGCGTTGCGGCACGAAGAAGGCGAGGAAGGCGGGCACCAACGCGGCATAATGCGGCCAGCGCTGCCAATGGCACATCTCGCACGGGTAGAGGCCGCCGATCAGCTGGCTGCCCCAGGCTCCCGCCAGCAGGGCGGCGGGCAGGGCGAAGGCGATGACGTTGGCCAGCCGTTCGTTCCGGGTACGCGGAGTCGCCATCGTCACTTCACCGGCGGCTTGGTGGCGGCGGCGATTTGCGCCGGGCCGCCGAGGCGCGCGATGGTCTTCAGCGCGTAATAAAGCTGGAAGTCTTCGATCCCCTGCTTCTTCAACTGCTCGGGCGTCATCGCGAAGCGCGGATCGGGCTTGGTGTCCTCTTCCAGGATCGCGTTGTCGGCTTTCACCTCGTTGATCAGGTGGCGGCGCAGATCGGCCTCGCGGAAGACGGGGCGCGTCTTGTAATCGGGATCGGAGATTTCGGGCACTTTGATGTCCGGCTCGATCCCGCCCTCCTGCACCGACCGGCCCGATGGCGTGTAGTAGCGCGCGGTGGTCAGGCGGAGCGCCGTCTCCGGCCCCAGCGGCAGCAGCGTCTGGACCGAGCCCTTGCCGAAGCTGCGCTCGCCCATCACCAGCGCGCGGTGATGATCCTGCAACGCGCCCGCCACGATCTCGGAGGCCGATGCCGTGCCGGAGTTGGTCAGCACGATCACCGGCAGGCCATGCGCGTCGTCGCCGGGCTTGGCGTAATAGCGTTCGATATCGGACTTCTCGCGCCCGCGCTGCGACACGATCTCGCCATGATCCAGGAACGCGTCGCTGACCGCGATCGCCTGGGTCAGCAGACCGCCGCCATTGTCGCGCAGGTCGACGACATAGCCCAGCGGCCGGTGGCCCAGCGCCTTGTCGATCGCCATGATCGCCGCGCGGGTGTCGGCGCCCGTATTCTCCGAGAAGGTGTTGATGTTGATGTATCCGACATCACCCTTCACCTCCCACTTGACCGGGCGCTGGACGATGACCTCGCGGGTCAGGGTCAGTTCGATCGGCTTGTCGCGGCCGGGGCGGACGATGGTCAGCTTGATCTTGGTGCCGGGCTTGCCCCGCATCTGGCCGATCGCTTCGTCCAGCGACTGGCCGTAGATCAGCTTGCCGTCGATATGGGTGATGTAATCGCCCGACTTCACGCCCGCACGGCCCGCCGGGGTATCCTCCTGCGGCGCGATGACCTTGATCGCGCCATCCTCCATCGAGACGGTCAGGCCCAGGCCGCCATAATTGCCCTCGGTCTGGATCTTGAGATTGTCGAAGTCGAGCGCGTCGACATAGCTGCTATGCGGGTCGAGCGCCGCCAGCATCCCCTGGATCGCGCCCTTGATCAGCGTGTCGTCGTCGACCTTGTCGACATAATCGGCCTTGATCCGGTTGTAGACGTCGAGGAACCGGTCGAACTGGCGAACGGTCGAGCTGTCCACCGCCGCCATCGCAGAGGTCGTGATCGGCACCATGGCCAGCGCGCCGACAAGGGCAGTAGCAGTCAGAAGCGGACGGTTCGGCAGCAAACGGGGCATCGAGGGTCCTGGACCAGATAAGCGAACCGCCTGTGTAGCGGGAAGCCGGACGCAATCAAAGCGCAACCGTGCTGAACGGGGGGTGAGCGGGGGGCGGGGAGCGCGCATGCAGCGCAGGCATATCGCTTGACGGATGGCTTCAAAGGGGGCGACCCTGGATGCCGATCATCAGGAAGAAGCGTCATGCGTCATCGATTTGCGTTTTTATCTGCGGCGGCGGTGCTTTTTGCGACACCTTCCGCCTGGGCGCAATGTTCGGTTTCCTCTGATGCCGGAGCGGTCGCAAAGCCGGTCGACGCATCCGTCCAGGCGGATGCGGACCTGATCGTTTCGATGAGCATGATGCCGAAACTCATGCATATCGACTATGCGAATGCGGCAAAGCAAAAGCCTGCTTGTGATCTCGGAGCGTTCGATACCGGCTCCGCATCCTACCAGCTATATGGAGATGACAAGGCTGGCCGATTGAGGATTGCGCAGCCAGCTCTTAAGGGCGGGCCGATCGCCCGGATCGTTGCGGTCACGAACATCCTCAAGGCGATCGAGGCATCGAAACAAGGGCGGCCAGCCCCGGTCGAGGGCTATCTGCTGGCGACGATGACCAAGGCCGAGTTCATCGGTTGGAAATACTATACGGGATTGCCCGATCCGGCGACGTTGAAGCGCGATATGGCTGAGGCGCTGAAAGGCGGTACGACACCGATCTTTCGCAATGGAGCTGATGGCAAAACAGCAATCTTTGTTCCCAAAGGCTGACGAAGGCTTCGGTTAAGCCGGAAAGCTGCCATCACCCCAGAATGGCGGCAATATCCATTGGGCGCCCGTCGCGGCGCAGCTCGACCGTCACGCGCGGCTCGATGCCGCCTCGTCCCCGTCCTGCGCGGCCGAGGACCGTTCCTGCTGCGACATGGTCGCCGGGTTTGACCGCGATGCCGCCCAGGCCGGTCACCAGACTGGTCCAGCCGGTGCCGTGATTCAGGATGACGATGCCGCCATAGCCCCGGAACGCGCCCGCGTAGCGGACCTCGCCGCCTGCGGGGGCGACGACAGGGGCGTAGGGGACGGTGGCCAGCGTGATACCGCGCGCACGGACGCCCGCGTCGGAAACCTCGCCGAAGCCGCCTGTCACCCGTCCCTTCACCGGCAGGCGATAGGTGTCCGGGGGGATCACCGGCCCCATGACGCCTGCCCCGAGCGGACGCGAGACAGGGCCGGGGAGGGCGACCAGTTCGCCTGCTGTCGCCTGTGCCTCGCCGCGCTCGGCCATGCGGTCGACGATATCGCGCGCGGCTTCGCCCAAGGCCAGCGCGCGGTTGGATTCATCGACCGCGACCTGGCCCAGCGTCTCGGCGCGGCCGCGATGGTTTGCCTCCAGCCGGGCCAGTGCCTGGCGTTCGGACTCGAGCTTCGCGGTGGTGTCGGTGAGGGCGCGCGCCGCTACCGTCACCTGGGCGCGGACGCGACGCGTGGCGGCCAGCTCGGCGCGGACGGTCGCGGAACGTTGGGCGATGACGGGGGCGATAGTCGCGAAGACCGCGCGGACATGCGCCAGATCGGCGACCGAGCCGGGCTGCGCCACCGCCGCGACCGGGGGACGCGCGGCCATGCTCTGCATCGCGGCGAGCAGATGCGCGAGCGGAGCCTGCGCCCGGGCCAGCTTCGCCTGTTGCTGCTCCAGCAGCCCGGCGACCAGATCGACGCGGGCGCGGGCTGCCGTCACCTCGGCCTCCGCCGCCGCGACGCGGGCGGCCATGGCGCGTTCCCTGGCCTGGGCGATGGCGGCGGCGTTGCGCTCGGCGCCTGCCTGTCGCTCCAGCGCCTGGGCCCGCGCCTGCGCCGCCGCTGCGCCCGCACGGGCCTCGGCCAGCCGTCGCTGGTCGGCAGCGATGTCGGTCGCGCCGAGCAGCGCCAGGGCCGCCAGCGCCAGCACGCCGTGACGCCGTGCCACGCGGTCAGCCTTCGCGGTGATAGGGGTGGTTGGCGAGGATGCTCGTCGCGCGGAACAGCTGTTCGGCCAGCATCGCGCGCGCCATCATGTGCGGCCAGGTCGCCCGGCCATAGGAGATGAGCAGGTCGGCGCGTGCCCGGTCGGCATCCTCGAACCCGTCCGCCGCGCCGATCATGAAGCGGCACTCGCGCACGCCGTCATCGCGCCAACGTTCCAGCCGACGCGCGAAATCCATCGAGGACAGATTCTCGCCCTTTTCGTCCATCAGGACCAGACGCGTCTGTCCCTCCAGCAGTGGCACCTTACCGCCGGTATCGGAGAGCTCGGTGACCTTGGTCGGCCAGCCGATCCGCTTGATATAGCGGTCGACCAGCTCGGCCTCGGGCGAACGGCCGATCCGCCCGCGCGCGACGATGTGCAGCAGCACGGGCGGACCTTGCCGGTATCAGAGGCTACGGTCGGCGGGACTCGCGGATGGGGTCGGTGCGTCGCCGAACGCCCACATGCGCTCCAGATTGTAGAAGCTGCGAACCTCGGGCCGGAACAGGTGGACGATGACGTCGTTCGCGTCGATCAGCACCCAGTCGGCGGTCGGCAGACCTTCGATCCGGACCGAGCGGCCGAACTCGGCCTTGATCTTCTCGGCGAGTTTCATCGCCATCGAGGCGACCTGCCGGGTCGAGCGACCGCTGGCGATCACCATGAAATCGGCAATCGACGATTTGCCCGCGAGCGGGATCGAGATCGTCTCCACCGCCTGGTCGTCATCCAGCGACGCGAGGATCAGGCGATGCAGCGCCTCCACCTCGGCGGGATCGGACGGACGCGGCGATTGCGGGGAAGTGGCCAAGTGAGCTCCTGTTCAGGGGACGTTCCGGCCCATATGCCGAAACCAGTCCGGATCGCGGGCCCGAAGGCCCGTGGCGGAAGTCGGGTCGGGGCGGAAGCGCAACAGCACGAAGGCCGGCAAACTCCACATCGTCCAGTTCTTCGCCTGGCCCGGACGCCTCTGGAAACGCCTGAACCAGCCCAGCGCGGGTGTCGCGTGGGCGGTGGCATTGTACCCCGGACGGCCGATAACCGCAATCGGGATCGCGCGGGCAATATCACGCCACCGCCGCCAGCGATGAAATTGCTCCAGATTGTCCTCGCCCATCAGCCAGATGAAGGTGTGGCCGGGGTAGCGACGCTGGATTTTCCGCACCGTGTCGAGCGTGTAGCGGGTGTGCAGTTCCTGCTCGATCGCGCTGGCCCGGATCGGCGCGCGGCGCGCCATCTTCCGCGCCGAGGCGAACCGCGCCGCGAAGGGGGCCATGTCGCTGGCACCGTCCTTCAACGGATTGCCCGGCGACACCAGCCACCATACCTCGTCCAGGTCGAGCGCGCGCATCGCGTCCAGCGTGATGCGGCGATGCCCCTTATGCGCGGGATTGAACGACCCGCCGAGCAGACCGATCTTCACCCTCTGATCTGCCCCGTGCCGCGCCCGATCCACTTATAGGTGGTCAATCCCTCCAGCGCGACAGGCCCGCGCGCGTGCAGCCGCCCGGTGGCAATGCCGATCTCCGCCCCCAGCCCGAATTCGCCGCCGTCCGCGAACTGGGTCGAGGCGTTCCACAACACGATCGCGCTGTCGACCTGGGCCAGGAAGCGCTCGGCAACGCCCGTGTCCTCGGCGACGATCGCGTCGGTATGGTGCGATCCATGCGCGGCGATATGCGCCATCGCCCCCTCCACGCCGTCGATCAGCGCGACGCTGGCGATGGCGTCGAGATATTCGGTATCCCAGTCCTCGGCCGTTGCGGCCTCCAGCCCGGGGACGATCTCGCGGATGTCGGCATCCCCGCGCACCGTACAGCCTGCGTCGACCAGCGCGGCGACCAGTTCGGCGGGGTGGCAATAGGCGCGGTCGATCAGCAGCGTCTCCATAGCCCCGCAAATGCCGGTGCGGCGCATCTTGGCGTCGCGGACGATACGCGTCGCCATCGCATGATCGGCCGAACCGTCGACATAGACATGGTTGATCCCGTCGAGATGCGCGAGCACCGGCACCTTCGCCTCGGCCTGCACCCGCGCGACCAGGCTCTTGCCGCCGCGCGGGATCAGCAGGTCGATCAGGCCATCGGCGGCCAGCATCGCGCCCACCGCCGCACGGTCGGTGGTGGGCACCAGCTGCACCGAATCCGCGGGGCCCCCGGCCGCCGTCCAGCCCCGGATGAAGGCGGCGTGCAGCGCGCGGTTGCTGTGCACCGCCTCCGACCCGCCGCGCAGGATCGCGGCGTTGCCCGCCATGGCGCAGAGGGCCGCGGCATCGACCGTGACGTTGGGACGGCTTTCATAAACGATGCCGATCACCCCCACCGGCACGCGAACGCGCGACAGGTTCAGGCCGTTGGGCCGGGTGCGCTCGTCGATCCGCTCGCCCACGGGATCGGGCAGGGCGGCCACCGCCTCCACGCCCGCGACGATGCCCGCGATCCGCGCCTCGTCCAGCCGCAGTCGGTCGAGCATCGCAGGGGACAGGCCGTTCGCCGCGCCCGCCGCCACGTCGCGCGCATTGGCCTCCAGTACCGCCGGCGCCGCGTCGCGGATCGCGGCGGCGGCGGCGCGCAGGGCATCCGCCTTGGCTTCGGTCGGCATCTGCGCCAGCGTGCCGGCGGCGCTGCGGGCCCGCTGGCCCATATCGGCGATCAGGGCGGGAATGTCGTTTCGGTCGGCCATGCGGGGGCGGTATCATGCCGGAACGACACACCCAAGCATGGGAATCTTGCTCCCATGCAAGGTGCGGTGATCGCGGGGCCGTTTACGCCGCGATCTCCAGCGCTTCGCCCGCCGCCGCGCCGAGCAGCCTTTTCTCCAGCGTCTTCAACCGGCCGCTATTGGTGATCTGATCTCCGGTCAGGTCGGTCAGATAGAAGACGTCGACCGCGCGCTCGCCATAGGTCGCGACATGCGCGGAGTGGATCGTCACCTTCGACTGGAACAGCGCATGAGCCAGCTGATTCAGCAGTGCGGGGCGGTCGCGGGCATGGACCTCGACCACCGTGAAGCGGTTGGACGCGCGGTTGTCGATCAGGACGTTGGGCGCGATGTGGAAGGCATCGGCGCGCGGACGCGCATTGGGCTTGGCGACCAGCCGGTCGGCCAGCTTGCTGCGGTTGGCCAGTGCATCCTCGATCGCGCGACGCAGGCGGGACAACTGGCCGGGATCGTCGAAGGGCCGCCCCAGCGGATCCTGTACCAGGAAATTGTCGATCGCCATGCCGTCGCGCGTGGTGTGGATGCGCGCATCGATGATGTTGCCGCCCGCGACATGGATCGCGCCCGCGATGCGGTAGAACAGGCCCGGATGGTCGGCGGCATAGATGGACACCAGGGTCGCGCCGCGCTCGCCATAGACCTGCGCGTCGATCGACAGCTGCGCATCGCCCGCCGCCGCCATCTGGCGCGCGTTATGCGCCAGCACATCCTCGGGCTCGGCGATCCAATAGGCTTCGGGCAGGCGACGGACCAAGGCGGCGAACTGCGCCTCCGGCCAGCCCAGCACCTCCGCCAGCCGCGCCTGCTTGGCGGCGATACGCTCCGTGCGGCCCCTCTGCTTGTGACCCAGGCGCAGAACCTCCTCGGCTGCGTCATAGAGATCGGCGAGCAGCTGGCGCTTCCAGCCGTTCCACGTCCCCGGCCCGACCGCGCGAATGTCGACGATGGTCAGCAGCAGGAGCAGGCGCAGGCGCTCGGGGCTCTGCACCGTCTCGCAGAAGTCGAGGATCGTCTTGAAGTCTGACAGGTCGCGCTTGAACGCGGTGGCGGACATCAGGAGATGCCAGCGGACCAGCCACGCCACCGTCTCGGTCTCGGCCTCGCTGAGCCCTAAGCGCGGGCAAAGCCGCTCGGCCACCTCCGCGCCCAGGATCGAATGGTCGCCGCCGCGTCCCTTGGCGATGTCGTGGAGCAGGACCGCGACATAGAGGACGCGGCGCGACACGATCTGGTCGATGATCGCGGAGGCGACGGGGTGCTCCTCGACCAGTTCCTGCCGCTCGATCCGGGCGAGCAGGCCGAGCGCGCGGATGGTATGCTCGTCGACGGTATAGTGGTGGTACATGTCGAACTGCATCTGTGCCACGACACGGCCGAAGTCAGGCATGAAGCGGCCGAAGACGCCCGCCTCGTTCATCCAGCGCAGCACCAGTTCGGGGTCATGGCGGCTGGTCAGCACGTCGAGGAACAGCGCGTTGGCGCGCGGATCGTTACGGATGTCGTCGGCCAGCTTGGCATCGCGCGACGCCGCACGCACCGCCAGCGGATGGACCTCCAGCTCGTACCGGTCGGCAAGCTGGAAGATCTCGATCAGCCGGACCGGGTCTTCCTGAAAGAAGTCGTCGCGCGGCAAAGCGAGCCGCCCGCGATCGAGCACGAAGCCGTTCAACCGGCGCGGACGGCGGCGGATAGTGGGCAGGCCGAAGCGATGCCCGCGCGCCGCGAACCGCTCGTCCAGATGCGCCAGGAACGCACCGGTCAGCGCGCCGACCGTCTTCACCTGCAGGAAATAGAGCTGCATGAACCGCTCGACCTTGGCCTTGCCCGGCCGGTCGGAGAAGCGCATCCGCTCGGCGATCTGGCGCTGCACGTCGAAGGTCAGCCGATCCTCGGCGCGGCCGGTGATGATGTGGAGGTGACAGCGCACCGCCCACAGGAAATTGTCGGCGCGGTGGAATTGCCGATATTCCTCGCGGGTGAACAGGCCCCGGTCGATCAGGTCGGCCGCACGGTCGACGTCATAGACGTACTTGCCGATCCAGAAGAGGGCGTGCAGGTCGCGCAGGCCGCCCTTGCCCTCCTTGACGTTCGGTTCGACGACATAGCGGGTGTCGCCCATCTTGCGGTGGCGCAGGTCCCGCTCGGCCAGCTTGTCGGCGATGAACTGTCGGTGCGAATCGGTCTGGATCTCGGCCTTGAAGCGGCGCGACGCCTCGTCGTACAGCGCCTGGTCGCCGCACAGGAAGCGCCCCTCCAGCAGGGCGGTGCGAACCGTCACATCCCCCTTGGCCTGCCGGATCATCTCGTCGATCGAGCGGCTGGAATGACCGACCTTCAGCCCCAGGTCCCAGATCGAATAGAGCATCGATTCGATGACCTGCTCGGCATGCGGGGTCTGCTTGAAGGGGGTGAGGAAGCCGATATCGACGTCCGAATAGGGCGCCATCTCGCCCCGGCCATAGCCGCCGACCGCGATCAGGGTCAGCCGCTCGCCCGCCGTCGGGTTGCTCAGGGGGTAGAGTGTGTCGGTGGTGAACTCGAACAGAACCTTCAGCACCTGATCGGTCAGATAGGCCTGCGCCGCCGCCGCCTCCAGCCCGCGCGAAGGATGGAGCGACAATCGCCGCGCCACTTCCTGCCGCCCCGCATCGAGCGCGGCGCGCAGGACGGGGGTGACGCGAATACGGCCTTCCGGCCCCGTGATGCCCAGGGCGGCGACCTGTTCGGCGAGCACCCGGCGATCGACGATGGCGCGGCGGTTGGGCAGGGATTCGAAACGGCTGTGCATCCGGCCTTCATAGGGGCTGGTGATGAACAAAAGGAGAGGGGGCGGACTCAATCCTCGCCAAGGCGCGCTTGTCCCCGACCGGTAGGGCGGGTAGCGCCGGGAGTACGAACCGGGGGATGATCCGATGACGCGGTGGCAGGGGTTGGGCGGCATTCGGGCGGGGCTGTTCCTGCTGGTCTGGTTCTCCTGCGCCTGGTTCGGATCGTGGGAGTTCAATCCCAACAACGCGACCCGCCTGTTCGCCGCGATCCGCATGGTCGAGAACGGCACCGCGACCATCGACCCGTTCGCGCCACTGACCATCGACAAGGCGCAGTTCGGTGCGCATGCCTATCTCGATAAGGCGCCGGGCATGACGCTGATGGCGCTGCCCGCCGTGGCGCTGACCGATCTAGTTACCGGCGACCGGGCCGAGCATCATGTCCTGTCCACCGTCGATTCCGGTTTCGTCGATTATCTGAAGCTGCGCACTCGCGTCTCCGCCGCCACGGGCTCTGCACTGCTGACCGCGATCGCGGCTGTTCTACTGTTCGATCTGACGTTGGGTCTGAGCGGCAGTGCCGGGGCGGGGCTGTTCGCCGCGCTCGGCTATGCGTTAGGGACGCCGATCTGGGGCTATTCCACGACTTTGCTCGGCCATGCGAGCGTAGCGGCGCTGCTCGTCATCGCGCTGGTCGGCGTGGCGCGGGGCGGTGGACGCTGGCTCGCGGTGGCGGGGCTGGCGCTCGGTTGGGCCGTCGTGGTCGAGTATCAGGCGGTCTTGGCCGGGTCGGTCATCGGGCTCTGGGCGCTATGGCGGCACCGGGCAGACCCGAAGGTGCTGGTGCCGTTCCTGGCGGCGGGCTTGCTCGCGCTGTTGCCGCTGCTCGCCTATAACCTCTTCGCCTTCGGGACCCCGTTTCGCATAGGCTATTCGGGCGTGGTCGGTTTCGAGGGGATGAATCAGGGGTTGTTCGGGCTGAGCTTTCCCCGGATCGCGGTGCTTCGCGAAATCCTGATCGGCCCGACGCGCGGGATCGTCTGGGTCGCGCCGGTGCTGGTGCTGGCCCCGATCGGGTTGTGGCGGCTGGGCGAGGAACGGGCGACGCGCGGGCTGGCACTGACCGCCGCCGGGGTCGCGCTGATCGCGCTGCTGGTCAATGCGGCCTATGTCTATTGGGATGGCGGCAACGCCACCGGCCCGCGTCATGCCATGCCACTGGCGGGGGTGATGTCGCTGGGGCTGGGGTCGCTCTGGGCGATGGCGCGACCGTTCTGGATGCGCGGCCTGCTCGCGCTGGTGCTGACGGGATCGATGGCGATCAACCTGACCATCGCTTCGGCCGAAATCTTTGCGCCCCCGACCTTCCGCTGGGCCTGGTGGCAGGCGGTGATGCAGCAGCGTTTCCTGGTCGGCGACCTGCGCACCATCCCCTCCGAATGGTGGGGATGGACGAGCTGGCACGGCCTGTACCTCTGGGCGGCGGTGGCGATCCCGCTCGCTCTGTGGCTGGTTCAGTCCTGCGGGCGCTTCAGCCCGCGTACCCGGTGCCAGATATAGAGGCCGATCAGCACGACCAGCACGATCCCGATCGCCAGGTCGGCCCGGTGGAAGAACGCCTTTACGCGGGGGTCCGAATCCCACTTCTCGCCCAGTTCGCGCCCGACGATGGCCAGCACCAGGCAGAAGGGCCAGCTGCCCAGAAAGGTGTAGAGGTGGAAGGGGACGAGCTTCATCCGTGCCACACCTGCCGGAAAGGCGATGAAGGTGCGGATCACCGGCAGCAGACGCCCGATCAGCACCGCGATCGAGCCATAGCGGGCGAAGAAGCGGTCGGCGGCGTCCAGTTCGCCCGGCCCGATCAGCAGATATTTGCCCCAGCGCTCGGCGACCGGCCGCCCGCCGCGCTTGCCGATCTCATAGGCGACGATCGAGCCCAGATTGCAGCCCAGCGCACCCGCCGTCGCAGCGAGGTACAGGTTGAACTGGCCGGTCGACACCAGATAGCCCGCGAACGGCATGATGATCTCGGAGGGCAGCGGAATGCACGCGCTTTCGATCGCCATCAACAGCATGATGCCCAGATAGCCACCGGTGGAAATGACCCAGATGGCGAAGCTCGCCAGCGCGGAAAGAATATGCTCGACCATGGGGGCAGCGACTTGCGCGATCGGGGGGCGGGGGTCAATCGGAACCGCATGAGGGGGCGGCCGGTTTGGGACGGTATGACAAAGCTGACCCTGAACGACGGTCGCGCCATGCCCCAGCTGGGGCTGGGCACCTATCAGATCCCGGATTCGCAGGCCGCCCTCGTTGTGCGGCGTGGCTTGGATACCGGATACGGCCTGGTCGACACCGCCGCCATCTATGGCAATGAGCGCGGCGTGGGCGACGGCTTTCGCGACGCCGATGCGTTCCTGACCACCAAGCTGTGGAACGACCGCCACCGCGACGCCGAAGCCGCTCTGGACGAGAGCCTGGCGTTGCTGGGCGTCGAGGCGGTCGACCTGTATCTGATCCACTGGCCGGTTCCCGCCGAGGACGCCTATGTCGAGGCGTGGCAGAGCCTGATCGCGCTCCGCGAGGCGGGCAAGGCCAAGTCGATCGGCGTGTCCAATTTTCTGCCCGAGCATCTCGACCGGATTATCGAGGCGACCGGCGTGGTGCCCGCCGTCAACCAGATCGAACTCCACCCCCGTTTCCAGCAGCGCGAGGCGCGCGCCTATCATGAGGCCAAGGGCATCGTGACCCAGAGCTGGAGCCCGCTGGGGCAGGGTGGCGAGCTGCTGAAGTTGCCGGAGATCGTTGCGATCGCGGAGAAGCATGGCCGTTCGACGGCGCAGGTCGTGCTGGCCTGGCATCTGGCGCACGGCCTGTCGGTGATCCCCAAGGCGGCCGATGCGGCGCACATGGCGGATAATTTCGCGGCGACCGACCTAGTACTGGACGAGGAGGACATGGCGGCGATCGATGCGCTGGACGATGCCGATGGGCGGATCGGGCCTGATCCGAGGGTAATGTAACGGGTCGCGCCGCGCCTCGGCGGCATTGAAACCCATCGATCCTGATTGACATCAAGATCGATATGAACATATTAGTATGTGTTCATATTTTGGTATATGCATGACACCGGATGAGGGCGCGTTACTGGCCGATGTGTTTCGCCTTTTGGGCGAGCCCAATCGGCTGCGGCTGGTGGTCGCGTGTCTGGATGGGCCTCGCACCGTCGGCGAGCTGACGCAGGACGTCGGCGTGAGTCAGAGCCTGGTTTCGCAACATCTACGGTTGTTGCGCGCCGGGCGCTTGCTCAAGCAAAGTCGGCAGGGGCGCAACGTGCTTTACGAATTGCCCGACTGTCATATCCGGACCATGCTGACCAACATGATGGACCATGTGCTCGAACCCGATTCCCTAGACGAGGAGTAAGTCGAATGGCCGTCACCGTCGATCAAGTGAAGTGCGCCTGCGCCGATTGCGTCTGCATCGTCAGCGTCAACAATGCCATCGAAGCCGAAGGCCGCAGCTTCTGCAGTGACGCCTGTGCCCAGCATCATGAGGGCGGCACGGGTTGCGACCATGCCGGTTGCACCTGCCACGGCTGATCCTTTCGGAGAGCCGGGTGCCGATCGCACCCGGCCCGCTTATGGTCAACAATGAAGCGCTGGCCGCCGCTTCACGATAGTGCTGCAGCGGCCAGTTTCAGGTCGTCCACGAACCGCGCATATTCGACCTCCTTTGCCGCCGGATCGGGCAGGCGGAGCAGATAGCTCGGATGCACCGTGATGAAGGCCTTGCCGCCATCGGGCAAGGTGAGCGCCTTGCCGCGCTCGCGGCCGATCGTCATCACCTTGCCGAACAGCGATCGCGCCGCCGTCGCGCCCAAGGCCACTGTCACCTGAGGCTGGATCAGCAGGCGTTCCTGCTCGACCCACCAGCGGCACGCCTGGATTTCGCCCGCGTTGGGCGAGCTGTGGATACGGCGCTTGCCGCGCGGCTCGAACTTGAAATGCTTGACCGCGTTGGTGACGTAAGCGGTCGCGCGGTCGATCCCGGCTTCCGCCACGGCGCGGTCGAACACCTGACCGGCCGGGCCGACAAAGGGATGGCCCGCCAGATCCTCCTGGTCGCCGGGCTGTTCCCCGACGAACATCAGGGCGGCATCGACCGGTCCCTCGCCGAACACCGTCTGGGTCGCGGGCGCGTGGAGGGGGCAGCGGGTGCAGGTCATCGCCTCGTCCCGGAGCGCCATCCAGGCCGCTTGCGCATTGCCGCCGCGCCCGGTCCGTACATCCGTCTTGGCCGTTGCGATCATACCCGTCTCCCGCGCCTGCGCGCCCGCGATCAATTCCGAGACCAACGCGGTTTCCGGCATGTTTTTCCAGTATTTGCGCGGCATCTCCTTGAGCATCGCGCCGATCTTCACGCGGGCGGGATTGAAGATGCTGGCATAATAGGTCTTCCACACCGTCTCGGTCGGATCGCCCTCCGGCGCGTCGGCCTTGCGCGCGCCGGGACCTTCGGCGAGCGTCTTGCCGTCCCAGTGGAGCGACACCTCAGGCGTCAGGATCGACCAGCGCATCGTGGTGAAGCGGTTGACGAAGAACGCCGCATTGGCCCGCACGATATGATGTTCGGGCTCGAACCAGGCGACATAGCGCGGGCCGTCGTCATCCTCGGTCTCGCGAAAGCGCAGGAAGGCGCGCATCTTGTGGATGTCGCGCCGCACCGCCTTGGCCAGTCGGTCGAGGCGGCGGATCAGCGGATCGGCCTGATCCTCGATCAGCCGGGGCTGACGGCGCAACCGGTCGAGCGCGGTGTGGAGCAACGCGAAACGCTCGGGATCGTTGGACAGGATGACGCTGCGCGCAAGGTCGATGAAGCCGCGCGAAACGTTGAAGCGGGGGGCGGCGGCGGCCGGATTGTCCTCAGCGACCGCGCCGAACAAATCGGCGGGCTGATCGCCGACCTGCCATACGACCTGATCGGGCGGCACGCTGTCGGCAATCAACCCCCGCGCGGCGTCGCGCCAGGCTTCGAAATCGTCCGCTGCGGGAAGGGTTATGATGCGCACAGCGTCTCAATCCTCCCCGGCACGGGGAGGTGGCAGGCCGCAGGCCTGACGAAGGGGGCGTGCCACATAGGTCATCCCGTGGGGCACACCCCCTCCACCATGCTTCGCATGGTCCCCCTCCCCGTGCCGGGGAGGATAGCGTCGCTCCCGCTCAATCGCGCTCATCGCCGCCGGGCGGATTGGCCTTCGCCTCCTTAGCCTCGATCGGCTTCCGGGTTTCGTAGATGTCGGCGAGCTTCTGCTCGGTCGCGTCGTCGAGCTCCTTCTCGGCGGCGGGGAACATCTCTTCCTCTTCCTCGTCGATATGATGCTCGTAGCGATGGCGCATGTGGAAGAATTTGGACTCCCACTCGTCCGATGCGAAGTCGAGGTCCATCATCTCGCCGAGCAAGTCATCGATCTCCTTATGCTCGGACACCGAGTGGCGTGCATCGTCGCGCAACTCGGGTTCGCCCAACATGGTGGCATAGAGCGACTCTTCCTCGGCGGCGGCATGGCTCTGAATCTCGATGCGGAACGCCTCGAACAGCTTCTTGCGCTTGGCTCCGTCCCCCTTCAGCTCGGCGAGTTCCTTCAGCATCTCGCGCTGCTTGTCGTGGTCGCGCTTCAGATCGGCATAGATTTCGGCGGTGGCCATGATCGTCTCCTTCGCATGGCCCAACGGTGGAACATGACGCCCGTTTCACCCGCGAATCACTCTCATTCAGGGAAAGAGTTCGAGCTGCTTGTGCTCAGGCTTGACCAGCGGTCTCAGGTCCGCGCGCTCGGCCAGCGCGACAGGACGCCAGTCCTCCGCGATCAGGAAGGGACGCAGCTTGGTGATCGAGACGGTCAGCCGCCCGACATCCTCCAACCGCAGCTTGCGCCATTTGCGGGTGGCAATGATCCGGTCGACCGCCTTTACGCCCAGGCCCGGCACGCGCAACAGCATCTCGCGCGGCGCACGGTTCACGTCGACGGGAAAGTTCTGGCGAAATTTCAGCGCCCAGGCAAGCTTGGGATCGATGTCGAGCGGCAACATGCCCGTCGCCTCGTCCGCCGCCGCCGCGACCTCGTTCGGCCGATAATCGTAGAACCGCATCAACCAGTCGGACTGGTAGAGGCGGTGCTCGCGCATCAGCGGCGGGCGTTGCAGCGGAAGCACGGCCGAGGCGTCGGGGATCGGGCTAAACGCCGAGTAATAGACGCGGCGCAGACGGAACCGATCGTACAAGGTCGCGGCGCGCCCGACGATATCGCGGTCGGTCGCGGCATCCGCGCCGACGATCATCTGGGTCGACTGTCCCGCAGGCGCGAAGCCGGGCGCGGACTTGTACTTCTTCGCCGCGTCCGTTCGATCCTCGATCGCGGTCTTCACATCGGCCATCGCGCCTTCAATTCGGCCCGCATCCTTTTCAGGCGCGAGGCGACGGAGCCCGCCGACCGTCGGCAGTTCGACATTGATCGACACCCGGTCGGCATGAACCCCGGCCAGGCGCACCAGTTCGGGATCAGCGTCGGGAATCGTCTTCAGATGGATATAGCCCCGAAAGCCGTGATCCTCGCGCAAAGACCGCGCGACCTCGACGATCTGCTCCATCGTATAGTTGGACGACTTGATGATGCCCGAGGAGAGGAACAGCCCCTCGATATAATTGCGCCGGTAAAAGGCCAGCGTCAGGTTCACCACCTCCTGCGCGGTGAAGCGCGCGCGGCGGACGTTCGACGACTTTCGGTTGATGCAATAATGGCAGTCGAAGATGCAGCTGTTGGTCAGCAGGATCTTCAAAAGCGAGATGCAGCGGCCATCGGGGGCATAGGCGTGGCAGATGCCCATGCCCTCGGTCGAGCCGATCCCCTTGCCGTCGCGGCTGTTGCGTTTCGACGTGCCCGACGACGCGCAGGACGCGTCATATTTCGCGGCATCGGCCAGGATCGCCAGCTTCTCACGGGTGTCGAGTTGCGCCATGCGTTCGATATATGTTCGCATCCATGGCGGGGCAAGCGGAACTCCGCCAGTCATCGGCCGTACAGCCCGTCCGGTCCATATTGCCGGTATTGAGGGGAGACGATGGATGCGTAAGGTGATGATCGCGCTGGCTTTGGTCGGTGCCGCCAGCCCGGTTGCGGCGCAGGTCGTGACACGCGAGGTCAAAACCGCCGATTACGAATTCAGCTATGCCTATCCGGCGGCGGCAGGCCGGATCGCAGGGCTGAAGGCGTGGCTCGACGCCGACCGCTCACGCATCCAGGCGAAGGCGGCGCGCGACGGGGTGGCGGCGCGTCGTGAGGCGCGCCAGTCGGGCTATCCCTATCACCGCTATTCCTTCGACAAGACGTGGAAGGTCGTGACCGACACACCGCGCTTCCTCAGCCTGTCGGGCGACAGCTATGATTTCACCGGCGGCGCGCATGGCTCGCCCGCCTCCCATGGGTTGGTCTGGGACAAGGCGGCGGGGCGGCGGCTGGACCCCAAGGCGGTGTTCACGTCGCTGCCCGCGTTCCAGACCGCGATCCGCATCGACTATTGCGCGAGGCTCAAGACCGAACAGGTGAAGCGCAATCAGGGTGATCTATCGTCGATGAACGCCTGTCCGCCGCTGAAGGACCTGACTGTGCTGCTGGGGTCGACCAATGGCCGCGCGATCGACCGGATCGGGCTGATTGCCGACCCTTATGTCGCGGGTTCCTATGCCGAGGGGGCGTATGAGGTCACGCTGCCGGTGACGCGGGCGATCCTTGGGGCGGTGAAGCCGCAATATCGAGGGGCGTTTGCGGTGCGGGGGTGATATGCTTCGGTAGCGGCGAAGGGGGAGCGGCTGCGATTGAATCAGGTGACGGTTGGTGCGACCGATTTCGAGGCGAGCGTCCGCTTCTACTGCGATCTGGGTCTGCGCCTGATCGTCTCATCGCGCGGCGAATATGCTCGGTTCGAAATGCCGGAGGGGGATGCCACCTTCTCCATCCACCTGCAAAGCGAAGCACCGGGCGATGGACCGATCATCTACTTCGAGGTCGATGACGTGGATGCCGCAGCTGCCCGATTCACGGCACGAGGCGGTAGGTTGGAATCAGGCCCGGAGGATCAGCGTTGGCTTTGGCGGGAGGCACGGCTGCGCGACCCCGCCGGTAATCAGCTTTGCCTGTTTCAGGCGGGAATCAACCGGCGCTTTCCCCCGTGGCGGATCGAAGATCACCCCTGACGCCGCCCGCGCCCTTTTGTCATCGGATCGGGCTTTTTCGGCGGCACCCAGCCTTCGGGGGGTTCGGGGCGCGATTGGCTGGTGCCCAGGCCCATGGCCCCCGGCTTTTGTCGGGTCAGGCCGCTGGTGTCGACCGCGACATCCTCCGCCCCGCCGCGCAGCAGGTTGATCCGGTCGCGCAGGGCCCGTGCCTCCTCGAAGTCGAGGCGTTCGGCGGCCGCTTCCATCCGGCGGCGCAATTCTTCGAGGGTGGGGACGGTCATGCCCCGATCAACGCCTCAGGCAGCGATGCGTGCCGCCTCGGTCTCGGCGATCCAGCCGCCGCCCAGCACGCGGTCGCCGTCGTACAGCACCGCCGCCTGGCCCGGCGACACGCCATATTCGGGCGCATCGAACACCAGCCGGTCCTCGACCATGCGAGCGGGCACCGGCTTGGCCATGGAGCGGACCTTGGCGAAGAGCGGGCCGTCGAGCGGTCCCAGCACGTTCATGGCCGTCAACCGCGCCGCTTCCACCGCCAACGCGACGCGCGGGCCGACGACGACGCGCTTGGTGTCGGGCTCCAGCCGGACGACATAAAGCGGCTCGGGGCTGCCACCGATTTCCAGCCCGCGCCGCTGGCCGACCGTATAGTGAATCAGCCCGCGATGCTCGCCCAGCTTGGCGCCCGACAGATCGACGATGTCACCGCGCGTATCCGCTTCCGGACGCAATTTTTTCACGAGACCCGCATAGTCGCCATCGGGCACGAAGCAGATGTCCTGGCTGTCCGGCTTGGCCGCGACGCCCAGACCCAGTTCGGCGGCGATCTCGCGTACCCGCGACTTGGGCAGTGCGCCCAGCGGGAAACGCAGAAAGTTCAGCTGCTCCTGCGTCGTGGCGAACAGGAAATAGCTCTGGTCGCGCGCGGGATCGGCGCCGCGATGCAGCTCCGCGCCGTTCACCCCCTCGACCCGCCGGACATAATGGCCGGTCGCCAGACAGTCGGCGCCCAGATCGCGCGCCAGCTTCAGCAGGTCGGTGAATTTCGGCCCCATATTGCACTGGACGCAGGGGATGGGCGTGCGCCCGGCCAGATATTCGTCGGCGAAGCGATCGACCACCTGGGTGCGGAAACTGTCTTCGTGATCGAAGACGTAATGCGCGATACCCAGGCGATCGCACACCGCGCGCGCGTCGCGGATATCACGGCCCGCACAGCACGCGCCGGCACGGCCCACCGCCTCGCCATGGTCATAGAGTTGCAGGGTGACGCCGATCGTCTCGGCCCCCGTGGCATGGGCAAGCGCGGCCACGACCGAGCTGTCGACACCGCCCGACATCGCGACCACGATCCGCTTGGCCCGGGGATCGCCCCCAAGCTGAAAGTCCACCATCTGCTCCATGGTGGCCCCCATACGCCTTTCGCGCGCGTCATGCAAAAAAGCGAAGCGTCCGTCCGGGCGAAGACGGGCAAGCCTCGTGAAAAAGGGAGAATAGTTTTCGGCCTTTACCCGGCTTTCATATCCCGCCGATAACAAGGGCACTCACCCATCGGGATTGGACCGCGCTTTTGGACCTGAGTTTCAACCGTTTCGATCGGGATACCGAACTGACGGTGCTGCCGCCGGACCTGGCCGTGCTGATGGTCGGTGCGACGGCGCGGCAGGCGGCCAGCCCGACCGCGGCGGTGCAGGCCGGTTTTGTCCGTGTGTCCCCCGATCCGATGCTCTTCGCCCCGCTGGACGGGGCGTTCAACGGGCCGATGGCGCGGGCCATCGTCGGATGGAACAGGAATGAATGATCCGTTAACCTTTCGATTTTAGGCGATGTTCAAGGGCACATGGTAGAGCGGCCCTACAGACGACATGGGGTAGGGAGCCCCAACGAGGTTTGATGATGATCGAGAATCAGAAGATCCGCCCTGCCAAGGTAATCGGGCCGCTCGGCGAACCGCTGACGCTCGACAACCTTCCGCCGCCCAGCACCACGCGCTGGGTCGTCCGTCGCAAGGCGGAGGTGGTCGCGGCCGTCAATGGCGGGCTGCTTTCGGTGGACGAGGTCTGCGACCGTTATGGCCTGACCGTCGAGGAATTCGCCGGGTGGCAGCGCGCCATCGATCGCTCGGGAATGCCGGGCCTGCGCGTCACGCGCATCCAGCATTATCGCTCGCTCTACGAGCGCCAGCAGAAATACTGAGTCCCGAAACCCAGGACGGAATAAAAACGATCGCATCGTTGACATTTTCAAAAACGCTTCGTCGAATTGCCGGTACGGCCACGGAACAATAGCCACATTCGCACGTCTTTTCCCCGTGTCCCGCTCGCGGGCCCAACGGAGGGAAAGACAATGGGTATTATCCTGTGGCTTATCGTCGGTGGTGTCATTGGCTGGCTGGCCAGCATCATCATGCGTACCGATGCTCAGCAGGGCATCTTCCTGAATATCGTCGTCGGTGTGGTCGGCGCGTTCATCGGCGGCCTGATCTTCGCAGGCGGTTCGATCAACAATGCCGGTCTGACGCTGACCTCGTTCCTCGTTTCGCTGCTGGGCGCCGTTGTCCTGCTGGCGATCGTGAACCTGGTTCGTCGCGGTCGGGTGCGTTAAGCAACGCATTCGCTCGTCGAGCCGGAAAGGGCCGTCCGGGAAACCGGGCGGCCTTTTCGTGTGTCGGGTATGGTGCGGGCCTCGACCGGCCCGCCGCAAGGATCGCCCCCATGCCGTCAAGGCGATGGGGGCGATGTCGTTCAGTTCAGCAGGAAGCGGACCGAGACATTGACGGTCACGTCGCGCTCGCCCGGCGCGATGCTGGTCTTTTCCATCGCGTCCGATCGCATGGCCGAGGCGCGGAGCATCACCGGCGGCTGGGGGCCGCCCGCATCCGCACCGTTTTCGGTGATCGACACGATCCGCGCGACGCGCAAGCCCGCCGCCTTGGCATAAAGCTCGGCACGGGCGCGGGCACGCTGGATCGCATCGGCGCGGGCTTCGTCCAGCGCGGCGTCGGGCTTGTCGATCGACAGATTGGGACCATCGATCTGGTTCGCCCCCTGCGCCACCAGTGCGTCCAGCACGCTGCCCGACTTGGCGACGTCGCGGAAGCGGACGCTCAGCGTGTTGGTCGCCTGATAGCCGGTGATGACCGGCGGCACATTGTCGCCATAACGATATTGCGGCTGGAGCTGCACGGTCGCGGTCTGGATATCGCGGTCGGCGACCCCGGCGCGCTTCACGGCGGCGAGGACCCGTGCCATGCGCTGCGCATTGTCGGACAGGGCGGCGGCGGCGGTCGCCCCCTGGCTGACCACCCCGGCGCGAATCGTCGCCAGATCGGGCACGCGCGTCGTGCGTCCCTCGGCGGACACATCCAGCACCGTCCCGGCGGCGGGCACCAGCGGCTCTACCGTGGTGGGGGCGGGCTGGGTCTGCGCGACGGCGGTCAGCGGCGTCAGCGCGGCGGAGGCCATCGCGGCCAGCAGCAGGTATTTCTTCATCGACATCTCCCTTGTGATGATCGTCTCACGACTATGGACCAAGGCTTTGACGCCTCATGGCAAAACAGGCGATGAACGCATGGCGCCCACCTTGGAGCCGCCGCAATTCGGGCCTACCAAAAGACACTTGAGTGGTGTGCTACATTTCTATAACACAGCGCGGATGGGCGCATCCTGCAAGGCAATGTGCGCACGATGGATGCGGTTCGGGGATCGATGACGAACATGAATTACGAGACGGGGGCGATCGGTGGCGGCCGACATCTGGAGCTGGAGGGGCCGGTATCCACGCCGCGCAGGCGCTGGATCTGGATCGTCGTGGCGGTCATCGTGCTGGCGCTGGCGGGCTGGTTGCTGTTCGCGCCCAAGAAGCATGAGGCGGAGCAGGGTGCGGGGGCAGGCACGCAGGTGCCCAACATCACCGTCGTCGTTCCCGGCCAGCAGGCGGTCAGCCGGGTGATCTCGGCCACCGGCACGCTGGCCGCACGCCGTGAGATGCCGGTCGGCGTCGCGGGCGAGGGGGGCATGATCACCCGCGTCCTGGTCGAGCCGGGTCAGTGGGTCCGTACGGGGCAGGTGCTGGCGACCGTCGACCGCTCGGTCCAGACCCAGACCGCCTCAGCGCTGAACGCGCAGGTCTCGGTCGCGCAGTCGGACCAGCAGATCGCACAGGCCGAACTCGACCGCGCCCAGCAGCTGGTCGATCGCGGCTTCATCTCCAAGGCCGATCTCCAGCGCCGCACCGCGACCCGCGATGCCGCCGCCGCCCGCGTCCGCGCGGCGCAGGCGACCTTCCGCGAGGCGCAGGCGCGCAACGGCCGTCTCGACATCCGCGCGCCCGCCGATGGCCTGATCCTGACCCGCGCCGCCGAGCCGGGCCAGATCGTCAGCTCGGGCTCGGGCGTGCTGTTCCGCATGGCGATGGGCGGGCAGATGGAGCTGCGCGCGCAGCTGGCCGAGGCGGATCTGGTCGGCCTGTCGGTCGGCGCCCCCGCCACCGTGACCCCGGTCGGCGGCGACAAGAGCTTCAAGGGTGAGGTGTGGCAGGTGTCGCCCGTCATCGACCCGCAGACGCGTCAGGGTGTCGCGCGCATCGCCCTGTCTTATGACCCGGCGCTGCGTCCCGGCGGTTTCGCCGCGGCAACGATCCGCGGCGGTGCGGGCCATGCCCCGGTCCTGCCGGACTCGGCGATCCAGAGCGACGACAAGGGCAGTTTCGTGTATATCGTCGGGGCCGACAACAAGGTCGCGCGCCGTGACGTCAAGATCGGTCAGGTATCCGACGATGGCGTGACCATCGCCTCGGGCCTGAAGGGGACTGAGCGGGTGGTGCGTTCGGCGGGTGGCTTCCTGGCGGCCGGGCAGCTGGTCCGCCCGATCCTTGCAGGCCAGGAGGCCAAGTAAGATGAGTTTCCGCAACATCTCGGCCTGGGCGATCCGGAACCCCGTTCCGCCGATCGTCCTGTTCGTCGCACTGACTCTGGCGGGCATCGTCAGCTTCATGCGGATGGACGTGAACAACGACCCCGATATCGATTTCCCGATCGTCGTGGTCCTCGTGAACCAGCCGGGTGCGGCACCGACCGAACTGGAGACGCAGGTCACCCAGCGGGTCGAGGCGGCGTTGCGGAACTTGCAGGGCGTCGACCAGATCACCTCGACCGTGACCGAGGGCACGTCGCAGACGCTGGTCCAGCTCGACATCGGCACGCCGATCGATCGTGCGGTCAGCGATGCGCGCGACGCGATCACCCAGATCCGCTCGATGCTGCCCGACGGCATCCTCGAGCCGCAGGTCATCCGCGTCGATTCGACCGATAACGACCTTGCCAGCTATTCGGCGGTGGCGTCCAACATGACGCCCGAACAGCTCAGCTGGTATATCGACAACAACGTCACCAAGGAGTTGTTGTCGGTTCCGGGTCTCTCCAAGGTCATCCGCAACGGCGGCGTGACGCGTGAAATCCGCGTGATCCTCGATCCGCTGAAGCTCCAGGCGCAGGGGCTGACCGCCAGCGAGGTCAACGCACAGCTGCGCATGACCAACCTGAACGCCGCCGGTGGCCGCGCCGAGATTGCGGGCACCGAACAGGCCGTCCGCGTGCTGGGCAATGCGCGCAACGCCTATGACCTGGGCCAGACCCAGATCAACGTGCGCGGCGGCCGTACCGTGCGCCTCGCCGACATCGCCACCGTGCGCGACCTTTACGCCGAACAGCGTTCGCAGGCGGCGGTCGACGGACGGCAGGTCATCAGCTTCGACTTCCAGCGTGCCAAGGGCGCTTCCGACGTCAGCGTCTTCAACGGCGCCGTCCAGAAGCTGAAGGACTTGGAAAAGCGCAACCCGGAGGTGAAGTTCGTCCTCCGTTCGAACAGCGTGAAATACACCGAGGCGCAATATGAAAGCGCCATCCATGCGATGATCGAGGGCGCGGTGCTCGCCGTCATCGTCGTCTTCATCTTCCTGCGCGACTGGCGGGCGACGGTGATTTCGGCGCTGGCGATCCCGCTGTCGGCGATCCCGGCCTTCTGGTTCATGGACCTGCTGGGCTTTACGCTGAACCAGATGACGCTGCTGGCGCTCAGCCTGGTGGCGGGCGTGCTGGTCGACGACGCCATCGTGGAGATCGAGAATATCGTGCGCCACATGCGCATGGGCAAATCCGCCTATCAGGCGTCGATCGACGCGGCGGACGAGATCGGCCTCGCCGTGCTGGCGACCACCATGGCGATCGTCGCGGTGTTCCTGCCGGTCGCGTTGATGCCCGGCGTTCCGGGCCAGTATTTCAAGAATTTCGGCCTGACCGTGGTCGTCTCGGTGCTGATGAGCCTCGCGGTCGCGCGCCTGATCACGCCAATGATCGCGGCCTATTTCCTGAAGTCCGCCGGTCATGCCAGCCATGGCGAGGGCAGGCTGATGGATGCCTATATGGCGACGCTGCGCTGGTCGCTGCGTTATGACCGGCCGACCGACGGCGTGAAGCGCGGGCGTCTCCGTCGCCTGCTGGGGCGGTTCCGCGACCACCGCCTGTGGGTGATCGGTATCGGCTTCGGAGCCTTTGCGCTGACCATTGCCATGTTCGTCATCATCCCCAAGACCTTCCAGCCGCCGCAGGACAATGACCAGGCGGTCGCCAAGATCGAGATGGTGCCCGGCACGACGCTGGCCCAGACCGATGTCGTCGTGAAGCGTGTCGCGTCCTTCCTGAAGACGCAGCCGGACGTCGAGTCGGTCTATTCGCGCACTGGCGTTGGCAATGGCCGCGTCGTCGCGACCCTAAAGGAGGATCGCTCGATGAAGAGCACCGACTTCGAACGATCGCTGGCGCCCGAATTGGCGGCGATCCCCGATGCGCGCGTGTCGTTCCAGTCGCAATTCGGCTGGGGCTCGAGCGGGCGCGACCTGACCATTACGCTGGGCGGGGACGATCCCGCCGTGCTGCGCGATACCGCCAACAAGATCGTGGCCCAGATGGGGACGCTGCCCGGCCTGATCGCGCCGCGCATCGTCGGCAATCTCGACCGGCCGGAAATCATCATCCGCCCGCGCCTCGACCTGGCCGCCAATCTGGGCGTGACGACGCAGGCGCTGTCGAGCGCGATCCGTATCGCGACGCTGGGCGATATCGACCAGAATTCGGCCCGCTTCTCGCTGTCCGATCGTCAGGTGCCGATCCGCGTCGCGCTGGACCAGAATGCCCGCGCCCGCCTGTCGACCATCCAGAACCTGCCGGTGCAGACCCAGACCGGCGGCTCGGTGCCCCTGAGCGTCGTCGCCGAGATCGGTCTGGGTGCCGGGCCGACCCAGATCGACCGCGTGAACCAGCGGCGTCAGGTGACGGTCGGCGCCGATCTGGCGAAGGGCGTCATCAGCGGCGACGCGATGAAGAAGGTCCACGACCTGCCCATCATGAAGGACCTGCCCATGGGGGTCAGCGAGATGGTGCTGGGCCAGGCCAAGATGCAGGCGGAGATGATGGCCAACTTCTTCACCGCCATCATCTCGGCAGTGTTCCTGGTCTTCGCGGTGCTGGTCCTGCTCTATCGCCGCTTCCTGCCGCCCTTCGTCAACATGGCGTCGCTGCTGCTGGCGCCGCTGGGCGGTTTGCTGGCGCTGTATTTCAGTGGCAATCCGCTGTCGCTGCCAGTCTATATCGGGTTGCTGATGCTACTGGGCATCGTCGCCAAGAACTCGATCCTGCTGATCGACTTCGCGCTGGAGGAGATCGCCAAGGGCGTGCCCATCTATGAGGCGGTGGTCGATGCGGGGCACAAGCGCGCCCAGCCGATCGTCATGACCACGGTCGCGATGGTCGCGGGCATGATCCCGACCGCGCTGTCGCTGGGCGGTGACGGATCGTGGCGCAGTCCGATGGGCGTGACGGTGATCGGCGGGCTTGCGCTGTCGACGATCCTGACCCTTCTGATCGTCCCTGCGGCCTTCAGCCTGTCGGTCGGTGTCGAACGCTGGATCGGACCGCGCCTGGGCCGACGCCTGCTGACCTACAAGCCCGGCGACGAGCTGGGCGGCGGGCCGGTGATCGAGGGTCCCGCCGGCGGCCCCGCGCTGCCCCCCGCCACCGGCAAGCTGGGCTACGATCCGGCGGAGTAAACAATCCTCCCCGGCACGGGGAGGGGGACCAGCGAAGCTGGTGGAGGGGGAGCGCCGCATAGGTTGACCCGTGTGGAAGCCCCCCTCCGTCAGGGCTTTCGGCCTGCCACCTCCCCGTGCCGGGGAGGATCACCTTTGCCCCCTTTCGTTACGCTCGGGAAAGATTCCTCTTGAACAAAGCCGCCCTTCGCGAATTGTCCTAGGTGATGGAACTCGCAATGCGATCGGGGGGTAGCCAGACCGTTCCAGCCGCCCTGCGGAAGATGCGGGTCTTGGCCACCGGGCTGCTGGTCGGCATGGCGGCGCTGTATCTGGTGTCGCGGGGGCTGCAGCCGCTGCATCCCGCCTGGGGCTATGTCCGCGCCTTTGCCGAGGCGGCGATGGTCGGCGGGCTGGCGGACTGGTTCGCCGTGACCGCGCTGTTCCGCCACCCGCTGGGCCTGCCGATCCCGCACACCGCGATCGTGCCGCGCAACAAGGACCGGATCGGCGACACGCTCGCCAATTTCCTGCGCACCAATTTCCTGATCCCCCGCGTCGTCGCGCGGCGCATGGTCCGACTGGACGTGGCGGGCGCGGCCGGGCGCTGGCTGGCGCAACCGCCGCAGGAGGGCGGGCGTATCCGGCGCGGGGCGTCGCGCCTGTTCGCCGAGATGCTGACCGCCTTCGACCCACAACGGCTGGGCGGCATGGTCAAGGCGGGGATCGGATCACGGCTGCGCGCCACCGAGATCGCGCCGATCCTGGGCCAGTTGCTGAAGGCCAGCATCGCCGAAGGGCGGCATCTGCCGTTGCTCGATTCCGTGCTGCGCTGGGCGGCGTCCGCGCTGGACGCCAACGAAGCGATCGTCCGGGCGATGGTGCATGAGCGGGCGGGCGCGATCCTGCGCTGGACCGGGCTGGACGAAACGCTGGCCGACAGGCTGATCGACGGGCTGCACAAGCTGCTCCACGACGTCGCCGAGGATCGCGATCATCCGCTGCGCCAGAAGATCGAGGAAGGGCTCGATCGCCTCGCCTGGGACCTGCAATATGATCCCGACATGCGCGCCAGGGTGGAGGCGATGAAGGCCGAGCTGATCGCCAATCCGGCCATGCAGCGCTGGCTGGACGGTCTGTGGGAGCAGGCGCGTGAGGCGTTGCTGCGTATGGCGCGCGATCCGCAGGCGGTGACCGCAGGGCGGCTGGGCGATGCCATGCGCCAGCTGGGCCAGACATTGCAGGACAATCCCCGGCTGGCGGCGACGATCAACCGCTTCGTGCGCCGGGCGGCGGCGGGCATCGCCGCCGATTATGGCGATGGCATCGTCCGGCTGGTGTCGGAGACGGTGCGGGGCTGGGATGCCGACACCGTCACCTCGAGGCTGGAGAATGCGGTGGGCCGCGACCTGCAATATATTCGCATCAACGGGACATTGGTGGGCGGCAGTGTCGGTCTGATCCTGCATCTGCTGGATCACCTGCTATGAAAACGTCACGCCGTCGTATAATTACTGCCGCCAGTCGATTCGTCGTGGGAACGAAGCGCCTTGTCGATACACCCGCTTTCCCGCAAAGAGGCAGTTGATGAACGCCAAGGCCGATTATCAACATGACCCGGCCGACGGGGGAGCGCTGCGCTTCACCGGCAGCCTTTCGCTGGCGACTCTGGGCGACTTGCCCGAGCGGCTGGACCGCGAGGATTCGGCGGTCCGGCGTATCGACCTGTCGCAGGTCGACCGGATCGACACGGTCGGGGCCTGGCTGATCCACCGCTTCGCCGCGCGCAACGACGCCGCCATCGACGGTCTGGACGACGACCGGCGCCACCTGTTCGCCAAGGTGACCGAGGCGGATCAGCCGGTTGCGATGCGTCCCAAGCCCGTCAGCCCCTTTGCGCGCGTCGCTGGCGAGGTGGGCGATGCGGTCGTCGCCGCCTTCCAGACCCTCTATGGCCTGCTCGGCTTCATGGGCGCGACGGTGCTGGCCGGGTTGGCGGTGATCCGCCATCCGCGCCGCTTCCGCTTCAACGCGGTGGTACATGAATTCGAGACGGTCGGCGTCTCGGCACTGGCCATCGTCGGCCTGATGAGCTTCCTGATCGGCATCGTCATCGCGCAACAGGGCGCGGTGCAGCTGCGCCAGTTCGGTGCCGAGGTGTTCACGATCAACCTGGTCGGCCGGCTGACCCTGCGCGAACTGGGCGTGCTGATGACCGCGATCATGGTCGCGGGTCGCTCGGGATCGGCCTTCGCCGCGCAGCTCGGCACGATGAAGCTGACCGAAGAGATCGATGCGATGCGCGTCATCGGCGTCTCGCCGATGGAGGCGCTGGTGGTGCCGCGCACCATCGCGGCGATCACGCTGATGCCGCTCCTGGGCTTCTATTCCTCGCTGATCGCGATGATCGGCGGCTGTTTCCTGGCGGCGGTGTCGCTGGGCATTCCGCCCGTCACCTTCATCGCGCGTATCCGCGAAGTCGTGCCGATCACCGACCTGTATGTCGGCCTGATCAAGGCCCCGGTGTTCGGCGCGATCATCGCAATCGCGGGCTGTTTCCAGGGGATGCAGGTCAAGTCGGATGCCGAGCAAGTCGGCCTGCGCACCACCGCCGCCGTGGTGCAGGCGATCTTCCTGGTGATCGTGCTCGACGCCTTCTTCGCGGTCTTCTTTACCTGGATCGGATGGGATTGATGGCCGAGCAGGACGAACATCTCATCCAGGTCCGCGGCCTGCGCAACAGCTTCGGCGAGCAGGTCATCCATGACGGCCTAGACCTCGACGTGCGCAAGGGCGAGATTTTGGGCGTGGTCGGCGGGTCGGGCACCGGCAAGTCGGTGCTGATGCGGACGATCATCGGCCTCCAGACCCCCGATGCGGGCGAGATCACCGTTTTCGGCGAGCCGACCATCGGCCGCGAGGCGACCGAGGCGGTCGATGTGCGCAAGCGCTGGGGCGTGCTGTTCCAGGGCGGTGCGCTGTTCTCGACGCTGACCGTCGCGGAGAATGTCGCGGTGCCGCTGCGCGAATTCTACCGTGAGCTGCCCCAGGCGTTGATGGATGAGATCGCGTCCTACAAGGTCGTGATGACCGGCCTTCCCGCCGATGCGGGGCCGAAATATCCGGCCGAGCTGTCGGGCGGCATGAAGAAGCGGGCAGGGCTGGCGCGTGCGCTGGCGCTCGACCCCGAACTGCTCTTCCTCGACGAGCCGACCGCAGGCCTCGACCCGATCGGCGCGGCGGCGTTCGACCAGCTGATCGCGTCGCTCCAGAAAACGCTGGGGCTGACCGTCTTCCTGATCACCCACGACCTCGATACGCTTTACGCGATCTGCGACCGGGTGGCGGTGCTGGCGGACAAGAAGGTGATCGCGGTCGGCACGATCGACGAGCTGATCGCGCTCGACCATCCGTGGATCGAGGAATATTTCAAGGGGCCGCGCGGCCGTGCCGCCGTCGCCGCCAAGGACGAGGTGGCGGACATCCGCCCCCGTTCGGCCGAGGCCGACGCCGCGCGCCACCCCACCGAAGTCGACGCCCATGCCACGGGACAGCGGTCCCAGGGCAATGCGGCCGATGCCCATGCGAGAGGCGAAGCAGGGACACGCTGATGGAAACCCGTTCGAACCACGTCCTTGTCGGCTCTGTCGTGCTGATCCTGCTCGCAGTGCTGGCCATCTTCACCGTCTGGATCGCCCGCCTGGGCGGCACGTCGGAGAAGGAATATGACATCTTCTTCCGCCAGTCGGTGGACGGCCTGGCCAAGGGCTCGGCGGTCACTTACTCGGGCGTGCCTTCGGGGCAGGTGAAGGAGATCGCGCTGTGGCGCCCCGATCCGCAATTCGTGCGGGTCCGCGTCTCGGTCAACGAGCAGACGCCGATCCTGCAGGGGACGACCGCGTCGATCTCGGCCAGCTTCACCGGCACCAGCACCATCTCGCTGGACGGCGCCCGCAAGGGTGCGCCGCCGATCACCTGTCCGCAGCCCGACAACAAGACCGTCTGCCCTTACGGCGTGCCGGTCATCCCGACCAAGCAGGGCGGCATCGGCGCGATCCTGAACTCCGCGCCGCAGTTGCTGGAGCGGCTGTCGACGCTGACCGAGCGGCTGACCGGCCTGTTGTCGGACCGCAACCAGGCGTCGATCGCGGGCATATTGGACAACACCAACCGCCTGACCGATGCGCTCGCCGATCGCGGGCCGGAGATCGCCGCGACGCTGGCCCAGACCCGCGTGGCGATCCAGCAGGCGGGTGACGCGGCCCAGTCGATCGGCCAGCTTGCGGCCACCACCAACGGCATCCTGGCCGAGGATGTGAAGCCGACCATCGCCAATCTGAACCGCACCATCGCCTCGGCGCAGAAGAGCGCGGACACGCTGAACGCGGCGATCGGCGATGCGCGGCCGGGCCTGCAGACCTTCTCGAAGCAGACGGTGCCCGAGGTGGATCGTCTGGTGAAGGATCTGCGCGTGATGACCCAGTCGCTGTCGGCGGTCGCCGAAAAGGTCGACCAGCAGGGCGCAGGGTCGCTGATCGGGCAGCAGAAGCTGCCGGACTATAAGGGCAAGTGAGGATGCCGATGAGGACCGTCATGAAGACTCCGCTGATCGTGATGCTCGCATCGCTTCCGCTCGCCGGCTGCATCAGCTTCGGTGCCAAGCCGCCGCCCTCGCTGCTGACGCTCCAGGCGCAGTCGGCGCCGAGCGTGGGGCAGACGCAGGATTCCGGGCCGGGCAAGTCGATCACCATCCAGGTGCCGTCCTCGCCGCAGGAACTGGCGACCGCGCGGGTGCCGGTGCAGGAGAATGCGACCAGCATCGCCTATGTGAAGGATGCGCAATGGGCCGAGCCGCCGACGCGGCTGTTCGCTCGGCTGATGGCCGACACGCTGACCGCGCGGGCGGGGCGCATCGTCCTGTCGCCGCGCGACTCGATCGGCGATCCGGGCGACCGCCTGGGCGGCGAGCTGCGCCAGTTCGGCATGGACGCCACCCGGCGCGACGCGGCGGTGGTGTTCGACGCCACGTTGCAACGCGACGGCCAGACGAATATTGAGAAGCGCCGCTTCGAGGCGCGGGTGCCGGTCGGCAAGATCGATAATGAGAGCGTCGGCCCGGCGTTGAACCAGGCGGCGAACCAGGTGGCGCAGCAGGTGTCCGACTGGGTGGGTCGGTAAGAGCTGATCCTCCCCGCTAGCGGGGAGGGGGACCATGCGTAGCATGGTGGAGGGGATCGCCGCGAGGGATGACCTTTGTGGAAGCCCCCCTCCGTCAGGGCTTGCGCCCTGCCACCTCCCCGTGTCGGTGAGGATTTTTTGGATCGAAGCGGAACTTTCACCCCGCGAAAACGTGTCGCGTCAGATGACGGAAATCTGCCGCATCCGTCACAATTTGCGACATAAACACACTGGACGGGGCCGTAACGGCACGGCACGTTCCTGCCCCATGAAGCCTCGCATCCGCGTCCTTCTTCTCGTCACCGCCGCTTTGTCCGGCTGTACGGTCGGCCCCGATTACCGCCCCGCCGCTCCGCAGGCGCTGGGGGTGCCCGACACATGGTCGGTGCCCGCCGCCAATGCGCAGGCGCAGGACCTGACCCGGTGGTGGCGGTCGTTCGACGATCCGCTGCTTGCCGAACTGGTCGAGCAGGCGGTGGTCGCCAACACCGATGTGGTCCAGGCGATCGCCCGGTTGCGCCAGGCGCGCGAAAGCCTGATCCAGAGCCGCGCCTCGCTGTTGCCCAACGTTTCCGGCTCGACCGGCTATCAGCGCAACGAGAATCTGCGCGGCGGCGGGCGCAGCTTCACCCTGCCCGACGGCACGGTGGTCGATACCGGCGGGGGCGGCAGCAACAGCTTCACCGTGGGCCTGTCGGCCAGCTATCAGGTCGGTCTGTTCGGCGAGGTCCGCCGCACGGTGGAGGCGAGCCGCGCGACCTATGAGGGCGCAGGCTTCAGCTATGCCGCCACGCTGCTGACCGTCGAGAGCGAACTGGCGCGCAACTACATGCTGGCGCGGGCCTATCAGGCGCAGCTGGCCAATGCACGGGCCAGCCTAGGCTTGCAGGACGACAATCTGGAGATCGCCGGTTTCCGGGTGCAGGCAGGCCTTGTTTCCTCGCTCGATGCCGAACAGGCGCGGGGCCAGCGGGCCCAGACCGCGGCGACCATCCCCTCGATCGAGCAGCAATATAACGCCGCCGTGTCGCGGCTGGGCGTGCTGACCGGCCAGGCGCCCGGCGCGGTCAAGGCGCGGCTCGCGGCGGTCAGGCCGATCCCGACCGGCCCCGCCGTCATCGGCACCGGCATTCCCGCCGATATCCTGCGCCGCCGCCCCGATGTCCGCGCGGCCGAGCGCAATCTGGCCGCGGCCACCGCCCGGATCGGCGTGGCGCAGGCGGCGCTTTATCCGGCGCTCGCCATTTCCGGGAACATCAACACGGCGGCGACCAGCATCGGTTCGCTGGGCGACGCGATCACCGGCAGCCTGTTTGCGGGCCTGACCCAGGCGATCTTCAACGGCGGTCGGCTGCGCAGCCAAGTGCGTAATGCCCAGGCGCTCGCCGATCAGAGCTATGCCGCCTATCAGGGCACCGTCCTGCTGGCGCTGGAGGATGTTGAGAACGCCATCGTCGCGCTCAATACCGCCCGCGCGCGCGCGCGGGAATTCGCCATCCAGCTCGACGCGGCGCGCAACTCGGCGATCCTGGCGCGCAGCCAGTATCGCTCGGGCCTCACCGATTTCACCACCCTGTCGCAACAGGAGGCGGCGTTCCTGAACGCGCAGAACGGGCTGGTTCAGGCCCGGTCCGACGCCGCGACCGCGCAGGTCGCGCTGTTCGCCGCGCTGGGCGGCGGATGGGACGACACGACCACCCCCGAAGCGCCGCCGCGCCTCGCCACAACCCCGGACAACCGCTGATGGCCGACCAGACTCTCGACGATTTCCTGGGCGTGAAGCCGCAGCCGCGATGGCGCAAATGGGTGCAGTGGGGCGTGGTGATCGTCGGCGTCGTGCTGCTCGCGCTGTTGCTGAAAAGCTGTTTCGGCGGATCGAAGGAGGCGGGCTTCGCGACCGCGCCGGTCACGCGCGGCGACCTGACCGTGACCGTCTCGGCGACCGGCAAGCTGGCCCCGACCAATCAGGTAACGGTCGGCTCGCAGCTGTCGGGCCTGGTGACCAAGGTCGTGGTCGATGTGAACGACCGGGTGAAGGCGGGCGAGGCGCTGGCGCTGATCGATCCCGAACAGATCGACGACCAGATTCGTGCGGCGCAGGCGACGCTGGCCGCCAATGTCGCACAGGTGGCGCAGGCGCGCGCGACCGTGTCGGAATCGCAGGCGCAGCTGGCGCGGCTGGAACAGGTCTACAAGCTCTCGAACGGTCGCGTGCCCTCGGCCACCGAACTTCAGGCGGGGCGTGCCGATGCCCAGCGTGCGGTCGCCGCGCTGCGCGTCGCGGAGGCCAATGTCACCGCCGCCCGCGCCCAGCTGGCCCAGTCGCAGACCCAGCGCCAGCGTGCGATCATCCGCTCGCCCGTGTCCGGCGTGGTGCTGGCACGTCAGGTCGATCCGGGCCAGACCGTCGCGGCGTCGTTCAACACGCCGACCCTGTTCGTCATCGCCGAAGACCTGACCAAGATGAAGCTGGAGGTCGCGATCGACGAAGCGGACGTCGGTGAGGTGAAGGTCGGGCAGAAGGCCAATTTCACCGTCGACGCCTTTCCGGGCCGCACCTTCCCCGCGACGATCACCCGCGTCGATCTGGGGTCGAACCTGACGGTCAGCGCGGCGACCTCGTCCGCTTCCTCGACCACCAGCGCCGCGTCGACCACGGGGCAGGTGGTCAGCTATGCCGCCGATCTGACGGTGGGCAATCCCGACCTGCAACTGCGCCCCGGCATGACCGCGACCGCCGATATCGTGACGTCGGACAAGAAGAACGTCATGCTGATCCCCAACGCCGCGCTGCGCTTCAAGCCCTCGGACGGCGCGCAGGCGGGCGGCGGCGGCATTGCGGGCTCGCTGACCTTCCGCCCGCGCCGGGACCGTGCCGCGCGCACCGCCACCGTTCAGCGCGGCGCGACTCAGACCGTCTATGTCCGTGGGCAGGACGGCAAGCCGCAGCCGATCCAGATCGTCACCGGCGACACCAACGGTTCGATGACCGAGGTGCTGTCGGGCGGTCTGAAGCCCGACATGCAGGTCATTACCGGCCAGCTGGCGGGTGGCGAGAGTGCCGCGCCGCGTGGCGGTGGCCAGCGGCGTCAGGGTGGCGGCCAGCAGGGCGGGGGCGGTGGTGGCCGCTGACGCCCCGCTCATCCAGCTTCGCGGCGTCACCAAGACCTATGGCACGGGCGCGACCCAGTTCCAGGCGCTGAAGGGCGTCGACCTGGACATTGCGGCGGGGGATTTTGTCGCCGTGATGGGGCCTTCGGGCTCGGGCAAGTCGACGACGATGAACATATTGGGCTGTCTCGACGTGCCGAGCGGCGGCAATTTCCTGTTCCGCGGTCATCATGTCGAGACGCTGGACCGCGACCAGCGCGCCATGCTGCGGCGGCGCTATCTGGGCTTCGTGTTCCAGGGCTTCAACCTGTTGTCGCGCACCACCGCGCTGGAGAATGTCGAGCTGCCGCTGCTTTATCGTGGCGAGGACAAAAGGACCCGGCGCGACCTGGGCATGGCGGCGCTGGAGAAGGTGGGCCTCGACAAATGGTGGGACCATACCCCCGCCGAACTGTCGGGCGGGCAGCAGCAGCGCGTGGCGATCGCCCGCGCCATCGTCACCAGCCCCGACGTCCTTCTCGCCGACGAGCCGACCGGCAATCTGGATTCCGAACGCTCGGTCGAGATCATGGAACTGCTGACCGGGCTCAACCGCGACAGCAACATCACCGTGCTGATGGTCACGCATGAGCCCGACATGGCGGCGTTCGCGCGCACCGTCATCCACTTCAAGGACGGGCTGGTCGATCGGATCGAGGCGCAGCACCGGCCGGGTGTCGTGCCGGAAATGGGCGTAAACTGATGTTCGGCACCACGCTCATCCTCGCCATCCGCTCGATCCGGCGGCATGTGCTGC
Organism: Sphingomonas yabuuchiae; assembly: GCF_001477495.1. Taxonomy (GTDB): domain Bacteria; phylum Pseudomonadota; class Alphaproteobacteria; order Sphingomonadales; family Sphingomonadaceae; genus Sphingomonas; species Sphingomonas yabuuchiae_A. Next base: position 37,977 of record NZ_LDTF01000013.1, read on the forward strand.
GCTCGTTCCTGACGACGTTGGGCATCATCATCGGCGTCGGCGCGGTCGTGACCATGGTGACGCTGGGCAAGGCGACGACCGCCGCCGTGCAGCAGTCGATTTCGTCGCTGGGCACCAACATCCTGCAGGTCCGGCCCGGCCAGGGCTTCGGGCGCGGCGGCGGCGGCCCGCGTCCGCCCGACTTCAAGCCCGAGGATGTCGAGGCGATCGCCGACCAGATCGCCGGCGTCACGGCGGTGGCGCCGCAGGCCCAGACGACCGCGACCGCCATCTATGAGGGCGCGAACTGGTCGACGACCGTGACCGGCACGACGCTGGCCTATTTCACCGTCCAGCCCTGGCCGCTGGCCTCGGGACGCACCTGGACCCCGGCCGAGCAGGCGGCGGGCAAGGCGGTCTGCATCATCGGCAATACCGTGCGCCAGAACCTGTTCCGCAGCACCGATGCGGTCGGCAAGCGCTTCCGTATCGGCGCGATCAGCTGCGACGTCATCGGCGTGCTGACGACGCGCGGGCAGGGGGGCTTCGGCGATCAGGATGACGTAGTGCTGATGCCGATCAAGGCGGTCCAGCGCCGCTTTACCGGCAGCCGCGACATCCGCCTGATGCTGGTCGGGGTCGACCAGGCCTATTCCACCTCGGCCGTGCAATCGTCGCTGACCGATCTGCTCCGCGAACGGCGCAACATCACCGGCGGCAAGGACGACGACTTCAACATCTTCGACACCAAGCAGATCAGCGACACGCTGACCAGCACGACGACCATGCTGACCCGCATCGTCGCGGCGGTGGCGGCGATCAGCCTGGTGGTCGGCGGCATCGGCATCATGAACATCATGCTGGTGTCCGTCACCGAGCGGACGCGCGAGATCGGCATCCGCCTGGCCATCGGTGCGGTCGCGCGCGAGGTGCTGATGCAGTTCCTGGTCGAGGCGGTGGTGCTGTCCTGCCTGGGCGGGATCATCGGCCTGATCCTGGCGCAGGCGATCATTGCCGCGTTGGTGCCGCTGATGCAGGTGCCCTGGACCTTCGATCCCCAGATCAACATCATCGCCTTTGCGATTTCGGCGGTGATCGGGGTCGTGTTCGGTTACTTCCCGGCGCGACGGGCGGCGGCGCTCAATCCGATCGACGCGCTACGGCACGAGTGATCGTCCGCTCGGGGGCGTGAACCAGCTGACGTAGCTTTTCCAGATCCTCGGGCGTGTCGATGTCGATCAGCTCGGCGGGCGCGGTCACGACATGCCGCCCGCCCGCGACCAGCTTGCGGCCACCCTCGTCGCCCTCCAGCTTCAGAAGGTCCTCGAACCGATCCGCCCCGAAGACGCCTGGCGGCGTGGGGTGTTCGCCATTGCTCGACACCACGACCGAGTCCGGTCCGTCGAACGCATCGAACAGGCGATAGATATGCGCCGCCGTGACGCGCGGCATATCGGCCAGCGCAATCAGGATCGCCTGGGGCGACGCCGTCATCGCTTCGCGCACGCCCAGATGCAGCGAGTGCGACATGCCCTTGGCGATGTCGGCATTGTGGATGACGCGGTAGCCGCGTGACGCGAAGTCGAGCTGGCAGCCGTCCGTCACCACGATCCGGTCGGCAAAGGGGATGCTCTCCAACGCGGTGGTGACGTGAAAGCCGACCGGCTTGCCGAGAAACTCGGCCTCCAGCTTGTTCTCCATCCCGAAGCGGCTCGACTGTCCTGCCGCCAGCAGGACCAGGACCACATTCTCAGCGTCGATCATGAAAGGCTCCTATCATCGCCGCCGCGATCGACAGCGCGATCTCGGAGGGGCCGATCGCACCGATGTCGAGGCCGACAGGGCCATCGATCCGGTCGATCGCCTGGGGAGAAACGCCCTTCGCCGCCAGACGCTCCCGCCGCGCCGCATGGCTGCGCCGACTGCCCAGCGCGCCGACATAGGCGGTGTCGCCGGCGAGCGCGGCGATCAGCGCCGGATCGTCGATCTTGGTGTCGTGGCTCAGAGTCACCACGGCGGTCGCCGGGCCGGGGGCATAGGCCGCCACCGCCTCGTCGGGCCAGCGATCGTCGAGCGTCACGCCGGGAAAGCGCTCTGCGGTCAGGAAGCGGGCACGCGGGTCGATGACGACCGTCGCGATGCCCAAGGTCTGCGCCAGTTGCGCCAGGCTCTGTGCGATCTGCACCGCGCCGACGATCAGCAACCGGCGTGGCGGGTCGTATCGGTTGGCGAAGACTTCGCCGGTTTCGACCGGCCGCAGGTCCGAATGGCCGGTGGTCAGGTCGGTCGTGACGGTCAACGCCTGGCCCCGCTCGCGCGCTTCGGCGATGCGGTCGAAGAGTTCGGGATCGAAGCCGTCGGCCGACACCGGCTGCACCATCACCGCGATCTCGCCGCCGCAGGGTAAACCGACTTCCCAAGCCGAGGCGTCGGCCACGCCGTAACGCTTCAGCTGGAACGGCGCGCCCGCAATGACTTCGGCGGCGGTGTGGAGGATGTCGTTTTCGACACAGCCGCCCGATACCGACCCCTCGAACCGGCCATCGCCGTGAACCAGCATATGGCTGCCGCGCGGACGCGGTGCCGACCCCCAGGTCGACACCACCGTCGCGATCGCCATCGGCTCGCCCCGCCATTCCTTGGCGGCAGCGAGAACGCTGTCATGGTCGCTCATCAAAGCGCCGGGAGGTGATCGAGCAGCTTGTCAAGCGTCACCGGCATCTCGCGCACCCGCACGCCGGTGGCGTTGTAGATGGCGTTGACCACGGCCGGGGCCGCGCCGGAGATGCCCAGCTCGCCGATCCCCTTGGCATGGATTGGATTGGCGTGGATGTCGCGCTCGTCGAGGAAATGGACTTCCAGCTGGGGCACGTCGGCATTCACCGGCACATGATATTCGGCCAGATCGTGATTCACCAGCTTGCCGGTGCGCGGATCATGGATCAGCTCCTCGGTCAGCGCCGTTCCAATGCCGAAGGTCATGCCGCCCAGGCATTGCGAGCGCGCCGTCTTGGCGTTGAGCACGCGCCCCGCCGCGAACACGCCGAGCATCCGCCGCACGCGTACCTCGCCGGTGACGACGTTCACGCCGACCTCGGCGAAATGTGCGCCATAGCTGGCCTGATTGAACTGCTTCTCCTGTTGGCCGGGCTTGATCTCACCGATCGCGGACAGGCCGTCCTTGCCGACCAGCTCGGCGAGCGGCACCGAGCGATTGTCGCCGATCGCCATGCCGTCCTTCAGCGTCAGGTCTTCGGCCTTCACACCCATCGCCTTGGCCAGCTTCTCGCGCACGCGCTCGGCCGCGAGATACACTGCCGAACCAGCCGATGCCGCACCCCAGGACCCGCCCGAACCGGCGGCAGGGGGATCGTTCGTGTCGCCCAGCGACATCGTCACCTTCTCGATCGGCAGGCCCAGGATTTCGGCGGCGATCTGCGCCATGATCGTGTAGCTGCCCGTGCCGATATCGGTCATCGCCGAGGAGACGGTCGCGCTGCCATCGGGGTGGAGTTCGACCTTGGCAGCGGACTGCTGCAACTGGTTGGAGCGGCAGGCGGCGGCGACGCCCATGCCGATCAGCCAATCGCCCTCGCGACGCTGGCCCGGTGCCTGGCGCTGGTCCCAGCCGAAATGCTTCGCCCCTTCCTCCAGCGAGCGGGTCAGGTTGCGCGACGAATAGGGGACCTTCAACTCCGGGTCCTGCTGCGGATCGTTGACCTTGCGCAGCGCGATGGGGTCCATGCCGATCGCCTCGGCCAGTTCGTCCATGGCGCATTCCATGCCGACCATGCCGACCGCCTCGCCCGGCGCGCGCATCGATCCCGACAGCGTCCAGTTCAGCCGCACCACGTCATGATTGATCCGCCGGTTCTCACCGCCATAGAGGAAGTGGGTGCCGATCCCGACGGGTTCGAAGAAATCCTCGTCGGGCAGGTTGGAGGTGATGGACTCGTGGCCCAGCGCGACGATTCGGCCGCCCGCCTCAGCCCCGAGGCGCATCCGCTGTTCGGTGTTGGAACGGCGGACGGTGGCGTCGAAGACCTGCTGACGCAGCATCACCGCCTTGACCGGGCGGCCCAGCTGCTTGGCGGCGATGGCGGCGGCGACGCTCTCGGGCGCGATGCCGAGCTTCGAGCCGAAACCGCCGCCGATATAGCGCGAGATGATCCGCACCTTGGACTGCGCCACGCCCAGAGCCTTGGCCAGCTGCTGCGCGTCGGAGGTCGGCATCTGGTACGCGCCGTAGAGCGTCAGCGCGCCGTCGTCCCATACCGCGATCGAGGCATGGGGCTCCATCGCCGCCGAATTCTGGCTGGGGGTGGTATAGGTCACGTCGATCTTGACGGGCGCATTCTCGAACGCCTTGTCGAAATCGCCCTGATCGTAATGGCCCTTGATCAGGCCGTCCGGCGCAGGCTCGGCTTTGTCCTTGTTAGCCTCATAGTCGAACGCGGCGTCGTCGAGCGGTTCGTAATCGACCTTCAGCCGCTTGGCCGCGTCGCGCGCGACCTCGAAGCTTTCGGCGACGACGATCGCGATGATCTCGCCGAAATAGTCGATGGTGCGCACGCCTTGCGTCGGCGCGCTCGTCTCGCCGCCCTGCTGCGAGTTGCGGATGAAGGTATCGTAATCGGTGATGACGTCGATGACGCCCGGAATGGCCTTCACCGCATCGGCGTCGATCGATTTGATCTTGGCATGCCCCTGGGTCGCGCTGACCAGCACGCCGTGGGCGATATTCTCGATGGCGTATTCGGCCGCATAGGTGGCGGTGCCCGTCACCTTTTTCGGGCCGTCGACCCGGTCGAGCGGTTTGGAAATCACCCCCTGCACGCCCGTGTCGAGCAGGCTGTCGGGATGCGGCTGATTCATGGTCAGCGCGTTCGTGTCGTCCTTGCCGAATCCGAACATGGGATCAGCCCTCCTGCGTCAGTTCACGGAGCGTCGCCACCAAAGTGCGGCGCGTCAGCGGAATCTTGAAGTCGTTCGAGCCAAAGCCCCGGGCGTTTGCCAGCAGCGCATCGGCGGCCGCGTGGAAGGCGGCGTCGGTCGGCTCCTGTCCGACCAGCGCGGCCTCGACCGCCTCGTTCCGCCACGGCATCGGACCGAGCCCGCCAAAGGCGAGGTGCGCCGCGGTGATCCGGCCACCCTCGACCGCGACGATCCCAGCGACCGAGACCAGCGCAAAGGCATAAGACGCCCGGTCGCGGACCTTGCGATAGGTCTGGCGACCTTCCGGCGCGGCGGGCAGCTCGACATGGGTGATGAGTTCGCCCGGCTCGAGGACATTCTCGATCTCAGGCGTGGCTCCCGGCAGGCGATAGAAGTCGCCGATCGCGATCCGGCGGCGGTCGCCATCCGGCTTTTGCGTGACGATCACCGCCTCCAGCGCGCGCATGGCGACCGCCATGTCGCTGGGATGCGTCGCGATGCACTGGTCCGAGGTGCCGAGGATCGCCAGGATGCGGTTCTCACCGCCGATCGCCGAACAGCCGCTCCCCGGTTCGCGCTTGTTGCACGGGGTGGCAGGGTCGTAGAAATAATAGCAGCGTGTCCGCTGGAGCAGATTGCCGCCGGTCGAGGCCTTGTTGCGCAACTGCCCTGAGGCACCCGCGAGCAGCGCGCGCGACAGCACAGGATAGCGTTCGATCACGCGCGGGTCGGCGGCCAAGTCGCTATTGGGCACCAGCGCGCCGATGGTCAGGCCGCCATCCTCGCGTTCCTCGATTGCGGTCAGCGGCAGGCGGCTGATGTCGATCAGCGTCTCGGGCGTCTCGACCTGCAATTTCATCAGGTCGAGCAGGTTGGTGCCCCCGGCGATGAAGCGCGCGCCGGGCACCGCCCCGTCACGGGCAGCCGTCGCAACCGAGTCGGCGCGGGCATAGTCAAACAGCTTCATGCCGCGACCTCCTTACCCACATCCTCATTGGGATTGCGGTCGCCCAGACCCGCCACCTCGCGGATCGCATCCACGATATTGGGATAGGCGGCGCAGCGGCACAGATTGCCGCTCATCCGCTCGGAGATTTCCTCGACCGTCAGTTCGGCTGCGCCCAGGTCTTCGGTGACATGGCTGGGCCAGCCCTTCTTCACCTCGTCCATCATGCCGACCGCCGAGCAGATCTGGCCCGGCGTGCAATATCCGCACTGGAAACCGTCATGCCGCACGAAGGCGTCCTGAAGCGGGTGGAGGTTGCCCGGCTGGCCCAGCCCCTCGATCGTGGTGATCTCGTCATCCTGGTGCATGACCGCCAGCGTCAGGCAGCTGTTCACGCGGCGTCCGTTGACCAGCATCGTACACGCCCCGCACTGGCCATGGTCGCAACCCTTCTTGGACCCGGTCAGCCCAAGATGCTCGCGGCACAGATCGAGAAGGGACGTTCGGACATCGACTTCGATGTCATGCGATTGACCATTGATTGTGAAATGCACGGGCGCATCCCCTTTGGGATTAGGATTGGATGAAACAACGCCATGAATCTCTTGCGTTTCCCGTTGCGAACCACTCTCATTGCCGCCAGCGTCGTCATGGGGCAGGGTGAGGCCATGTCCGCCGACGCCCCCAAGCCGCTTTCCTCACCCATCGTCATCGCGCATCGCGGGGCGAGCGGGGAGCGTCCCGAACACACGCTGGCCGCCTATGATCTCGCAATCCGCGAGGGGGCGGACGTGATCGAACCCGATCTGGTTCCGACGAAGGACGGCCATCTCGTCGCGCGGCACGAGAACGAGATTTCGGGGACGACCGATGTCGCATCGCACTCGGAGTTCGCCGATCGCAAGACGACGAAGACGATCGACGGCCAGACCGAAACCGGCTGGTTCACCGAGGACTTCACGCTGGCCGAGTTGAAGACCCTGCGTGCCCGCGAACGCCTGCCACAGCTGCGCTCGACCGCCTATGATGGGCAGTTTTCTATTCCGACACTGGAAGAGATCATCGCGCTCGCCAAGGCCCGGTCGAAGGAGACGGGGCGGACCATTTCCATCTATCCCGAAACCAAGCACCCGACCTATTTCGCCGGAATCGGCAAGGGCACAGACGCCCCGCTGATCGCCGCGCTCGACAAGGCGGGCTGGAAGACGGCGGACGCGCCGGTCTTCATCCAGTCGTTCGAGGTGAACAACCTCAAGCATCTGAAGGCCATGACCGGCATCCGCCTGATCCAGCTTGTCGCGGACGAGGGCGGTCCGGCCGACAGCGCCGCGCCGAGCTATGCGGCGATGATGACGCCGGAAGGATTGAAGCAGGTCGCGACCTATGCCTGGGGCATCGGGCCCGACAAGGCGATGCTGTGGAACGGCGATGCACCGACGACGCTGGTCGCCGATGCCCATGCGGCGGGCCTGCGGGTCCATCCCTGGACCTATCGCGCCGAAAACCAGTTCGTCCGCCCCGCCTTCCGGCGCGGCACCGATCCCAAGGCGCATGGCGATGTCGCGGGCGAAATTCGCGCCGCGCTGGGCCAGGGCATCGACGGATTCTTCACCGATTTCCCGCAAATCGGGGTAGAAACGCGCAACGCTTTTTTGCGCGCCCGCTGAAAGACCCCGTCACCATGCGTAACCTAATCCTGAAACTCGCCGTCCTGACCCTGCCGCTGGCGACCGGAGGCTGCG
>NZ_LDTF01000130.1 GCF_001477495.1 Sphingomonas yabuuchiae
TCCCCTGAAGGGGAGGGGCTGAATATGTTTAGAGTTTCGCGACGAACGCGGCGTAGGCGGCTTCGTCCATCAGGGCGTCCAGCTCGGACGCATCCGACAGCGTGATTTTGAAGAACCAGCCCTCGCCTTCCGGATCGCTGTTGACCAGCGCGGGCTCGTCGGCCAGCTGGGCATTGCCCTCGACCACGGTGCCCGACACCGGCGCATAGACGTCCGACGCGGCCTTCACCGACTCGACCACGGCGGCCTCGTCGCCCTTGGACAGCTCGCGGCCTTCCTCGGGGACGTCGACGAACACGATGTCGCCCAGCGCACCCTGCGCGTAATCGGAAATGCCGACCGTGCCGACATCACCGTCGACGTCGATCCACTCATGATCTTCGGTGAAATAGCGGCTCATGGTCACTTGGCTCCTGAACGAACGTAACGATGGGGGACGAACGGCATGGCCGTGACGGTGGCGTCATGGGTCTTGCCGCGCTGAAGCAGTTTGACGGTGGTGCCGGGGGCAGCCAGCTCGGTCGGCACATAGGCCATGGCGATCGGCGCACCCATCGAGGGGGCGAAGCCGCCGCTGGTCACGCGACCGATGACCGAACCGTCCTCGGCGACCACCGACGCGCCCTCGCGCACCGGCTGGCGGCCCGCGACGGTCAGGCCGACGCGCTTGACCGCGGGGCCGTTCTCACGCTCGGCGAGGATACGCTCGGCCCCCAGGAAGTCGGCCGCCTCGCGGCGCTTCTTGGCCAGCGCGAAGCCGAGATCGGCCATCACCGGCGTCGTCTCGGGGTCGAGGTCGTGGCCGTAGAGCGGCAGCCCCGCCTCCAGACGCAGCGAGTCGCGCGCGCCCAGGCCGATCGGCTTTACCTCGGCCTGATCGCACAACAGGTCTGCGAACGCAGCGGCGTGCTCGGCCGGGATCGAGATTTCGTAACCGTCCTCGCCGGTATAGCCCGAGCGGCTGATCCACAGCGGCACGTCGTTCCAGCTGAAGTCGGCGGCGGTCATGAACACCAGCGCCTCGACCCCCGGCACGATCCGCGACAGCGCATCGACCGCCTTCGCCCCCTGGAGCGCCAGCAGCGCCTGCTCGTCGAGCAGGTTCAGCGTCGCGTCGTCGGGGATGAAGTCGAGCAAATAGGCGATGTCGTCATATTTGGTAGCGCCGTTGACGACCATGTAGAGTTCCTCGGCGCCGTCCAGGGTGCGCTTGGTCACCATCAGGTCGTCGAGGATGCCGCCCTCTTCGTTCAGCAACAGCGAATAGCGATTCTTGCGATCGCCCAGCCCCGTGATGTCACCCGGCAGGACCTTTTCCAGCGCGGCGATGACCGGGGCTAGCCCATTATCGCCGGTGAAGACCACCTGGCCCATATGGCTGACGTCGAACAATCCGGCCGACTCGCGGGTCCAGAGATGCTCGGCCATGATGCCTTCATACTGGACCGGCATTTCATAGCCCGCGAACGGGACCATCCGACCGCCCCGCGCACGATGCCATGCGTCCAGCGGCAGCGTCTGGATGATCTCCTGACCCTCGGGGGCATCTTCTACATTCAGGTCGGTTGCGTCGCTCACGGGGCCGGTCTCCGTCAAAAGGGTGTCGGCTAGGGACGTGCGTGTCCTTACCCGATCCGATCCCCCTCTGTCACGGAACCTGAGAGCTTTCGCCGGAAATTCCGGCTTACCCCTTCGGTGGCGCGACGGCCCGAGGCCGAGGCGCGCTTTCCAGAGTGTCGATGGCGATCGCGCGGTCCCATTTGCCTGAGAGATTCCGGGGTGGTTGCTCCTTCGGCGGCCGGGTGTTCGTCACCTGAAAGATGACCCCGGCGCTCTCCCGCGCGCGCCTATGTCGGACATGTCCGACATCGACGCCGCGCCCTCTGCCGACAGGGTTGCACCAAGTCAATCGGGGAACGGTGGTGGCCGCGATCAATCTTGTGGATTGTGGGATCGAGAGTGGGTGGACGGTCACCCGAAATCCTCTTTGTTCCCCGGCGAAGGCCGGGGCCCAGTCGCCACGCCGTCAGAGGCGGGGCATCCCGTCGCATAGGAGGCAGAACCCAGCGTCCACTCGGAATCCACACGCCAAGACATGGCGCACCACCAGCGTCATCGCAACTGGGCCCCGGCCTTCGCCGGGGAACAGCGAAAGCGAGTTGTTATCACCGAGTCGCGTTGTACCGCAGCTGCGCGTCGGTCAGCTGGAACCCGACCAGCGCCTCGAAGCTGGCGCTGGCCACCGCCTGGCGCACTTCGGGGTTGGTCAGCGGATCGACCGCCGCATCCTCGTCCCCGGCCTTGCGGCGACGGGTCAGTTTTTCGCGCACGTCGTCGGGCAGGGTCGCCGCCGCCCGCGAGATGGTGGTCGAGGCCTCGCCCGCCACCTGGCCGCGCGCCTGACCCGCGTCGAAATGCACGTTCACCCGGCCGACGCGCTTGGCGACGACGTTGGTCCCGCCGCGCACGATCGCGATATAGTAAGGCAGCACCACGTCCCGCGCCGCCGCCGTATCGTTACGCCGCGCCTCGACGTCGAAACTGACCGTCGTCACGATGTCCGAACCCGAATCGGCGCAGTTGCCGCGTACGTTGGTCAGGTTGGCGATCAGATCGATCGAGCCCTGGTCGGTCGCGCCCGGCGTCTTGAACAGCGTGATGTCGCCGGTCCCCGCCGCGACGCCGACGATCGGGCATGCCGAGCGGACGGCGGTGATGCCGCCCGACGCATCGATCTCACCCGTACGGGCGCAACCGCCGAGAACGAGCGCAAGGGCGACGGGAGCGAGAAACGATGCTTTCACAGGTCGAAACGCCTATTCTGGATGCCGAAGCAGGATGCCGGTTTGGCCGCCAGCATAGGAACCGGGTTGGACGCGCGCAAGCAATGGCGTAGAGCCGACCCATGACCCCATCCATGACCGACGCCATCAAGCCGCCGCTCGACCTGTTGATCGCCGCCCCGCGCGGTTTCTGCGCCGGTGTCGACCGCGCCATCCGCATCGTCGAGCTGGCGCTCGAGAAACATGGCGCGCCGGTCTATGTCCGGCACGAGATCGTCCACAACAAGTTCGTGGTCGACAGCCTGAAGGCCAAGGGCGCGATCTTCGTCGAGGAACTGGACGAGGTACCCGCCAACGCGCATGTCGTCTTCTCCGCGCACGGGGTTCCGAAGTCGGTGCCCGCCGACGCCGAGAACCGGGGCCTCGCCTATTTCGACGCGACCTGCCCGCTCGTGTCGAAGGTCCACCGCCAGGCCGAGCGGTTGGTCGAGATGGGGCGGCACATCGTCTTCATCGGCCATGCCGGGCACCCCGAGGTCATCGGCACCTTCGGCCAGGTGCCGCAAGGCTCGATGTCGCTGGTCGAGACGGTTGCCGATGTCGAGGCGTTCGCGCCCGTCGATCCCGACAATCTCGCCTTCCTGACCCAGACCACCCTGTCGGTTGACGACACCGCCGCGACGATCGAGGCGTTGCAGCGCCGCTTCCCGACGATCCAGGGGCCGCGCGGCGAGGACATCTGCTACGCCACCTCCAACCGCCAGGCCGCCGTCAAGGCAATCGCCGCCGAGTGCGATGCGGTGCTGGTGATCGGTGCGCCCAACTCGTCCAACTCGCTGCGTCTGGTCGAAGTGGCCGAGCGGGCGGGCAAGCGCGCGATGCTGATCCAGCGCGCCGCCGATCTCGACTGGACGTTCCTGGACGGCGTGAAGACGCTGGGCCTGACCGCCGGAGCCTCCGCGCCCGAGCTGCTGGTCCGCGAACTGGTCGACCGCCTGGCCGAGCGCTTCACCGTCACCGAGCGCGAGGAAGAGACGACGCGCGAGACCATCGCCTTCAAGCTGCCCCGCGGGCTGGAAACGGCCGCCTGATCCATGGCCGTCTATACGCAGGTTTCGGCCGAGGCGCTGTCGGCGTTTCTGGCACGCTATGACGTGGGTGAACTGATCTCCGCCAAGGGGATCGCCGAGGGTGTCGAGAACAGCAATTACCTGGTCGACACCACGACCGCGCGCTTCATCCTGACCCTGTATGAAAAGCGCGTGGCGGCGGGCGACCTGCCCTTCTTCCTCGCGCTGCTCGACCATCTGGCCGCCAAGGGCCTGCCCGTGCCGCCCGCGATCAAGGACCGCGATGGCGTGGAGATTCAGGAATTGGCGGGCCGCCCCGCCTGCCTGATCCAGTTCCTGACCGGCGTATCGCTGTCGCACCCCAGCCCGGCGCAGGCGCTGGCGGCGGCGGATGCGATGGGGGCGATGCACCGCGCGGTGCAGGACTTCCCGCAGACCCGCACCAACTCGATGGGCCATGCCAGCTGGCGCCCGCTGTTCGCGCAATGCGGACGTGATCTCGACCGGATCGAGCCGGGCCTGCACGATGCGATGGGCGAGGCCCTGGACGCCGTGCTGGGCGGCTGGGAGGCGCAGAGCCTCGACACCTGCGTCATCCATGCCGACCTGTTCCCCGACAATGTGCTGGTCCTGGGCGACAAGGTCACCGGGCTGATCGACTTCTACTTCGCCTGCACCGACTATCGCGTCTACGACCTTGCCGTCATGCACTCGGCCTGGAGCTTCGACGCCAGCGGTGAGGTTTATGCGCCCGAGATCGGCGCAGCGCTGGTCGAGGGCTATCAGCGCCACTTCCCGCTGACCGACGCCGAGCGCACCGCGTTCGCGAAACTGGCGATGGGGGCGTGCCTGCGCTTTGCCCTGTCGCGGGCGTGGGACTGGCTCAACACCCCCGCCGACGCGCTGGTGACGCGCAAGGACCCGCTGGCCTATTGGCGGCGCTATATCGCCTATCGCGACGGAAAGGCCGGACTGTGACCCCCGTCGAGATCGCCACCGACGGCGCGTGCAAGGGCAATCCCGGCCCCGGCGGCTGGGGCGCGCTGATCCGCTCGGGCACGCATGAGAAGGAATTGTCGGGCGGCGAGGCGCTGACGACCAACAACCGCATGGAGCTGATGGCGGCGATCGAGGCGCTGAACGCTTTGAAGCGTCCTTGCGCCGTCACGCTGTCGACCGACAGCCGCTATGTGATGGACGGCCTGACCAAGTGGATCCACGGCTGGAAGCGCAATGGCTGGCGCACGGCGGACAAGAAGCCGGTCAAGAACGCCGAACTCTGGCAGGCCCTGCTGGCGGCGGCCGAGCGGCACCAGATCGAATGGAAATGGGTGAAGGGCCATGCCGGGCACCCCGACAACGAACGCGCCGACAAGCTGGCCAGCGACGCGGCGGAAACCTTCCGAAAGTAGCGGCCTCTCGGACGGATGACGAAAACCGGCAGTCGGGTCCATCAGACTGTCATGCGGCTGGCGCTACGTCCCATGAAAGAAAATAAGGGGACGTGTCTTGCTGATCGCCGCCATCATCGCGACCGCCTTTGGATTCGGCGCCTCCGCCGATGCGGTCGCCCCGCAACCGTCGGGCCAGCTACAGGCTCTCGTCGGGTCGGCTGGCTATCAGGGCAACATTCAGCGCCTATTCGCCGCCCTGCCCGCCGATGTGTTCCAGCGCTGTCCAAAGCTGGTGTCTTCAGGATCGACCGTCACCGTGCTCGCTCCGGTCCGTTTCGCGCCGGATGGCTATCCGGTGTCGGGTGCCTGGAAACAAAGCTTTCCCGTCCGGGGATGCGACCACGACACCACCATCAACATCTTCTTCCAAGGCCAGCCGGACGAGAAGATCGCAAGCATCGTCACCGTGCCGGGTGACACCCATGCCGATCTGGCGCTGCAACGCGACGCGTTACGCTATGCATGGCTGGCAGCCAAAGCCGCCGCGCCGAATTGCGCGACGCCGCATGTCCGCCATACCCGTTACGATGGTGTGGTCGCGACCGCCGATAAGGCGTGGCGAGAAAGCTGGATCGTCGCGGCTTGTGGTCAGAATGTCGAGGTGCCGATCACTTTTATGCCCGATCCGACCGGCACCCGAATCACCGCGCAAATGCCCCACCCGCTGCGCTGACCGGCCCTATTCCGGTTCGTGGATCGGCGCGTTCGGACCATTCTTCAGGACCGACTCGATCGCGTTGCGGGCGCCCGCCTTGCTGGCATAGCCCTCGGTCCACCAGATCAGTTCGCTGTTGTAGCGGAACTTGGCGACATATTCGCCCGCCTTGTTCTTTTCGATCGCAAAGCTGTGGGCCATGATGATCTCTCCTGAAAAGAAGTGGTCATCCCTTAGCAGAAAATCGGCCTGCGCCATAGCGTTCGGCGTCCAGCCCTTCGGGCACATCCCCCTCACCCAGCAGCAACGCCGCCGCCAGCGCCGACGCGGCGGGAGCGGTCTGGATGCCGAAGCCACCCTGGCCTGCGCACCAGAAGAAGCCCGGCACATGCGCGTCGAACCCGTACACCGGCGCGCGGTCGGGGGCGAAGCTACGCAGGCCCGCCCAGCGGCGCTCGACCACCTCGACGCGCCAGTCGACGATCTTTTCCAGCCGGTCGATGGCGACCGCCACGTCCCATTCCTCGGGCGCGATGTCGCAGGGAGCGCTCGGCGTCTCGTCATGCGGCGTCAGCCAGAGCCGCCCCCCCGCCTCGGGCTTGAAGTAGAACTGGCCCGCTATGTCGACGACATGAGGCAGTCCGTCCGGCACGGGCGGATCGGTGCGCAGTTGCACCATCGTCCGGCGATAGGGGGTGATGCCGATCGGCGCGACACCCGCGATCCTGGCCACGTCATCGGCCCAGGCCCCCGCCGCGTCGACCAAAAGCCTGGCCGCGAACGGCCCGGCGCGGGTTTCCAGATGC
>NZ_LDTF01000131.1 GCF_001477495.1 Sphingomonas yabuuchiae
ATCCTCCCCGGCACAGGGAGGATAAGGGTTACCCCCAGCGCGCGGCGAAGGCGGCGGCGTCCCAGCCCTCGCGGCTGATCGCGGCGAGCAGATGGTAGAAGGGCACCATGCCCAGGCCATGCCCCATTGGCCCATGCCCCTGGCCCAGCCCCGGTGCGGCGGCGAGCGCGGCCTGGACGAAGGCGATGGCGCGGTCGACTGCATCGGCCAGCGGCAATCCCTGGCCCAGCCCGGTCGCGATGGCGCTGGCCAGCGTACAGCCGGTGCCATGGGTCGAGGTCGTCTCGCGCCGGGGATGCTGCCAGCGTTGCTCCCCCGCCGGTTCGACCAGCCGGTCCTCGATCACGGGCCCTTCGCCATGCCCGCCCTTGACCAGCAGCGCGCGCGTCTGGTGCCGTACTACCGCCTCGCCGCCCAGCGCCGCCAGTTCGGGAAGATTGGGCGTGGTCAGCGCGGCAAGGCCCAGGAACCGGCGAAAGGCGGCGATCACGTCCGCATCGGCCAGCACCGACCCGCTGGTCGCGATCATCACCGGATCGAACACGACGGGCAGGTCCAGCGCCTCGAGCCGGTCGGCCAGCGCATGGGCGGTTTCGGCCGATCCGATCATGCCGATCTTGACGGCATCCGCGCCGATATCGGCCAGCACGCTGTCGATCTGCGCCATCACCATGGCGGTCGGGATAGGATGCACGGCCTGCACGCCCAGCGTGTTCTGCGCGGTGATCGCGGTGATCGCGGTCATCGGATAGCCGCCCAGCATCGCGACCGTCTTGATATCCGCCTGTATCCCCGCGCCCCCGCCTGAATCGGAACCGGCGACGATCAGGATGCGGGGCGGGGGCGTGGCGCTCATATTTTTTGTCATGCCCGGCGGGTCGGTGCCGGGCAAGCGCCACCGCGCGGACCGGGCCGCCGTTCGTCCGCGATGTGGGGCGGGAATGGTCGCGGAAAGAAGCACTTGGCCGTCAAAGGACGAAAGGCGACAATATGGCCTGTTCGTGACGTTTGGTTTCCGCGCGCTCCGACCCCTTCTCCCGCTGCACTGCGTCATTATTTCGGTCGCGCATCCATCGGCGCGCTTTCGCGTTGCTGCGCATCGTGGATGATGAGGGAGACCAGAGTTGATCGTCGATGCCGTACCCCGCACTCGAATCATCATCGCCGAGGTTTGGCGTCCGCTGCTGGCGCTGTTCATCTGGGACGTGATCGTCACGGTCGCTTATTACGTCCTGCCCTTCAAGGCCCCCTCGCTGCCGTTGACGCTGTTCGGTACGGCGCTTGCGCTGTTCCTGGGGTTCCGCACGAATTCGGCCTATCAGCGCTGGTGGGAGGGGCGGCAGCTCTGGGGCCTGATGATCAACGCCTCACGCAATATCGCCCGCAGCGCGCGCAACTTCCTGCCCGAACCCGAAGGGCATGACCTGAAGCGGTCGATCGTGCTGCGCCAGATCGCCTATGTGAACGCGCTGCGCTGCCAGCTGCGCAAGCAGCCGGTCGATGGCGAGGTGCTGCGCTTCCTGTCGCGCGGCGAGGCGGAGCCGGCGCTGGCGCGGACCAACACCGCCAACGGCCTGCTCGACGGCACCGGCCGCCGGATCGCCGATGCGCAGCGCAAGGGCTGGATCGACACCATCCAGCAGAGCCAGATGGAATCGGTTCTGGTCGACATCGCCAATTCGCAAGGCGGCATGGAGCGGTTGAAGAACACGCCGCTGCCCAACCAATATCGCTTCATCCCCGCCTTTTTCACGCGGTTGTTCTGCGTGCTGCTGCCCATCGGTCTGGTCGAGACGCTGGGTTTCGCGACACCGGTCGGCTCGTCGATTGCGGGGCTGATGTTCCTGGCCGCGCTGCAGATCGGTGACGATCTGGTCGATCCCTTCTCGGATACCGTCCACGACCTGCCGCTCAGCGCGATGTGCCGGACGATCGAGATCGATCTCCTCCAGGCGATCGGCGACCCTGCGCCCGAGCCGATGAAGCCGGTCGATGGGGTGTTGTGGTAAGGATTTTTTGATCCTCCCCGGCACGGGGAGGTGGCAGGCCGAAGGCGTGACGGAGGGGGGCTTCCAAGAAGGACGTCCTCGACGGCACGCCCCCTCCACCATGCTGCGCATGGTCCCCCTCCCCTTGCAGGGGAGGAATTTTTAGGCCGCGTTGTCGATGCCCAGTTCGCCGAGCTTGCGGTAAAGCGTCGACCGGCCGATCCCCAGCCGCCGGGCAACCTCTGTCATGCGGCCGCGATAATGGCCGATCGCCAGGCGGATGACGTCGGCCTCGATATCCTCCAGCGGGCGAAGATGCCCGTCGGGGCGGAACAGGCTGACCCCGCCATTGGGGCTTCCCGCCGTCGCACCCGTCGTGGCGGTGGGGCGATCCCCCAGCGAGGCGATCTGCGGGAAATCGGCGGTGGTCAGCGCATCGCCCTCGCACAGCACGGCGGCGCGGAAGAGTGCGTTCTGCAACTGGCGGACATTGCCCGGCCAGTCGTAACGACGCAGCAGGTCGAGCGCATCCTCGGTAATGTCGAGCTGGCGCAGGCCCGGCTGCTGCGCGATGCGGTCCAGCAGATGGCGGGTCAGCGCGGCGATGTCGTTGGCGCGTTCGCGCAGCGGCGGCACCGCGACATGGGTGACGTTCAGCTTGTAATAGAGATCTTCGCGGAAACGCCCGGCCTCGACCGCCTCGACCAGCCGTACGTCGCTGGCCGCGATGATCCGCACATCGACCTCGCGCGCATGGCGGGCGCCCAGCGGCAGGATCGCGCCGGTCTGGAGCATGTCGAGCAGCCGTGCCTGCGTCTCGGGCGGCATTCCCGACACCTCGTCGAGGAACAGCGTCGATCCGTGCGCTTCGACCATCTGGCCGATGCGCCGTTCGAACGCGCCCGCAAAGGCGCCTTCCTCATGGCCGAAAATCACGCTGTCGAGCAGGTTGGCCGCGATCGTCGAACAGTTGACGCTGATCATCGGCCGCTCGGCACGGGGCGAGGCGGCATGGATCGCCATGGCGAGCGATTCCTTGCCGACGCCGCCCTCGCCCTCGATCAGGACGGCGGCGCGGGTGCGCGCGGCCTTGGCGGCGACGGCCAGCGCGGCGCGGAAGTCGGGGGCATCGCCGACGATCTCGTCAAAGGCGAGAAGGGCGGGGATCTTCTCGGTCAGCGGGCGGAGCTCGCCGCTGGTCTGGCCCGCGACACAGGCCTCCAGCGCGGCGAGCAGCCGTTCGGGGGCCAGCGGCTTGACCAGGAAGTCGGTCGCACCGGCGCGGATCGCCGCCACCGCCTGCGCCACCGAATCGTTGGCGGTCAGCATCAGGATGGGCAGTTCGGGGCGAAGAGCGTGGCAGTCGGCGATCAGCGCGGTGGCATCGGTGCCCGGCGCCCAATGGTCGATCAGCACGGCATCCAGCTCGCGTCCCTGCGCCGAGCCCAGGACCGAAGCCGCCATGTCCGCATCCGTCGCGAACAGCGTGCGCCATCCGCCGCGCTGCGCCAGCGCCGCGATCAGGCGTTGCTGTGCCGGCTCGTCATCGATCAGCAGCAGCAAACGTTGGCCGTTGCGCGTCATAGCTTGTCCTGTAACCCCAATTCGCCAATGTATAGCGCAACTTTGTTAAAATCTGCGTTAATTCGGGACAATCCCTTTTGTCGTGGGCCCGGCCCCGGATCACTTTTGAGATGTTTGGCGCATCGTCCCGAACGCTGCAAGGGTTCGCGCCGGTCGTTTCTGGGTTGATCCCGGCGGCCTGTCGAATAAGCTCCCGACAGGTTCATGCGGCGCGGGTCACGGCGGCAGGACGATAGCGGAGGTGAGGATCATGGCGGGCAACGACACCGGCATCAACAACGGCCCCGGCGGCATGAAGGCGCATGTCGCCACCTACGACCTGATGATCGGCATGCTCAAATGGGGGGCGGTGGTCGTCGCCATCCTAGTGGCGATCGTCCTCTGGCTGATCGCCTGATCCCGTGGCCTTGCGTATCGCGGTCCTGCGCGAAACCGCCCCCGACGAGGCCCGCGTCGCCGCCACGCCGGAAACCGTCAGGAAGCTGATCGCGCTGGGCGCGACGCTGGCGGTCGAGCGGGGCGCGGGGCTCGGCGCGGGCATCGCCGACGGCGATTACGAGCAGGCGGGGGCGCAGGTCGGCGAACGCGCCGGGGTGCTGG
>NZ_LDTF01000132.1 GCF_001477495.1 Sphingomonas yabuuchiae
AGCAGAGCTTGGGGAGGAATGGGAAGGCACCAGAAACGACTGAACCGCGCCTCGGGCCAACCCGAAGCGCGGTCCTGTCTCCGGCCCTGTGGCCGATCAGTTCGGGCGACCGAGCCCTGAGATAGTGCGGTCGATCATAGCACGATCCGCATCGGCCGAGTGATGCTCGGCGATCAGCAGACCCGCAGCCTTGGCGGCAGCCTCGGCGGCACGGGCACGAACCTCGGCCAGCGCAGCGCGCTCGGCGGCGGCGATCTTGTCCTCGGCCATCTTGGCGCGACGCTCCATCAGCGCCTCGGCATCGGCCTTGGCCTTGCTGAGCAGCTGACCCGCTTCATGCTGGGCCTGGGCGCGCATCGCCTCGGCATCGGCATGGGCGGCCTTCGCCTTGGCCTCATATTCGGCCTTCAGCGTTTCGGCTTCCTGACGCAGCTTGTTCGCTTCGTCGAGCTGGGCGCGGATCCCGGCGATCTTCTGGTCGAGCGAACGACCGATCATCGACGGGACCTTCTTCACCAGCATGCCGATCAGCACGACCAGAGCGGCAAGCGCCACCCAGCCGGTCGAATCGAAACCCAGTGCGGTCGGGCTGGGGGCGTGATGCTCGGCCTCGGCGGCTGCGACCGTGTTACCGGTCAGGCCGTCGCCTTCGCGGATCGGCTTCTGCGTCATGCCTTCGGCCGACGCCGCGTCCGCCAGGTTCTGCGCGACCAGCGCATCGGCATTGGCCGCTGCACCGTTTGCGGAATGATTAGCCATGCGCGCTCACCTTTCGCACCGCGTCGGCCGCTGCATCCTCGCCCACCTGGACGCCGGACAGCTTGGCGACGAGATCGCGCGCGGCCTCGGCCGCCACGGTCTGAAGATTGGCCATTGCCTCGACCTTGGCATTGGCGATCGCCAGGTCATGATGACCCAGACGCTCGGCCAGGTCGGCATCGGCCGCCTTCACCTGCGCCTCGAAAGCGTGGGTGGCCCGCGCCTTGGCGGCGTTGGTCTCGGCCATCGCGGCGACACGGGCGGCGTCCATTTCGGCACGCCATGCCGCCTCGACCCGATCGGCCTCGGCACGCGCGGCCTCCGCCGCCGCCAGATCGCCGGCGATACGGCCTTCGCGAGCGTCGACGGTCGCCTGAATCTTGGGCACCATCCCACGACCGACCACAAAATACAGCAGGCCGAACGTGATCAGGAGCCAGAAGATCTGCGACGCATAGGTCGCACTGATCTGTGCTATCTGGGGCATGGAGTCCTCGTTGCCATATCAACCGGGCGACACGGGGCCGCCCGGCCGATCCGAATGATTAGGCGACGAACACCAGGATGATCATCGTCACGAAGGCGAGCAGGCCCAGAAGCTCGGCACCGGCGAAACCGATGAAGAGGCGGCCCTGCTGGCTGTCCGCCGCACCCGGATTGCGCAGCGCGCCTTCGAGGAACTTGGCGAACACGTTGCCCACGCCGAGCGAGGCGATGCCCATGCCGATAGCGGCCAGACCGGCACCGATCAGCTTCGCGGCTTCTGCGTCCATTTCAATCACTCCAGTTCAAAAAGGGTCGTTTGGGTATTCAAGTCGGCGGCGCGCCTGCCTGCCCGATCCGGCCGTACCGGATCAGTGCAGGTTGACGGCGTCGTTCAGATAGACCGAGGTCAGCAGCGCGAAGACATAGGCCTGGATCGCGGCGACCAGCAGTTCGAGAAGCGTGATGCCGATCATCAGCAGGAAGCTCGGCAGGGTGATGAGCGCGGCGTAACCGGGGCCCATATTGATGCCGTTGATGACGAAGGCGGCGAGAACCTTCAGCAGGATGTGCCCCGCGGTCATCGCGACGAACAGTCGCAGACCCAGCGAGAAGGGGCGCACCAGGAAGCTCATCAGCTCGACCACGAAGATCAGCGGAATCATCAGCTTGGGCGTGCCGTGCGGCACGAACAGCGCGAAGAAGTGGAAGCCATGGCGACCGAAGCCGACGATCAGCACGATCGCGAACGAGATCAGCGCGAGCACGCCGGTCACGGTCACATGGCTGGTCACGGTGAAGGGATGGACACCCGGCACCACGCCGAAGGGCAGCAGGCCCAGCACGTTGGCGAACAGGATGAACATGAACAGCGAGAAGACGTAAGGCAGGAAGCGCTTGCCTTCCGGCCCGATATTCGACGTCAGCATCGAATTGACGAAGCCGGTGAAGCCCTCGACCGCCGCCTGCCAGCGCCCGGGGACCAGATCGCGCTTCATGCCGCCGATCATGAACACCCACAGCGCGACCAGCGTCGCCACCATCCACAGAGCGGAATTGGTGAAGGAAAGGTCGTAGCCGCCGACCACCCAGTGCTGACCGAGCACCGGCTCGATCAGGAACTGGTGCATCGGATCAATCTTGCCGCCCGATTCTGCCGCCACGCTGCTTCGTTCCCACATATGACGAACGCCCGGTTACTCCGGGCGCTCACCAGAAATCCGAATGATTTGCCTGAACGCCACGCCGATCCCCAGGAACAGCATCACGATCAGGGCCCAGGGTGCGGTGCCGAACCAGCGGTCGAATAGCCAGCCGATCAACGCACTGCCGACAAGACTTCCGATCAGCGCGGAGATCACGCGGCTGCCCTGGGAATACCCCCTGTCGGCGTCCACCTTCACCCCCTGCCGCGCTGCGCCGTCCGCTTTCGCCTTAGCCAATCGCTGATCCAGCGCGGCCAGACGCGGATCGTCCGCATCGCCAAAGTCCTGTCCGGGTTCCTTCTCCGCCACGCAGCCACCCTCACCTAATTTCGTCACCGAAGGGGAGAATGCGCGCGAACGGCGAGCGACCCCGCCAAGGCGAGGCCCGTTTAGAAAGCCCCTCCCCCCAAGTCAACCGCCTGGGGGTGGAGTTGTGACAGATGCGTTAAGCATTGTTGCCGGGGAGTGACAGGGATGGGGCCACGCTGCCTTTACTCTTCCCCCTTCTTCTCCCCTCCCGCAGGCG
>NZ_LDTF01000133.1 GCF_001477495.1 Sphingomonas yabuuchiae
CCCCCTCCCGCAGACGGGAGGGGGTTGGGGGGAGGGCGTGAGTCTCACCGAGACCGTCGCTTGCGGCTTTGCCCTCCCCCGGCCCCTCCCGCCTGCGGGAGGGGAGAAGAAGGGCAGCGGGTACTGACACCTAGTCGGACGCCCCCAAATCCGGCCACCGCTCCAGCATCGCCGCCGTCACGCCGTTGGTCCAGCCGAAGCCGTCCTGCGTCGGATATTCCCCGCCGCCGCCGGGCTTGCGCTCCTCGACATCGTATTTCTCCAGCAGCTTGCCCGTCTCGGCATAGGTGCGCGCGACGGTCGCGACCCAGCGGCGGGCGATGTCCTTGGCCAGCGCCTGTTCGCCGTACCGCCCCAGCCCCTCGACCGCGATCCATTGCAGCGGCGCCCAGCCA
Organism: Sphingomonas yabuuchiae; assembly: GCF_001477495.1. GTDB lineage: Bacteria > Pseudomonadota > Alphaproteobacteria > Sphingomonadales > Sphingomonadaceae > Sphingomonas > Sphingomonas yabuuchiae_A. The sequence goes on from NZ_LDTF01000133.1 coordinate 396, forward strand.
TTGGGCGCATCCCATTGCTGGCCGGTGCGCAGGCCCGTGGTGCGCAGGCCGCCTTCGCCGATCAGCGTGGCACGGGTGGTGGCGGCGACCGCACGCGCCTGGTCCGCGCTGGCCAACCCGGCGAACAAGGGCAAGAGCGATGCGGCGGTCTTCGCCGGTGTGGGCCGCTTGGTCACCCGATCCCAGTCGGCATAGCGTTTTTCGCCCGCCACCCAGAGATAGCGGTCGATCGCGGCCTTTCGCCGTGCCGCAAGGTCGCCGAAGCGCCGCGCCGTCGCCGCATCCCCGGCCGCCGTCGCCCGTGCGGCGATGCGGGTTTCGGCCATCCACAACAGGCTGTTGAGATCGACCGGCACGATGTCGGTGGTATGGATCGTCTCCAGCCGCATCGGATCGGCCAGCCAGCGCGAGCTGAAGTCCCAGCCCGATTCCGCCGCCGCGCGCAGGTCGCGCTGGACGACGCCAGCGGCTCGCGGCGCGGCCCTGGCGGCGGTTTCGCGGTCCTCGCGCCAGCTTTCGTCGCGCGGGCTTTCGCGCGCATCCCAATAGCGGTTGAGCAGGCTGCCATCGGGCATCCGCACGACATGCGCGCAGGCACCAGCGGCATCGAGGCAGCTTGCCCCAGCCATCCAGTAGGCATGCTCGCGAACCAGCGCCGCCAGCCGCCGCTTCGCCAGTACGGGATCGCGATTGTCCGACAGGTCCATCATCAGCGCCAGGAAGGGCGGCTGCGAGCGGCTGAGATAATAGGTGCGCGTACCGTTGGGGACATGGCCGTACCGCTCGACCAGATCGACGAAATCGGCCAGCATCGCCTCGATCAGCGGGGCTTGACCGTCCGCCTTCAGGCCCAGCATGGTGAAATAGCTGTCCCAATAATAAATCTCCTGGAACCGGTCGCCCGGCACGACATAGCCATGGTCGAGACCCAGCGCCGACGATCCCGCCACCGGGGCGAAGGGCGCGCGGCCCAGGATCGGCCAGAGCGCGCGGATGCGCTCGCGCAAGGGCGGCCTGGCCTGCGCATCGCCGCGCACCGAGAAATGGCGGCGGACGAAGGTGGTCAGCGCCGCCTTGCCGACCGGCTTTTCGCGGGCATAGGCGGCCATGATCGCTTGCGGGTCCTGGCGCGGCACCGCGTCGGCAAAGGTCTTGCCGTCGGGAAAAACCTGCGCCTCCTGCACCGCACCGAAGAGCGGGCCGTAGATATCGGCGGGGGAGGGTGGCGCGTTTTGCGCCTGGAGCAGCAGGGCGAGCGCGGGCAGCAGGACCAGCGGGCGCAAGCGGTTGGCGATCATCATCCTCTCCTGATTATTCGGTTCGCACCGCGCGGGGCAGCAGGACGGTGGCGGACAGTCCTCCGCCCGGCGCTTCGTCCAGCATCAGCGTGCCGCCATGCAATTCGGCCAGTTCGCGCGCGATCGCCAGGCCGAAGCCATGCCCGTCGCCGCGCTCGTCCAGCCGCGCCCCCGCCTGCGTCGCGCGGAGTCGGTCGGTTTCCGGGATGCCGGGGCCGTCATCGGTGACACTCAGCCGGATGTGGCGTCCCTCGGCCATCGCGGTGATCGTCACGGTGCTGCGGGCATGGCGGGCGGCATTGTCGACCAGATTGCCCGCCACCTCATCCAGGTCCTGCGCGTCCATCATGACCGGCAGATCGTCGGCGATGTCGGTGGTGATGTGCACCGCCCGATCGGCATGGATGCGCGCGATGGCGTCGGCGAGGTCGTCCATCGCCGGCCGCAGCGGCGTTGCGGCGCGACTGGTGCCCAGCTGCACCCGCGCGCGCGCG
>NZ_LDTF01000134.1 GCF_001477495.1 Sphingomonas yabuuchiae
CGAGGCGGAGGGGCTGGCCGTCCACCCCGTCGCCGCCGGTCTGCTGTCAGGCATCTGCACTCCGACCCGCTCGACCGTCAGTTTGGCCGCACGCGGGGTCGGCAGCGTCGCCGAAGCCGTCGCGCTTGCCGCTGCCGGGCCGGGCGCGCGGATCGTCGGCCTGCGTGTAATTTCCTCCGACCGCATGGCGACCTGCGCCATTGCTCAAGGACTTGAAGAATGACCGTCCACTTCATCGGCGCCGGACCAGGTGCCCCCGACCTGCTGACCCTGCGGGGCCGCGATCTGATCGCCGCCTGTCCGGTGTGCCTCTATGCCGGATCGCTGGTGCCGGAGGCGGTGCTGGCGCATTGCCCGCCGGGTGCCAGAGTTGTGAACACCGCGCCGATGACGCTCGACGAGATCATGGCCGAAATTGCGGACGCCCATGCCAAGGGCCAGGACGTCGCTCGGCTCCACTCCGGCGACCTGTCGGTCTGGTCTGCCATGGGCGAGCAGGTGCGGCGTTTGCGCGAACTGGGCATCCCCATCTCGGTGACTCCGGGCGTGCCGTCCTTCGCGGCGGCCGCGGCGGTGTTGGAAAGCGAGCTGACTTTGCCCGGCATCGCCCAGTCGGTGATCCTGACCCGCACCCCCGGCCGCGCCAGCGCCATGCCGGAGGG
>NZ_LDTF01000135.1 GCF_001477495.1 Sphingomonas yabuuchiae
ACCTCTCGCGCTGCCCGCGCCATTCCTATGTCGCCTTCTATCTCTGGCTCCGTGCGCAAGGCATCGACGCGCTGGTCCATGTCGGCGCGCACGGCACGCTGGAATGGCTCCCCGGAAAGGCGGTCGCGCTGTCCGACGCCTGCTGGCCCGAGGCGCTGACGCGGGACTGGCCGGTCCTCTATCCCTTCATCGTCAATGATCCGGGCGAGGCGGCGCAGGCCAAAAGGCGGCTGGGCGCGGTGACGATCGGCCATGTCCCCCCGGCCTTGGTTCAGGCGGAGACCGGCGCGGGGTTGGGGCGGCTGGAGGCACTGCTCGACGAATATGCCAATGCCGATGGCCTCGACCCGGCGCGGCGCGACCGGCTGCGCGCGAGCATCGCCGAGGAGGCGGATAGCGTCGGCTTGGGCGAGACGCTCGGGCTGGCGGGGGCGGAGGACCCGCTCGCCCGGATCGATGCCTTTGTCTGTGACGTGAAGGGCAGCCAGTTCGGCGAGGGGCTGCACGTCTTCGGGCGCGGGGAGCAGGGCGCGGCGGAGCGGGCGGGGTTGCTCGCCGGGCTGGCCGGAGAGCGCGTTCCGGCCGGACCTTCGGGTTCGCCCTATCGCGGGCGTGCCGATGTGCTGCCCACGGGCCGCAACCTCTACGCCATCGATCCGCGCGCAGTGCCGAGCCGGGCTGCGCAAGGACAGGGCGTGAAACTCGCCGAGGAACTGCTTCGCCGCCACATGCAGGAGGAGGGCGATTATCTGCGCACCCTG
>NZ_LDTF01000136.1 GCF_001477495.1 Sphingomonas yabuuchiae
CTCACGAAGCCGGACTCTAGGGTCAGGACCCATTGATGTGAGCGTCGCGATCTGATTCAGGCTCCACGAGGAGACTGGTGATGAGCGACCTTTTTTGGCTGACGGACGATCAGATGGAGCGGCTGCGGCCGTTCTTCCCCAAGAGCCACGGCAAGCCTCGGGTGGATGACCGGCGGGTGCTGAGCGGCATCGTCTTCGTCAACCGCAATGGGCTGCGCTGGCGAGATGCGCCCAGCGCCTATGGTCCTCACAAGACGCTGTATAACCGGTGGAAGCGCTGGGGCGAGCGTGGCGTGTTCACGCGCATGATGGAGGGGCTGGCTGCGGGCGATGCCGAACCGAAGACCGTCATGATAGACGCGACATACCTAAAGGCGCACCGCACGGCATCGAGCCTGCGGGTTAAAAAGGGGATCTCGGCGCCTCATCGGACGCACCAAGGGCGGCATGAACACCAAGCTCCATGCCGTGGCCGACGCGAACGGACGTCCGCTGAGCTTCTTCATGACAGCAGGCCAGGTCAGCGACTACACCGGCGCGGCAGCGTTACTCGATGACATGCCAAAGGCGCAGTGGCTGCTCGGCGACCGCGGCTACGACGCCGATTGGTTCAGGGACGCTCTCCAGGCCAAGGGCATCCAGCCATGCATCCCGGGCCGACGATCGCGCAACGAGCCGGTCAGATACGACAAGCGCCGCTATCGGCGTCGCAGCCGCATCGAGATCATGTTCGGCCGCCTCAAAGACTGGCGCCGCGTTGCCACACGCTACGATCGCTGCCCCACGGCCTTCTTTTCCGCCGTTGCTCTCGCGGCCACCGTCATCTTCTGGCTGTGATCAACGAGTCCTGACCCTAGCTCAAACTGGCAGAGTTTCAGGGGAGCACGTCAAGGCGACTGCGGAGATTGATCGTCTGATAAGTCCGGCCATCTGGCCCTCCAATGAAGTCGTTGTCGAGTAAAACTGGCGTCCAGCCGAACTCATCGGTCGCGCGTAAGCATGACCACCTCGGGCTCACTGTAGACAGGTTGTCGTCCACATCCTGACGCAAAGAACAAAGTTACGGGGTGAGCTTGAACAAGCGCCGTCGTTAAAAGCGAAAATGCACGATCTTTGGTCGGATCAGACCAACCGGGCGGCAGCTGGCACCAATCGGGGCAAACGGTCTCGGCCGTAAAATATACAATCTGATTTGTGTGAACGATAACCGCGGTAGGCTTCACGGTGCAATAATCAGCTTGCGCGGCCGAGAGCCAGAAACCGGAGCTTGCAAAAATGGCACCGTGCAACAGTCGCTTTAACATATCAGTCCGCTCTATTTTATGGATATGCAAGGCATGCACGAAACGCCAATGCCTGTGAGCACCATTCAAAATGTGTATGACAGTGTAGTGACGGACTTGTCAAAATCCATATTTAAATGCCATAGCGGGAAAATCCACTGCCGCGAACGCGGGCGTCCCCATTGAAGGCAAGGAAAGTCACTTGAAAGTCAAGATTTTGATGCTTTGTGCCACGCTTGGACTTTCGAGCCTTGCGCAAGCACAGGACACGACGACTTACACATATGATGCTTTGGGGCGCTTGGTCGGTTCAAAGACGAGCGGATCGCAAAGCACGACGACCAATATCGGCTATGACGCGGCAGGAAATCGGACCAATTATACTGTAACAGGTGCAGCCAATGGTTCCGGGGATCCCGGCGCTTCGGCGGCTGCTCCCACCGTTAGGCGGTTTGTCGTAATACCCTTGAACGGATTTACGATCATCCCGATCAACTGATCGGAACGATTGCGCACCCAATTGGGATGCGGGCGCACTAAGTCTGCCAGACTCTTGCTATGCTCAGCAAAACTTATTGGAAAGTCAAAATAATAATTTACGAGTAGTCCAGCTTTCCTAGGCGGCAATGCGAAAACGGGGAAGACCGTTGGTGCGCGGCGCTGAGATATTCTGGCCGTTTCTTGCTTATAGCGCTGCGGCGCTGACGAAGAGGGTTCATCATGAATGCACGTCGTTACGTGCGCGCTGCTGGCGCGTGCGGAATTCTACTCGTCTCGGTCTCTTTGCCTGCCATGGCATCGGCACAGCTCGCTGGAGAGATACTACCGCCCGCACGCTCCTTGACCGACGAAAACGGCGTCAACGTCGCGACAGGACAGTATCGCTCGCCCCGTGCTGACATGGTCGTCGGCAGTGGTCCAGGCGTAATTAGCGACAGCCGCATTTACGGCCGACAGACGTGGAACGACGCTCGAATCTCGCTCTACAATCCGTTCGATCCGTCCGGCCCTCTTTACGTCAGGACGGATAGCAAGACCTATGTCTTCACCAGAACGGCTAGTGGATTTGCGCCGACGGCCGAAGGCGCAAAATTAGTCGTTACATCGGGCATTTATCAGGTCGTTCTGCTTGATGGTACGAAGTACACCTATGGCCAGATCGAGAAGGCTTCGCGTCACGCGGATGGGCGTGAATATGATTATGACGCCTACGCCTATCTTTCATCAATTGTACAACCAGAGGGCCTGACGACCAACCTGAACTGGCTTACGTCGTCCTACTGCCCCTATGGCGCGCCTCGAGGTGGGGAGGCTGGAAATTGCCGGTTGAGCGCTCAATCTGCGTCCGGTCCGCCCCCGCAAATCTGGATGACGCGGCTGACGTCGATCTCGAACAGCGCCGGATATAGGATCGACTATCAATATGCTGGCGACAGTTTGTTCGGCCAGCCAGCGCCCACACAGGCTACGATTACGGCATGGAGTACGGTGACGGGTGCCCGGGGAGCCAACGCCCAAGGAGGTTCAGGCACACTTCCGAGCGCGAGCTATGCCTATACCAGGTCTTCGCTCAGCACCGGGGGGTATGTCGCGACTGATGACGTGACCGACGGATTGGGGCGAACCACGCGTTACACCAAGCAGTTCGGCTCGACGAGCTATGAAGCAGTACGGCGCCCCGGAAGCAGCGGAGACAATGTCCGTATTAACATTGACAACAATCTACATGTCTCCTCGATCGTCCGAGACGGAGCGACGTGGAACTATTCCTATACAAACCCGACTACTACCACCTCGAAACTTGCAATTACCGATCCAACCGGACGTGTCCGCAAGTATGAATCTGATCTGACGGTCGGATTGCCGACTCGAGTGGAAGATGAATATGGCCGTGCCACGATCTACACCTATGACAGCGCCGGTCGGCTCAAGACGGGGACATCGCCCGGTGGGCAAGTGACGACATACGAGTACGACTATAACGGCAACGTTACGAAAACGACGGTAACGGCGGTTGGTGGAGCGACGTTGACTCGCTCCGCGACCTATCAGGATTATAGCTGCACGATTGCTGGAACGTGCAACCGCATGGCGACGAGCACGAACGAACGTGGCGTCGTCACAACTTATGGGTATGACCCGACGCATGGCGGCGTCACCTCGACGGTGACGCAGAACACAGGGGGGACCAATCCCAGCGTTCAGATGCGTTATACGCAGGTGGCTGGCGTCTGGATGCCGACAAGTAGCTGGACATGCGCCACACAGCCGAGCTGTGAAAACACGGCCGATGCAATTCAAACCAGCACACAGTATAATTCAAATCTGCTACCCGCTTCGATTACTACGGGTGCAGGTGATGGCTCAGTCCAAAACACTACCGCTTTGACCTATACCGCGGCTGGCGATCTTTTGACCGTCGACGGTCCTTTGCCCGGTACGTCGGACACGACGCGCTACTATTACGATGCAGCGCGCCAGCGGCTTGGGGCGATCGGGCCCGATCCCGATGGCGGAGGTCCACTTGCTCGTCGCGCCATTCGCAATGGTTACGATAGCTGGGGCCGGGTAACCAGTATCTCGCAAGGCACGGCTCCCGATCAGGGGGACACCGCACTTGGATCCGTGTCGGTGCTTCAAACCCAGACACTGACCCTCGACGATGCCGGGCGCACGCGCTCGGTCGCGCTGTCGGCTGGCGGTACGACTTTTTCGCGTATAGATTACGCCTATGACGCGGCAGGACGGCCGACCTGTACGACGCAGCGTATGAACCCCAATGCACTGGGTGCCGCGGCAGACGCTTGCACAGTGGGCGGCGACGCGGGCTATGGTCCCGACCGGGCCACGCTCGTTCAGTACAGCCCGGCGGGAGTCAGTCAGCCCGTCTCGATCAGCGTGACGTCAGGCTATGGTACGCCGCAAGCTTCCACCGAGACCATCCTACAGACCCCCACGGGCAAGCCTGCCACTGTTACGGACGGCAAAGGAAATGTTACGGCGTACGCCTATGACGGTTTCGACCGGGCATGGCGGACATGCTTCCAGACCGCGTCAAGTGCCGCCTGTGCTAGCTCACCCTCTGATTTCGAGCAGATCGGCTATGACAGCAAAGGCGATGCCACCAGCCGCCGGCTGCGTGACGGGCAGACACTTGGCTATCAATATGATGTCCTCGGACGACGAACGTTCGATGACAATCCCAACACCAACATAGCCGAAGTCGATGTCAGCTACGCTTACGATCTGACGGGACGACTAACCCGGGCCCAGGATCAGAATGGCTGGTTCAACGCTTACGCCTACGACGCACTGGGCCGGGTCACGACCCAATCCAGCAACATCGCGTCGAATACCCTGCAATATGACGGTAGTGGCAACCTTACCCGACATACATGGGATGACGGATTTTTCGTCACGTATGACTATGACGCGCTCGGTGAGATGACTGCGGTTCGCGAGAGCGGCAGTTTCGTGCTGGTGAGCTTCGAATATGACAACCTAGGCCGACGCCTAACCCTGTCTCGTGGGAATGGTACTACAACGAGCTATGGCTACGACGCTGCTTCGCGATTGACGAGCCTTAGGCAGGATCTCGCGGGGACCGCTCAGGATGTAACGCTTGGATTTACGTATAACCCGGCCGGTCAGATCGCGAGTCGATCCAATTCCAACGACGCCTATGCGTGGAACCGTGCCATCAACGTCGACCGCGCCTACGCCACGAATGGCCTCAACCAGTATACCCAGTCCGGCCCCGTCGGACTGGGTTATGACGGTCGAGGCAACCTCGCAAACGACGGCGGTACGACGTACAGTTACAACACGCGTAATCAGCTCTACATGAACGCAAGTGGGCAGCTCTTCTACCGCAATCCGGCGGGTAATCTCGGTCAGACACCTGGCATCAATTTCGATTATGTCGGAGACCGGCTGGTGCGCGAGTCGAGCTCGACGGTACTACGTCGCTATGTCTGGGGGCCGGGAGTCGACGAACCACTCGTTTGGTACGAAGGTGCTGGGACTGCTGATCGTCGCTGGCTTCATGCGGATGAGCGTGGCTCAGTCGTCGCGGTGACGAACGCCGATGGGGCGGTGATTGCGATCAACAGTTATGATGAATTCGGTATCCCCGGCAGCGCCAATCAGGGGCGCTTCCAATATACCGGGCAGAAATGGCTGCCGGAACTCGGCATGTACGATTATAAGGCGCGTGTATATTCGCCGACGCTCGGTCGCTTCATGCAAACCGATCCGATCGGATATGCCGATGGGGTAAACTGGTACAATTATGTCGGCAGCGATCCTATCAACGCAACCGATCCGACCGGCCTTTATGATGGCGAAACGTGTAATACCGCAATGCATTTCGATGCCACGACTGGCAGTCTGGTTCCAAACAATCCCAACGATATCAACGTATGTGGCAAGCGGCTGCCCAAGCCCTTCGACCCGTTCCCTTTCGGCTATAGTTATGGCGGGGGAGGCTCGGGTGGAACTCCCGACCGGAACTATGGCGGAGGTACCGGAACATCTCAGCGAAAGCTGCCTCCATTCATCAAGTCAGAATCATGCAGAAATGCGGCTGCACAACCCGGCGCTGTAATTATTTCTTTAACAAAAAACCTGTCCGTTATACCTGGGGCTGGCGCGACTTACAGCTCAGGAACTTTTGAGGTGATGTCACCTAATGGTTCCAATTCGTACTACCGAGGCTCCTTTTACACCGTGGGCGCTGGCGTCGGTATAGATGTGGGTGTTGGATCAACGCTGATCTCTTCTTACCGGAATATGAACTCATTCATCGGACAAGGCTACAATCTGAACATCAACCTTTTCAAGGTCGCTTCATTCTCCCTTAGCTTTTCTAGCGGCGGTTTGGTAGGCGGCTCCGTAGGCACGGGGATTGGAGCAGGATTGGGATCGGCAACCGCAAGTGGGACCTACATTTACGGCTGCAAAAGCGGCAAGTTGTATTGAAATGATATCGTTTATGAAAATTGGCAAAAGCCTAGCCATAATTCAGATTCTTCTTTTAACCAGCTCCTGCTCACAAAACATCCCAGCAGATCGCCTAGGTTGCTATCGGAGCGTGAATGCCCCCGAGGTCAAACTAGACGGCAACGTTATCTGGTTCAAGACAACGCCTGCAATAAAGTCTGACTATAAATTCTATAAAGGGCGCTATAGTGAAACTATCGAACCCGGCCAAGGTTTTGTTTTGCTTCCATTGGCTGATGGCAAATGGTCATTAGGCATGGATAATACAAGAAAAACCATACTCGTTTATGACTATTATGACAAAAATTTGTTGCAAATGGCTGCGCCATCGGGTGGATCTATTATTTGGAAAAGATCTTCATGTAAATAAATGTACATATGTACAATTGAAGATACATATATGCATCTACCGATGCATGATTATTTTGCGAATCAACGAAATAAATCAGCAATGTAGAAGTGATCCAGTACCACTCGTGGCGGATGCAATGATCGGCAAAATGGTTTTGCGAGAACCATATCGCGGTGCCTGTCGTCATATGCGGCAACCATATTGAAGTCGGCGGGGTTGTCGCGGTCACTTGGGCGATATGGTTGTTGAGGCGATGGGCACGGTCGTTGTCGCGGATGGACGAGGGTCAGGACTCGTTGATTACAGCTAGAGCGGATTCCGATCAGTATGCATCGTATCCGGCAGCGGCGAAGTAGTTGGCACATTCGGCGGGCGTGAAGGTGCCGATGGCGGCACCAATGGCGCGGGACAGATCGTCGACGGTACGTGCAGCGGCTTTGCGCAGGAGTGCTTTCAGCTTGGCGAAGGCGTTTTCGATCGGATTGAAGTCGGGCGAGTAAGGCGGAAGGAAGAGCAGCCGGGCGCCTCTTGCCTCGATCGCCTCATGCGCCGCGACGCTTTTGTGGGCGGGCAGGTTATCCAGGACCACAACGTCGCCCCGTTTCAGCGTCGGGGCGAGGACCCGGGCAACCCAGGCCTCGAACCATGCCCCGGTCATCGGTCCGTCGATCACGAGCGGTGCGGTCATGCCCGAGAGCCGCAAGCCACCGACGAAAGAGGTGGTTCGGAAAATCTGCACAGCGGGGATA
>NZ_LDTF01000137.1 GCF_001477495.1 Sphingomonas yabuuchiae
GCTGCGCCATCGACCTGGAGGTTGATGGCGGCGTCGATCCGGCCTGGGCCAAGCGCTGTATCGAGGCCGGGGCCGACGCACTGGTCGCGGGCACCGCCGCTTTCCGGGGTGGCCCGGAACATTACGCCGCGAACATCGCCGCACTGCGCGGTTGAGCGAAATGCGTGAACGCATGGGGGCCGAAGAGGCCCGTATCGCCGCCGACAGTATCGAAGAAGGCAAACGCCTGGTCCGCGTCCAGACCGGCGGCCTGTCGCTGGCGGATCGGCTCAGCGAGCATCTTCACCGGCTGACCTGGCGCACGCCGCTGCATTCGCTGCGGCTGAAGGGGCGGCATCCGCTCAAGCTTATGGCGGTGCCCGAGGACCCCATATTGGGCGATATCGAGCGCGGTCATGCGCTGCTCGGCGGGGTGCTCGACTGGCGGGGCGAGGAGCGCGGGGTCGAGTCGATCGATTTCGCCCGGCCCGACTGGTCGACGGGGTTCGCGGATCATCTGCACAGCTTCGCTTGGCTGCGCGATCTGTCGACGGTGGCCACCCGGCAACAGGGCGCGCCGATCGCCGAATACCTTATGGGCCGCTGGCTCGATGCCTTTGCCGAGACGGTCGATGCCGTCGCCTGGCGGCCCGATCTCTGGGGGCGGCGCATCCTGTTCTGGACCGCCCATGCGCCGCTGATCCTGTCGTCCAACGATCTCGTCTATCGCTCGCGCGTGCTCAACACGATGGCGCGGGG
>NZ_LDTF01000138.1 GCF_001477495.1 Sphingomonas yabuuchiae
GGGAGACGATCCACTCCGGTCAGGCCAGGCCAGACGGCGCGGAACGTTCCTCGAAACCGCTATTGTGCGTGAGGCGCATTCGAAGGCGAAGGGAACCCGGCAATGGCGGTTTGGAGAGCCCGGACTGTGCGGGAGGCTGGCAGTTGGTGGCCGGCCTGAACGGGTGCCGGGGGCGCCAAACCAAAGAGGCACAAAAAAGCCGCCTCGGGGTATCCAGAGGCGGTTGTGTTTGGTGTTTGAGGTGGTTGCGGGGGCAGGATTTGAACCTGCGGCCTTCAGGTTATGAGCCTGACGAGCTACCGGGCTGCTCCACCCCGCGGAGGTGTTGGGCAGAGACGATGTGAATGGGTTTTTGTGTATTCGCGGGCTGTAATGCCTGGCGACGCCCTACTCTTCCACTGCTTGAGCAGTAGTACCATTGGCGCAGTCGGGTTTCACGGCCGAGTTCGGGATGGGATCGGGTGGGACACCGACGCTATGGCCACCAGGCAATAGAGTCCGCGAATAACAATCCCCATCAAGTGGTACTTGATGGGGCCCCGAGGTGAGGAGGCCTCGCTTCGGGGTGTGTGGGTATAAAATCGATGCACCTGGCTTGGGGATTATGACCGCACCCGTATGCCATCTAGCCCAGGGCTG
>NZ_LDTF01000139.1 GCF_001477495.1 Sphingomonas yabuuchiae
AGCGCCACGGGCCTGCCCGCTGGCGTCACGCTGGCCGCCAACGGCACGCTCTCGGGCACGCCGACCACGGCTGGTAGCTACACCGTCACCGTCGCAGTCACTGACGCCAACGGCGCTACCGGTACCGCAACCTATACGCTGGAGGTTGCCGTCCAGGCACCCGTCGCCGGTGCGGTCAGCACGACCGTTGCCGCCAACAGCACCGCCAATGCGGTGACGCTCGCCTTGTCGGGTGGCGCTGCAACCTCGGTCGCGGTCGCCACCGCGCCGGCACACGGCACGGCCACCGCCTCGGGCACCGGCATCAGCTACACGCCGGCCGCCGGTTATTCGGGGAGCGACAGCTTCACCTACACCGCGACCAATGCGTCCGGCACCAGTGCTGCGGCGACCGTCACCGTCACGGTGACCGCCCCGACGCTGGTCGTCGCACCGGCCTCGGGTCCGTTGCCGGCGGCGACCGTCGGCACCGCCTACACCGCGACGCTGACCAGCACCGGCGGCACCGCGCCGTACAGCTACAGCGCCACGGGCCTGCCCGCCGGCGTCACGCTGGCCGCCAACGGCACCCTGTCGGGCACGCCGACCACCGCCGGCAGCTACACCGTCACCGTCACGGTCACCGACGCGCATGGTGCCACCGGCACCGCAACCTATACGCTGACCGTTAACCCGCCGCCGCCGCCGGTCGTTGCCGATCCGGTGACGACTTCGGTCGCGGCCAATACCAAGCCCGAGGCCGGCAAAAGCGTCAGGCCCAATCTGTCGAA
>NZ_LDTF01000014.1 GCF_001477495.1 Sphingomonas yabuuchiae
TAGCGGCGGTGATTTTTGGGGGAGGGGTGGTTTCGGCGGGTTTATCGCCCGGAACCTTCCCTCCCCCATCCCCTCCCGCTTGCGGGAGGGGAGCGTTACTGGGCAACCGTTCCGTTTCCTGACGAGCCGTAGGCCGCTTTAAGCGCGGGACGTTTCGGCTTGGCACGCCCCTCCCGCAGGCGGGAGGGGATGGGGGAGGGCTGGGTGTCTCACCGAGCCCAACCCACGAAACCATCACCCGTGCGTCGTCACGCGGTTCCCGAAGTCGAACCAACCGCGACGCTCCCCCGCCGGATAGGCCGGCCGCGCAGCGCTCGCCGCAACCGGGCGATAGGTCGAGGCGGGCGCCGCCCGCTCCACCACCGGTGCCGCCGCGACCGGCTTGGCGCTGGCCAGACGGTGGTTTTCCTTTTCCAGCTCGGCGATGCGGGTTTGTGCCGCCGACAGCTTGGCTTCGGTATCCTTCACCTGCGCGGCATGGGCGTCCCGCTCCGTGGCATAGCGGTTGCGCCATTTGCGCCCGCCCGGATGGCTCGCCAGCCCGAAGAGCCAACCCGCGATGAGGACCAGCCCCAGCACGGCGAACTGCGTCGTCGAAGTGAACAGCATCGCGTCGATCCCATCCTGTTGAATTTGGTCTGTTACGACCGGTCAACGACTGGCGGGGGCGCTGGTTGCGAAGTCGGGCTTATTGCCCCGCGATCCCTATTGTCCGGCGATCCCTATTGTCCTGCGATCAACGTGTCCTTGATCGAACAGGCGGCAGGGCCGAGGATGACGACGAACAGCACCGGCAGGATGAACAGGATCAGCGGCACGGTCATGATCGCGGGCAGGCGCGCGGCCTTTTCCTCGGCGCGCATCATGCGTTCGTGGCGGAACTCGGCCGACAGGACGCGCAGGGCGCTGGCCAGCGGCGTGCCGTATTTCTCGGTCTGGATCATCGTGGTGACGACCCCGCGCAGCGAATCGAGATTGACCCGCATGGCCAGGTTTTCCAGCGCCTGCCGCCGGTCGGTCAGGAAGCCCAGTTCGACCGAGGTCAGCTGAAATTCGTCGCCCAGTTCGGGATAGGCGCGGCGCAGTTCGCGCGATACGCGGGCAAAGGCGGCATCGACGGTCAGGCCCGCCTCGGCGCAGATGACCATCAGGTCGAGCGCATCGGGCAGGCCCTTGCGGATCGCGGCGGTCCGCTTGTCGACCTGGTTCTTGAGCGCCAGGTCCGGGGCCTTATAGGCCAGCAGGAGCGTGCCCGCGACGATCATGTAGCGGCTGAAACCGCTCCAATCGGCAAAGTCCTCGGTGCCATAGACCCACAGGGCCATGCCGCCGCCCAGAACGATCGGCAGGGCCAGCCGTCCGAAGATCACGGCGAACGCCATTTCCTTCGAGCGGATGCCCGCCTGGAGCAGGCGCAGCTGGATCGCCTTGACCTGTTCGTCCTGCAGCATCTTGAGCGCGCCCAGGACGGTGCGCATCCGCTCCAGCAACGTGGCGCGGTCGATCAACTGCGCCCGGCGCCTGGGGCCGCTGTCGATCCCCGCCTTCAGCAGTTCGCGCCGTTCGTTCAAGGCGCGCACCCGCTTCGTCATCGGGTCGCGGCTCCCGATCAGGACGTAGCCCGCGACCAGCAGCGCAAAGACGCAGACGCCCCAGAGCAGCGCGCTGAACGATGCGGGGTCGAGGCCGAGAATGGCGGGCGCGGGACTGGTCATTCAGATCTCGAAACTGATCATGCGGGACATGATGAAGGCGCCAAGGCCCATCCAGAGGAAGCCCGCGGCCCCGACCAGCATCAGCCGCGGATCGATGAAGAAGCGGGCCATATAGGGCTGGTTGATCATCCAGATCATGCCGAACACGCCAAAGGGCAGAAAGCCGATGATATAGGCCGATGCCTTGGATTCGGACGACATCGCCTTGATCTTCAGCTTCATCTGCGCACGCTTGCGCAGAACGTCGGCCAGGTTGGAGAGCGTCTCGGCCAGGTTGCCGCCCGTTTCGCGCTGGATCGCGATGGCGATGACGAAGAAGCGGAATTCTGGAATGTCGAGCCGGTCGGCGGTTTCCTGAAGCGCGGCGTCCATGCTGCGGCCGATGCGCATCCGGTCGGAAACGCCGCGGAATTCCTCGCCGACCGGACCGGGCAGTTCCAGAGCGACGACCGCCATCGTCTCGCTGATCGGCAGACCCGAGCGCAGGCCGCGGACCAGCAGTTCGATCGCATCGGGAAAGCGCGTGACGAACTTGTCGCGCCGCCGTGCGATCAGCCGCCCGATGACGATATGCGGCACCCAGAGGCCGAGGCACAGGCCGAGCAGCAGCGCGCCGAAAAAGGGCAGGCCGAACAGCATCAGCAGGACCAGCATCCCGAACGACAGTCCCGCACTGGCCATGCCATATTGGCCGACGGTCCAGTCGCGTCCGGTACGGTCCAGCCGCGTGGCCAGCTTGGCGGGATTGGGGAGCAGGCGGCCGAACGCCTTGTCCATCCGCGTGTCACCGGCCAGCGCGATCCCGCGTGAGGCGGCGACGGCCTCCAGCGGCTTGCCGAGGTCGAGCGCGACGCGACCGCGCAGCCCCGCCAGCCGCCGCGTCTGGCTACGCGACCGGGCAGGCGCGGCAAAGGCCGCCATGGCCAGCACCAGCGTCAGAAAGACGCCCATGGCCAGGATCAGGGTCGCCGTCATCGACATGCTCGTCAGTCGGCCCGTGTCCGCTTGCCAAGCAGCGCCTTCAGGTCGAACCGGTCGAGCAGGCCGCGTTTGGCGGACATGTCGACATTGCCCTCGGCCGAGGCGCAAAGCCGCTGGGTCAGCTCGATCAGCGGTGCGACGGTGCGCGAGGTGCGGCCGAGTTCGGCGATGGGCTTGCCGACCTTGGCGGCCTGGACGACCAGCTTGGGATCATAGGGCATGACGAAATCGATGGGGCGTTCGATCGAACCCTCGAAATCGCTCTGCGCGATCTCGCACTGGCCGGGCGGCTGGACGCGGTTGGCGATGGTCAGCACGGTGGCCTGCGGCGCATGGGTCTTGGCCCAGGACAGCAGGCGGATGGTGTCGCGCGCGGCGGCCAGGGTCAGCTCGGTGACGAGCACGATGGTCTGCGCCGATCCGACCAGCATCGGCTGCTGGATCATCATCCCGCGCGGCAGGTCGACGATCGTCGTCTCGAAGTTCAGGCGCATCTCGTCCTGCAACTGGGCAAAGGCCTGGCCATCGGTCAGGATCGGCGCGCTGATCGGCGCTTCGGCCGACAGGATCGCCAGCTTTTCCGACGCCTTGACCATGGCGCGTTCCAGGAACAGCCCGTCGATGCGGCTGGGATTGTCGATCGCATCGACCAGTCCGCGTCCCGGCTCCAGGTCCAGCGCCAGCGCGGCGGTGCCGAAATGGACATCCAGATCGAGCAGCGCCGTCGTCCGGTCGAGCCGCTCGGCCATCAACCAGCCGAGCGACGCGGCGATGGTCGAGGCGCCCACGCCGCCGCGTACGCCGACCACCGCGACGCTGCACGTCGCCTTTTCGGGAGCCATCTCCATGGCGCGTGGCGCGTGCAGGATGGTGCGGGCCTGTGCGATCGTCTCACGCAACTGGTCGGCGTTGATCGGCTTCAGCAGATAGTCGTGCAGGCCGCTGGCCACCAGCGAGCGGTACAGCCGGACGTCGTTGACCGATCCGACCGCGATCACGATGGTGCCGGGTTCGCAAACCTCGGCCAGATTGCCGATCTCGCTGACGGGATCGGCGATATCGGTCAGGTCGACCAGCAGAATCTGCGGGCTGGCCAGTACCGACAGCGACTGGATCGCACCGGACAGGCCGCCCTTCATGACCTTGTCGACCGACCACCCCTGTTCGGCGACCAGCGGGCGGATCGCCTCGACCGTCCAGTCGTCGCTCACAAAGGCGAGGAACGGATCGCGGACGGTCAGCATGGCGGGTTTCCAGGGGGCGTTCACTGTGCGCCCCCCGAGGAAGCGCCACCGCCACCGCCGCCGCCCTGGCTGCTATTGGGATCGCGCAGCGTGGTGCCGCCGCGCCCCGTCGGCGGGGCGGCGCGCAGGGCCTTGACCCCGCGGGTGCCCGTCTCGGTATCGCTGGTGGCGGCACCGGGCACGCCCTGTACCAGGTCGGTGGGGTTGGCGACCATCGCCGCGAGGTTGCGATTGATCGCGCAACCCTGGTTGGATGAGGTCTTGCCCTCCCAGTCGAGCGCGGTGTCGCTGCGCAGGTCGGGGCAGCCCGGTACGGAGGCACGGGCGCGCGTCACGACCACGCGGATCGTCGCGGGGGCGACCGGACGGCGCGTGATCGGCGACGCCTGACCCAGCAGCAGGCCATAGCGGCCGATGACGCCCGCGACGTCGCGATAGGCGTCGGGGCCTTCGCCCGCCGGGTCCTCCACCACGACGCGGTCGCCATAGCCGAGATGCAGGTTGCGCGCCCAGCCGTCGAGCCGTCGATCCTCATCCGCCGCCAGCCGTCCGCCGGACAGCGCCAGGTCGAGCGCATATTCGGTCTGCGACACGACCGGCTGATGCCGGGTTTCCAGATCCGGCTGACCGGCACCCATGCAGGCACCGGTCATCAGCATCAGGCCGAGCGGCATCAGAAGGAGGGGCGAGCGACGCATGGGGCGCAGTATCCTTGGGCAGGCGGTCATTCGGAGAAGCCCGGAGTCGGCATATTCTTCTTCTTGGCGGGCAGCGGGGTCGCGGTGCCATGCGGCACGGGGGCGACCTCGGCGGCCATCGGCCGACCCTGAACCGGCGGGGCCATGATCGGCACCGGGCGCGGCGTTGACGTATCGCCGCCGCCGCCCATCCGGCCCAGCAGCACGCGTTCGGCGTCATTGGCCGGACGCATCCCGTCGGTCGGCAGCGCGATCTCGGAGGGCGAGTTGACCGGCTTCACCAGATAGGGGGTGATGATGATGACCAGCTCGGTCTCGTTGCGCTTGAACGCGTTGGAGCGGAACAGCGAGCCGATCAGCGGCAGGTCGCCCAGCCACGGCGTCTTCTCGATCGAATTGTCGCGCGAGTTGGACAGCAGGCCGCCGATCATCATGCTCTGGCCGGAACCCAGTTCCAGCGTGGTCTCGGCCCGGCGGGTGGTCAGCGCGGGGATCGAGGTCCCGCTGATCGTCACCGAGCCCACGAGAC
>NZ_LDTF01000140.1 GCF_001477495.1 Sphingomonas yabuuchiae
CGCGCGGTGGCGGCGTCCACCCGACGCTGCTGAGCAAGGAGCAGCGGATTGCTTGCTTCCGCCGCCGTGCGTGCATCGGCCAGCGTGCGGGGCAAGGCGGCGGGCGGCGCGATCGTCGGGTCCAGCATCCCTGCGTCGCGCCCTACGATGGCCCGATACGCTGCCGCTGCGGTCGCCGCCGCTCCCTCGGCATCGACCAGGTTGGAGACGACGCTGGCCCGCTGCGCCTCCAACTGCGCGACGTCGGTGCGGGTCGCCTGCCCCAGGCCGTAGCGGGACCTGGCCTCCGCCACCTGGCTGTCGAGCCGCGCGATCCCGACCCGCGCGACCTCGACCGCCTGCTGGGTGTAGAGAAGATCGGCATAGGCACCGACGACCCGCTCGAGCACATCGGCCTCGACATCGCGCAAGGCTTCGCCCCCCGCCGCGACATCACCCTTCGCCGCGCGCACGGCCGACGACACCCGACCGCCGGTCCAGATCGGCAGGGTCGCGTTGACACCGCCCAGCGCCGAGGTCGTCCCCGTCCGCGTACCGCTGCCGTCATAGCCCAGCCGGTCATAGCCCGCATTGCCCGTTGCCCCTGCCGTCGGCCGCCCGGCGACGCGCGCCTGATTCGGCGTTTCGGCCAGCGCCTCCTGCCGGGCGCGCGCGGCGGCGAGTTCGGGATTGCCCTCCCACGCCGCCGCCATCGCCTCCCGCAACGTCTCGGCCGAGGCGGGGGTGGCCGCAGACAGGGCCGCCCCCATCAGCCACCACGCTCCGCGCTTAGTCATGGCGCAGCGCCCAGGCCGGGGCTGCACGGCTGGCCTTGAGCGACTGACCCAGCACGGTCAGCACCGCGATGCTCAGCGCCAGTGCCGTGGCCGCCGCGAAATAGAGCGGCGACAGCGACACCCGGTCGTCGAACCCCGCCAGCCAAGTCCGCATCGCGACATAGGCCAGCGGCCAGGCGACCAGATTGGCAATCAGCACGGGCCGCAGGAACTGCCCGACCAGCAAGCGGACGATATCGGTGGCCGACGCGCCAAGCGTCTTGCGGATACCGATTTCTTTCACCCGCCGCTGCGTGTTGAACGACGCCAGACCCCAGAGCCCGACGCAGCCGATCAGGACAGCCAGCCCGGCGCCGATCCCGAACAGACGGGTAGCACGATCGTCGGCCTTGTAATATTCCTCCATGTTCTGGTTCGCGGTCTTCGCGTCGAAGGGCACCTGAGGCGCGGTCTGGCGCCAGATACCGCGTAGCGCCGCGATCGTCTCACCCGGATCGCCCTCGACGCGCAGGGTCGTGCGCGGGATCGTCGAGAAGCGCGAATGATAATAATACATGGTCGGATTGACGGAATCGCGTGGCGAAAAGAAGCGGGCATTCTCCACGACGCCGATGATCGTGCGGGGATTGGCCCGCCCGACCGTCTTGCCGATCGCGGCCTCCGGACTGTCGAAGCCGAGGGCCTCGGCCCCCTTGCGGTTGACGACGACATTGGGAACTACCCGCGTAGCATCGTCGGCATTGCGCGCATCATCCGCGCGATGTGCATCGTCGGGCAGCCGGCCCGCGATCAGCTTGATCCCAAAGGTCGGAAAGAAATTTGGCGACGTGATGATCGCTTGCAGGCTGGGACCGGGCTCGGGCTTTCCGGGCACGGCATAGCTGTCGCTGTTGAAGCTGCTGGCCCCTGGTGAGGAGTCGGACGTCGTGATCGACCGTACTCCCGGCAAGGCTGCGGCCCTCGCCATGAATGCGGTCAATTGCGGTTCGGTCACCGCGCCGTCGCTGGTTGAATTGACGATCACCAGCCCATCGCGGCCAAATCCGACATCGGTGTTACGGACATGGCGGGTCTGCGCGATCAATACGACCGTGCCGATCATGAAGGCGATGGCGAGCGCAAACTGGAACACCACCAGCATCTCGCGCACCCGCGCCCCGGCCCGGCCGCCGCCCGGCGACCGGGACGAGGCCAGCACCGCCGCCGCTGGAAAGCGCGACAGCAACAGCGCCGGATACAGACCCGCAAGCCCTCCGACGACCAACGCCAGCAGTGCCAGGCTGGGCAGCACTACGGCATAATCGAGCGACAGCGTCAGTCCCCCGGCGGCGTTGATCATCGGCAGGCCGAGTTCGGCGAGGATCAGGCCGCCCAGCGCCGCGAGCAGCGCGACAAGCAGCGCCTCCCCCAGAAACTGCCGGACC
>NZ_LDTF01000141.1 GCF_001477495.1 Sphingomonas yabuuchiae
CGGGAGGGGATGGGGGAGGGGCGGGTGTCTCAGCGAGCCTGCAGCCACAAATCAATACCGCCCGGCGGTCTCCCGGATCAACGCGATCATGTTCGGAATTCCCTGGGTCCGGTTGGAACTCAGCTGGTTCTTCAGATCGAACGGGGCCAGTTCGCCCTCGATATCGGTCGCCAGGATTTCCGCAGGCGTCTTGTCCTGCACCGTCTTCAGCACCAGCGCGATGATCCCCTTGGTAATCGCCGCATTCGAGTCCGCCAGGAAGTGCAGCCCCTCGGCATCACCCTTGGTCGGATAGACCCAGACCGAGGCCGAGCATCCCCGCACCAGCGTCGCATCGGTCTTCAACGCCTCGGGCATCGGCTCCAGCGCACGGCCCAGATCAATCAGCAGGCGATAGCGATCGTCGGCGTCGAGAAATTCATATTCGTCGCGGATTTCGGCAAGATCGGACATGGCATTGTCCGCTACCCGGTGCGCGATCCCGCGACAAGCCGGTCGCGGTCGATCGGGGGCAGGAGCAAGGGGGAGGGCCATTCCCACCTGTCCCATGCGATGGTCAGAGGTCGACGCCCGCCGCGATGGCTTCG
>NZ_LDTF01000142.1 GCF_001477495.1 Sphingomonas yabuuchiae
CCTTCGCCGCCAGGCCGGGCGCCATCGCCGGGGCGGGCGGGACTGCGGATCGGGGTTTCGGCGCGATCGCGCTGGCGTTTCTGGGCGCGGTGCTGGGCGGGTTGCTGCTCAACATCATGCCCTGCGTTTTCCCGATCCTGAGCCTGAAGGCGCTGAGCCTCGCCAAGGGTGGCGGGGACGAGCGGCACGCCCGGACCGAGGCGCTGGCCTATACGGCGGGCGTCGTGCTGGTGTGCGTCGGCCTGGGCATCGTGTTGCTGGCGTTGCGCGCGGGCGGGCAGAGTGCGGGCTGGGCGTTCCAGCTTCAGGACCCGCGCGTGATCGGTATCCTGTTGCTGCTGGTCGCGGGCATCGCGTTCAATCTGGCCGGGCTGTTCGAACTGCCGACCCCCGCTTTCGCCGGACGATCGGGGGCGATGGGATCGTTCGCGACCGGCGCGCTGGCGGCGTTCGTGGCGACGCCCTGTTCGGGGCCGTTCATGGCCGGCGCTTTGGGCGCGGCGCTGGTCCTGCCCGC
>NZ_LDTF01000143.1 GCF_001477495.1 Sphingomonas yabuuchiae
ACGCTGACCAGCACCGGCGGCACCGCGCCGTACAGCTACAGCGCCACGGGCCTGCCCGCTGGCGTCACGCTGGCCGCCAACGGCACGCTCTCGGGCACGCCGACCACGGCTGGCAGCTACACCGTCACCGTCACGGTCACCGACGCGCATGGTGCCACCGGCACCGCAACCTATACGCTGGAGGTTGCCGTCCAGGCACCCGTCGCCGGCGCGGTCAGCACGACCGTCGCCGCCAACAGCACCGCCAATGCAGTGACGCTCGCCCTGTCGGGTGGCGCTGCGACCTCGGTCGCCGTCGCCACCGCGCCGGCACACGGCACGGCCACCGCCTCGGGCACCGGCATCAGCTACACGCCGGCCGCCGGTTATTCGGGGAGCGACAGCTTCACCTACACCGCGACCAATGCGTCCGGCACCAGCGCGCCCGCGACCGTCACCGTCACGGTGACCGCCCCGACGCTGGTCGTCGCACCGGCCTCGGGTCCGTTGCCGGCGGCGACCGTCGGCATCGCCTACACCGCGACGCTGACCAGCACCG
>NZ_LDTF01000144.1 GCF_001477495.1 Sphingomonas yabuuchiae
ATGTGTATAAGGGACAGCACTATGAGGATTCGGCCTGGCGCATGTCCTTTTTCGGCGACGAGATCGAGGAGATCGTCGAGTTCGATCCGCTGACCGGCAAGAAGGTCGCCAGCCTCAACTCGGTGCGCATCTACGCCAACAGCCACTATGTGACCCCTGGCCCGACGATGAAACAGGCGGTCGAGGCGATCAAATTCGAGCTGACCGAGCGGCTGAAAGAATTGGAGATCGAGGGCAAGCTGCTAGAACGGCAGCGGCTGGAGCAGCGCACCAATTTCGACCTGGAGATGATCGCGGCCACTGGCAGCTGCAACGGCATCGAGAATTACAGCCGCTTCCTGACCGGCCGCCTGCCCGGCGAGCCGCCGCCCACTTTGTTCGAGTATCTGCCGGAAAATGCGGTGCTGTTCGTCGATGAGAGCCATGTCACCATCGGCCAGATCAACGGCATGTCGCGCGGCGACCATCGGCGCAAGATCACGCTGGCCGAATATGGCTTCCGCCTGCCGTCGGCGATCGACAACCGGCCGCTGCGCTTCAACGAATGGGACGCGATGCGCCCGCAGACGGTCAGCGTCTCGGCCACG
>NZ_LDTF01000145.1 GCF_001477495.1 Sphingomonas yabuuchiae
CTGGTCGCGCTGGCGTTCGATGCGACGATCGGCTGGCCGGACCGGCTTTATGCGCGCGTCGGCCATCCGGTGGGGGCGTTTGCGCGGTTCCTGAATCTGGCCGAGCGGCTGGGCAACTCCCCCAAGCGTCCCGAAGGCGTGCGGCGAGGCCTGGGCGTCGTGACCATGGTCGTGCTGATCGTGCTGACCGGCGGAATAGCATGGGGGATCGACCGGGAATCGCACCTTCTGCTCGGCCGCTGGGGCTGGATCGCCAGCGCCGTGCTGGCTTGGCCCGCCCTCGCACAGCGGAGCCTGTACGTGCATGTCCGGCCCGTCGCCGACGCGCTGCTGCGCGGTGACTTGCCTGCCGCCCGCGCGCTGGTCGCGCGGGTCGTCGGCCGCGATACCGGGCGGCTGGACCAAGCGGGGGTGTCGCGCGCCGCGATCGAGACGCTGGCGGAGAGTTTCTGCGACGGCATCGTCGCGCCGCTTTTCTGGCTGCTGCTCCTCGGGCTACCGGGGGTGTGGATGTACAAGGCGATCAATACCGCCGACAGCATCATCGGGCATAAGGAGCCGCGTTGGCGGGCATTCGGCTGGGCGGCGGCGCGGATCGACGACGGGGCGAATTGGGTGCCCGCGCGGATCGCGGGCGTGCTGGTCTGCGTGGCGGGAGCGGGCGGCTGGGCGGTGATGAAGCGCGACGCGCGCTCCCACGCCTCGCCCAATGCGGGCTGGCCCGAGGCGGCGATGGCAGGGGCGCTGGGCGTCGCGCTGGCGGGACCGGTCGCCTATGACGGCGTGACCCAGATCAAGCCATGGATCGGGCGAGAGGGGCGGGCCGCTTCGCCGAAGGACATCGTGACCGCCCTGCAAATCTATGCGCGCGCCTGCCTGCTGCTCTGGGTGATCGCGGGGAGCGTCGCATGGCTGGCGTGATGATCCAGGGCACCGGCTCGGACGTGGGCAAGTCGGTACTGGTGGCGGGCCTGTGCCGCGTCTTCGCCAATCGCGGGCTGCGCGTTCGTCCCTTCAAGCCGCAGAATATGAGCAACAACGCCGCCGCGACGCCCGATGGCGGCGAGATCGGGCGGGCGCAGGCGACCCAGGCGATGGCGGCGCGCGTTGCCCCGCATGTCGACATGAATCCGGTGCTGCTCAAGCCGCAGGGTGATCGCACCTCGCAACTGATCGTGCGCGGGCAGGTGCGGGGGATGCTTCCTGCGTCCAAATGGCGTGAGGGGCGGGTCGGGCTGCTTCCCGAAGTGGTCGACTGCTATCGTCGGCTGGAGGCGGAATGCGATCTCGTGATCGTCGAGGGCGCCGGGTCGCCCGCCGAGGTCAATCTGCGCAGCGGCGACATCGCCAATATGGGCTTTGCGCGTGCGGCGAACGTGCCGGTGGTGCTGGCGGGGGATATCGATCGCGGCGGGGTGATCGCGTCGCTGGTCGGTACGAAGGCGGTGATCGACCCCCAGGACGCCGCGATGATCCGCGGTTTTCTGGTCAACAAGTTCCGCGGCGACCCGGCACTGTTCGCCGATGGTATGCGCGTGATCGCCGAGCATACCGGCTGGCATTCGCTGGGGCTGATACCCTGGCTGGCGGACGCCGCGCGGCTGCCCAGCGAGGATGCGGTCGTTCTGGAGCGGAGCCGTACAGGCGCCGGGGGACAGGTGGTCATCGCCTGTCCGATCACGCCGCGCATCGCCAATTTCGACGATCTCGATCCGCTTCGGCTGGAACCGCAGGTCGACCTCGTCATGGTCCGCCCCGGCGAGGCTATCCCCGATGCCGCGATGATCGTGCTGGCGGGGTCGAAGGCGACCATCGCCGACCTCGCCTTCCTCCGGGCGCAAGGCTGGGACATCGATATCGCCGCGCACGTCCGGCGTGGACGGCCCGTGCTGGGCCTGTGTGGCGGATACCAGATGCTCGGCCGGTCGGTCGCCGATCCGGACGGGATTGAGGGGCCGGCGGGGACGGTTGCTGGGCTGGGACTGCTCGACGTCGAGACCGTGCTCACCGGCGAAAAGACCGTCCGGCCGGTGACGGGCGAGGCGCTGGGGGCGGGTTTCTCGGGCTATGAAATCCATCTGGGGCGAACCAGCGGCCCCGATACCGCGCGCGCCGTGGGGCATCTCGCCGATGGCCGTGCGGAGGGGGCGATGAGCGCCGACGGGCTGGTCGCGGGCAGCTATGTCCATGGCCTGCTGGGCGAGGCGGGGCAGCGCGCGGCGTGGCTGGCGCGGATCGGCGTGGCGGGGCAGGGGCCGGATCACCGCGCCGATGTCGATGCCGCGCTGGACGCCATCGCCGCCGTGCTGGAGGCGCATGTCGATGGCGACGCGCTGCTGCGGATCGCTCAGGGCAGGGCGTAAACCACGGCGGCGAGCAGCAGCGCGGTTTCGGTCAGCTCGATTCCGGCACCATGCACATCACCGGTCACGCCGCCCAGCTTGCGTCGAAACCAGAGCGACAGCGCCACGATGACGATCGGTGCGATCGCCAGTGGCGGATGGAACAGGCCCAGCACGAGCGTGGCGAGAATCCAGCCGATCATGTCGGCCAGCCGTACCGCTTTAGCGACCATCGCGCCCAGACCGCCGGGGCGTAAGGGCGTCAACAGTCGCGCCCAGACCAGCGGCCCGACCCGTGCGGCCGCGGGGATCAGCGCCACGACTGGCCATGCGGCGGGTGGTAGCGCATGGAGCAGCACCAGCTTGGCGAGCAACTGCATCGTCAGTGAGACCACGCCGAAGCTGCCGATATGCGGATCGGCCATCACCGCCAGCAGCCGCGACCGGTCGCCATGCGCCGCACCCAGCCCGTCGGACAGGTCGGCCAGCCCGTCCAGATGCAGCGCCCCCGTCGCCCAGACCCAGGCGACCAGCGCCGCCAGCGCCCCCGTCCACGGATCGATGTGCGCGCCCAGCCAGTCCGTACCCGCAACGATCATCCCGATGACCAGCCCGGCCACCGGGTAAAGCCGGATGGCCCGCGCGAAATCCGCTTCGTTCGCCTCGACGCGCGGCATGGGCAGGCGGGTCAGGAAGCCCAGCGCGACGATCAGCGCCTTCATGTGGTCATCAACCCGGTCACCTGCGCGCGGCGGGGCGTGCCGTCCCATACTTCCAGCGTGACCAGCGCAGCATAGGGCAGAGCGAACGACCATGTCGCGCGCAGGTCGAACCCGCACAGGACATGCAATGCCGCGCGCATGGCGCCCCCATGGGTGACGATCAGGGTCGGCTCGGGCGGCAGGTCGGCGATGGCCTCGCGCACGCGGGCGACCAGATCGGACCAGCGCTCGCCACCCGGCGGCGGGGCGGCATCGGGATCGTCCCAGAAGCGGGCCAGTGCCTCGGGCGCGATCTCGGCCGCCGCCATCCCGTCCCACTCGCCGAAATCCAGTTCCCGCCAGCGCGGATCGACCTCGGCCGGGCCGATCGCCTCGGCGCAGGCGCGTGCGCGCGACAGGTCGGAGGCGATGCGGCGGGTGACGTCCAGCCCACCCGCCCGCGCGACACAGGCCGCGATGCCCCCGGCCGTGGCGGGGCTGTCGGTTCGCCCCAGCATCCGCCCCATCAGCTCGGGCTCGCCGTGACGGAGCAGATGGAGGCGAAAGCCGGTCACGCGCCCGCGATGCCCGCCTCGGCAAAGGTTGCCATGCCGTCATGCGCCGCGATCGCGGAACGGATGACCTGTACCGCGACCGCCGCACCGCTCGCCTCGCCCAGTCGCATGTTCAGGGACAGGATCGGCTCCAGCCCCAGCCGGGCGAGTAGCAGGACATGGCCCGGCTCGGCCGAACAATGGCCCGACAGGCAATGCGCGCCGATCGCCGGATTCGCATGGGCCAGCGGTGCCACGGCGGCGGTGCCGATAAAGCCGTCGAGGACCACCGGAATCCGCTTGTGTCGCGCCGCCAGCACCGCGCCCGCCATCGCCGCAATCTCGCGCCCGCCCAGGCGGCGCAGAATCTCAAAGGCGTTGGTCAGATGCTCGCGATGCAGTGCGAGGCCATCG
Organism: Sphingomonas yabuuchiae; assembly: GCF_001477495.1. GTDB lineage: Bacteria > Pseudomonadota > Alphaproteobacteria > Sphingomonadales > Sphingomonadaceae > Sphingomonas > Sphingomonas yabuuchiae_A. The sequence continues at coordinate 4,012 of NZ_LDTF01000145.1, forward strand.
GCCACCACCGCCGCCTTGCGCTGGACGCCCTCGGCATCGACTCCGGTGCCCGGCCCGACCCAGAGGGCGGGTGCCCCCCCGACACTGGCGGCGGCAAGCGCGGCGGCGGCGGTGCTGTTGCCGATGCCCATCTCGCCCAGAACCAGCAGGTCGGCATCGCCCACCGCCTCCGCCCCGGCGGACAGGGCGCTGAGGCATTCCTCCTCGGTCATCGCAGGGGCGGCGGTGAAATCGGCGGTCGGCCGGTCGAGGTCGAGCGGCACCACGGCCAGTTCCAGCCCCGCCGCCGTTGCCAGCGCGTTGATCGCGGCCCCCCCGGCGGCGAAATTGGCGACCATCTGCACCGTCACTTCGGCCGGAAAGGCGCTGACGCCGCGTGCGGTGACGCCGTGATTGCCCGCGAAGATGACCGCACGGCCGCGTTCGATCCGGGGCCGCTCGACGCCCTGCCACCCGGCAAGGAAGATCGCGATGTCCTCCAGTCGGCCCAGCGAACCCGGGGGCTTGGTCAACTGGCCCTGTCGCGCGGCAGCGGCGGCGCGGGCCTGGTCATCGGCCCGGGGCAGGGTGGCGAGCGCCGCCTCGAACGCGGCGACGTTGGGGAAAGCGGTCATTCGACGACATATCCTTCGGGGGGCGTGCGGGTCAGGAAATGGCCTTTTACCCCTTGCGGCCATTGCTTGTAGGGCACCTGTCCCCAATCGCTGTCGGCATAGGCGCGGGCATAGTCCAATATGGCGCGCGCGGCGTCGTCATCGGGCGTGAACTTGCCCATGACATATCCGACCTTGCCGGGGCAGCGCAGGTGGACGGTGCAGAAGGACTGGCAGGCGAAGAGGCAGGGCATCTCCTCGACCGCGACATGCGCATAAGCGGGGTCGGACGCCTGCACCCGGCGCAACGCCTCGACCAGCAGCGCGCCGCCGCGCTGGCCCTGTTCGTTCTCGCGCGTCTCGTCGGACAGGCGGCAGGTGTTGCAGGCGACCACGGCGGGGCCGTTCGCAGCGGGCTTCAGCATGAAAAGGGCTCGGTCATCAGGCAAGTCTCCAAAGGCGCCGTCGCCGCGCGAGGGACAAGCCCCGTTCGTCCGGTACACCCTGACCAGCCGAAGGACGACCGCGACGGGCAGGTCTCCTGGCTCGCGGGTCGGGGCCGGTCCGCCGCCTTCTCGGGGGTTACCCCAATGGCGTCGTGGCGGGCGGCTCGCCGCTTACAGTTGCAGGGGCAGCCGGGGTATCGCACCCCATTCCCTTTTGATCCTCTTTCGAGGAACCTGTCGCACGGGCGGCGATAGGCGGGTGGCGACGGGGAGGCAAGCGTCGTGCCCTGTCGCGTCGGCGTCGTGACGACTATGTCATGGCGGAACCCCTGACCCCATCGGTGAGTCCCTGTCGCATGACCCAGAACGCCACCACCCGCACCGAAACCGACTCGATCGGCCCCATCGAAGTCCCCGCCAGCGCCTATTGGGGTGCGCAGACCGAGCGCAGCCTGGAGAATTTCCCCTTCGGCGCGCGCGAGCAGATGCCGATCGGCATCGTCCATGCGCTCGCCATCGTGAAGAAGGCGGCAGCGCGGATCAATCGCGGCCACGGACTGGCGGCGGACAAGGCCGATGCGATCGAAGCGGCGGCGCAGGAGGTGATCGACGGGCGCCATGACGAGCAGTTCCCGCTCGTCATCTGGCAGACCGGCTCGGGCACCCAGTCCAACATGAACGCCAATGAGGTAATTGCGGGTCGCGCCAACGAGATGCTGACCGGCACACGCGGCGGCAAGTCGCCGGTCCATCCCAATGACGACGTCAATCGCGGCCAGTCGTCCAACGACACCTTCCCGACCGCGCTGCATGTCGCCGCCGCATTGGCGGT
>NZ_LDTF01000146.1 GCF_001477495.1 Sphingomonas yabuuchiae
TCATAATTGCACCAGGTCGAAACGCACGCCACGCTCGAACAAGGGCCAGCTATGGTTCAGCGCGAGCGGTTCGGCTGGCTTCATATGGCACTCCACGACAGGGCGTAGAGGCTATGCCTAAAGTCCTAATCCGGATTTAACACCATCGGAGTGCGCGACGACAGGTCTCCCCACCCCGCCCGGAGCGGGGAGACCGGCCGGTCAGACCTTGTCGGTCAGTTCGGGGACGACGGTGAAGAGGTCGCCGACCAGGCCGATATCGGCGACCTGGAAGATGGGCGCATCCTCGTCCTTGTTGATCGCGACGATGATCTTGGAGTCCTTCATCCCCGCCAGATGCTGGATCGCGCCCGAGATGCCGACCGCGACATAGACTTCCGGAGCGACGATCTTGCCGGTCTGCCCGACCTGATAGTCGTTGGGGGCATAGCCCGCATCGACCGCCGCGCGGCTCGCACCGACGGCGGCGCCCAGCTTGTCGGCGAGCGGGTCGATCAGCGCATGGAACTGCTCCTCCGAGCCCAGCGCGCGGCCGCCCGAGACGATGATCTTGGCACTGGTCAGCTCGGGACGCGCGCTCTCGGCCTTTTCCGCACCGACGAAGCGGGACTTGGCCGCGTCGCCCGTCGCGGCGACCGCCTCGACCGTGCCCGAACCACCCTCGGCCGCCGCCTTCTCGAACGCGGTGGTGCGGACGGTCAGGACCAGCCTGGTGTCGCTGGTCTTGACGGTGGCGATCGCGTTGCCCGCATAGATGGGCCGGGTGAAGCTGTCCGGCCCCTCGACCGACAGGATGTCCGAAATCTGCATCACGTCGATCAGCGCGGCGACACGCGGGGCGATGTTCTTGCCGGTCGTCGTCGACGGCGCGAGGAAGGCGTCGTGATGGCCCATCAGCTCGGCGATCAGCGGCGCGACATTCTCGGCCAGCGCGTTGGCATAGGCCGCGTCGTCGGCGACATGGACCTTGCCCACGCCCGCGATCTTCGCCGCCGCCTGTGCCACGTCGCCCACGCCCTGCCCGGCGACGATCAGGTGCACCTCGCCCAGCTTCGACGCCGCCGTGACGGTCGCCAGCGTGGCATCCTTGACGGACCCGCCGTCATGCTCGACCCATACCAGCGTCTTCACTTGGCCACTCCCAGTGCTTTCAGTTTCTCGACCAGCTCGTCGACCGAGCCGACCTTGACGCCCGCCTGGCGCTTGCCGGGCTCGGCGACATGGGTGATCGTCAGGCGCGGGGCGACATCGACGCCGTAATCGGCGGCGGTCTTGGTCGCCATCGGCTTGGACTTGGCCTTCATGATGTTGGGGAGCGACGCATAGCGCGGCTCGTTGAGGCGCAGGTCGGTGGTGACGATCGCGGGCAGCGTCAGGGCCACCGTCTCCAGGCCGCCATCGACCTCGCGGGTGACGTTGGCGGTCTCGCCGTCGGT
>NZ_LDTF01000147.1 GCF_001477495.1 Sphingomonas yabuuchiae
CGCGGCGGAAAGCGCTTCGGTCTCGTATCGAAGAAGAGCTTCCTCCCATTCCAAAGACATTCCAATCCGCCGTCCTCATGTCCCTTCATCCTAGGTTACTCCCCTGACGGGGAGTATAGCTTGAGCTGGCTTACCGCCTCGCGGCCTTATGGCCGGTGAGTGCAGGGGGCCGGTAGCTCAGGTGGTTAGAGCGCACGCCTGATAAGCGTGAGGTCGTAGGTTCAACTCCTACTCGGCCCACCACTGCGCAGGCAGCGAGACGAAATAGCGCAAGCTATTTCGCACGCTAACAAGCACGGCCAGCGCTGCATAGCGCGCCATAAGGCGCAGCTTTGCTGCGACTGACGGCGCGCGGAGTTACGGGGCCTTAGCTCAGCTGGGAGAGCGGTTGCTTTGCAAGCATCAGGTCATCGGTTCGATCCCGATAGGCTCCACCACTCCCGAGACAACCTAGAGATGAAGACACCAGTTCCGCTGCGGAAGCAGCGGTTGCGAGATGCGTACTGCGCACCTCATCTTTGACATTGTGAATGGGTTTTTAAAATCGATGCCGTGAAGGTGTCGGCTTTAAGGGAAAGCAAGGCGGCAACGCCGAGCGGACCTGAGATGCTGGCAATTCACAATATCTGGCTGAGTATTTAATGACCACACCAATTAAGCCACATCGCGCTGCTCTGCCGAGTTGGTTTGTCGAGAGACAAGCCCAGCGTTGATGGTGGTGGTGTGGGCTCTCAAGCGTGAGGTAAGGGCAATTCGTGGATGCCTTGGCATGTACAGGCGATGAAGGACGTGGCACGCTGCGATAAGCGTCGGTGAGGTGTGAGCAACCTTTGACCCGACGATTTCCGAATGGGGAAACCCACCTATCCGTTTAATCTCGACCGTTGTCCCACAAGGACGGCGAGCGGGATTAGGCGGTTCAGGTATCTC
>NZ_LDTF01000148.1 GCF_001477495.1 Sphingomonas yabuuchiae
GTATAAGCTACAGGATCGGGAGACGGGGGCAAACGTTCCTGTCTTCCCCTCCGGCAATATCGCCTTATTAAAACCGACGCCTGTGTCCCCAGGGCGTCGGACGTGACGACCAGTAAAGGATCGAACCGATGACCTATGTGTACCGTTTCGGCGGCGGCGTTTCGGACGGCGGCAAGGGGGACAAGAACCTGCTCGGGGGCAAGGGCGCGAACCTGGCCGAGATGGCCTCGATCGGGCTGCCGGTGCCGCCGGGCTTCACCATCTCGACCGCGATGTGCACCCGCTATTACGAGGATGGCGAGCAGTTTCCGCAGGAACTGCGCGACGAGGTGGCCGACGGCATCGCGCATATCGAGGCGGTGACGGAAAAGCGCTTCGGCGACCCGGAAAACCCGCTGCTGGTCTCGGTCCGCTCGGGCGCGCGGGTGTCGATGCCGGGCATGATGGACACGGTGCTGAACCTCGGCCTCAACGACGCCACCGTCGAGGGGCTGGCCAAGAAGGCGGGCGACGAGCGTTTTGCCTGGGACAGCTATCGCCGCTTCATCCAGATGTATGCCGATGTCGTCCTCGAGCTGGATCACGGCGCGTTCGAGGAAGCGCTCGAGATCGCCAAGGAGGATAACGGCTTCACCCTTGATACGGAGATGTCGGCCGAGGATTGGAAGGCGCTGGTCACCACGTATAAGGGTCTGGTCGAGGAGCAGTGGGG
>NZ_LDTF01000149.1 GCF_001477495.1 Sphingomonas yabuuchiae
CTGGTCGAGGAGCAGTGGGGCAAGCCCTTTCCGCAGGACGTGCACGACCAGCTCTGGGGCGCGGTCGGTGCCGTGTTCGGGTCGTGGCAGTCGGAGCGCGCCAAGGTCTATCGTCGCCTGAACGACATTCCCGCCGACTGGGGCACCGCCGTCAACGTACAGGCGATGGTCTTCGGCAATATGGGCGACACCTCGGCGACGGGCGTGGCCTTCACGCGCGATCCTTCCAAGGGCGACCGCGCCTATTATGGCGAGTTCCTGATCAACGCGCAGGGCGAGGACGTGGTCGCGGGCATCCGCACGCCGCAATATCTGACCAAGGCCGCGCGCGAGGAAGCGAACGCCAAGCCCGCCTCGATGGAAGAGGCGATGCCCGAGGTCTATGCCGAGCTCGCCGCCGTCTTCGACCAGCTCGAGACGCATTACCGCGACATGCAGGACATCGAGTTCACGGTCGAACAGGCCAAGCTCTGGATGCTCCAGACCCGCTCGGGCAAGCGCACCGCCAA